>NZ_CALIMS010000024.1 GCF_938045345.1 uncultured Campylobacter sp.
AATATACTGCTTTTTTTAATAACGCCTATGAGAAATAGTATTATAAAAGGATCAAAATGAGCTTATTTAGGTTTTTTATTGCAGCGGGGGGGGCGCTTTGTTTATGCGCGGCTACTTTAGCTGCACAGGATGATAGCGAAGGTGGCTCCCAAAATTTAGGGCAGATCAATGTTACGGGAAACGTAGAAAGCGACCCGCTTACCAAAAAAGTCGGCGAAACTAAAAAGAGCGCCAAGCAACTCGCCAAAGAGCAAGTTAGCGATAGCAGAGATATGGTTCGTCACGAAACCGGCGTTTCAGTTGTCGAAAGCGGAAGATTCGGTGCTAGTGGTTATTCGATCCGCGGAGTAGATGAAAACCGTGTAGATATAAGTATTGATGGACTTCGCCAAGCAGAAACGTTAAGCTCGTAAGGTTTTAAAGATCTATTTGAAGGATATGGAAACTTTAATAACACTAGAAACGGCGTTGAGGTTGAAAACGTAAGACAGGTAGATATCACTAAAGGTGCAGATTCGGTAAAAAGAGGCTCGGGCGCGCTAGGTGGCTCAGTAGCGTTTGAGACAAAGGATGCGAGAGATTATCTAACGGAGAAGGATTGGTATTACGGGTTTAAGCGCGGGTATCAAAGTGCGGATAGACAAAACTGGCAAAGCCACGCAGCTGCAGTTCGGTTTAAATGGTTTGATCTCTTGGCTATTCACACCGATAGAGAAGGACATGAACTAAAAAACTGGGGATATAAAGACTATGACCCAACCGTCATCAGAAAGGTTAGAGAAAAACCTGATCCTTATAGAATTTACAAAAAAAGCACATTGGTAAAATTTGGCTTTCAGCCTACCGATACTGATAGATTTAGCCTAGGATACGATAAATCCAATATAAAATCGGAAGGAATAGATTGGTCAAATCAATTTGCTCTTTACAATACGCAAACTCCTTGGGGAGCATTGACTAACGATATACGACATACCAACGATAGGAGCGAAAGAAAAAACTATTCGTTCACTTACGAAAATTTCGACGAAACGCCTTTGTGGGATAGCTTAAAATTTAGCTATAACAAGCAACATATTAAGTTAAAAGCAAGAACAGATGAGTATTGCGAGGGTGATAATTGCGCGGGAAATTCAAATCCATCCGGTCTTCATATAAATGAAGACGGAAAAATGGTAGATAAATATGGAGGGGAAGTAAAGACATGGCTAAAGTGGGGATTTATGCCTACGTTAGTAGATAGCCAGTTTGATTTTTCGGATCCGGATAATCCAAAAAACGAATCCCATATATTAGATATGAATGCATATAGCAGTTATAAACCTAATGATGATGCCTATATCAATTGTGATGAATATGATTGCTCTAAAGGTATGACTCTTTTTGATACAAATAGTGGTACATATAAAACATATTCAATAAATAAAGTAACTACGCCTTATAGTAAAGGCAATTACGGCAAATTATCACCGGTTGGTTCGGATGAGATACTTTTACCTAGCCAAAACGGATACGTAGAAAATAACTGGAAGGATAGAGATTTAAACACCAATACTAAGCAGTTTAATCTTGATCTTACAAAAGACTTTCATATAAAAAGCACAGAACACTCTTTAAGTTATGGAGGGCTTTATAGTAAAAGCGATAAAAGTATGGTAAATAGGGCGGGTTATTCTCCTCAAAATAAACAATGGTGGGCTAAATACTTTGCAGGAGTTAGAAATACTAATCCTAAGTTTCCCATATTAGGCACTTGGTATCCAGATAAATGCCAATCATATACCAATACCTCTGCCTATAATAACGCTTGCGGTCACGAGGATGATCCTTTTAGCTTCCTTATTCCGGTTGAAACCAAAACCGGAGCGCTTTATGTGGGAGATGACTTTCGTATAAACGATGTTTTAGCCTTTGATCTTAATTATAGGTATGATAAGGTTAAACACAATCCATCATATACCCCAGGCGTTACGCCAAAAATTCCAACTGATCTATTTATCGGAATGTTTGTTCCTTATACTCCACTTCCCGGTACGCCGTCTAGTGATGAGATAAAGGCGCATAAGAATGCAAATGCAGAAGCCAACGCCGTATATTTAGCTTCTCAGAAGAGAAAATATTCGGCAAATTCATATTCTTTAGCTACAAGCATCGATCCACTTGATTTTTTCAGACTTCAACTTAAATATGCAAACGGATTTAGGGCGCCTACTTCGGACGAAATTTACTTCACTTTCCAGCACCCTGATTTTTCGATATATCCGAATTTGGATTTGAAAAAAGAAACGGCAAAGACTAAAGAGATTGCCTTTACGCTTCATAATTCTCCAAGCTTCGTTACATTGAATTTATTCCAAACGGATTATAGGAATTTTATAGATTTACAGTATAAGGGGGAATTCCAGCTTCCTTATGGAAACGGTGGAAGTACAATGCCTGCCTCTGTGTATCAAAACGTAAATCGTCCGAAAGCGAGGGTTAGAGGAATAGAGATCGAATCGAAGCTATTTTTGGATCAAATTTGGCAGCCTCTACAGGGCTTTCATATAGGATATAAGCTAAGTATTCAAAAAGGCAGAATGGATATAGGTCACGGCAAAACCGATACGCCGATGAATGCGATCCAGCCGCGAACGGCGGTTTATAGCGTAGGCTATCAAAGCCCGGGCGATAAATACGGCGCGGATCTGTTCGTAACTGCGGTAGCTGCGAAAAAGGCGAGAGATACCTACAATATGTATTGGTACGAGCAGTATCTAGGCGGCAAAATCGTAAACGGCAAACCCGTAAGAAATAGCGAGGTGGAATGGAGGAGCGGCGGATATACGACGCTCGATTTCGTAACCTACGCCAAGCCGATCAAATATCTGACGCTTCGAGCGGGCGTTTATAATATAACCGATCGCAAATATATCACTTGGGAAAGTGCCAGATCAATAAGGCCTTTTGGAACTAGCAATCTGATAGATCAAGAAACAGGACTTGGCATCAACCGCTTTTACTCGCCGGGTAGGAACTATAAACTCACATGGGAGTTTCAGTTTTAAAAATTTAACCAGGTGTTTGATGTCTTATTAAAACGAAAGCTTTTGGAATCAAAATTTATAGATTTATTAGTAAATTTAAAAAGGATGGCTATAGTAAATCATTTGGTATCATTTAGATTTCCGAATTTTATGTGGCGTGTAAATTTCAAATTTTACGTGACGCGGCAACCCAAAAGATTCTGTCTGTGATGATGTCAGCTTTATAATTTTGCAATGACGTTTGCGGTCTCTTTCAAAATCAAGATAGAGAATTTTAATTTTAACTGCGGTCTATATGAAGCCTTTAGCTCGCGAAATTTCTCTACCGTTAACTTGTAGAGCTCCGATCTCCGTCGCGCCATTTCGCGCAATGTAGTTTTAAAAAATTTTATTTAAATAATCCAGACTACTTAGCCGCCGAAAAACGAGTGATAAAAACCAAGCGCAGGCTTCAGGTAAAATTTGCGCGGAATTTAAAAATATTTTAAAATTTGAAAATTTATAGAATTGAAATTTAAAGATAAATTTTGACCGAACTGATCGGTCAAAATTTGATTAAATTTTAGCGCCGAGCGCGCAAAAAGGGATTATTTATAAGCCTTAATCGCTTTGTCTAGGATTTTCTCCGCTTCCGCGGCGCCTGCGAAATCCTTCACTTTGACCCATTTATTCGGCTCTAAAAGCTTGTAGGTTTCGAAGAAATTTTTGATCTTATCCAGCGTCGCTTTAGGCAGATCGGAGACCCCTTTGATGCCTTCATATCGCGGATCGATCTTGCTAACCGGCACGGCAAGCAGCTTCTCGTCTATTCCGCTTTCGTCCTCCATCATCAAAACGCCGATTAAGCGGCACGGGATCACACTACCGGCGGCAAGCGGGTATTCGTTTAGCACCAAAATATCCGCAGGATCGCCGTCATCTGCCAAGGTATTGGGCACGAAGCCGTAATTTGCGGGGTAAAACATCGCGCCGTAGAGCACGCGATCTACGCATAGCGCGCCGCTTGCTTTGTCGATCTCGTATTTGATGTTAGAGCCGTAAGGGATCTCGATTACCGCGTTGATTTTATCGGGGTTTGAGCCCACTTTTATCTTTGAAAGATCCATAGTTTTCCTTTATTTAGAATTTAAAATTTTAATATTTTTTACGTCTATCGTCGTTTTAGTAAAATCTTTGTCGATCTCGCCGCTAATTCGCACGAGCGTATTTTCATCCACGCTCACGCCGCGCCAAACGTCATCATCGATCTCAACCTCGATGCTATCGCCGTTTTGATCCACAAATCTATAATGCTCGTGTCTGAGTTGAGATTTTATCCTGCCGTCGATCGTGACAAAAGAATCATCTCTTAATTTAAGCGCTTCTTTGACGCTTGACGGTTGAGTTTGCGCCGCGGAGCCGCTTGGCACAAACCCGCCCGCGCCGAATGCAGCCGCACATAAAGCCATGCTAAGTAAAAATTTTCTAACCATATCTATCCTTAAATTTTAATCTCTGTATCCGCAAACAGATCTGAAATTTCATTAAATTTAAAAGCCGCTCATATTTAACGCTCGCATTAAATTTGCGGCGCGAGCTTTTAAATTTACGCTTAAAATTTGGCTATTTAGCGCGACGGCAAGCTATAAATTTAAAGGCGCACTCGTACTAAAAAGCGCGTCTTAAATTTAAGCCGCCATCCAAGCGCGCTAGCCTAATTTTTCGATCTGCGCAGCGATTATAGCGTTTATGTCCGCTACGATCTCCTCGACTGTGCGCTCGCCGTTTACGCTGTAAAATACGCCCGCGTCGCCGTAAAATTTACGGATATCCTCGATCGGCTCTGAAAATACCGCCATGCGGTTTTTAAAGACCTCCTCGTTATCGTCTGCTCCGCGAGCGCGTCCTAAAACACGCTCCTTGGCGATTTCCTCGCTAACGCACACTTCGATGACTGCGCTAAGATTTACATCATCGTCGCCTCGCAGCACCTCGTCTAGCTTATTCATCTGCTCGACACTCCTTGGATAGCCGTCGATGATGATGAAGTCTTTAGGCGAGCTTTTAATCGCGCTAACGATAGCATTTACGACGATATCAAGCGGCACGAGATTGCCTTTAGAAATGAAGCCATCTATCTGCCTGCCCAGAGCGCTGCCGCTTGCTACCTCGGCGCGTAGCAGATCGCCCGTGGAGTAGTGCTCGATGCTTTGATTCATCTGAGCGATCATACTCGCATCGGTCGTTTTGCCGCTGCCAGGAGCGCCGATGATTAAAAAAAGGCTTTTCATTTTTGCTCCTTCTTATGAAGCCTAAGACCTAGCTCGCGAAGCTGCTCGTCTGTAACGACGCTAGGGGCTTTGGTGAGCGGACACTGCGCGCGCTGCGTTTTAGGAAACGCGATAACCTCGCGAATACTGCTTGAGCCGGTAACCAGCATCATCAGCCTGTCAAAGCCGATCGCGATACCTCCGTGCGGAGGCGCGCCGAAGCTTAGCGCATCGAGCAGGAAGCCAAATTTCTCCCTCTGCTCCGCAGGCTCGATCTTAAGCAGCCTAAAGACCTTTTCTTGAATGTCCGCCTTATGGATCCTGATACTGCCGCCGCCAAGTTCGATGCCGTTTAGCACGACGTCGTAGGCAATCGAGGTAATATCCTCCAAATCTGGCTCGTCGGGATTGTTCGGCATCGTGAAAGGATGGTGCATCGCAGAGTAGCTGCCGTCGTCGTTTTGCTCAAACATAGGGAAATTTACGACCCACAAAAACTCAAGCCTGTTCGGATCTATGAGACCGAGCTCGTTTGCAAGGAAAATTCTAAATCTGCCCATATAATCAAGCACGATTTTCTTTTTACCCGCGCCGAAAAATACGACGTCGCCGACCTTTAGCTCGCAGCGCTTGATGAGCTCGTCCAGCTCGCTTTTTTCAAAGAATTTTACCAGCGGCCCCTTTAGACCGTCCTCTTTTACTTGAATGAACGCAAGTCCCTGCGCGCCGAATTTTTTCACGTATTCTTCAAAACCCTGCATCTGGCGCTTGCTAAATTTCAGATCGCCGCCCTCGACTTTGAGCGCTTTTACGCGGTTGGCTTTGCGGTCTTTGGCTAAATTTGAAAAAATTTCATTGCTCGATTTTTCAAAAATATCGGCTACGTCGATGAAAGGCATATCGTAGCGCAGATCGGGTTTATCGCTGCCGTAAAGCTCCATCGCGTCCTTATACTCCATATGTCTAAAAGGGGTAACGATCTCGCGGCCGCAGGATTTAAAAATATCCTTTAAAACCTCCTCGGCTACGCTCATTACGTCGTACTGGGTATTAAAGCTCATCTCGATATCGATCTGCGTAAATTCCGGCTGGCGGTCGGCGCGCAGGTCCTCATCGCGAAAGCAGCGCGCGATCTGGAAGTATTTATCAAAGCCCGAGCACATCAAAAGCTGCTTGAAAAGCTGCGGACTTTGCGGAAGCGCGTAGAAGCTACCCGGATATACGCGGCTAGGCACCAGATAATCCCTAGCGCCCTCAGGCGTCGCGCGCGTTAAGATCGGCGTTTCGACCTCCACAAAGCCTAGCCTATCAAGAGCATTTCGCGCGGCGATCGCAGCCTTGGAGCGCATCTTAAATTTATCGAAGCTTCCCTCGGCGCGTAGATCCAAAAAGCGGTATTTCAGCTTCGTTTCTTCATTGACGCTTTTATCGCCGATTACGAAAGGAAGCGGCTTGCTCGGATTTTCGATCTCTAAGCTTTCTACTACGACTTCGATGTCGCCGGTTTTTAAATTTGGATTTTCCAGCCCTTCGCCGCGAGCTCGGATCTTGCCGACGGCTTTTAGGACGAATTCGTTTCGCACGGTATTTGCTACCTCGTATGCCGAGTGGCTATCTTTGGGATCACAGACTAGCTGTAAAAGCCCGCTTCGGTCGCGCAAATCTATAAAAATCACGCCGCCGTGGTCGCGGTAAGAATTTACCCAGCCGCACACGGTTACACTTTTGCCGATATCGTTTTTACTCAAATCGGCGCAATAATGACTTCGCAAATTTACTCCTTTAAAATTATTTGTAAAACGCAAGTATAGTTAAATTTTGCTTTTACAAAGCTAATTTTTTATAAAATAAAACTATGGAAAACAAAATTCATAAAAACCTTAAATTCGCGGGGCTAATAGCCAAAAAATCAGAAGAGATTAGCCCCGTCGTGGAGCAAATTTGCGAAATTTTAAAAGCGCAAGGCATCGAGCCTTTGATGCAGCAGGATAGCGCCGAATTTTTCGGTTTTAAGCCGTATATGCTTGCAGAAATTTTAAAAAAGACCAATTTTTTAATCAGCCTCGGCGGCGACGGCACGCTCATCGGGCTTGCGAGGCTGCTGAGCGATAAAAACGCCTTTATTTTGGGCATCAACGCAGGCACTCTCGGGTTTTTAACGGACGTGCAGCCTAGCGAATTCGCAAAATTTTTAAAGGAATTTTTGCGCGGCGAATACGAGATCGAGCGCCCGTTTTTACTCGAAGTGATACTGGAAAACGGCAGCGGTAAAATCGTCCGCAAGACGGCATTTAACGACGTCGTAATCACCCGCAGCCACATATCCTCGATGGCGAAGATCGATGCGTTTTTAAATAGAAAATATTTCAACACCTACTACGGCGACGGCGTGATCGTAAGCTCCGCCGTAGGCTCGACCGCGTATAATATGAGCGCGAACGGATCTATCGTCTATCCGCTGTGCGACGTGTTTTGCGTCACGCCAATCTGCTCGCATAGCCTGACGCAGCGGCCTTTGATCCTTCCAAAAGAGTATCTCGTAAGTTTCAAAAACGCCGGAAGCTCCGAAGTTAGCGTCGTCATCGACGGACAAGACGTTTTTGATATGGCGGAATTTCACAGCGTAAGCGCTAAAATTTCACACGCCAAGGTAAATTTAATAAAACGCAGAAGCTACGATTATTTCGACGTTTTAAAAGCCAAACTCAGATGGGGGCACGGCGGATGCTAGAAAGAATTTATATTAAAAATAATCTGGGTTTTTGCGAGAGCGAGCTTAGTTTTGGCCCAGGACTTAGCGTATTTACAGGTATCAGCGGCGCGGGTAAATCGGTATTAATAGGCGCGATTTTAGCGGTGTTCGGTCTTAACGAATGCGAGGCTGAGCTCATAGAAGCGGACGTAGAGCATCAATTTGATATGGAAAATTTCGGCTTGATAAACGATACGCCAAATATTTTTCGCGTCCTAAAAGAGCGTAACTTGCGATACTTTATAAATTCCCAATCGGTCTCGAAAAAAAATCTAAGCACGATCGCCGGCGAATACGTGAAATTTTTAGGCGCGAAAAACGCCGGCGAAATGAGTAGCGACAGCTTGCTAAAACTACTTGATTTTATCGCCGCGAAAAAAGATGCGGTGCACGCGCAAAGCCTATCGGAGCTTCAAAGCGCCTTTGCGGAATTTATCCGTACAAAAAAGCAGCTGGATGAAATTTTAGATCAAGAGCGCAAGATTGAGGAGTTAAAGGAATTTGCTCGCTTCGAGATTGAAAAAATCGAGCGCGTATCGCCTAAGATCGGCGAATATGAGAAGCTTTTGCAGATCAAAAAAAAGCTTAGCAAAAAAGATAAGATCGAGGAGCTTTGGGCTAGGGCACAGGGCGTTTTTGAGCTGGAACGCAGCGTCATCGAAGCGCTAAGCCTCAGTGGACTGGATAGCGCGTTTTTTGAGGATGCGATGAACGAGCTGCGGCTAAAGCAAGAAAGTTTAAATTTAGATGAGCTCGAAAACATCGACATAGAGAAAATTTTAGATCGTATCGAGGCTCTTAGTGCGCTAAATAGGCGCTACGGAAGCGTAGAAGAGGCTTTAGCTACGCTTGAAGCGCGCAAGAAAGAGCTTGAGCATTACGAGCAATTAAGCTTTGAAAAAACCAAGCTACAGGCGGAATTTAAACGCCTTAGTGAAAGCACCGCTACCCTTGCTGAAAAAATCAGCGAGGCCCGCAAAGGCGCAAAAAAACGGCTCGAGGATCTGATAAATTCCTATCTAAAGCAGCTTTATATGGACGGAGTGGAGCTTAGTTTTAAACCCGCGGTTCTTAGTGAGCGCGGCACGGACGAAATTTGCGTCAGCTTGTGCAAGACGGAATTTAAAAATTTAAGCTCAGGCGAGACGAACCGCCTACGCCTTGCTTTCATCGCGGCAAGCTTGGAGCTTACAAATAACGGCGAGGGAATTTTAATCTTAGACGAGATTGATTCAAATTTAAGCGGAAAAGAGGCGATGAGTATCGCAAACGTGCTGGTAAAAATTTCAAAATTTTATCAAATTTTTGCGATCTCTCACCAGCCGCAGCTTAGCTCAAAGGCTGCGTCACACTTTTTAGTAAGCAAAACGAACGGCAAATCTAGCGTGAGATTATTAAGCGAAAATGAGAAAATAACAGAGCTAGCTCGTATGATAAGCGGCGAGACGATTACTGCAGAAGCCCTGGAATTCGCTAAAAAGCTAAGGCAAAGCTGAAGAAATTTTAAGCTTAAGTTTAAATCTGAAATTTTTCGCTACAATACCGCGTTTAATTTAAATTTAAGTGTGATTTTGCAAAACGACGTAAAATCCGCTTCGAAAAATTTTATCAAGTGAGTTTTATGATTATAGATACACATTGCCATTTAGACGATGCTAGTTTCGACGCTGATTTGGACGCGGTGATTGAGCGCGCCACGATTGCAGGCGTGCGCAGCATCATCATTCCCGGTGCCGATGTAGCAGACCTAGATAAGGCATGTAAAATTTCGCATGCACGGGATAATGTGTATTTTGCCGTAGGGGTGCATCCATACGAGATAGATTCTTTCGATATGGAGGTGCTGAAGCGGTATGCTGACGATCCCAAATGCGTGGGCGTTGGCGAATGCGGTCTTGATTACTTCAGACTTAAGCAGCAAGAGAGCAAGGAAACCAAAGCCTTAGAAATCTCCCGCCAAAAAGACGCCTTCATCTCACAAATCGATCTAGCAACACAACTTCAAAAACCACTTATAGTCCATATCCGAGAAGCAAACGAAGATAGCTTCGGAATTCTAAAAGATCGTGCCGGCGATTTATGCGGCGGTGTTTTGCACTGCTTCAATGCCAGCAAGCTTTTGCTAGGTCTTAGCGAATACGGATTTTACTTCGGTATCGGCGGAGTTTTGACATTCAAAAATGCAAAAAACTTAGCTGAGATCTTACCGCAAATTCCGCAAGAGCGCCTTTTAATCGAGACGGATGCACCATATCTAACCCCGCATCCGCATCGCGGCGAGCGCAATGAGCCTGCATTTACGAGACTCGTGGTAGAAAAAGTCGCGGAAATTTTAAGCCTAAGCGTAGAAGAGGTCGAAGCAATAACGACTCAAAACGCCTGTAGGCTTTTTGGCGATAAAATCAAAGGAGAGATATGAAAGCCATAAAATTTATACTGCTAGCCCTACTTTTAGTGGGCGAAGCGTTTGCGAGCCAGCCCGGTCTGATGCGCGCAAATCACGACTATATTTTAAATCAATTCGGCATCGAAAATAACGAATCGAGCAAAAACGTAGTCGCGGGCATATTCCGTGCGATCAATGCAAGCGATCGCAAGCAGTTTAAGCATATCGTGACTTCGCAGTCGCACAATGCCTACTTAGTCAAATCCGAGGTCGATAACATCGAAGCTCCGGAATTCTTATTGTATTTGGCAATGGTAGAATCTCATCTTAAAAACACCGTAACTTCGGGCGCTAGCGCAGGTGGTATGTGGCAGCTGATGCCGGCAACTGCGAAAAATTTCGGTCTTAGAGTAGATAGCGCCGTAGATGAGCGTCGCGATCCCGCAGCCTCTACGGATGCTGCGTTTTCGTATATTTTGCATCTGAAGCAAAATTTTGGCAAGTGGTATTTAGCGCTAATGGCGTATAATTGTGGCGATCAAAAGCTTAAAAATGCGATTGCAGCTACTGGCAGCGATGATCTGGATCGCTTGCTAAAAAGTCCCGCACTTCCTAATGAGACTAAGAATTTTATCAAGCGCATTATTAAATACGCTTACATTGCTCAAAATGAAAATATGCGTAAAATTCTGCTTTTTGAAAGCGAGCCGTGGGGGCTAAAGCGTATCGCAGTAGCTCCGGGCACAAAGCTAAGCGCGGTTGCAAAACAGATCGGAATTTCGCCGTCACAAATGCAGGATTACAACGCGCATATTAAAAACGGAATTTCGCCGCTTAACGGCAAGTACTTTTTTTATATCCCACAAAGCAAATATGCAGAATTTGTCGTAAATCAAGGCGCGTTTCAAGCGTATGAACCACGTCTGAAACAGTGCAAGCCAGGACGCGTGTTAGCAGGTTTGGCGAACGAGCTTAGCCTCAAAGACAAAAACGAAATAGCGCTAAATAATATAAAATTCAACAAATAAGATCGGATCGCAGGTGTCGTACCAGAAAATCGCTCTTTTTAGTGCGCTTTTTGCGCTGATTCTTGCCGGTTGCTCGTTTCGCACCGCACCGTCGTCTAGATCGTCTGCGGGCGGTGCGGGCAAGATCGGCAAAAACTCTCCTGCCACCATGCGCCCTTATAAAATCAACGGCAAAACCTACTATCCAGAGCAAGTAAGCGTCGGTGACACTCAAATCGGCATCGCCAGCTGGTATGGGCCGAATTTTCATGGTAAATACACCTCAAACGGCGAAATTTACGATATGAATGGCATGACCGCCGCGCACAAAACCTATCCAATGAATACTATGGTAAAGGTCACGAATCGCGACACCGGCGCTACTGCAACCGTGCGCATCAACGATCGCGGCCCATTCGTGGATGGTCGCATCATCGATCTTAGCAAAACAGCTGCCAATTTAGTAGGCGTATTTGCCAAAGGTACGGCGCCTGTAAAGCTCGAAGTAGTGGGTTTTTATGGGCGCACTATTGCTAAAGGCTCGCCGAAAGCAACCATCGTCGGCGGAAATTTTATGGTGCAAATCGGTGCGTTTAGAAACAGAAGTGGCGCACAAATTTATCAGCGCGATTACCACGGCACAGCGGGATATCCTGCGATCATCAAAGAATTTAGCATAGATGGCGCGCCGATTTATCGCGTCTTTTTAAGTGGATTTAAGAGTGAGGATGAGGCGAGAGATTTCGCGCATAATGGCAAGTTTACTGGAGCTTTCATCGTAAGGGAGTAGCAGTTTTATTTGACGGCTTTTACTTTCGTTTTTTTGCTTGATAAGGGCTTTGTTAAATTTATTTGTGAGCTACTTGCAGTAAAATTTCCCGTCATCTAATAGTTATCTGCTTTAGCTGCGGCGAAGTGCGAACTACTTGCAAGCTATTCGTAGCAAAAAGTGCGCCTGCCCGCTTGAGCTTTGTTTTTTAATAGGACGCCGCAGCTGATAAAATTTTATATTGCTAGGGGATAAAGCATGCAAAAATATCCGGAAGTTTATAGTTTAGAAAAGAGTTTGGCTATACTTGACAAATATAAAGACGAGCTGAGCGTAGAACAATACGAGCAAAACGATCTATCATCTGCAACCACGCGATAGAGGGTATGTTTGCAAACGAGCAAGATATAATCGATCTTATCAAGGTCGATAAGGGAGAAAAAACGCCCGATGAGATAATAAACGAATATAAAAAAGAGTGGGGCGTTTTATAGCGCAGTAGAAAATATTAAATTTGGATGGCGAAATATCAGAGGTATTTTGACGCAGCTCATCGTCTGCTTGAATTTTAATCGTGCAGAAAAGTTACAACTTCATGCTCTTTTGGTAAATTCTCTCTACCTCTAATACCGCGATTACCATATTCCGTTAGAGCTTCCTTTAAAATTTTATAAAGCTCGTCCAATGGAATTCCGTCAATACTAGAATTTATATTTTCTAGCTTATATTTGATAAAAAATGGATTATCGACTAGCATTTTACTTGTGGTTTCGTCATAAATTCGCCTTATATCAAGCTCGATATTTTTATCTTTATAATGAAGCAACCAAATATCTTCACCCTTGTAGCCATCTCGCGGATCCGGCATAGATGCCAAACATACATGAATAAGCCAAGCATCTCTTTGCCTATCGATAACCCAATTCATCCAATCGGTATCATTATCCTGGATTGGGTATGTGTAATTGTGTTTCATCAGTAGCTCGTTCATATTGCTTAAAATATCATATTGCTTCAAGTCCTCTTTCGAAATATATTCTGCTACAAACGCCATCTAGCCCTCCTTGAGAAATTCTATAATTTAAATTTAATCACTCGTATACAGACCGAACAAAGACGAGAGCTCAAATTTAACGTCTTTGTCGCTCAACAATTTATTATTCGGCACTGCAATAATGCCCGATTTAAACCTATACAATATATACTTTTTAAATTTAAATCCGTTGAGCGCCAAGAAAATGAAATGATGTAGCATGGTGATTAAAAAGAATATTGGACTTACCAAATACCTAACCATTCTCTTTCTCCTATTTTTTATATCTTTGATCCATATATTCACGTCTTGCTCATTGTATGGTATCAACGCCCAAGTTACCGATACTAGATCATCTTTTTGCATAATTTCGGTCTTAAATTTCATATGTTCGTCTATATGGTCGAATGAAATTTTATCATCATAAAATTTTGTAAAAAACTTATTACAAAATTCTTGATAGGCTATTTTTATCTCCCAAAAAAT
This sequence comes from uncultured Campylobacter sp., assembly GCF_938045345.1. Taxonomy (GTDB): domain Bacteria; phylum Campylobacterota; class Campylobacteria; order Campylobacterales; family Campylobacteraceae; genus Campylobacter_B. The sequence goes on from NZ_CALIMS010000024.1 coordinate 13,709, forward strand.
ACTAAATAAAATTCCGAAAATCCCTAGCGTTAATGACGCCCTTCTCATCATCTCTTTATGCTGATCCAGCTCCGGCGTTAAATTTAGCAAGACAAAAGACAAGAATATAAGCACGCCCATGATTTTATTTGATATAGTAAGCCTAAAAAAGTAGTCGTTTTCTATGATTATCGGCTCTTTGTCGAAGTCTTTCATAATATCCCCCTGTTTTAAAATCGCGCATAATTTTATCTTAACGGCGCTTTGCGAGGGATTAAAATTCCAGCCTTGCCGCACCTCATTAAATTTTTAAAATTATATTTCTTATGCATATGCCGATTATTCAAAGACAAACTTCCCGCCCGTTTTCGATAGAATTTTAAAATTTCGATTTAAATTTCTAGCCCATGCAGAAAATGCGCTTTAATCCAAAAAGCATAGAAAAACGCAGCCTTGCACAGAAATTCAGGCACTTTGGCGCTCGTCGCCTCTTTTAAATTTAGCGTCCAAAAATACGCAGAATTTCACGCCGTATAGGTAGAAAATCCAGCTTATGTAGATCCACAGAAAGAAAAATAGCGCGACCGAAAACGAGCCGTAGATGCTAAGATAGGTTTTGTTATAAAAGACGTATTGCGCAAAAACCAGTCTTGAAAGCCACCATAAAATCGATGCTACGAGCGATGAGGCAAGCACCGCTTTTGCGCGGATCTCTCGGTTGATCGCCGTAGCATAAGTAATCGCAAAGATCCCCCAAACGATTAAGTAGGGTAGAATTTTAAGCAAATTTATCCAGCTCGTAAACTCGGTTTTATTTAGTAGCTCCTGGAGCTCGCCGCTGATATAAAACGACGCTCCAAGCCCCACAGGAGCGAGCGTCATCAGCGTCCAGTAGGTGCTTAGGCTCTTAAAAAAGCTTCGCTCGGGCGAATGCGAAATGCGCGCAATTATCGCTTCAAAGTCCCCGAAAAACAGCACCGACGTAACTAACACTGCGCAAAAGCCGGTTACGCCAAGGCTTAGCCCGTTTGCCATAAATTCCTCGATATAGTGTGCCATGCTCGCTTGATTTGCAGGCAGGAAGTTTGAAAAGATAAAGCCCATAATCTTATCGTAGTAGCCTTTGAAGCTTGGTAGCTGCATAAAGACGCTAAGCGAGACCATCAGCACCGGCAGTAGCGCCAAAATCGTGTGAAAGCTAAGACTTGATGCATGGTGCATGAGCTCGGTATCGTAGAGGCGGAAGAAATTTTTGAGTCGGTTTTGCACTTGCATAAGCGCGGGTATTAGTTTTTTCATACGGGTGATTTTACATTAAAATTTTAGAATTTCATATAAATTTGCGCAATTTTTCTTTTGTATCGCGGTATATCGTCTATGAAATTTAAAGCTAAAAAATGCGACTACAAATATATAAATTTATATCTCGAATTTAGTCTAAATTTAGGAAAATTTTTCTAATATGCCGAAAAATAATATTAAATACATCCATAACGAAAGGAAAATAATGGAACGAAGGAAAACGATGAAATTTAAAATTTCATTAGCGGCATGTATGTGCCTACTATGCAGCAGTTTGGCTGCAGCGCAAAGTGGCGGTAATTCTGCGCCTGAAAAGTCGCAGAATATGGGCGTAATCGAGGTAAATTCCGTCGGCGATAATATCAGCGAGAGCGGTATCGACGAGGGCTTTTTGAGCAAAAACGTGCAACAAGGCCTGCTTGCGGGCAAGCGCGCACTTGATCTTCCCTATCAGATCAACACGATCAGTAAGGAGATCATAAATCACCAAGGCGTCACCGGCTACGAGGAGGCGGTCAAATACTTCCCCTCCGCGCAGATTCAGATGCGCGGCGGCGCTACGGTCGGACGCCCGCAGACACGCGGCTTTGAAGGCAGCGTCGTAGGCAACAGCTTCTGGGACGGCTTTTATACGGTTTCGACGACGGCGATTCCGATGGCGATGTTTGAGAGCTTTCAGGTGCAAAACGGCGTCGCAGGCTCGCTCTACGGCGCACAAAACCCGGTTGGCATTTTCAGCTACACGCGCAAGCGCCCGGTAAAAGATCAATACATAATTTGGAGCGATTATATGTCGCGAAGCAACCTAGGTCTTGGTCTTGATCTATCCGATAAATTTGAAAAATTCGGCTACCGCGCGGTATTTTACGGATCAAACGGCGACAGACAGCCAAAGGGTTCAAATTTACAGCGCCGCTTAGCCAGCGTCACGATGGAATTTTATCCGACGGGCGATCTAACGTTTGAAACCGCAGCGAGCTATTACGAGCACAATACCAAGGGCTTTGCAGGGCAGTTTGCTCTGGGCGTGCGAGACGGCAAGATCGTAGACGGCATGGAGCTTCCAAAGGCGGTGGATTCCTCAAAACGCGGTCTTGGGCAGAGCTTTGGAGGAATGCATCTAAAAACCACTACCGCAAGCGCGAAATTTAAATACTCACCGACGGATAGGCTATATTTCGAGGGCGGCTTTCAGTTTCAGCGTGCCGATCGTGATACTCACGGCGTCGTAAACTACATCTTGCCTAGCACGCATCCGCAATATACGAAGCCGGGTGATTATTATACTCAACACAGCGGCGGTGCTACGGCGGCATATAGATTTGACCTACCGAGCGGCTATCTCAAGGCAAACACGCAGTTTAATACGGGCGATATTGAGCATGATCTTAGCGTACAGACCAACGGATACCACTGGACGCAGGATAGATATAAAAACGCGAGCACCAACTACACCTCGCCTACCATCGGCAATATCTACGATCCTAAAATTCTAAATTACACCGGTGCTAAGCGCGGAAGCGGGCTATATCACTACGCTGTTTTGGATATGTATAACGTCTCGGTGCTAGATGATATCACGATAAACGATAAATTTGACGTGATGTTGAGCGCATCTAAGGCGTGGATGAGGCAGGAATCCTACAATACCCGCCAACAAAGACTTGTTAAAGCCTACAGCGATTCGGGCTATAGTTGGGCGGGCAGCTTGATCTTTCATCCGATAGAGGATGCCAGCATCTATTACACCTACGCAGATAGCTTACAGCAGGGCTCTACCTATGTTTATAAGAGTGGCCCGCATAACGGCGAGGTCGCCTCTACATCTCCGTATCGCTCCAAGCAGCACGAGATCGGCGCTAAAATTCGCGTAGCCGATATGATCGATTTTAGCGTAGCGTATTTCGATATCCGCAGACCTATCGCGTATCTAAATAGCTCTACGGGGATTTATGGCATAAACGGCGAGCAGCGCAACCGCGGATTTGAGTTTATGAGCGGCGGACGAATTACGCAAAATTTAAGCGTGCTGGGCGGCTTTACCTACATCGATCCAAAGATGCATAACGTAAGCATCGCGGGTGCTAACCGCAAGGTCGCAAACGGCATCCCTAAGCTCAACGCAAATTTGATGTTTGATTACGTGATCCCGGGCACCGATAAGCTTGCGATCAGTACGAATTTCCACTACACCGGCAAGATGTATCTAGACGATCTAAATACCCAGCACACGCCTAGCTTTTTCGTTACCGATCTTGGTATCAGATATACGAGCGAGCATCTTTTGGGCGATAAGACCACGCTGCGCTTCAACGTAAATAACGTATTTAATAAAAAATACTGGGCGGGAATGTATCCTGCGAGTGCTGACGGTGCGGGCGGACTTAACGTAACTAGCGTACTAGGCTCGGCAAACGGCGTAACGCTGGGCGAGAGCAGAAGCTTTATGCTCTCTGCGGAGGTGAAATTTTAAAATCTAGCGGGTTTAAAATTTCTACTTCGGCGGCGCGAATGGTTATAGCGCCGCTTTTAAATTTATGAAATTTTATCGCCCTAAGCGGCGAGATTAAATTTAACGAGGCTTGGTTTTAATTCATTTTAAAATTTAAGCCTCGCTTTTGGAATTTTAAACCTTGATTTTAAAATTTCGATCTTAAAATTTTAAGTCGCCGCGCCTCAGCTTGCCTGCAAAAATTTATCCGCGCGCGGTTTAAAATTTAGCCGTTTTTGGTTATAATCTTTGCAAAACCACGAAACGGAGAGCAATGAAACAAGTTTTAATCATCGCAAGCGGAAAGTTTGCGCGCCATTTTTTATCCAAAGTTTGTAAAATCAAAGATGTCATCAGATCATATCGCGTCATAGCTAAAAATACGGATGCTGTGCCCGCAGAGCTTGAAAACGAGTCAAATTTTTCGGTCGAAATTTTTGATCCTACTAGCATTGAGCGGTTGCGCGTGGTGCTAGCAGAAGAGGAATTTGACCGCTGCATAGTGATAATGGAGGATGAATTTGACACTAAAGTAACGCTTGAAAATTTAAAGACGCTCGCTCCGGATTTAGAGCTTTATGTGGCCGATTTTTGGGGACTTTTGCGCGAAAATAAAAATGAAGCTCACGTAAAAATCGTAAATACCCTCGCGCTAAATTCCTCGCGCTTCATCGGTTTTTTGCCTGATAGTCCCGTTTTTGCTGATAATATCGGGCTTGGACGCGGAGAGATAATGGAGGTAAAAGTGCCCGTAGGAAGCTCGTTTGCGTATAAAAAAATCAGCACGCTTTCTAATGCCAAATATCAAATTCCGATGATCTACCGCCACAATAATTACATCGTAACGACGCCCGGCTCGCGAATATATCCGAATGATACGATCTTAGTCGTTGGTGAGCCTAGCGCGCTGCGAGCGGTATTTGCTGAAGTAAAAAAGCAAAGCGGGCAATTTCCATCGCCGTTTGGGCTAAATATTTTCGCGCTAATCGATATGAAAAAAATGAGCGGCGACGAGATAGCTAGGACGGTTAGGGCGCTTGAGTTTTTGGATTTGCATATTAGAAATCATAAAATTTATCTGCGAATTTTAAATCCTCTGCTAAACGACGCTTTTGGCGAGCTTAAAGCTCTGTGTGAGCGGGATAAATTTGAAATTCTCATCGATTACTCGGGCGAGCTAAATTTAAAGCGCGACGTGAGCGAAAATAAAGCGGGTTTGGTAGTTTGCTCAAGCGGAGTTTTCGAGGCGAAAAAAGCAGCACTTAAAGCGCTTGAAATTCCGGTGTTAAGCCTTGGAGAGGGCGAGCTAAAAGATGTGCGTAAAAGCGTCGTGCTAAGTGCCGGCGAGCGGCTTCGCGAAGAATCAAGTATCGTCTTTGACATCAGCTCGCAGCTAGGGCTAGACGTGTATTTGTATCTTTTCGGCGAGAGCGAAAAGGGCGAGTTTGCGCAAAGCTACGTGAGCTTATCGAAGCTTTTTAAGCAGAGTTTATTCGTGATTTCTTGCGAGCGACAAAATCCGATTTTAGCGTTAGGCAGCGAGCGAGATCTGCTGCAGTTCGTGCCATTTAATGATAGAATTTTGGCGCGCAAGCTCACATCTATTTTCAATCAGGATTTGGATCAGATGTATTTTAAACTCGGCAAAAATCATCAAATTTTCGTTCCGAGCGATTACGGGTATGAAAAGTAATCGAAATTTATGTTACAATTACCCAAAAATCAAAGGCTAGCGTATGAAAATCGATCTTAATTTATGTAAAAAATACAGCGTTTTTATCGACGAATTGCATAGTTTAAAACTTAGCGGCAAGGTCGCTATCGTGACAAATCCCAAAGTAGGCGGGCTGTGGCTTGATTTCTTACTGCAGCGGCTAGATTGCGAGCAAAAATTTATCATCACGATCCCAGACGGCGAAGAGTATAAAAATACCGCGAGCGTAGAGCAAATCTTAGAGCAGCTTTTTAGCTCCAAGCTTGATCGCAAAAGCACGCTCATCGCTCTTGGCGGTGGTGTCATTAGCGATATAACGGGCTTTTGCGCGAGCATTTATGAGCGCGGCATCGATTTTATCAATATTCCGACGACCCTGCTAGCGCAAGTAGATGCGAGCGTCGGTGGTAAGACGGGCGTAAATAATCGCTTCGGCAAAAATTTAATCGGCTCGTTTTATCAGCCGCGCGCGGTTTATTGCGAGAGCAAATTTTTATCGACGCTTCCTGCGCGAGAGTTTGCCGCAGGCGTCGCAGAGGCGGTAAAGATGGCGGTATGCTTTGATGTCGAACTATTTAAATTTTTCGAGACGCACGATCTAAAAAGCGCCGATGAAATTTCGCACGTAATCGCTCGCTGTGTGGAGATTAAAGCGGGCGTCGTAGAGCGTGATGAGCGCGAAAGCGGCGTGCGCGCGGTGTTAAACTACGGACACACCTTCGCTCACGCTATCGAAAAAATTACTGATTATAAAAAATTTTTGCACGGCGAGGCTGTGGCGATCGGCATGGTGATGGCAAATACGCTAGCGCGTCGCCTAGGTAAACTAAGCGGCGAACAGGAGGAACAGATCCGTAAAGTGCTTCAAAAATTCGCACTTCCAATAAAATTTCACGTAGAGGATGCAGCGGAATTTTACGAGCTGTTTTTCCTCGATAAAAAAAGCGAAAACGGCAAGATAAAATTTATCCTGCCCGACGGCATCGGTAAATTCTACACTTCCAAAGAGATCGCAAAAGATGAAGTAATCGCAACGCTGAAAGAGTTTGAATGAGAGCGCTTGCAGCTATTTTTTTGATTTTTAATCTTGTATTTTGCGAGGCAAATTCTACGCTCTCCGCCGCGCATACGCGCTTAGAATCCAATGCTAGCTCCGCCGCTAGTGAGAAGAAAGATGAAAATTCCAAGCTATCCGCGTCGCTAAAAGATCAGATCCGTGTTATTGACGATGAGATTAAAAATAATATCTGGATCTCTCGCTTTTCAAATTTCATCGGCTATCAAAATTTACAAAAGCAATCCGGCCAGCTCGAAGCGGAGCTAAAAAAGAGCGCCGGCACCGATAAGATCGCGGAGATTCAGAAAAAACTTCGCGCCGTAAAAGAGCAGTTAATTCTGCTAAAAGAGTATGAAAAATCCCCGTTTTTAGATATCATAGCGATGCCTGAAACTCCCGAGCCTGCGCGCATTACAAATCCTTTTTCGATAATTTCCGGTTTTTCTACGATTAGAAATTTGCAAGCTCAAAAGATGGAGCAGAAAAATGCTATCGAAAATATCAAAGCTTTAATCGATAAACTTGAAGCAAAAAGGGCGCTATATGAGCGTTTGATGCAGATCGATGCGGACGCAAGCGCTGTGGCGGAGCTTAAAAGCTTAGATTACGAGCTCGGAGAGTTCAGCTCCGCATATGAGATCGCACAGACTACATACGACGTTTACGAAAAGAAGATCAACTCGCAAATCGCCGTGCAGACCGCCGATATAAAAGCTCAAATCAAGCGCGCGGGAAATATCGCCGTATGGATACTCGTAGTCATCGCGCTGTCGTTTTTATGCAAGGTAGTGGCGAAAAAATATATCAAAAACGACGAGAATTTTTATATCGTAAATAAAGCTATCAACGTTTTAAATTTCACGCTGATTGCGCTGATACTGCTCTTTTCTTACATCGAGAATATGACGCATTTCGTGACGGTTCTTGGCTTTGCCTCGGCAGGTCTTGCGATTGCGATGAAAGATATGTTTATGAGCTCCTTAGGCTGGCTTACGATCGTGCTTGGCGGCAGCTTTCGCGTGGGCGATCGCATCAGGGTGCATAAAAACGGCGAGACCTACGTAGGCGATATCATCGATATTTCGGTGCTTAGGATGACGATTTTTGAGGACGTTACTATGACTACATGGAGAGAAAATAAACGCGCAGGTAGGGTAATTTTCATACCGAATAATTATATTTTTACCGATCTTATCTCAAACTACACCCATAGCGGGCTTAAGACCGTCTGGGACGGCATCAGCATACTTTTAACCTTTGATAGCAACCATAAAAAGGCGATGTATCTTATAAAAAACATCGTGCGGAAGTATTCCAAAGGCTACACCGACATCGCCAAAAAGCAGATGGGCAAGCTGCGCTCGCAATACAGCATCAAAAATCCAAATGTCGAGCCTAGAATTTTTAGCTTTTTTGAGCCATACGGCATTGAAATTTCGGTTTGGTATATGACGAACTCTTACGCGACGCTCGGGCTTCGTAGCAACATCTCGGCTGAAATTTTAGACGCCCTAAGAAGCGAGCCCGACATCAAGATCGCCTATCCTGCATACACGCTTTTTAACGGCAAAAATTATGCGGCTGCGGGCGGAAATTTCATGGCGCAAGATCTCGGTTCCGAGCAGCAAGGCTCACAAAATTTAAACGCAGCGGCACAGGGCGCCGGCTTTGCCACAGGAAGCGGATCCGGGAGCGAAATTTGAAAATTTATTTTAAAACGTTTGGATGCCGCACAAATATCTACGACACGCAGCTTATCAAAAGCAACCTCAAATCGGGCGAGATCACGCACGACGAGCAGGGCGCGGACGTCGTCGTGATAAACTCCTGCACCGTTACGAACGGCGCCGACGCAGACGTGCGAAATTACGTAAATAAGATGAACCGCCTCGGTAAAAAGATATTGCTAACCGGCTGCGGCGCGGTTTCGCGCGGTGAGGAGCTGTATAAAAACGGCGCGGTCTTCGGGGTGTTTGGGATGTCGCAAAAGGAAAAAATCGACGAGTTTTTGGGCTCGGAGTCGAAATTTTACGATATCGGCGATCTAAGTAGTGTCGAAAAAAGCTTAGTAAGCGACTACGAGGATCACACCAAAGCCTTTATTAAAATTCAAGAGGGGTGCGATTTTAACTGTAGCTACTGCATAATCCCCTCGGTACGCGGCCGCTCGCGAAGCAGCTCTGAAGACGCGATCTTAAAAGAGGCGGAAAGCCTTGCCGCAAACTGCTTTAGCGAGATCGTGCTAACCGGCACCAACATCGGCAGCTACGGCAAAGCCGCAGGTACGAGCCTGGGCGCGCTGCTTCAAAAGCTGGGCGCGATCCGCGGAATTCGCCGCATTCGCCTAGGCAGCATCGAGCCCTCGCAGATCGATGAGAGCTTTCGCGAAATTTTATCCGAGCCGTGGCTGGAGCGGCATCTGCACATCGCGCTTCAGCACACTTCGCAAAAGATGCTTAGCATAATGCGCCGCCGAAATTCCGCGCTAAGGGATTTGGAGCTTTTTTGCGAGCTTGCAGAGCGCGGATTTGCGCTGGGGACGGACTTTATCGTCGCGCATCCGGGCGAGAGCGAAGAGCTTTGGCTCGAAGCGGTGGAAAATTTCAAAAAATTTCCGCTCACGCATCTGCATGCCTTTATCTTTTCGCCGCGGCAAGGAACCGCTTCGGCGTCGCTAAAAGGCCGCATAGACGGCAAAACGGCAAAGGCGCGGCTAAAGATGCTGCAAAACATAACGGCGCTGAATAATTATAAATTTCGTCTTTCGCACAAGGTGCCCTTAAATGTGCTGATCGAGCGGAAAAACGGAGAGTTTTATGAAGGATATGATCAATTTTATGATAAAATTTGGATCAAAAGCGATGAGGATTTGTCGAAAAAATGGATGGAGATAAGAGATTATGAGGTTAAATTTGATGGAAATTTTGCATAAAATCAAAAAAAGCAAGCTAAATATAATTCTGATTTTTTTAGTGCTGCTTATCGTTTTGCTCTCGATCGTTTATTTTAAAGACGATTCGCGATACATCACCGAGCGCGAATTTAGCGAGCTAGTCCGCGCGGATCAGATCAAACGCGCGCATATCGAGGACGGCAATTTAAATTTTACCTACGACGGCAAACGCTATAAAATTTTAGTCGATCTCGTAGATCTTAAGGAGCTATCAAATCACGCTCTAATCAGCAAAGAAAAGGATGATGGCACGAGCGGTATCAGCGCGATTTCGGTAATTTTTACGTTCGCATTTTTTCTCTTCGTATATTATTTTGAAACCGTTTTGGCGCGTCGCCGCAGGCTGGACGGCGTAGGCGCTGCGCGTCAAGGCGGCGGCGCAAACGCGGAGCTCGGCGATCTTTCGCCAAGCGTTAGTGACGTGAGATTTAGCGACGTCGCGGGCATCAGCGAGGTTAAGGACGAGCTCATAGAGATCGTGGATTTTTTAAAAAATCCCGCAAAATACCGAAATTTCGGCATCAAGCTGCCGAAAGGAATTTTAATGATCGGCGAGCCGGGCGTCGGTAAAACGCTAATTGCAAAAGCCGTAGCCGGCGAGGCGGACGTGCCGTTTTTTTACCAAAGCGGCGCAAGTTTCGCCGAGGTCTTTGTGGGCGTCGGCGCTAGGCGGGTCCGCGAGCTGTTTGCGAAAGCCAAATCCTGCGCGCCCGCGATAATTTTTATCGACGAGATCGATGCAGTCGGCGGCAAGCGCGGCATCGGACGCAACGACGAGCGGGAAGCGACGCTAAATCAGCTGCTGACCGAGATGGACGGATTTGAGGAAAACAGCGGCGTGATGGTAATCGGCGCGACTAACAAAATAAATTTGATCGACGATGCGTTATTGCGCTCGGGGCGCTTCGATAGGCGCGTTTTTATCGGGCTTCCGAACTACAAAGACCGCATCGAAATTTTAAAAATTTATTTAGAGGGCAAAAGATGCAGCGCAAATATCAACAAAGTAAGCCGCCTTTGCGTGGGCTTTAGTGGCGCGGGAGTAGCGACGCTGGTAAATGAAGCCGCGATCAACGCTCTTAAGCGCGGCAGCGATACGATCGAGCTTAGCGATTTTGAAAACGTGCGAATGAGGGTCTTTTACGGCGTGCAAAAAAGTAGAATTCTAACCGAATACGAAAAGGAGATCCAGGCGTTCTATCAGGGCGCAAAGGCGCTTAGCGCGTATTGGTATTCGTTTGATTTCGAAAAGATCGAGCTTTTAAACGATAAATTTTTAAACGAGGATTTCGAGATCGAATCCAAAACGCAAATTTTAAATCAAATCAAAGTGCTTTTAAGCGGTATGGCGGCGCTACAGATCCATAAAAACGACGCCTTTTCAAATTCCGCTAGCGACGTAAAGCAGGCTATCGCGCTGGCGCAAAAGATGGTTTTCGAGCTCGCGATGGGCGATAGCTTCACCCCTAGCGCGCAGAGCGTGAATAAAATTTTGCAAGATTGCTACGACGAGGTAAGCGAGATAATCCGCACGATGCAGGATAAGCTAAATCAAATTTCAAAGCAAATTTTCGTCTATGAGTTCATAACTTTCGAGGATGTTCAAAAAATCTGCGAATCTGATGGTGTGGAGCAAGAAGGCGTCTCCGCGCAAGAGCAAAATTTGCAAAAGCTGGAAAAAGATATGGAAAGCTCTGAAGAAAAGCCGCAAGACGGCACGCTAAATTTCGATTAAATTTTAAAATTCCAATAAAGGAGAGGAAAATGGTAAAAATAGGTGTTTTAACAATAAGTGATCGCGCTAGCGGTGGCGTTTACGAGGATTTAGGAGGCAAAGAGATAATTGCCGTGATGGATGATTGGCTAACTTGCGAGAAAGAGTATTTTTATGAAATTGTCCCCGATGAGCTGGAGCTGATCAAAGATAAGCTGATTTATCTTTGCGACGAAGCGGGTTGTGATTTAGTGCTAACTACGGGCGGTACGGGTCCTGCTCCGCGCGATGTAACGCCTGAAGCGACCGAAGCGGTAAGTGAGAAATTAATGCCAGGCTTTGGCGAACTAATGCGCGCAGAAAGCCAAAAGATCGTGCCTACGGCAATTTTATCGCGTCAGATAGCAGCGATCCGCAAAAAATCTCTGATTATAAACTTACCGGGCAATCCAAAAGCGATTAAAGAGTGCCTTCTACCAGTGTTTCCTGCCGTGCCGTATTGTATTGATCTAATGGGAGGAAATTACATAACAGCGGATGAAAATAAGATAAAAATATTCCGTCCTAAACGCAAATAATTCGCAAAATTTAGCAGGAATTAAATGATTTATGATATTATTTAGGTGCAAATTTAAGGAAAAATATGAAAATAAATCACAACGATATTTTGGAATTTCATAAATATTTTAGCAAAATCAGCCACAGCAAAGGTCGTATTCGTATCCGCGTAAGTCCTAAAATTAGAGAGTTGCGAGATAGCGTGAGCGAAGAGAGCCTAAAGGCTAAAATAGCTGCAATTCGCGGGATAAAAGAGTATAAATTTAACTCTCTAATCGGCTCGCTGACGATTCATTATGATGAAAGCGTTTTTCCGATGCACCTTTGGGAGCAGTTTTTAAGCGGCATCAGTTCGCCGGAGCTAGTAGCGCTTGTAAATTCCAATATAGAGGCGATTTCTTGAGCGAAGAAGCATTGCGTAGCACCAAAAAATCGCGTAGAATTTCTGATAAATCTCGGAATTTAAATGAGGCGCAAATTGCAGATATTGCTCTTTTGCTCGAAAAAGAGGCACAAATTTTTCAGTTTTATTCGCTGGGCGCAGTTAAATTTCAAGATAAAAAGCTAGGAGAAATTCTATCTTTACGAGCTGGATTACTTGAGCGGATGCTAGATTTTGCAAATTCTTGCGGGCTTGGCGCCACACCTCCTGAAAATAGCAGTGAGGCACTGGCTGCAAAAGGTCTAAATGAGTTTTTGGCTTCGGCACTTTTGATAGAAAAAAGCTCTATGATGTTTTATGACGATCTAATTAATTCGTTCAAGAACGCGCAATTTAAAGAGCTGCTGTATAAGGCGCAGGCGGTTTCGTATAATGAAATTTTGCCGATTTTAAAAGAATTAAATTCTAAATACGAGGCTGATTTAAATTCTTTGAATTTCACTGATTTATTAAACGAAATTTTTAAAAATCCACAGGAATTAGAGCGGATATTTCAAAAATACGATTTGCAAAATATCTTAAATAGCGCATTTTCTAATTTAATTAAAGGAATTTTGCAGAAAAATTAAATTAGGATTGCAAAAATCTAAAAAAGTCGCTATAATATCAAAATCTATGTAAAGTTGATAAAATGACTTTATAATCTTAACACAAGGAGAATGAAATGCCGATCCCATTTCTAGCAGGTTTTGCGCTTGGTTGCGCGGCGGTTTACGCTTATAACAATCGAGATAAAATCAAAGAAGGTGCGAATAAAATCGTTAGCAGTAAAAGCGTCGAGGAGCTAAAAAATAGCGTCAAAGGCGGAGCAGAAAAATTAAGTAAAAAATCAAAAGAAATTTTTGCGGAAGCCAAAGAGGGCTTAGACGATGTCGCCGAGGCGGTAAAAAATAAAAGAAAGTCTGGTAGCAAAAAAGCTGCGACAAGTAGCACTAGTACTGAAACTAGCACTGCAAAAAAAACCAGAAAAAAGCCGGGACCAAAACCTGGATTTAAAAGAACTAAAAAATCCACCGCGAGCGCTAAGACTGGCGCAACACCGGTAGGTGAGACATCCGCAGCATCTACTACTCCGCTTAATATCCCGCAGATCGTAAAAATGGACGATAATTCTTCGGCTAAATTTACGTCCGCAGACGATAAATCAGAAAAATAGAGGCCTAAATGAATAGATCACTTACGACACAGCGTTCGCCGCTGGATCACGTTTTAAGCGGCGCTATAGCAGGGGCGATCGGCGGTTGCGCCGTAGAACTCGTTAAAGCCAAAGAAGGCAAGAGCAAATCTAAAGCGATTCGCGATGCGCTGGATATTGCGCTAAGCGGCGGTATCATCGGCGGCGGCGCGATTTACAGTGCAAATAAGCTCGTACAAGGCGAGTATCTACGCGCAGCGGCAGGCGTCGCAGTATGCGTAGGTGCGCTCATTGCGGGTAGAAATTTTATTCTTAAGGTAGGCAATGAGTAATCCCTATATCACAAAAAAAGATTTGAAAGAAATTCTAGACGATTACAATTTTGGTGACAACAAATATTCTAGCGGCTCTGCGGGTAGCTTTGCCGGTGACGAAAAGCTCGGCGGTTGGGCTAAATGGATAAACGAGCGGGTAAATTCTGCACCTTTTAATAGTTCTGCTTCCAGCAATAACTCGGATAATAAAGATTCCGCCGCTCAAAGCTCAAGCGATGTAAATTCTACTCAGGGCTCCGCTTTCGGTGGAATTTTTAATTCCTTGGGTGGTAGACAAAACGCGAACGGCTTATTCGGTAGCAACTCATTTATCACAGGTATCGTTCTAGGTGCCGCAGCGACCTATTTTCTAACCGACGAAAACGCGCAAAAAAAGCTTTTTAAGCTCATCGCAAAGGGTACCGAGATGTTTCAGATGGGCATCGAAGAGATGAAGGAGCGCTTCGAAGACGCCAAGGCAGAGATGCAAGAGTAGTCGATGCAAAATTTTAAAATTTTACATGAGACTAAAACTAGACTGCGCATAAAGGTCGCGGGCTTTAAAGGGCTTGATACGAGCGCACTACAAAAATCAGCTGCGAGGCTTGAAGGCGTAACGGAAGCTAGATTTAACGCTAAAATTGGCTCTTTGATCCTTAGGCTTGACGCTGGTGCGAATAAGGCAGGAATTCTAAGGCAACTTGCGGCTTTAAATTTAAGCGAGCTAAAATCAATTATCCCCGCTAGCCATAAAAATTTACCGAGCAAAAACGAATTTATCTTAGCACTTCTTGCGTTGGGGGGAAATTTAATCTTTCGCACTTCGCCTTTAGCGCGCGCATTTAGCATCGTAGCGTGCGTGCCTATCTTAAAAGAGGGTATTAAAGAAAGCTTCCGTCACGGGCTTACTTCAAAGGGCTTGGAGGCTGCTGCTGTCGGAATTTCTCTCGCGCGCGGAGATATCTTTGCCGCAAACAGCACCAACACAATGCTTGCTCTGGGCGAATACATGGAAGAAAGCACCGTTTATAAAAGCGACGATCTGATCCGCGAGCTCGCCCGCCCGGACATCGCGGAGGCTTGGGTAGAGATAGATCAGAACGGCAAAAAGACTGAAGTCAAAATCGCAACTTCTAAGCTAAAGGTAGGCGATATCGTGGTCGTGGGCGCAGGCGACGTCATAGCCGTGGACGGACACGTCGTAAGCGGCGAAGCGATGATAAATCAAGCCAATATGACGGGCGAATCGGTCGCGGTGAAAAAATCTCGCGGCGATAGCGTGCTAAGCGGCACGATCGTGGAGGAGGGCAGGATCCGTATCTGGGCGGAAAACGTCGGCGAAAACACCTCCACGCAGCGTATCAAACACTACATCACGGCATCTCTTAACGAGCGCTCCAGCATCGGCATGCATACGACCCACCTAGCCGACAAGCTCGTGCCGGTAACCTTCGGGCTTGCGGGCGTGTCCTATCTGATAAATCGAAATTTTATGAACGTAGCTTCGGTGTTGCAGGCGGACTACTCGTGCGCGCTTAAGTTGCCTACGCCGGTTGCTTTTAAGTCAAGCATCTCAAAGGCGGGCAAGAACGGGATTTTGATCAAAGGCGCCAAGGCTCTTGAGTCGCTTGCGAGCGCCGATACCTTCGTATTTGATAAGACGGGCACGCTTACGTACGGCAATCTGGAGGTCGCCGAGATCATATCGTTTGACGAGCGCTTTAGCAAAAACGATATTTTAAATTTAACCGCGAGCGCCGAGGAACATTACTTTCACCCCGTAGCCGAGGCGATCGTGGATGCTGCCAAAAAGCACGGCTTTATCCACAAACACCACGACGAGGTGGAATTCGTCGTCGCTCACGGCGTTAAAACAAGCATCGAGGGCAAAAAGCTCATCATCGGCTCGCGTCACTTCCTCGAAGACGACGAGATGATCTCGTTTGCGGCGCACGAAGAGACCATCGATCTTGCGATGCAAAAGGGGCTCGCGCTGCTTTACATCGCATTTGACGGCAGACTTTTGGGGCTCATCGGACTTAGAGACGAGGTGCGCGCAAACGCTCGCGCCCTCATCGTTAGGCTCCGCGAGCTGGGCGTTAAACAGATCGTCATGTTAAGCGGCGACGTGAAATCAAAAGCCCGCGCCGTAGCCAAAAAGCTCGGCGTAGATCGTTATTACGGCGAGCTGTTGCCGACGCAAAAGACCGAAATTTTAGAGCAGTTAAAAGCCGAGGGGCGGAAGGTGGTCTTCGTGGGCGACGGTATAAACGACGCGCCGAGCCTGATGAAGGCGGACATCGGCATCAGCATGCTAAACGGCGCAGAGATCGCCAAGGCTTCCGCGCAGATCGGGCTTTTGAAAAATGACATCGAGGGCGTCGCGCAGGTAAAGGCGCTGGCTAACGACACGCTGCGGCTTGTGAATCGAAATTTCAACGCTACCGTGGGGATAAATTCGATCATTTTATTTTTGGCTACGTTCGGCGTGCTAAGTCCCGTAGCTACGGCATTGCTGCACAACGGCACGACGATAGGCCTTCTACTAAATTCCATTAAAGGGGTAAAATTTGAAGATTGAAGATAAAATTTTGGATCTAAACTTTCAGCGCAAAGTGGCTAAAACGGCGCTGGGAGTGAGTATGGGCATCACGGCTCTAACGGCGCTAGATATGAATGCGCGCGCGTCGCGACTGCATAAAATTTCCGGGCTAGTGATGCTGGGGTGCGCGATCTGGCACGCCGGTCTTTACGGCTCGCCGTACAGCGAGTTTTTGAAAAACAGAAAGGCCAAAGCGCTAGCCTTAAGAAACGAGGATTTTGATTTAAATTTCACCGAAGATGATGCGATAGATGCTTCAAGTGCGGCGAGCGGCGGAAGCGTATCGACAAACTCTACAGCGACTAGCGCGGCCAAGACTGCACCAAAAAGACGCCGTCGTATACGCAAAAGCGCTTAGGTGTGTTGGGCAGTAGGACTTTGCACAAGTTCTACTGCCGATAAGGAATTTTTGTCAACTTATTTGAGAAAACCCGTTTTGCATAAATCATTTTCATTAATTCCAGCCTCTTTTATAAGTTCCTGAATATCTCGTCTATTATATAGGCTAATATACTCCGTTTTGTCATCACTTAATAGCTTTATGCTAGTCAAAATTCCGTTCTCATTGCATTCCATAAATTCTTCTTTGCCATCGTTATTTGTTTTCGATACTCTTCGTATATAACCATTTTCATACCAATAACGTAATATCTTATTGCTATCTAGCTCGCTTTTTTGTTGGCCGCTTTCATACCAGCTACGCATAGTTCCATCACTATTGTATTCTTTTTCTTGTTCGCCGTTTTCATACCAAGATTTAGTATTCCCTGCACCATCATCTTGAAAACGTATTTGGCCATTTTCATAATAAAATTCTCTACTACCGCCGTGATTTTCTTCGCTTTTTTTCTGTCCGTTATCATACCAAGATATAGTTTTTAAAAGCGTTCCTTTATCGTCATATATATCTTCCTCGCTGAGTGTTCCATTTTCATTATGTGTTTTAACAGAACCTACAAGTTTATTGTCTTTAAAATTTCCCTCAGTTATTGTTTTAACAAAACTTTTATCTTTCAAAAAAACGCTATACCACTTAAATGCCCCATCTTTTTTACCGTTTTTGTACGTTATCTCTGAAGTAATGTCTCCACGTGAGTCCCATTCTCTTACAATTCCATGAATTTGCCCTGCTTCATTATAGGGGACTTCTCTCACTAGCGCTCCATTAGCGTCATGAAATTGTCTAACTTCCTTTACTCCGCTGCCTTGTCCCTCTATATCACCATCACAACCGCACACAAAAATCAGCAGGCAAGAGATGAACATAAATTTTTTCATTTTCAATCCTTTAAATTTTTAAAGTATTTTATGGCTTCTTCTATATTTTCGCTTTTGCATATCACTTGTCCGCTTGGATTTTTATTTACTAAAATCGTTTGTAAAAAACCTTCGCTAAAATACCAGGGTAATCTTACATATCTTTCATATGGATATCCTTTAGGGTTTTTATCGCCTTTCTTATCTATAATCCATCTTATGCCGATAGATTTTTTATTCATATCTTCGGCTGTCCCGAAAACTACGCAAAACCAGTCATCTTGGTATAGCAGTTCCAACTCCTCGTCATTCTTATATGGAAAGAACCTCTCGCATTCTATTGTATTGTCTCTTTTCATTTTTTGCTCCTACGAAAATTTTGATTAAAATTATATTAAATATAATATAAATATAAACTTATAAAGCATAATATTTATGTTTTATAATTCTAAAAAGAGTAAATATTATGCTGTTGGAAATTTAACCTCTTTTTTATAGTCTATCGTTTAAAAAATGGGGCAAAAATGACAAAAAGAGATATAGCAGGATACTTGGGCGTAGATGTGCAAACACTAAGAAATTGGAAAAAAACGCGTCCAAATTTGTATCGCGTTATCATGCAAGGTCTTGCGATAGATGATGCCATCGAGCATATGCGAAAAAGCTACGAAAAGCTTTTAGAATTTTCAAACGAAACTAAAGATAAAAATACGAAAACTCTTTAATCTTATTGACGTTGTGTTGCGTGTTTGCACAGCATTCTTTAAAATTCTGACTTTAATACTATAAAATTCCTTAATTTACCTGCCGCAAATTTAAATTTCGCTACAATCGCTTTTTAAAATTTCGCGCCGAGTGCGCGCAAGAAGCAAAATTTAAAGGATCAAGATGGATTTTAAGATAGACGCCGCAGACGGCGCGGCGCGCGCCTGCACGATCCGCACGGCGCATAGCACGATCCGCACCCCCGTTTTTATGCCGGTCGGCACCGTGGGCGCGGTCAAGGCGCTCGATGCGACGGACGTAGAGCAGCTCCTGGGCGCGCAAATCATCCTTGCTAATACCTATCACATGTATCTGCGCCCGGGCTCGCGGGTGGTGGCGGAGTTTGGCGGGCTGCACGGATTTACGAAATTTCCTCGCAGCTTTTTGACCGACAGCGGCGGCTTTCAGGCCTTCAGTCTGCGCGCAAACACCAAAAACGACGAGGACGGCATAAAATTTAAAAGCCACATCGACGGCAGTATGCATTATTTCACACCGCGCTCGGTGCTCGATACGCAGTATGAGCTAAACTCCGATATTATGATGATTTTGGACGATTTAGTGGAGTTGCCGCGTGAGCCTGGCGCATTGAGCTGCGATGATAGATCGCGGCTCAAAAAGCGTATCGATCTAAGCGTCGCGCGCACGATAAAATGGGCTCGCGAAGCGATAGATTATCACGAGGTCATGAAATCTCGCGGCCTACACGCGCATCAAAACATCTTCGGTATCATACAAGGCGGCACCGATGCGCAGGCGCGCAAATTTTGCGCCGAAGCACTGTGCGAGATGAGCTTCGACGGGCTTGCGATCGGAGGGCTTAGCGTGGGCGAGAAAAACGAGCTGATGTACGACACGGTAGAGGCCATGATGCCCTTCGTCGATGCGGCGCGCCCGCGATATTTGATGGGGGTTGGCACGCCCGAGGATCTCGTCGAAAATGTCGCTCGCGGCGTGGATATGTTTGACTGCGTGATGCCTACGCGCAATGCCCGCAACGGCACGCTATTTACGAGCTTCGGCAAGATCGGCATCAAAAACGCGGGCTTTATCAGCGATCACGATCCGATCGATCCGCACTGCGACTGCTACACGTGCAAGCGCTTCAGCCGCGGCTATCTAAATCATCTATTTCGCGCGCGCGAGCTTAGCTTTTACCGCCTCGCGAGCATTCACAATCTACACTATTACCTGCGCCTTGCCGCGGATATGAGAGAGGCGATCGTGCACGGGCGGTTTGCGGAGTTTAGGCGTGAATTCTACGCCGCACGAAGCGGGGCGCGAGATTAAATTTCAGCAGGCGAGGGCGCGGATTTAGCGCGATAGTTAAATTTAGCCGCGGTAGTGGGGCGGAATTTTAATACGGCGCGCGGGCGATTAAATTTAAACACGACAAAATTCGGGCAGCGAAATTTTAAGAGCTGTGTAGCGTGGAGCTTGTAGCTTTAAATTTGATTTAAATCCGCGCTTAGGCTTTCGTATCGATTAGAATTTTATTTCGGCAAAATTTTATTATGATAGAGCTATGTATTGGAATTTCGCCGTAGAATATGAGATAAAATTTAGTTTTGAAGTTTTGCGCTGAATCCGTGAATAAAATTCTGCGTCGATATGTGCTGAGCGCGCGAGATTTAAAGATGGAATTTAGCGGTAGGATTTTACAGACGCGATGTCAAATTGCCACGGCTTTTGTCAAATAAGGGGGAACATTGCATCGAAATTTCGCAGGCATTGGTGTATTTTTGTAAGCGTGCGTTAACGCGTATAAAAGACATATATTGCTTTAGGGCGTGCGATCTGCGCCTACAATTGCGGAATTTTATTGCGATAAAATTTCAATGCGGTAGAATTTTACTTTGATAAAGTTCAAATTTCCGCTAAATTCTGTCGTCGCGCTAAATTTTGCGATGAAATTTTGAGTGGAATTCTATCGTAGTAAAATTTCATCGCAGCCAAATCTGCGGCAAAATTTTGTAGAATTTATTTTTTAATCCGCCTTAGCATACAAAATCCAAGGAAATAAAGCGGCGACATAACGATAAAAATTATGATGTACCTCCACGCCGTGCTCGCAAAAAATAGTCCCGTAAGCTCCATAAATTTCATCGACGCGCCAGTATAGCGGTCGCCGATGCCGATGAAAATAATAGCCGCGAGCTCTACGAGCAGCGCAGGAGCAAATAGGATCGAGCCTGCAGTTTTGAAAAACATAAACGCAAACGCCTTGAGCTTATAATAAAACGAAATGAGCCCAAGTCCGATCACGCCGCAGATGAAAATCTGCTCGAACTCATCCAGCCCCAGGCTCTTATCCTGCAGGATCGTAGAGATGACGCACAGGATGATAAAGACGTTATAATTCGCCATTTGACGCATCGGGTATTGATCGTGCGTCGCTATGGATAGTAGGTTTATCGCGCGGTTAAGCGGCAACAGATAAAATAGTGCAAAACTGAGGAAAATCAGCAGGTCCATCACCATATAAACCGTATCTTGATTGACATAAGCTTCGATCTGTGAAAAAGATAGAAATATGCTTGCGATTTGCGAGCGGAATATCAAAATAATGACTATCGGCACTATGGGCAGGATTATGGATTTAAGTCCTTCCTTGCGGATAGATGAAGTATAAATTTTACTCTCGACACTTTGCGTAGTGCGCAGATCATCGGTTTGGACGAACTCAAATCCAAAGAATTTCGGCTTTTTTGCACTCGTAGGCTTAGCTTTGCGGTTAAATTTAAAATTCTTAAATTTTTTTGCGACCTTCGTTTCTTTTATGGTAGATATATCGTTTGCAATATTTTCGGTAGAGCTTTGAAAGGAAGGTGCTTCTGATATATTATTTTCTGCAGAATTCTTATCGCCAAAAATTTCATCGTTTTGCTTTGCAGATTCTTTTGGCTGTGGGGCTACTTTTTGCGCTACGCGGTCTTTGGATTTAGAGCCCTCGACGCGCTTTATATTTATCGCGCTGGATGCTAGCGTGTCGAAGCTTACTTCATCGCCGTCGGTTAGGCTAGGATCGCGTTCGCCAAGCATTTCGTAGCTATACTCGACCCCGCCCGTGGCGACTATGACATTTTCACCTCTAATAAATCCGATAAGTCTCATATACTAACATTCCCCGATTTTTTAATGAGAAATATTAGTCAAAATGAACTTAAAAAACGATTATTCTACGGTGACGCTTTTGGCTAAATTTCTTGGCATATCCACGTCGTTGCCGAGCCGCACGGAAATTTCAAGAGCTAAAATTTGCAAAATCAGCATCATCTCAAAAAACTCGCTCATCGCGTGGCTCTGCTCGCTCGTTTTGATAAAATCGTCCGCGACCTCGGGCTCTTCGGGACTGATCGCCAAAATATACGCATCGCGCGCGGCAAGCTCTTCGACATTGCTTTTTGTTTTTTCGTAGAGCAAATGCTTTGGCATCAGCGCAACCGTAAAGAGATTAGAATCGGCAAGAGCGATCGGTCCGTGCTTCATCTCGCCGCTTGGATAGCCCTCCGCGTGCAGATAGGAGATCTCTTTGAGCTTGAGTGCGCCCTCAAGAGCGAGCGGATAGAAAATATCGCGCCCGATGAAGAAAAAGCCGTGTCCGTGCAGATAGTGCTTACTCATGCGGTAAATTTTATCCTGCAAGCCGTCTTTGATCTTTAAAATTTGCGGGATATGAAGCATCGCCGAAATTTCAGCGGAATTCATGCGCACCGAGATGACTTCGCGCAGATTTGCAAGATACACCACAAACATCCATAGCACCATAACCTGTGTCGCAAAAGCCTTCGTAGATGCCACACCCTTTTCGATGCCTGCGCGGGTGAGGATCACGCTGCCTGCCATGCGCACGATCGAGCTGTTATCGACGTTGCAGATCGCAAGCGTTCTAAGACCGGCTTTTTTAGCGATATGCAGCGCCTCTAATGTATCGGCGGTCTCGCCACTTTGCGAGATCACGATAAATAAGGAATTCTTGTTTAAAAACGGCTCCTTGTAGCGGAATTCGCTGGCGACTTCTACTTTTGTGCGAATTTTAGCGATGCGCTCGAAAAGATACGAGCTTACGAGCGCGGCGTGATAGCTTGTGCCGCAGGCACATAGCACGACCTCGTCGATACCCTCAAACATCGCCGCATCAAGCTCGTCAAATTTTATCTTGCCGCCCTTTATTACGCGCCCCATCATTGCTTCGGTTACGACTTGCGCTTGCTCGTAAATTTCTTTTTCCATAAAAAATCTAAAGCCCTCTTTTTGCGCATAGCCTTTATCTTTCGGAAGCTCACTAAAGGCGCAATTATGCGGTTTAGAGTTTTTAAAAACGTCGATTTGTCCAAGCTTGGCAACGCCGTAAATTTGATCGTCCAGATACGCAGCCGTATTCGCAAGCCCGATGAGCGGAGCATCCGAGGAGCTAAAGAAAATTTCGTTTTTATCGTTTTTCGCGACGATGAGCGGAGCTGCGTTTTTAGCAAAGAAAATTTCGCCGGGTGCTGCCTTCGTGATTAAAAGCGTTGCGTATGCGCCTTTTAGCCGTTTAATTGTGGCTTCATATGCCTTAAATGCGTCGTTGCTAGCCTTGAAATTTTTCTCGAAAAGATGCACGATCACTTCGGTATCGGTCTGGCTTAAAAATTTCACGCCGTCCGCTTCAAGCTCATCTTTTAGCTCGATGTAGTTTTCGATGATACCGTTATGCACGACGAAGCTAAAATCTCCAAAATGCGGATGCGCGTTAAGCTCGGTGGGCTTTCCGTGCGTCGCCCAGCGGGTATGTCCGATCGCAACGCCAAAGCCTTGCGAAGTGAAATCTTTCATCTTTTCTTCGAGATTATTAAGCTTGCCGACCGCTTTGAAATACTTTATATTTGCGCTCTGATCCATTACGGCGATCCCCGCGCTGTCGTATCCTCGATATTCGAGTTCTTTCAGTCCGTTTATTATGATTTTTTTCTTTTCGGCGTTTCCTATGTAGCCTACGATTCCACACATTTTGCTTTCCTTGTTTAAAATTTAGTGCCCATTTTACTACGCTATTTTAAATTAACGAAATTCGGCTCTAAATTTAGTCCGCTTATCCGTTTTGTAAGCAAAAAATTATATAATAGCTTTAAAATTTGGCTTGGGAAATCGATGGAAATTTTAGAAAAACTACAAAGCGGCGAGAGATTAAATTACGAAGACGGCGTGAAATTATGGGATTTGGATCTTTTCGATCTGGGCAAATTCGCCTTTAAAATTCGCAAAGAAAAAAACGGCAAAAACGTCTATTTCAACGCAAATCGTCATATCAATCCTTCGAATTTATGCGCAGATACCTGTAAATTTTGCGCATTTTCGGCGCACCGCAAGAACGGAAACGCTTACACGATGAGCGATGATGAGATCATGCGTATCGTGGATGAGACGGTAGCGCGCGGCACGAAGGAGATTCATATCGTAAGCTCGCACAATCCATTCGTTACGCCGCAGCAATATTTGGGAATTTTTAAAGCGATAAAGCAAAAATATCCGCTTCTGCACATCAAGGCGATGACCGCGGCGGAAATCGATTACTGGCGGCGAAAGTGGAAGATGAGCTACGAGGAGACGATAGAGCTGATGATGCAAAGCGGCGTGGATTCGATGCCCGGCGGCGGCGCCGAAATTTTTGACGAACGGATCAGGGATAAAATTTGCAAAGGTAAGGTCTCAAGCGAGCAGTGGCTACGTATCCACTCGCTGTGGCATGCACGCGGGCGTCAGAGCAACGCCACGATGCTCTTTGGCCATATCGAAAGCCGCGCTCACCGCATAGATCACATCTTGCGCATCCGCACGTTGCAAGATGAGAGCCTAGCGCGCGCTAACGGCGGCGGCTTCAACGCCTTCATCCCGCTCGTGTATCAGCGCGAAAACAACTATCTGGATGTGAAGGGCTTTTTGGGTTCGGTCGAAATTTTAAAAACGATCGCGATTAGTAGAATTTTACTCGACAACGTCGCGCATATCAAGGCGTATTGGGCGACCTCGACGTTAAGCTTAGCCCTTGTAGCACAGGATTTCGGCGCGGACGATCTTGACGGCACGATCGAGAACGAAAGCATTCAAAGCAGCGCCGGCGCCGGCAGCAAAAAAGGGCAGAGTAAGCGCGATTTTATCGATATGATCGGCACGGCGGGCTTTGTGCCCGTAGAGCGCGACAGCTTGTATAATCAGATCGAAATTTACGAATAAATTCTAAAGGAGGAGCAAGTGGAGAAATTCTTTCATCTCGCCGCGGCAAAAACGTCGGTAAGGCAGGAACTTATCGCGGGACTCACTACGTTTTTGGCGATGATTTACATCGTGCCGGTAAACGCTAACATTATGAGCATCGCAGGTATGCCGTTTGATGCGCTGGTTACGGCAACCGCGCTTATTACGATAATCGCGACGTTATTTAATGGGCTCTTTGCAAATACCCCCGTTGCGCTTAGCGTCGGCATGGGACTAAATGCGTATTTTACCTTTGCGTTGTGCGTGGATGCGAAGATGCCGTGGCAGAGTGCACTTGGCATCGTAGCGATAAGCGGGGCGCTTTTTACCGTACTTTCGTTTACGAACTTTCGCGTTTGGGTTATCAAATCTATCCCACTTGATCTGCGTCGCGCCATAAGCGCGGGTATCGGCGCCTTTATCTGCTTTATCGGACTTAAGCAGATGGGCGTCATCGCGCCTAGTCAGGCGACGCTAGTAACTTTAGGAAATTTAAAAGATCTAAACGTTTTGCTTGGGATTTTAGGCTTAGCGGTCGTGCTGGTGCTTTTTGTGCTTAGAATCAAGGCGGCGTTTATCTTAAGCATTTTGATTACTTCGTGCGTTGCGTGGGTGGCTGGAATTTCGCCCGCACCTCATGGCATAGTAAGTGCGCCAAGCGGCATAATGCCGATATTTGCTAAGCTAGATATCCCCGGAGCGCTAAAACTTGCGTTCGTGCCTTTTATAATCACATTTTTCGTCACGCATCTATTCGATAGTATCGGCACACTCACCGGCGTGGGAAACCGCGCGGGGCTTTTTGGAGAGAATAGCAAAGACGGCATGAAAAAACTATCTAGAAATTTAACCTCCGATGCAATAGGTAGCGTCGCAGGCGCCGTTATAGGAACGAGCACGGTTACTGCATTTGCTGAAAGCGCGAGCGGAGTAGAAGCGGGCGGCCGCACGGGGCTTACCGCGGTATTTTGCGCTATATTTTTTGTACTGACACTGTTTATGTTGCCGCTATTTAAGGCGATCCCCGCAAATGCAATCTATCCGATCCTCGTAATGGTCGGGGTTTTGATGTTTAGTGAGCTTGGTAAGATCGATTATAGCGACGCGGGAATTCTAATCCCTGCGTTTTTTATAGTATTTTTGATGCCTTTTACCTACTCGATCACCAATGGCTTAAGCTTCGGCTTTATCGCTTATATCGTAGTTAGGCTCGCTCAGCGCAGGATAAAAGATTTAAATTTCGGCGTTTTGACGCTTGGCGCGATTAGCGTTTTAGTATTTTTAATGCATTAAATTTTTAAGGAAAGATATGAGATTTTATAGTTTTGACGAGATGGATCGCGACGCAAGAGTTATAGCAAAGCAGGTTAGGGACGAATTTATGCCCGATGCAATCGTGGCGATCGCTAGAGGCGGGCTCACATTCGGTCATGCGCTAGCCAATGCGCTTGATATGCGGACGATATTTTCGATAAATTCCATCCACTACGCGGATACTAAAAAGCTCGACACCATCGACGTTTTCAACGTGCCCGATCTAGAGCTTTACAAACGCGTGCTGCTGGTGGACGATATCATCGACAGCGGCGACAGCATGGTCGAGATCAAGCGCGTGTTGCTGGAGAAATTTCCGCAAATAGAGCTTAAAACGGCGGTAATTTTTTACAAACCCAAGGCGCTTATCCAGCCCGATTTTAAAATTTCAAAGACGGATGAGTGGATAAATTTCTTTTGGGAAAATTATACGATAGAGGAATGAAGCGGCGCGCGGTTAAATTTAGCGGCTAAATTTTAAATGATTCGGCGACTTAAATTTTATAAAATTCCGGCCGTAAAATTTAGGCCATGAATTTAAAGTGCCCGCAGCAAGGATGAGAGTGAAGAAGCTTTATCAAAACGAAATTTTCGTAATCTCCATGATGTGCCTGTTTCAGGGCATATTTCTGCTTTATGCGATCTCAAATTTAAGCATCAGCTACTACGAGGCTGAAATTTTTTACGATAAAAAATCCCTCGTTTCGCTAATCGCAAATTTAAGCTGCGAAATTTTCGGGCGCAACGACTATGCCCTGCGCATACCGTTTATTTTGATCCACTTCGCAAATGCCGCGATGATCTATAAAATTTCAAAATTTATTCTAAAGCGTCGCTTCGATAGGGTGGTCGCTACGGCGCTATTTATGGCGCTTCCTGCATCGATGAGTAGCGCGATCTTGCTAAATCCCGCGGGCATCATCGTTTTTTTCACGCTGCTAGCGATCTATTTTGCAAAGAGCGAATACAATATCGCGCTTTTCGTGCTTCTATCCGCTTGCGCTTTGATCGACCGCGCGTTTTTTATGCTCTACGTAGGCTTTGGAATTTGGGCGCTTTATACGCGTAAAAAGGAGCTTTTGCTGCTTTGCATAGCGCTATTTAGCTTCAGCGTGATCTTTTACGACGTAAGCTCCGAGGGCAAGCCGAAGGGGTATTTTCTGGACACCGTGGGCGTTTTTGCGGGCGCGTTTTCGCCTTTAGTGTTTTTATTTTTCATCTACACGATCTATAGAATTTGGATCAAAGAGGAAAAGAGCCTGCTTTGGTTCATCGCTACGAGCGCGCTTTGTCTGACGATGCTTTTTTCGCTAAGACAGCGCGTGGCGCTTGAGATGATGCTGCCGTATTGCGTC
This sequence comes from uncultured Campylobacter sp., assembly GCF_938045345.1. Lineage (GTDB taxonomy): Bacteria > Campylobacterota > Campylobacteria > Campylobacterales > Campylobacteraceae > Campylobacter_B. Next base: position 40,898 of record NZ_CALIMS010000024.1, read on the forward strand.
ATCGCTACGCCTTTGATCATTCGGGTTCTGTTTAATTCGTACCGCGTTAGATTGCCCAAATTTCGCACCTTTCACAAGATCGCCGTGGGTGTGACATTAGTAAGCTTAGCGGTGAGTTATTTTGCAGTGATTTTTAGTGACGTGATGTATGAGGCGATGTTCGCAAACAAACCGCAGCGGCATTTTATCTATAAATTTGACGTAGCTAGGCAGCTGGCAAGTGAGCTAAAAAATCGCGGAGTAAAAAATGTAAGCTGCGAAGACGAGAGGCTCTGCCTGCGCCTGAAATTTTACGGACTGCCTAGCGGGGATAGCGCTTTTATCTATGCGGATAAGCCGGAATATGTCTCGGATCATAAAAATTCGATACAAAATATAGATATTTACAAGCGAGGCATGCGAATTGCGAAATTTTATGTTAAAATATAAACAAAATTTTTATGAAAGGTAAAAATTATGAAAAAAGCATTTACTATGATAGAGCTGATTTTCATCATCGTGGTGGTTGGAATTCTAGCGGCGGTGGCGGTGCCTCAAATCAATCGAAATAGCCTTGTGGAGGCGGCAGATCAAGTAGCTGCTCATATTCGTTACACGCAGCAGCTTGCGATGAATGATAACAAATTCGATCCTAATGACCCGGATTGGTTTAAAAAACTTTGGAGAATTCAATTTAGTTATACCAACGCCAAAGGAAGTGCGGAGGGCTGGACTTACACGGTGTATTATGATAGCACTATGAGCGGTAATCCTAACGGCAGTGCGGATCTGTCTGATCTATCAAGAGTCGATTTTGCTACGGATCCACAAAATCCAAATAAAATTTTGAGTGCCGGCTTTCAAAATCAGGCGATGAATAGAAATGCCGAAAGAATCAATAAGAAGCTGAATTTAAGCAAAACCTACGATATTAGAAATGTCGAATTTACTAATTGTGGAGACCGGGCAAATCAAACTATAGTCTTTGATTCTTATGGGCGTCCTATGGGGCAGGTAGCGAACTCTAACGTGCCATATGATAAGCTTTTTGTAGGACAAAATCCATGCGTTATCAGACTTACTAACGCCGCGGGCGAGATCGCCGATATTTTTATCCAGCCCGAGACCGGATATGTAAATTATACTTTGGCTTCCAATACCGGTTCAGCATTGCAATAAAATTACGGTAGAAACGCTTAAGGAGAATAATGAAAAAATACATAATGACGCCGATTTATTACGTAAACGACGTCCCGCACATCGGTCACGCATACACGACGATCATCGCCGATACGATGGCTAGATTTTACCGCCTGCAAGGGCACGAGGTCTTTTTTAAAACGGGCACCGACGAGCACGGCCAAAAGATCGAGGAGGCCGCGGCCAAACATGCTCAGAGCCCAAAGCAGTACGCAGACGGCGTGAGCGCTAAATTTAAAGACCTGTGGGACGAGTTTGACATCAGCTACGATATGTTTTCGCGCACTACCGATGCCGCGCACGAGGCGGCAGTGCAAAACGTATTTCGCAAGATGTATGAAAAGGGCGACATTTATAAGGGCGAATACGAGGGCAACTACTGCGTAAGCTGCGAGAGTTTTTTCCCTTCCGCTCAGCTCATCGACGGCGAGTATTGCCCCGATTGTGGCAAAAAGACTAAAATTTTAAAAGAGGAGAGCTATTTTTTCAGACTTAGCGCCTATGCAGACAGACTTTTAAAATGGTACGAGGATGAAAAGTGCATCCTTCCCCTAGGCAAAAAAAACGAGGTGATAAGCTTCGTAAAAAGCGGACTGAAGGATCTTTCGATCACGCGAACGGGCTTTGATTGGGGCGTTAAAATTCCGCCTGAACTAAACGATCCAAAGCATGTGATTTACGTTTGGCTGGACGCGCTGATGGATTATCTCAGCTCACTCGGGTTTTGTGCGGGCGGCGAGCGGATGGAGTATTGGAGCGACGCGCTGCACATCGTGGGCAAGGATATTTTGCGCTTTCACGCCGTTTATTGGCCTGCGTTTTTGATGAGCCTGGGGCTAAATATGCCGCGCAGCGTCGCAGCTCACGGCTGGTGGACGCGCGATGGCAAAAAGATGAGCAAGAGCCTGGGCAACGTCGTGGATCCGCGTGAGGTCGCAAATGCCTACGGGCTGGAGCAGTTTAGGTATTTCTTATTGCGCGAGGTGCCGTTCGGTCAAGACGGCGATTTTTCGCAAAAAGCGATCATAAACCGCGTAAATTCCGAGCTTGCCAATGAGCTTGGAAATCTCCTCAGCCGCATCGTCGGCATGAGCGCGAAATACTCGGACTACGCCATAAATTCCAAAGACGTGATGAAATTTTTCACCGCCGAGATCGAGGAAGCAAACTCCTATATGAGCGCCGCACTTAGCGCACTTGAGGAGGTCGCTACCAATAGATACTTGGAGGAGCTTTGGAGGGCGCTTGCTCTTGCGAACGCTTCGATCGCAAAATACGAGCCGTGGAATTTGATGAAAAACGGCGAGCAGGCCAAGGCGCTGGCTCTCGTCGCATTGGTTGCAAATATTTTGGCTAGCGTTGCCGTGCTGCTAAGCCCTGCGATGCCGAAGACGGCAGCACGTATCGCGGACACGCTCGGCTTTGAAATATCCACTCCGCTTTATGAGAAGCTAGTACTTCGCGGCGAAATTTTAGATTTTAAGGCCAAGCCGTGCGAGCCGCTTTTTACCAAGATTGATCACGAGCTAATGCCGAAGGCGGACTACGATAGACTGGACGGCGCTGTAAATTCTGCAAGCTGTTCGGGCGCAGACGCCACGGTAAAAGGCGCACCAAATTTAAACGCAAACGCTTCCAGCTCGAACGCTACGGCGCAAGAAGCCCAAGGCGCGACATCTGAAGCGCAGATTAAAATCGATGATTTTAAAAAGTGCGTTATCAAAGTCGGTACGGTTTTGGAGTGCGAAAACATTGAGGGCAGCGAGAAGTTGTTGCGATTTATGATCGATTTGGGCGAGGAGAGACCGCGTCAAATCATCAGCGGTATCGCGAAATTTTACGATCCCGCCGCGCTTGTCGGCAAGCAGATCTGCGTACTGGCAAATTTAAAACCCGCTAAAATTTTTAAACATAGCAGCGAGGGCATGATTTTAAGCGCCGAGGACGGCAGCCTTACACTGCTTAGCACCCTCGCGCCCGTAAAAAACGGCGCGATCGTAGGTTAGCGATGAGGGCTCTAGCGCGCAAGGCTTCGAAGCTCGCTATCTACGGCGCGGCTGGGCTCTGCGCGCAAAAAAGCGGCGCTTCGGATAAAATTTTAAAGCTTTGCCGCGATTCCTCCCTTGCCGCAAAGATCGGCGCGGGCGGGCTTGTATGCGCCACGCCTTTGGTGCTAAAACTCGGCGCAGGAGTTGCTTTAAAATTTGCGGCGCGTAAAATTTTAACGCTAGGCATTTGCGAGCTGTCGAAGTCTGCCGCTTTAAAATGTGCAAAGTTCGGCGCGCGCGCGGTCGCGCGCTCATTTTCACGCACCGATAAATTTACGGACGAGTGCACGAAAAAATATGCGAGCGCGGATGGCGAGAGCTCTAAAGCAAGCGCCGCGTCGCGCAGAAAGCGCACGGCAAGCGTTTCTAGCGAGAGCATTAAAAAGGACGCCTCGCTTTCCAAATTCGATTCCGCTAAAAAAAATACAGCAACAAAAAGCGCGCCCGCTAAAAAATCCGCACCTAGCGCAAAATCTGCATCGACCGCTAAAAGTGTCGCGCCCGCTGCAGCTTCCGTATCTGTCGCAAAATCAGCGTCCGTAAAAAGCGCCGCGCAAAATAAAATTTCCGCAGCTAGCGTAAAATCGGCAGCGGCTAAAAATGCCTCTCGGAGGGCAAAATCTCGCCGCATCGCAAAAGATACTACTATGCTTGCTGTAATCGCCGCAAAAGAAGCCGCCGCGTCCGGCGCAACCTCCGCATCTACCGCAAAGCAGCCGCGCCGCGCCGCAAAGAGCGCGCCTGCCAAAAGCTCCGTCGCAGGAAAGTCGTAATGGTAAATTTATTAAATTTAACCCGCATCGTAAACGGAACGATGCTAAATAATCCCGCAATCTCGGCTGTCGAGAGCTTTGCAATTGAGCCCGCAAAGGTCGCGAAAAAGGGCGCTTTCATTGCACTCGGCGCAAACGAGCGCGACGTGCGCACCGCGATCGATAACGGCGCGTACGCGGTCATTTTCGATAACAATTTCAAGCCGCTTAACGACGAGATCGCCTTTATCAAGGTCGAAAATTTATGCTCGGCGCTCGTGCGACTGATAAAATTTTTAGGCGAGACGTGGCGGCACGGCTTCGTGCTGATAAACGAAGTGCAAAGCGAAATCCTGCGCTACACGAGCGTGCCGAAAAATTTGATGTTTGCGCCACGCAGCAAGGGCGAGCTTTTCATCAGCCTGATGAATGCCAAAGAGAAAAATACCTACTTCACCACCGACGGCGAGCTTTTGCAAAGTCTCGGTATCTCGCCCGTCACTATCCCTGCGAGCGACGATTTTAGGCTACTTTACGGCGGCTCGATATTTTACAGCAGCTTTGTTTTCGGCGGGCTTTATTATTCAAATTTAGTCTTTCCGCAGCTGTTTTTGCCCGAGCTGTGCGGCGTGATCGAGTATCTCTCGCGCAAAAATATACCCTTTAAATTTCAAAATTTAAGCGCATTCGGCCATTTCGAGCCGATTTTTGTGGATCGATTTTTTAACGTAAGCTTGCTTGGCGGCAGCTACCGCGCTTTTATCGCCGAAAGCGATCCTGAGCTTTTTGCGCGCGAGGCGGAGTTTTTGCGGGCAAAATTCCGCGAAAAAATTATCGTCTGCGCCAGCTGGGAGGATCGCTTGGACGGCACTAAGATCGACTTTCGCTTCAATAAGCTAAGCGCGCTAAAGAGCCTGCCCGAGTTTCACTACGCGCTGGTTTTTGCGGAAAAGAGCGCGATTTTGCAGCTTCTAAATCAAAAACCGCAAGAAAAAAATCTATTTTTTTAAAGGTAGCGGATGCAGAGCTTTGATGAAATTTTAAACGGAAATTTTTGGATAAAGAGGCTTTACGAAAATGGACTTTTGCGCGAGGTAAAGGAGCAGATCGGCACCGAGCTTGAGATAGCGCACGCAAGCTATATCGAGGTTAAGCGCGAGCACTCGCAAGCGCTGCTTTTTACGAACGTACGAAATGCGCAGGGCAAACGGATGCCGCCTGTGCTAACCAATATTTTCGGCTCCTTCAAGGCGTTAAATTTAATCCTCGGCCACAAGCCCGACGAAATTGCCGCCGAGATTGAGAGTCTGCTAAAGCCGAAGCGTCCGCAAAGTTTCAGCGAAAAGCTTGATTTCTTGGCGCACTTAATCTCGCTACGTAAAATTTTTGTAAAGCGCCTTAACGGTCGCGGCGAGTGCCAGCAGGTCGCGCATCTGGGCGCTGACGTCGATTTGGGCGAGCTTCCAGTTCTTAAGACCTGGGAGGGTGACGGCGGCGCATTCATCACGATGGGGCAGGTCTATACGAAGGATCTAAACTCGCAAACGCAAAATCTCGGTATGTATCGCCTGCAAATTTACGGGCGCGACCGCTTGGGGATGCACTGGCAGATACACAAAGACGGCGCGGGCTTTTTCGACGAATACCGCAAAGCGGGGCGCAAGATGCCCGTATCCGTGGCGATCGGCGGCGATCCGCTCTATATCTGGTGCGGCCAGGCGCCGCTGCCGAAGGGGGTTTTTGAGCTGCTGCTTTACGGCTTCATCCGCCGCAGCCCCGCTCGCCTCGTAAAATCGCTTACGAATGAAATTTACGTTCCAGAGGGTGCGGACTACGTGATCGAGGGCTTTGTCGATCCCGCCGTAAGCGAGCCTGAGGGGCCTTTCGGCGATCACACGGGATATTACACGCCGGTAGAGCCCTTTCCTGTAATGGAGGTTAGCGCGATCACGCACAAGCGCGCGCCCGTATTTCACGCCACCGTCGTAGGTAAGCCGCCGCTTGAGGATAAATTTATGGGGTACGCGACCGAGCGGATCTTTTTGCCGCTGTTTCGCACGAGCGCGCCCGATCTGATCGATTATAAAATGCCCGAAAACGGCGTATTTCACAATCTGATTTTGGCCAAGATCGCCGTGCGCTACCCAGCTGCTGCCAAACAGATCATGCATGCGTTTTGGGGCGTGGGGCAGATGAGCTTCGTAAAACACGCCGTTTTCGTGCCGCAAGACGCGCCGAGCTTAGATGAGTATGAGGCGCTTACGAAGTATGTCCTAAACCGCATAGGTGCGCGCAGCCTCGTTTTTAGCGAGGGGGTGTGCGATCAGCTCGATCACGCAAGCCCGAACTCCTGCTTCGGCGGCAAGCTCGGCATTGATGCGACGGTTGATCTAAGCTCGCAGGCGCCGCAAATTTTAAGCGACGAGGAGCTGCTTGCAAAATTTCAAAGCGAGGAGCCCGCTATTTTGGCGCTTAAGCAGCACTTTTGCGATACGAAAAACCCGCTCGTGCTGATAAACATAGACAAAAAAGAGCTCGTGGAGCGGAGCTGGCGGCGGCTTTTGAAATTTAGCGAGAATTTTAAAATTTTGATTTTTACAGACGCGGGGAATGACGCGAGCAACCTCTATATGAGCGTTTGGCGCATCGTAAATAGCATCGATGCGCTACGCGACGTGTTCGTGACGCAGGACGATCGCATCTGCATCGACGCTACGAGCAAGCACGAATGGGAGGGTTATACGCGCAGGTGGCCGCAGGAGACGCTTTGCAGCCGCGAAGTCGTAGCAAGCCTCATAGAGCGCGGCATCGTGCAGGATGAACCTGAGCTATTTAAGAAATTTGAAATTTTTTGAGGGCGCGGGGCGGAATTTCGCACGGATTTGAAATTTTAAAATTTAGCTTTGGTTTTAAGGGCTGCACATTAAATTTAAAATAAATTTATTTGAATTTATGTGTTTAAGCGGTGAAATTTTGTAAAATTTTCAATGGTAGAAATAGCAAAATTTTTAAAATCTTTATAAAATTTGCAATAGCTAGATTTAGGAAGTATAAACGTATTGCGTATTTAGGATATGCCACAAATCCGAAGTCGGACGGGTTCGTGCGCCAAAGCAAAGTAAGCCAGCAGCTTAAAAGCTTTGAAATTTTAAAAATTTAAGGATCGTATAAATTTAATGAAAGTAAGATCGTCGATTTTTTACACCATCACGTTCATCTTCGCGCTCGCTGCCGTGGGCGTTTCGCTCGCTCTACTCTGGCTCATTGGCTACGATCAGCAAAACTACACCCGCGAGCTAAACTCCAAATACTCCATCGTTGCGCGCGCGAACCTATATCAGATGAGTAAGCTCATCAGCGATGTCGAATACGAACGGCAGGTCGCGAATTTCGAGTTTTCGACTATCCGCGATGAAGCCAAGCGCGATGAGATCATCAAAGGCGCTGAAATTTTAGATAGCATCTCCGCAGACATCGGCTCTGCTGATATCCTGCTTTTTAAACGTAAGCACTACCTAAAGATTACTCACGCTGGCGAGACGCGGCTTTTAAACGACAAGGATTATCAGCCTTACCGCTACGATATTTTCAAAGCGATCTACGGCGTCATTTTGGCGATCATCCTGCTTGCGTATATATTTATCATCCGCAAAATTCGCCCTCTTCGCAAGCTTAAGCGCCAGATCGATAAATTTGCTAAAGGCGATCTTCAGATCAAGGACGTAAGCGTAGGAAACGACGAAATTTCCGAGGTTTCGCACGCATTTTATGAGGCGGTCACGCAGATAAATAAGCTTAACGAATCGCGCCATCTGTTTTTGCGAAACATAATGCACGAGCTCAAAACCCCCATCACAAAGGGTCGCATCGCCGTTGAGATGATCGAGCACGGCAAAAATCAAGAGCGCCTCATCTCGGTCTTTGAGCGGCTAGAGAGCCTAATCAACGAATTTGCGGCGGTCGAGCGCGCGACTGCGGGCACGGCGCTAATCGAACGCGGAATTTTTTCAATGGATGAAATTTTAAAAGAAGCGCTTAGTATCGCAATGATCGAGCCCGGCTGCGTCACGCTGCAAAATCCGCTAGGCCTGAGCTTAAACGTCGATCTGAAGCTATTTTGCGTCGCGGTGAAAAATTTAATCGACAATGCCGTCAAATACGCCTCAGACGGTAAAATTTTAATCCGCCTAAACGCCGAAACGATGGACTTCGTAACGCTAGGCGAACCGCTACAGAAGGATTTTAGCTACTACAAAGAGGCCTTCGTCAAGGGCACGAACGCTAAGCAAAGCTTCGGCCTAGGGCTTTACATCGTCGATAATATCGCCAAGGCGCACGGGCTAAAATTTACGTACTATCACAAGGATGGTAAAAATATTTTTAGCTTTTTAAATTTAGAAAAGGTTATCGCGATGTAAGCCAGTCTTCACGAAATTATCACTTTCTACAAAGAATTTCGCCTCTCATAAGAATTCTTGTTTACATGGAATAATCTGTTTCGCTTTAAAATTTCACTTCTTGCTCTTAAAATCATGTTGCTAACTCACACCACGGAATTTATCCATATTACAGAAGTCGCCATGCTAAATTTATAGACATAAAAAATTCTATTTTTTAAGCATTCCCAAAAATTAATAGAAAATCTTGTTCATTTGCTATACTAAGCGCTAACAATGAAATTCATTTTTTCTAAATTTAAGCTTATTTATAGCGAATATAAGGAACATCGCGAACCCATAAGATTTAATGTTAAAGAAAACTAGCCAGGTCAATACGTAAATGCAACGGTAAGATCCAGTGTAGTGAGCCTAAATACTGAAGTCGAGACAGAACGACAGCTTTTTAATCGGGCAAAGTGTTATTAAACTCAAATACGTGATAGTCGTGATCAGTTATTGCGCCGTAAGCGATAAAGTAAATTCGAACACAATCAATAATATGGGCGGCAGTGGATAAAACATACAGTCTACAACAAGGATGGCACGATTCGTGGCGGATTCAGTGAAGGTGGTAGCGTGAGGCTATAGTAAAATATCATATTGGTAGCATAGTTTATGCGAACGCCGCTGGTAATACCGCAAGCGGCTTGGTTATAAAAATGCCATAAATATTATACCTGGAAGTGGAAGGTATCGGTGAGGGAGATGGCGATTGATTACACTATCATAGGTGGTATTATACTCATAATTTAGGTGTAAGCGTAGATGGAAACACTTTCCGTTTAATACAATGAGTGGTATTATGGGAATGTTTATCTACGAGATGCAAATTTCGTTGTGAGATAATCAAATTGGTAGCCCTATCAATAATTTTACGTCTATGGTGATATCGTCGTAAGCAAATACACACATCATCATAAACTTTATTTCGGGTGAGGCAAATTATAACGAGGTCTTTTAATGGTAGTGCAATTACGATTTTTTTCAGCAGGCAAGCAGGCGCGGGTTAAATATACTCAACTATAATAAAATTTCCATTAATACAGGCTTTGTTGTTAGAGTATACGGCACACTTATGGATAAATTATATACTATACGAGTGCTATGTAATATAAGATTAACGCGGCTAAAATTTACGTCGATACCACAAGTGATTCATATGGTCTACTAATAAAAAGAAACAGGATCGCTAATATTATTTGGCGACAATTACCTTGATAGCACGGAGCTAACCAAGAATCAAGCTAATAATGCTGCCCAAGCAGGTGCTCATAAGCTATTCGGTAATAAAAATAACACCGTAAACGTATCTCAAAGCGCAGGAGATCTAAACGGTAAGAATATAAGCTCCGGTAGAGCAGATATCAAAGATAGCGTAACTCCAAATACCGTCTATAACAATAAAACCATAGTTAAGGGCGGAACAAATTTCGGTAACGTAAATGCAGGTTACGGCGATAGCGGAACCCAAGAGGTTCACCACAACGAGCTAAGCTTTGAAGATAGCTCAAAAGGTGCTGTGGTAAACGGAAACATAAGTGCAGGCTACTCCCTAAACGGAAACGTTCATGATAATACCGTAACTACAAACGATACCACCATTAACGGAAACGCTTACGGCGGTGAAGCAGCAAATGGTAATGCGGATGCCAACACCATAACTCTAAATGACGGTAAGGTTACCCACGACGTAAAAGGTGCAAAAGCTAGCGGTAGTGCAAGCAATAACAGCGTAAATTTAAAAGGTGCTGCTAGAGTCGACGGTAACGTCTACGCAGCAGATGCAAGCAGCGGTAGCGGTAACAGCGTAAATTTCCATAGCGGAAGCGTAGGAGGAACGATATATGGTCTATCTAATATAGGCGGCACCAATAATAGCCTAAACGTATATAACGCCTCTACTCAAAAAACCGCAGGAGATATAGCAAATCTAAACGTATTAAACTTCGATGGAATTTCAAACGCTAACGGTAGCGCCGCAACTGCAGCTTTAAATTTAACCACTACCGGCAACACCAATATCAATAATGCTAAATTCCAACTAAACGGAATAGATTACGATCCAAGCAGCGACAGCTACGGTTCTTTAAATATAGAGGAGGGTAAGGAGTATTATCTTATCCGCAATACCGGTAATACCTTTACGAGCTTTACAGAGAAGGCTAAGCAAACGACCAATGAGTTTACGCTTAAAAACTCTACCACCTACGATATAATGCTAAAAGGCCTAATTAAGAGCAGCGACGATCAATCTATCTTGATTCAAGGAAATAAGCTTACTTCAAGAAAAATTTCCAATGACGGCAAATTCGACGGCGGAGAGATCAATAAATACGGAAATATCCCAAATCCTGTAATAAACGTAGTTAACGAAAATCCTTCTAATCCTACAGATTTTAACGGCTTAGATATCGACGGCGGCAACAACTCTACCGTAAATTTAACCGGCGGCAATAATATCGGAAATATCACCGGCGGAGCTGGAAGCACTCTAAATGTAGGTAAAGATACTACCAATCCGGCAGCTCCTAATTCGATCACCGCCAAGAATATCGGAGGATTTGACGATATCAATATCTTTATGCCTCCTACCGTTAAAGACGGCGATTCGATGATTAAGCTTACCGATCCTACGGCTAATACTGATCTAAGCAATATGAGAGGCAAGATCACCGCTTACATTAGCGGCAATACCGACGTAGGAGATACCAGCACTATCCACCTAATCGATAAGCAAGGAAGCGGACGATTACTACTTCCTGATCCTTCGCATCTACAAACAAGAGTCCAACAAGGAGCTACCATAGAGTATGAGACCTACGGTATGGTAGATGCAAACGGAAGAGCATTGGATCTTAGATTTAGCGGTAAAAGAAGGGTAAAAGACGATACCAAATCCTTCGCCGAAACCCGTGCCGCAAGCTTAGCCAGCTTAAAGAGCGG
>NZ_CALIMS010000025.1 GCF_938045345.1 uncultured Campylobacter sp.
TCGTCCTCGCCGTCCCAATCAGGCGCGATTTGCAGGTAAATTTCGTTCCCGCCGTCAAGATAGAGCTCGCTCACCTGCTCCGCCAAATCCGCAGGAACCGGATAGTCCTTAAACCACTTTTTGGCTTGCGGCAGCGCGCCGAAGTCCGCATACGGATCGATGCCGCGCTCCTCGCAGTACTCAAACACGTCAAATTTAGGCTCCAGCAGGGCTTTTTCATACATCAGCTCGTTCATCACGGCGATTTTGAAATTGAAATTTTTAAACGCTAGCGTCTCGCCAGCCGCGCGCGGAAGCTTAAATTTATCACTCGGCTTGCGCTTTAGCTTTTTCTCTTTTTGATTTATGCAGACGCGTCCTATCGGCATTTTCGCAGCTCGCACGATCTCTGTGATCTCGTCGGTGTCGCGCTTAGCGAAGCGCTCAGCAAAATCCATCGCGCCTATGCGCTCCTGCACGGCCTCTGCGAGAGCTAGCGAGACTTCGAATTTGCCTAGGCTAAGCTCCAAAAATATATATGCGCCGCGCAGCTCCTGCTCTGGCACGGCCTCAAGCGGCGGTCTGCCCTCAAGCGTGAACTCGCCGCCGTAGAGCTTGCGCGGAACCTCGTGCTGCACGCCCTTTACGACCTCAAGCATCAAAATCATCTCGGTAAGCTTCGGCTCTGCGAACTCGCCTGCGCGCACGAAGGCGAAAATCCCCGCCTCATCCCAAAAATAGCGGCTTTTGCCCTCCCCGTCATCGATCACGCGCGGCCGCCCCAAGGCTTCGTTAAGCTTAGCCAGATCAAATTCGCAGTTTACGCCGCCGATGAAAACGCCGTCCGCACGCACGTCGACGTCAAATTTATCCTTTTTAAAAATGCCAAACAGTCCCATTTTATCGCTCCTGATTTTGCGTTAAATTTCGTTTTAAAATTTTTCCAAAAACCCGTAAAAATCATCTGCGAAAAGCCTATCTTCGCCCTGCACGTAGTCGCGTACATAGACCTTGTATTCGCACGGCGCATCGTCTGCCCGCTCGCTTGCTATCTCTTTCGTCGCTCCACTTGTTGCCTCGTCTGCCGCCTCGCTCATTGTGGCGCCCGCCGTTTTACACGTCGTTTCATCTGCCGCTTCGGCACTCATATCGCGCGCCGCATCCAGTGATCTCTCCACGCGTGCTTCGTCGTTCGATGCTCTATTTTCCGCACCGTCGACGACCGCATCGCGCACCGTCGCGCCCGCAGCTTCGCCGCTCGTGCTCTCCGCCGTCTTGCCGCACGCCGTATTCGGCGAGCCGTCCGCTATGTCGCTTGCGGGCGAAATTTTAAAATAATACTCTTCGTCCTCGAGCTGCAAAAACACAAGCTAATCCGCGGCGAATAGCCCATTTTTCAGATTTATCTCATACGTGTAGCAGATGTCGGCATCGGCACTATCCGCAAACTCTGGCGGCGCGATCGTTTTTAGTTCCGTCCCCGCCGCGCTCACGCTAGCGTATCTTAGTAGCATCTGCTTGTAGCTCACAGGCAGCGCGAAACCGAGCCGCCGCTGTGCCTACGCGATCCACGCGGGCTTTATGTCGCTGCGCCCCGAGACCGTGATATTTTTAGATTTTTGAATAAGTTTTTCTATCGTTTTGATCCCGTTTCGAGCGAGAAATTTTAACGCCCTAGCGCACCGGACGCGCTGTTTGCATAAAACCACGGGCGTTTGGCGCGGCTTTGAAAATCTAAATTTAAAAGCACGCGTAGCTTTAAAACCAAAGCGAGCCGTTTAAAATTTCAGCAGCCCGCGTCTAAATTTTAACCGCAAACACGAACGGTAGTATTCCTGCGATCTAAATTTAGCGCTACTTAGCCAGCGCTATTACTTCGATCTCCACAAGCGCGCCCTTGGGGAGTTTGGCGACCTGCACCGTGCTGCGAGCGGGCTTGTGCGCGCCGAACGCCGCCGCGTATATCTCGTTCACCGCGGCAAAATCGCCCATATCGGCTAGGAAAATCGTAGTTTTGACGGCATCTTGCAGCGTCGCGCCCGCTTCTTTCAGGATCGCGGCGAGGTTTTGCAAAACCTGCCTGCTCTGCGCCTCCACGCCGCCCGCGACGAACTCGCCGTCCGGCTTAAGCGCGATCTGCCCCGAGGTAAAGATGAGCCCGCCCGCCTTGATCGCCTGAGAGTACGGCCCGATGGCCTGTGCCGCATCGGGAGTCGAAATGATCTGCATACTAAATCCTTTGTGAAAAATTTCGTCCATTTTATCGCAAAATATTTTAGCATTGCTTTAGGCGGCGGAATTTTGCGGATGGGCGGCTAAGATTGCGGGCGCGGCGGGTACGATGAAATTTAATTGACGCGAGAGATTGGCTAAATTTCGACGGGCGAGGCGAAACAGATACGCAGCTATACGGCAAATTTAAATGGTATGGATAAGCAAAATTTCGCCTATGATAGCAGAATGAAGCGGCAGGCACAGCGGTGCGGCTAAATTTAATCGCTGCGAGTGGATTTGGTAGTACGTACGGGCGGCATGGCGAAATGATCTATGGAGGGTATTTTAAAATTTCGTGGGCATAAACATATAAAATTTCATAGCACGGGCACGATAACGCCGCGCGCTCGGCAATACAACGACTCTATCAGCGGCACCGAATGAATGCATGGCGATACGACGAAATAGATACGGGCAGTGTGGCTAAATTTGACTGATGCGAATGGACGAAACTTCATCGGCATCGTTGTGCAGTAAATCAAATCCTTGCACCATCAAGATCGCGATATCGCGACAGCAAAACCAAGCCCCCCACGGTAGTGATACGGGCGGCGGGGCGGTAAAAGCAGAGCCAAAATCGCTACCATCGCAGCAGAAAAAACAGCGCCGTCATAAAAAATCAGTGCGACACCGCGCAACGCAACTAAAATCCTCGCAGTAGCAAGCGCGGTAACGAAGTTGTCGATGTAGCAGAGTAAAATCAGCGCCACTAAAATAATAAAATCAAAGACCTCGCGATAAGCGAGGCCTCCGACGCAACGGCAACAGAATCAACATCGCAGCAGCGGGAAATTAGCGTAGTCGTGACAAGATCAGCGTAACACTACGATAAAATCGACACTACAATTAAAATTTGCAGTGTCGCAGTAAGTTTGGTGCGATACTGCGGCAAAATCGACGCCGCAGCAGCAAAATCAGCACTGCCGCGGCAGTAAGATCAGCGTCATCAAAACATATCGGCGAGGGTTCATAAAATTTTACGCGAAATTTTATACGAAATCCTGTATAAAATTCTATGATTTTGACTTTAGATTGGCCTATGATCGGCCCTCAACCAGTCTGTAATTAACTTGCGATCAGCCCGCCAATCAGTCCTGTATTCAGCTTGCGATCAGTCCGTAAAGTAGCTTTAAAATCGTCGCGGCAACGACGAACAGAAGCATCTTGCGCACGAATTTTACGTCGCATCGCATCACCAAGCTTGAGCCTGCGAAGCTGCCCGCGATCTGTCCGACCGCCATCACCGCTCCGACGAGCCATAAAATTTGCCCACCGATGATAAAAACGCCCAAAGAGACGATGTTTGAGGTGAAATTTAAAACCTTCGTGTGCGCGACCGCCTTTTTCATATAAAGCCCTAAAATTCCTACGAGCGCAAACGTCCAAAACGAGCCTGTACCGGGACCGAAAAACCCGTCGTAAAAGCCCAAAACAAGCCCAAAAATCGCGTAAAAGCTATTTTTTGACATCTTGGGTTTGGCGGGCGCTTCGCCTAGGTTTGGCGAAAAAATCATATAAAAGAAAAGCGCCAGCAGCAGGATCGGAATGAGGTAGTTTAGGAATTTCGCATCGATTAGAAGCAGGACATAAGCGCCGACGAGTCCGCCTATGAACGTAAAAATCACGCCGCGCAAGATCTCCGCAGCATCGACATAGCCCTTGCGGATGAAATTTAAAGCGGCGGTGAAGCTTCCGAAGCTGCCTTGAAATCTATTTGTAGCGATCGCTACATGCGGCGGGATGCCCACGGCAAGCAGCGCAGGCAGCGAAATCAACCCACCGCCGCCCGCGATCGAGTCGATAAATCCGCCGAAAAACGCCGCCGCAAAAAGCACCGCAAACTGCCAAAGCTCAAGCTCCATTTTTGTCCCTTTTTAATTTCCAATATTTTACAAAAGGTGAACTTAAATTTTAACCGCCGTACATCGCAATAGCAAATCGTATGCTATAATAGTAAAAAATAAGGATAAAAATGAATAGTTTCAAAAAAATCATAGATCTGATTTTAAAAATTTTCATCATAAGCGTATCTATTTTAGGGGCAATCATCATATTAATAATAGCATTTATTATTGCGTCAATTTATTTAAAACCATATAATGATTTTTGGAACGTAAAGAGCAATAATTTTGAAGAATTGAATATTTTAACAGACAATGCAGATATGGATGGATTACTTTTGTATCGTAGAAAAATTCAACCAAATGCCGCAGATAGTCTAGATGAAATCTGCTATGTTCATTACGTAAAGTTAAATTCTACTAACGGCATAGCAGAAAAAAAACTCATTGAAAACGGCTACAAACCCTCCAATAAATCCAATTGTGTCGCTCAAGATAGCAATCTAACGGAATTCAAAAAAATCACGTTTGCGGCGCCGTTTTTTCATTATCTAGGCTATAGTGATATATTTGATAAAATATATTTAGTCTATGGCTCAACAGCTCACTTAGATGTATCTACCATAAGCGCAAAAAATGGACAAATCTGGCAAAAGCAAGGACACGAAATTATTATCTATCCAGGAGAAAATATAATTCAAAAGAATAGATTATTCTCTGAGTGTTTTGGTCCATTCGGTATGTGCAATTAAAGCTAGAATTAATCAAGCAGTGAAGGTAAAATTTTATCTATCTCGCCGCTCTGTCCGAGGCGATACAGCGCGAAGTCGTATTTGATAGGGTCACTCGGATCGAAGCGTCCTAAGCTTTGCGTAAGCTGTAAAACCGCCTCAAAATCGTAACTCTTGCGATCGATCAGCCCAAGCTTAAGCGAAACTTTATGCGTATGGGTATCGAGCGGGATGAGGAGGCGCGATTTTTCGATCTTTTTGTACAGCCCCAGATCGATGTCGCTGTCGCGCACCGCCCAGCGCAGGAAAAGATTGTAGCGCTTATACGGCGACGTGGGCTTTTGCGCGAAGCCGCGCCCGAAAAAAAACTCATATCCTGGGCTGCGATAAGGATTTAATTTGTAAATCTCGCCGATTAAAAAATTTATCCCATCCTCGATCCGTCCGCTTTTTTGCATGCCGCAAAGCACGCTCTCCTCGATGCTAAGGCTATTTTTAAGCCGCTTTAAAGTTATAAAAATTTCAGCGACGTCGCGCGGGCTTTGAAATCTATATTTTTTGCCCGCAAGCTCCGCGCCAATGCGCTCATCGCTCCCGTCTAAAAGCGAAAAATCAAGCGAGTGGAGGAATTTTAAAATTTGAGCTGCGCTCCCGTAAGCAAACAGCGCGCAGATAAGCGCTACGACGTCGTTTCGATGTCCCTTTGCGACCTGCAGCGGATCGGGCGCGCCGAAAAGATCCGCGTCGCAATTTTTTAAATCAGCGTAATAATCTAAAATTTGCTTTAAGCTTTTCATTTTGCGTAGTAGCTCATCGTCGTAGCGCCGAATTTGCGCGATTTAAGCAGCGTGAAATCGCCGATTTTCGGCGGCAGCTCAAGCTCGCTCATATGCTCGATCGCGATTAGCAGCTCACACTGCGCGGAGCCTAGGCGCGCTATCAGCGCCAACACGCGCTCGTAAATCTCGCCAAAACCCTGCCTGATCGCAAACGGCGGGTCTAGATATACAAACACTCTGCGCGCGGGATCGGAGATGGAATTTTCTTTGGAATTTGCGGTATGGCTTTCGCTAGAATTTTCAGCAGGGCTTTCGCTTAAACCATTTGCGGCAGCACTTTCACCTAAACTGCAGACAAAATTTTCGTGGGAATTAGCGGCGAAATTTTTTCTTGAATCGTGGGTTAAATTTATGCTTGAATGTAAATTTTCTCCACAACCCGCGTCAAAATTTTCGCTCAAATTTAAGCTTTCTTTCTCTTCACAGCTCGCGCCTAAGCCCGTACCGCGATTTGCGTCAAAATTAGAGCTCTCGCCGCATTTTGAGCTTAAATTTACGTTGCAATTAACGGTCTCGGTGCCGCTCGCGTCGTATTGCGAAGCGCAGTTATCGTCAAACCTTTCGCTAAAGCTCACAGCGTCCGCAGCTAGCGAATTCACGCAGTATTTTATACTAGAAGCACCCGCATAATCGCCAATCTGGGCACAACCGCCAAAGCTCTCATCTCCCACATAATCGCCATTTACGCCGCTCTGCACGCCATTTTGCGCGCTGTCAGGCACACTGCTTCGCGTGCCGCATTTTGCCAAATCTTTCACGCCACTTTGCGTGCCACCTTCCGCTTCTACGCTTTGCGCGGCGCGGTATCCGTTCTCGCCCTGCTCTACGCCACTAAAGCTTTTGCGGCAGCCCTCTTTTTCGCCGTCTAAATTTTCGCAGTAGGCGGCGGCATAGTTTTTGAAATTTTTGCCGCTTAAATTTGGCGAATTCCCGCCCGAGCATCCGTTCGTGCCCACTTGCAGCTCGTGTAAAATTTCGGGCAGTCGTTCGAAACAATTGCCCAAAATCGCATTTGCGCCGAGCCCGAAAAGCTCGAAATTTTTCCGCATGATCTTATGCGCGGCGGCGTCCTTTTCGATCGCATAAACGTTTTTTGCGCCGTTACTTAGCGCTTCAAGCGCCATAGCGCCGCTACCGCCGAAGCACTCGATAAACGCCGCGCCGCGCAACTCCGCCCGCCAAGTATCGAAAAACGAGCCCTTTACGATGCTTTTCGTGCTGCGCGTACTCGAAAGCGCGGGCAGAGCGAGCTTTTTACCCCTATAAATACCGCTTGAAATTTGTGTAAAGAACGTGCCGTCGGGTTTAGAAAATTTAGCCATTTTGCCTTCTTAAAATTTCGATGATTCTTGCCTTAAACTCATCAAATAGAGCGCAAATTTCCTCTTCCGCCGCGTCGTATTCGCTAAGATCCCGCTTTAGCGAGCCTTGAAAATCCTCCAGCTTCGATAACAAGGTATTCTTTGAAAACGGCAGCGTCAAATCTCCGCCCTCGCCGATCAAAAATAGCGGTTTTGCCGAGCTTTGCGGCTCATCGCTTATCACAAAGTCGCAATCCTGCGCACTTGCAGCGCAGTCCTTCAAAAACAGCTCCAGCGTCTTTTGTAAAATTTCGCAGTCGCAATCGATAAAAGCTTTCATCAAAGCCCCTTTTTAAATTTTATCATCTTAAACTTCTCGCCAAACTCCGCGCGCAGGTGATTGAACTGCAAAAGCGCGTTTAGGTAGCCCTTCTCGCCACTTTTTTGCATAAAAAGCTCTAAAAGCTGGACCGCGCCGAAGTCCATCAAAGCTGCAATCTGTCTTTTAAAATCCGCCGTCATGGCGCCCACGTCCTCAAACGCCGCGCGTAAAATTTCAAAATTTACGTCGTAGGTAAGATCGCTTTTGCCGTAAAAATCGCTCAAGTTTTGCACCTCAAAGAAGCTAAAAACTTCATGATTTCGGTAAATCCGCAGGCTAAAATCGCCGCTAGCGCCCATCTGTCCGTAATCGAAGGCTATGAAATAAAACCGCTGCGCGCTGGCGCAAATTTCGCGCGCGAAGCGAAAGTATCCGACCGGGATTTCGCCGCGCGAGATGCCGAATCTGCGCGCGAGGGTTAAAATTTCACGTTCTTTTATGGGAGCAAATTTTGCCGCGCCGCTTTCGATAAAAAGCATATTTTCGCCGTCCACCGCCTCGCATTTAAAGGCGTCGAAAAGCTCATTTGCCACAAAGATCGCATCTTTAAATTTCGCCTCGCGCGCGCTTGTAAAGTGCTTTAGCGCGATTTCGCCGCCGAAGCTCTCCGCAAAGCTCGCTCGCTGTAGCTCGCGCAGGCGCTCGTGCGGCTCGATAATCACAAAGCTAAATCTATCAAGCGCCGCCGCACCGCCCAGCGTAAAGATAGCTTGCGCTATGTCGCAAAGCAACCGCCCGTCGTGCGAGCCGATCTCTACGATAGCGATTTTAGCGCTATTTTTCGATTTTTCTGTGAGCACAGCATCTGAATTTAGCTCGCATGCCGCCTCAAGGCCTTGCCGCGATGCGCCCGAGCTTGCCGCTGCATCTAAGCTTAACTCTTGCGTTGCGCAAAAATCCGCGCTTAGGCGTAAAATTTCGCGCGCGATGCAGATCCCAAAGAAGCTCCCTACGCTCACGGCAGTGTAAAAATCGCCGCTCTTGCCGATTTTAGCGGCATTTGCGTAGTATCTCTCGTTTAGCCAACTCTCAAAAAAATCGCTAAATTTCACGCCCGCACTATCTCATCCAAGCTCTTGCGTAGGCGCGCAAAGCCCTCTTTGATCTCCGGTTTTTTGATATTTAGCGCAGGCAAAAATCTAAGGGTGCGCTTGCCGGATTTTAGGATCAAAAGTCCGTTTTGCAGGGCTTTGTTAAAGATCTCGCCCAGATTTTTTTCATCGCGCAGCACGAGGCCTTGCATCAGACCGAGCCCCACGCGCTTTTCGATCAGGCTAGGATAGTCTGCGGCGAGCCCGTCCAGTTTTTTGATAAATCTTTTTATAGTCTTATCAAGCTTGCCGCTCGCTTTTAAAAACTGAAGTTGCGAAAGCACCGCAAGCGCCGTAGAGGTCGCCAAAAAGTTACCGCCGAAGGTGCTGCCGTGCTCGCCCGGAGCAAAAATATTTTGCTGCGCCACGCACGCGCCGATCGGCACGCCGCCCGCAAGACCTTTGGCAAAGGTGATGATGTCGGGGCGGATGCCGTAAATTTGCGACGTCGCGAACTCGCCCGTGCGATATACGCCGCACTGCACCTCGTCGGTGATCAAAAGCAACTTTCTCTCTTTTAAAACAGCCGCCAGCTTTTGCACGCTAGCCTTATCCAGAGGCTTAATGCCGCCCTCGCCCTGAACGAGCTCAATCATCACGGCGACGCTGTTTTCATCGATATGCGCGATGATCTCTTCGATATCGTCGAAAAATTTAAACCCGGGCATATAGGGCGCGAAAATTTCCGGATGAAATTTCTCCTGCCCCGTAGCTTGTAGCGTCGCTAGCGTGCGACCGTGAAAGGAATTTCGCAGAGTTAGAATTTCAAATTTTTTATTAGGGAAATTTACGGTGCCGTACTTGCGCGCCATTTTGATCGCCGCCTCGTTCGCCTCCGCGCCGGAGTTAGAAAACACCGCGTAGCTGCGATACCCCAAAAGCTCGCTAATCTTTTGAGCCAGGGCTTCTTGAGGCAGAATTCTATAGATATTCGAGCCGTGGATGATCTGCGCGGCTTGCGTGCCGATCGCTTCCAGCACGATTTCATTTGCGTGCCCCAGGCAGTTTACGCCGATGCCTGCGCCGAAATCCACGTAGTCCTTGCCCGCTTCATCATAGACTATTGAGCCCTCGCCTCTTACCAGCGCCACGTTTACGCGCGCGAAATTATCCATCAAATAGTTCATTTTTTATACTCCACTTTAGGCAGATGCCAAGATTTGTAATAAGCCACCATGCGAAACGCAACCCCCAAAACCAGCAAAATAATCACCGAAAAGGCGCCGCTAAGCCCCAACCCATCAAGCACGAAATATATCAAACCTACGCCCATACTTATCGTACCGTAAAGCCCGGTGCGCAAAAACCACGGCACTTCGTTCAGCAGCACGTCGCGCAAGATGCCGCCGCCCACGCCGTTGCAAAACGCGATCAGCACCACACCAAAAACGTTATGATTGTAGCTTAGCGCAACTATCGCCCCTACGATCGAAAAGCTTACGACGTCGATCGCATCGGTTAGAATAAATAAAAATTTACCCTCCAAATCGCGATTCTCGTAAAGTTTGGCAAAAATAGCTACGGCGCTTACCGCAAGCACGATGGTTACGGGCGCGTAGTGCGTGAATGAGTAGATCTCGCGGCTTACTAAGGTATCGCGCATGATCCCGCCGCCAAGCGCCGTCAAAAACGCCGCGATAAAGATCCCAAGCCAATCGCAGCCCTTCTTTACGCCGAATAAAAACCCGCTAAGCGCCGCCGAAGCGATGCCTACGCACTCCGTAAACTCTAAAATACTCATATCACAAACCGCTAAAATCCTTTTAAAAACGCATTTTACAACAACTAAATATAAATTTGGGTAAAGCGCGACGGGCTGGAGAAATTTAGACGCGGCGATATAAATTTCAGAGCGGCGGATAAAATTTGAGCGCGGTGAATTAAAATTCTACGAGATAGAATTTCATATGGCAGAATTTTAAGCGGCTAAAATACGGCGCCGCTTTGGCATAAATATAAAATTTGGACTTGAAATTTCTTGAAATTTATAAATGCCCGCGGGATAAAATTTCATAAAATTTCATAAAATTTTATCGCAGCTAAAGCATACGGCGTTGCGGCCTAGCGCAAATTTTAGCTTTAAATTTATGGCACCTGTGCGCTAGAAAGAATTTAACGTTACAAAATCGGCTCTATGCTTACGCTAACGGTGCGCAAATTTTGATTTGAAATTGCGCCCTATTTTTGGCGCCGTGTTTTGCCGCTATAAAATTTCATCTTATTTTACGATGACCTAATCCGCGCGGAATTCTACGTAAAATTTTAAAATTTAGCGGTCGAATTTTGCGTGAAATTTTACGCCGAGCTCCGCTAGATTAGCGCAGCCTCTCTTTTAAAATTTTCCAAATGCCGGGCATTGCCAGCAGTCCATTATGTGGCGCGGCGGCTATTTCATAAAATAGATCGCCCGCCTTAAGAGATCCCGCAAGATCATACGAGTGATGCACCGGTATCAGCTCGTCGGCGGCGCCGTGGATGAGCGTGATCTGCGTGCCGCGCGCCGCTTGCAAAAATTTCGCGGTCGGAATCTTGTATCGGATCAAAAATTTCGGCACGAAGGGGATTTTTTCGTGCGCAAGCCGCTCGAAGCTAAAATATGGCGCGAGCAAAATCAGCCGCGCCGCATCCCACTTCGCAGCCTGCTGCGCGGCAATGCCGCTTCCGATCGAGTAGCCGATCATCGCGAGCTTTCTTGGCGAATGCTGCGTTAAAACGTAGCAGCTCATCGTATCGGCGCTCGCAAAAAGCTGCTGCTGCGATGAAATTTTACCGTCCGATTTGCCGTAACCCGGGTAATCGAAAATATAAAAATCGTATCCCAAAGCCGCAAAATCCGCGCCGTATGCGCCCCAGCCGCTCACGTCGCCGAAGTTGCCGTGAAAGAACAAAATCGCGCCTTTAGGCTCTGCCGCGCTAAATTTCAGCCCGTTTATAAACCCGCCCCCAAACGGGATATTGATCTCTTGAAATTTTATCGCAGCGGCGTTTGTCTTATTGCCCGCTGCGATGTCCTGAGAAGTATTTTCGCCAATATGCTCGCCGCTAGTTTGAGCGCTTTCGTTTTTGATCTCGCCCGCTGCGGCGCCGCTTTCTTTTGTGTCGCTTGCTGCGGAAGCGCTTTCGTCCGCAGCGCCGTTTGTCGCCGCACCATTTTGCGTAGCGGACGACGGCGTATCTAAATGTGCGCCGCTCTCGGGCGCGTTCACAAGTCCAGTAAATTCGGAATTTTCAAAGCTAAATTTGAAGTTTTTATCCAGCGGCTCGCCCAAAAATATCAGCCGTTCTTGAAAGATATAAAGTCCCGCTAGCACGCAGACATAAACACACGCCGCGATGACGCACAGCCTAAGTAAAACCCTCATCGCCGTCCTTTAAATTTAAAGCCGAGACGCAAAAACGCGCGATGGCACACGAATCCGTCTCACAGCTAAGCTTTAAACTCGCTCAAAAACCACTGAAACGCTAAGATCAGCCCCGGCGCGCGCACGATCTTTTCGTCAAACATAAACTCCCGCGCCTTGGCCGCAGGCAGGTAGAAAAGCTCGATCTTCTCGCCGTCCACGCCGCCGCCGCTACCGATCTTCATCGATTCGTCGATGCACGCGAAGTATAAAATTTGACGGTTCGCCGCAAAGCCCAGGGCGCTGTAGTAGCTCGTGATAAATTTCAGATCCTTCACGGCATAACCCGTCTCCTCAAGCACCTCTTCGATCGCCGTTTGCTCCTCGCTGATGCCCTTGTCTAAAATGCCAGCGCAAAGCTCATAGGTGTAGCCTTTTTCGGGCGAATTTATCAAATTTTCCTCTTGATAAAACCACACGCTGGGGCGAAATTGCTTGACTAGCAAAAGCGCGTCGTGCTGCGTATGGTAGAGCAAAATCGAGACGCTATCGTGCACCTTTACGCAGTCCCACGCGCGCGCTACGCCATCCATTTCGAAATTTAAGCGAAAGGGTTTAACAAAATTTGAGCTTTTAAGCTCGGAAATTTTAAAATTTTTTATAGTAGTATCCATGTCGCAAGTCCTAAAAAGCTAAAAAATCCAACGATATCCGTTACCGTGGTAAGCAGCACGGAGCTGCCGACGGCGGGATCGATATTTAATTTTTTAAGCGTGATTGGAA
Source organism: uncultured Campylobacter sp. (assembly GCF_938045345.1). Classification (GTDB taxonomy): domain Bacteria; phylum Campylobacterota; class Campylobacteria; order Campylobacterales; family Campylobacteraceae; genus Campylobacter_B. The sequence goes on from NZ_CALIMS010000025.1 coordinate 12,563, forward strand.
TGACGGCGCCAAAAAGCCCTGCGAGCGTTAAATTTAGCACCATCGACATCGCAATCACCAGCCCCAAAAGCTTAATGCCGAACCAAAAATACGCCACAAACCCCATCAGCGTGGCAAAAATGAGGCCGTTTATGAAAGCGATCGTGATCTCGCGAAAGAGAACCTGCTTTTTGTCTTTAAACGCTATCTCGCCCAGGGCTAGGCGGCGCACGGTTACCGTAAGCGCCTGCGTGCCGGTGTTGCCGCCCATGGAGGCGACTATCGGCATAAGCACGGCAAGTGCTACCAGCTTTTCGATAGTGGCGTCAAAAAGTCCGATGATCGTGGAGCTTACGATCGCCGTGCATAAATTTACCGCTAGCCACACAGCGCGCGCGCGTCCCGCCTTAAAGATCGTAGTCTCATCGTCTTCGGCTTCGTCATCGACGCCCGCGAGGTTGTAAATTTGCTCGGTGGCGCGCTCTTGGATGAGATCGTGGATATCGTCGGCGGTGATACGCCCGATGAGCACGCCGTTAGCATCGACTACGGGGATGACGTTAAGGTCGAACTCCTCAAAATCCTTGATCACATCGTCGATCTTATCGGTATCGGTGGCGAAGTGGATTTTGTTTTCGGCGCCGAATTTTTGTGAAATTTGCTCCAGCGTGAGCGAGAAATCATATAAAATCAGATCGGACGTCGAAAAGGTAGTAAGCAGATGCCCCTTTTTATCGAGCACGAAGAGCTGAAAGACATTCTCGATCTCGTCCTTTTCGCGCATAACGCGCAGCATCTCAACCGCCTGCCCCAGGGTCTGATCCTGCCTCGCGCTAAAGACCTCAGTCTGCATATACGCGCCCGCCTCATCTTCGCTATATTTGGAGATAGTAAGAATGTCGTGGCGATCGTCCTCGTCAAGCCCATAGAAAATCTGCTCGGCCTTGTCCTCGTCAATCTCGCCGATGTTTTGCAAAAGCTCCGCTTGATCGTCGCTTTCGAGCTCCTCGATCGCTTTTACGATCTTTTCGTGAGGCAGAGTTTCGATGACATCTTCGAGCATATGCTCGGGCATCTCAAGCGCAGCATCGGCAAGATCCTCAGGATCTAGCTTTTTTAAGAATTCTACGTATTTTTCTTCGTCGTGCTTTTTTAGAGTTTTTAAATGCTCCGTAAGATCGGCGGCACTCAGCTCATGCTCAAGCGTATCGCCTAGATGCGCATCAAGAAGCGCCTTAGCTTCCTCGACGTCGTCCAGCTGCTCTTTATTTTCCATTTTCAGCCTTAATTTATCGTGATAAGCGACTCGTAGTTTTCAAATTTAATAGGGTTTTTCGAGCCGTCTTTAGCCGCAGCCATTCTAGCGTCCATATCTTTGACGAGAGCTTTAAATTTAAGCTCTTCGGCACTTATGACGTTAGTTTTTTCAATCTTGACTACCTTAAGCGGATCTATAGCCTGCTTATTTTTATAAAGTCCGAAGTGCAGATGCGGTCCCGAACTAAGCCCGGTCGAGCCCACATAAGCGATTAATTGACCTTGCTTGACGCTAACGCCTGCTTTTGTGCCGCTAGCAAAGCCGCTAAGATGTGCATAAAGCGTACTGATACCGCCGCCATGGTTGATCTCTACGGTGTTGCCGTAGCCGTTTTTACGCCCTACAAAGCTAATCTTGCCCGCCCCTGCGGCATTTACTCTAGTGCCTTTGGGGGCTGCATAATCTACGCCTAAGTGCGCGCGATATCGCTTTAAAATCGGATGAAATCTTTTAGGGGTAAAATACGATGAAATTCTAGTATAAACAAGCGGTGTAATTAGCAGAAAAGATTCGACCTTTTTGCCGCTTCGGTCGTAGTATTTATCATCGAAAAAATATAGCGATTTGGGCTTTTTATTTTCCTCGATCATTCCTGCGGTGATATTTACTCCGCCAAAAGGCTTGCCAAGGCGCGTTTTTTGCTCGTATAGGATCACGAGCCGATCGCCCTTTTGCAGCTTTTTAAAATTTACCTCGTTTTTAAAAACAAGCATAAACTCATTCGCTAAAGCCGCATTGCCCGTAGCTTTGATGATGTCTTGATAGGGCGAGCTTTCGATCTGAATTCCTAAAGAGTAGCTGTTTTCCTCATAAACTATCGGAGTATAAACGAATCTAAAAGTGCCGAATTTATCGCGGTATATGTGGATCTGAAGCTCCTCACTGACGGGAATTAGCAGCTGGGAGACGCGACCTGCTGGATCACGCAAAATTTGACACTCCACGCCCGCTCGCACCTCAGCGGCAAGCTCCTGATCCTCTTTATCTAGGTCGTAATATACAGATGCGGGGATGCCCGCGGTTTCCATAAATTGCAGCAGACTCACGCCATCGGGCCAGGCAAACTTCTCTACGCTGGGGTTGTTCGCAAAAACTACGCCTATCCACAGAAAAAGCAATATAAAAATTCTAGTCATATAAAACCGCTTTGAAATATTATTTTAAGGCGGGATTGTAACGAAAAAACGCTTATATTTCGTAAATACCGCGGAATTTTATCGCTAATTTCAAAGTTTTATGTATAATTAGCCGAAATTTTATTCAGGAGCAGAATTTTGAAAAAAGCTTTACTTATTTTAGGTCTATTTTTAAGTGCGGCGATAGGGGCGGAATTTAACATGCCGCGATACGAAACCGCCCTACTTAGCGTAAAGGATGGTTCGGGCGAGATCACAGATAGCCCTACGATTGCCGTAGGCAGCAGTGGAGTGGTGATGCATAATTTCGGTAGCGGCGCGAGCTCCATCATCGCGCGCGCAGTCGTGACGCAAAAAAGCGCAGGCAAGGCAAAGGTGCGATTTGAGGTCTTTGATATGTTAGCTCAAGAGGCACTGCCACTGCCTAAAATTTTACCCTCAAGCGGCGATAAAGTGATCTTAAATTTCCTCTATGACCGCGCCATAATCGTCGCGCCTAACGCTGAAATTTACGAGCAGGTTATCAAGGCTTTTCCAAATATAAATTTTATCCACCCAGATCTTGGCGGCGCCTATCTTAGCTACAACCACAAGCCAAATCCCAGCCGTGACGATTTTCGTAAAATTTGCGCGCAAAACAGCGCCGGACTGATTTTTATCGCGATGGATAAACAGGGCGTATTTGCCGACTGCGGCAGCTTCAAGCCTTTGCGCACGTTCGCTAGCGGCAGCGTGGCTTATTATCAGCTGCCATTTTACTCACGCGTGGGCGAGATAAAGACCGTCATTTGGGACTTTACTAACGGCCCAATCAGCGATTACGACAAACACTACCGCTATTTGCTGGGCTTAGATGGCGACAAATAGCGCTGCGCAAGCGTTTTTTATAAATCTATTAGGCGCGGATAATGCCTATTTTGACGAGGCTCATCGCACGGCATACTGCTACGACGCGACGAAAAGACGCTGCCTGCCGGACGGCGTACTTTTCCCGCGAAGCGAGGACGATGTCAGTCAAATTTTAAAATTCTGCAACGAAAATTTAATCCCCATAGTTCCAAGAGGCGCAGGTAGCGGTTTTACTGGTGGATCTTTAGCCGCAAACGGCGGAGTGATTTTGGCATTTGAAAAACATATGAATAAAATTCTAGAAATCGACATGCAAAATCTACTCGCCGTAGTCCAACCCGGCTGCATAAATATCGATCTGCAAAAAGCAGCCGCAGCGCGCGGGCTTTTTTATCCGCCCGATCCCGCAAGCCAGGATTATTCCACGCTAGGAGGCAATGTCGCCGAAAACTCCGGCGGTATGCGCGCCGCAAAATACGGCATCACCAAAGACTATGTAATGGCACTGCGTGCGGTACTGCCTAATGGAGAGGTGATCCGAGCAGGCAAACGCACTATCAAAGACGTCGCAGGCTTCAACGTGGCAGGAATTTTAATCGCAAGCGAAGGCGCGCTTGCCGTCATCACCGAAATCACGCTCAAACTAATCCCGATGCCAAAGCTTAAAAAGACCGCGATGGGCGTCTTTCCTAGCGTAGATGCAGCAATGAATGCCGTGTATAAAACAATGGCAGCCGGTATCACGCCCGTGGCGATGGAATTTTTAGACGCACTGTGCATAGCCGCGGTCGAGGAGAAATTTCATAAAGGCTTGCCAAGGGATGCGGGCGCGATTTTGATCTGCGAAACCGACGGCAATTTAGAAGCAATGCTTTTGGAGGAGCTAGCGCTCATAAAAGAAATTTTCGTTCAAAACGGCGCGAGCGACTTTCGCATCGCAGAAAGCGAAGAGGAGCGTGCGGGCATTTGGTTTGCGAGACGCAACTGCTCGCAGGCGATCAATATCTACGGCACGCTTAAGCTAAATGAGGACATCACCGTCCCGCGCTCGCAGCTGCCCGAGCTACTGCGCCATATCGCGCGCATCGGCGATAAATACGGCGTGCGCGTGCCCTGCTTCGGGCACACGGGCGATGGCAATGTCCACACCAACGTCATGGTCGCCGACAAAAAAGATGAAGCTCAGGTGCGACGCGGACATGACGCAATCACCGAAATTTTCAAAGCTGCAGTTGATCTTGGCGGTACGCTCAGCGGCGAGCACGGCATCGGACTAAGTAAGGCGGAATTTATGCCACTAGCTTTTAGCGCGGCAGAGATGGAGCTATTTCGCGCAATCAAAAGGGCTTTCGATCCAAAAGGCATCTTAAATCCCGGAAAAATGGGGCTTTAAATTAGGATCGTCATCCAACTTCTACGGTGATTTGAAATCGATTTATCCCACTTATCTCATCTAAAATTTTACTTTCTTACAATATGCCTACTTAAAATTTATCTTGCTTGCAATTTAGCTTATTTACAGGCTACTTCGAGTTAGTTTTAAGCTTGATCTACCCATTTACAGATCGATTTTGCTTGCTTTGCGATGAATAATTTTACTTGTTTATTGATAGATTCTATACAATTGTGAATTGATTTTATTTACTTCGCAGATTGATTACTTCATGCGATCTTCTTCGGATATTTTTGCCATATCAGCTGTGATTGCATAGCTACTCGCTAGTTTGCGCAATTTTTTCTCTTTCAACGATATATAATTTAGCACTATTATTATGATGAAATCCCTATATCGCGATGGATAAGTCTATGATAAGTTAAAATTCTGTCAATAAAATCCACAGCATAGATTAAATTCTAAACTTCTAAGATACTGAAATTTTAAAATCACTATCCATCGCCATTATCGCAATATGTGGAATTTCAGCAATAAAATTTAAAGACGAAATTCCGCGAAATTTCATAAAATCCCATAAAGCTCCGCAAAATTTCTATACTAATTTCGATCTCGCCGTATTATCTAGCTAGCCCTGCCATCTATTTGGTCGCATTAGCCTCGCTTGCATTTATTTTATTCATCGCGGCTACTACGTTGCAGCTAAACTCCGCTCCCAGTTTGCAAGCCTTGTCGTAGTAGATCATCGCCTTATCCAGATCCGGCTCGCCAAATTCCTTCTTTGAATACGCTAGTCCAACCCTTTGGCATCCCTCCGCCAAAGCAGCATCGCAAGATTTTAGGAAAAACTTAAGAGCGCCCTGATAGTCTTTTTCTTCATAGCTAGCGACCGCAGCGTTTAAGCAGCCCTCGCCTAATCCCAAATCGCATGATTTGGCAAAAAACGCGAACGTATTTTTCTTATCGGCATTTTTATAAGAGATTATCGCGGCATTGTAGCAAGCTTTGGCAGCTCCCAGCTCGCACGCTTTGGAATAAAACCGCGCGGACTTGTCCTTATCCTTCGTAGTTTTATATAAATTTTGCTCGTCGTAATATAAATCTCCCGCGATAGCACAGCTATTTTCCAGCCCCGCTTCACAAGCTTTTTCAAACGGCTTTTTTGCTTCCTCATAATCGCGCTCCTCAAGCAAATACGCTCCATAGTCTTCGCACGAATTAGCCCTACCGACGCCGCATCCGACAAACGAGACCCCTTGCGGGAAAAATATCTGCGCGAGCAAGTAGGCTGCTACGATTAGTGCGGCAATCGACGCTAAAATTTTCATTTTTGCTCCTTTTAAATTTTAAAAATAATTATAGCAAAAAGCGAGGGATAAAATTTTAATTTTTGATAATAGCTGTGAAATTTACGGCGAATTCTTGCAAAATTCCTATCAAAATCCCAAGCAAAATTTTAAATAAAATTTTAAACGGAGCTTTGAGCTGAATTTCAAAAAGACAAATTAAAATTTTACTTGCAAGATTATTTTTATGGCTGGCTTGCCTCAATTTTTACTCGCACGTCTATGCGGCATCCACGGCGCCTGCAGTATTTATAATAAAGCATTTAATCCTGAGGTCTGAAACACCTACAGCCTCTGCAATGGTGATTTATCAGAGCGATAATCTAGTGTGTAAAATATTTTGCCATATACCAAGCCCGTGGTAAGCATCTTGCCGTGCCATAGAAAACTTTTGAAAATTTCGCATTGCTGCTTAAAAATTTTAAAAAATTTTATGCCACTAGCCTTTAAATTTATCTTAGAAATTGGCTTGCCTATGCCAAAACTGCAGGCGTAATGCACCTTTAGGCATTTTTTGCTCCGATACCCAGGCTTATTAGATTATATCGCACCGCTTATATATGTTGAGCCTGAAAATAATCAAGGTCGCGCAGTATCTGTATCACGCATGTAAATTTCATCTATGTAGACTGCGATTACGATTTCAGCCGCGCAAGCCCAGCTCGTAAAATTCTGATAGTTTTAAAACCCAAATGCCACGTAGAATTCTATCTATTTAAAGAGCTTTACTTCAAAATTTTATTCGCTGCAAAGCGCAAGCCGCTCTCCCTAGCGCTCAAACTCTATCACAGCCTCCTCCTCGCCGAACCACATCACGGAATTTTTGATATCGCAAAACCTCGCCTCATCTGCCATCAGCTCCGCTAGCACCGCTCGCGCCGCCTCACTGTTTCGCGCATCCGCAAACGCCTGCACGCTCTCATACCACAGCTCGCCCATCGCGTCGTAGCCAAACGTCGCCGTCTCGCGCTCGGTGCTCTGCCCCTCGGGGAAAACGGGCATGGTTTTTGCATAGCGGACGATATTTAGTGCCTTTTGATTAGCTAAAACCTTTTGTGAATGCGCCGCCCAGTGCGCCACAAACTCTTGCTGCGTGATACCCGGTGCCCTTTTTACTAACATCGTGATCTTAAACATAACCGCTCCCTAAATGAAATTTATCACAAAATTTGCGCCCTATTCTATGATGCATCCACGTTTTTGCAATTTTGCTTAGCATTCTTTGCGTCTAAATAGACCTTGAAAAAACTTAAATAGCAGCCGTGCGCGCGAGCACAAATCGCCAAAATGCATAAGCCTCACTACTAAAGCTCAAACCGCCGTCAATCTCACTCGGTTTAACCACCTAAAGCGTCATTTACGGATGCTCCGAAATAAATTCTAGAGACTCTTTTTAGGCAAAGCAAAATTTCGCCAGGCTTTAGCGGGCGATGAAATTTTACCGACTTTCGGCGCGCATAAGTTCTATCCGTTTTACTAGGCAAGATAGAATTTTGCAAGCATTAAGTGGTCGGCAAAACAGACGAGCGGCGATTTCCTCTTGCGCAGCCGAGCGCAAATTACGTTGCTGCGCACGCGCCTAGCCCCTGCTCGCCAAAAACCTCTGCAAAATTATCGTCGCGGCGATGCTATCAAAGCGCGCGTCCTTGCCGCCCCCCTTAGCGCCTTTGCTCGCAAGCTCCGCCGCTTCGGCGCTCGAAAAGCTCTCGTCTTGAAATTTTATCTCGCCGTCAAAATCCAGCAGAGAAGCGAAGTGCCGTATGCGCCTGCTCATCTCATCCTCGCTCGCCCCGCCGCGCGGCACGCCCAGCACTAGCACGCTGGCGCCCTTTTCGCGCAGCAGCTCGCTTAGCTCTCGCGCAGCTTGGGTGCGGTTTTTGCGCAGGATCGGCTCGCACGGAAGCGGCGTCTTATCATCCGGTGCCGCCGCCACGCCGATACGTTTAAGCCCAATATCGATCGCAACTATCAAATTTCATCCTTTTTAGTTCGGCTTCGGCAAGCCGCGCGGGTTTGTTTTAAGCTCAAGTGCTACTTGCGGAAAGTAAAATTTTACCGAGCCGCCTTTTTCTAAATTTAAACACCGACCGCGCAGACTACGCGCCGTGCAAACAAGCCGTGCGGGCGGACGGCGCCGATCAAACTACGGTGAGCAAACGCCTGCCGCCGGCTACTTTGCCACGATCTTTGCGCCTAAAATTTCGATCCTACCTTCTAGCTCATATTCGTAAATTTTATCGCCGAAGCGCTCGATCGCCGCTTGCAAATCGGAATTTAGCGCTAAAAATTCCATCACCTCATCCCGTGCGTGCTCAGTGTTTTGCGGCGTCTGCGGAGCCAAAGAGGCGACGAATTCGCCAAAATCCGCGATCAGCCGCGCCTGAGATTTTGCGAGCAGATCATTCGTGCCCGCGCTCTCGTCCATTCGGTGCGGCAGCACGTACACGGGCACGCCCATCTCACGAGCCAGGCGCGCGCTTTGCAGCGAGCCGCTGCGAGGCTCGGCTTGAGCGATAATCAGAGCTTCGGACAGCGCCACGACGATGCGGTTGCGCTGCAAAAACTGAAATCCGCGCGCGCTCACGCCGTCCTCATACTCGCTAAGCGCGAGGCTACGCTCATAAATTTTGCCGATCATGGTGGCGTTTTGCGCGGGATAAATTTGATCAAGACCGTTTCCAAAAACCGCAATCGTGTTTGGAAACGCCCCTTCGTGCGCGGCTATGTCGCAGCCGATCGCCGCGCCGCTTACGACGCAAAAGTCCGCATCGCTCAAAGCGCGCGCAAGGCGCAGGATCAAATTTTTACTATAAACGCTCATCTTGCGCGAGCCCACGATCGAGATGCGGCGCTTTTGCAGTAGCGCCGGCTCGCCCCTAAAATACAGCTGCGCGGGCTCGCTCGCACCGAGCCTTGCTAGGCTTTGAATTTTAAAACCGAGCTCACTCGTAGTACTCATAAATTTCGTCCAAATACACTAAATCGACCTCGCCTAGGATGTCGGCGCTGTTTGCAAGCGCGCGCAGAGTAGAGCTTTTGGGATGGCCGATAGCGATGGCGTAACCCTGCTTTTTAGCAAGCGCGACGGCTTCGCGCAGCTTTTTGCGCACCGCGGCGACGCTGTTTTGATTATCCAAAAATACATCGCGATGCACGTATCGCATGCCAAGCTCATTCATCGCCGCCTTAGCCTTGGTAGCGGGGCTCGTGCGCGAGTCGATAAATAAAAATCCATGCTCGTTCATCGCGCGCAGTAGGTTTTGCATCGCGCGCTCGTCGGCGGTAAATTTAGAACCTGTGTGGTTATTTATAAATTTAGCGTTCGGAAAGTCCGCGCGCAGCTTGGCTATGACGCCGCGCAGCTTCTCGTAATTATCCGAAGCTCGCAGCGTCGCGGAATTATTTTTAGCAGAGCTTGCCTCCATCGGCAGGTGGATCGCATAATGCTCAAAGCCGCGAGCGAGCGAGCTCGTGTCCTTGCGCTGATATTCGGGTGGAAAGATGGACGGCGTCACGCGCACGGGCAGAGCGGCGATCTTTTGCGCCTGCTCGCCGGTGCCTACGTCGTCGATAATGATCGCTAGCTTTGCGCGAGAGCCTGCCGGCAAAGCCTTGCGCGGCGATTTAGAAAGATCGTCTGCGCTGCCGGAAGCGTGGCTTTGCGCGGTAGAATTTATGGAATTTTTTGAAGCGGAATTTGCCGCGGTAAAATTTACGTCCGATCCGCCGCTCGCTGAATTTGCAGCGGCGGAATTTGCGGAAGCCATAGAATTTACGGAATTTTGCGAATCGCCGCTTGCAGAATTTTGTCTTGCGGAATTTTGCGAGGCAGGCTCTACGGGAAGCTTCGGTGCGGTTATGTTTTGCTCGGCGATCTTATCGAGCTCCTTTTGAATCAGCGCTTCCTTCTGTGCAGCGCTTAAACGAGGCTTTTTACCGCGAGGATCGGAAGGGCTTTCGGGAGCTTGTTTGCGCGAGCTTTGCTGCAACGCGGCTTTATTACCCGAAAATACGAGATCCAAAACCGCGTAGGTAACCGCACCGCTTAAAAAGCATAAGATTACGACAAAGGCGATCGCTATGTAATTGATCGGGCGCTTTTTGCGGCGCCCACGTGGATTTGTATTAGCCAAAGCTCAGCCGAAATCAGTTTTTATCTTTGTTTATGAGCTTACCCTTGGCGATCCACGGCATCATCGCGCGAAGCTTCTCGCCGGTTTTGCTAAGCAAGCTATTTGCCGTGATGTTGCGCTCGGCATTCATTCGCACGTAGCCAGCTTTGCGCTCGAGGATGAAGTCTTTTGCAAATTTGCCGTTTTGGATCTCCTTTAGCACCTCTTTCATCGCCGCTTTGCTGCTTTCGTTTACGACGCGGTTGCCGCTTACGTAATCGCCGTATTCTGCGGTGTTTGAGATCGAGTAGCGCATATCGGCCATGCCGCCTTGATAGATGAGATCCACGATCAGCTTCATCTCGTGCTGGCACTCAAAATACGCCATCTCAGGCTCATATCCAGCCTCTACAAGGGTCTCAAAGCCTGCGTTGATGAGCGCGCAAAGTCCGCCGCAAAGTACAGCCTGTTCGCCGAAAAGATCGGTCTCAGTCTCTGCTTTGAAGGTCGTTTCGATGATGCCGGTGCGACCGCCGCCGATCGCGCTTGCATAGCTTAGAGCAAGCTCTTTGGCTCTGCCGCTTTCGTTTTGCGAAACGGCGATCAGCATCGGCACTCCGCCGCCGCTTACAAACTCATTGCGGACGGTGTGGCCCGGGGCTTTCGGAGCGATCATAATGCAATCGATGCCCTTTGGAGGGACGATCTGTCCGAAGTGGATATTAAAGCCGTGCGCGAACGCGATCGCGTCGCCCTCGCTTAAGCTCGGCTCGATCTCCGCTTTGAAAATGTCGCTTTGAAACTCATCAGGCGTTAGGATCATTACGACGTCTGCGGCCTTCGTAGCTTCGCCGACGCTCATTACTTTAAAGCCCTTCGCCTCGGCCTTGCTCCAGCTCGCGCCGCCCTTTTTTAGACCCACAATGACCTCTACGCCGCTATCGCGCAAATTTTCGGCGTGAGCGTGCCCCTGCGAGCCGAAGCCGATCATAGCGACCTTTTTAGCCTTAATCAAGCCCAAATCGCAATCTTTGTCGTAAAAAACGTTTATTGCCATAACGCATCCTTTTTTTTAAAAATTTAGGCGAGATTGTAGCTAAAATTTGCTTTTACGTAGATAAACCGCGCGCCGCAAGGGCGGATAAAGAAATTTTGAGCTATCATTGAGGCATAATTTAGCTTTAAAAGGAGCGAAAATGAAAGTGGGATTTATCGGCGGCGGAAATATGGGCGAGGCGATGATTGCCGCACTTTGCAGAGCCGGCGGGCGAGATTGCGCAGCGGGTGGAGAAAATTTTACAGAGAATAAAGAAAATTGCACGGCGAGCAGAGAAAATTCCGCGCACGACGGGCAAAATTTTATGCCAGATACTCAAAGCTTTGCGGCTTGCGGGCAGAATTCCGCAAATTTAGAGCAGAATTTTGCGAGCCGCGAATGTGATTCCGCCTGCGCGCAGCCCGCCTCCGATACGAAGCTTCAAGTCCTAGCTTATGCTAGAAGCAAAAACGAAACCTTGCGTAAGCGCTACGGCGTGCAGATTTTGCAAGGCGAGACGCAGCTGGCGCACGCGGCGGATATTATCGTGCTTGCGACCAAGCCCGCCAGCTACGAGGGGATTTTGCACCTGATCGCGCCCGAGCTCGCGGGCAAAATCCTGCTTCTTTTGGCGCCGAATTTCAAGCTGGAGTGCGCCCAAAATATCGTAGGTGCGGACGTTTTCGTGGCCCGCGCGATGCCAAACGTCGCTGCGGGCATCGGCGCGTCGGCTACGGCGCTGTGCTACGGCGAGTATTTTGATGAGGCCAGTCGGGAGATCGTGCGAGCGCTAGCCGCAAAAATCGGTAAATTCTACGAGATAGACGAGGCTAGCTTTGCCGCATTTACTGGAATCGCAGGGAGTCTGCCTGCGTATGTGTGCGCCTTTATCGAGGCTGCGGCGGATGCGGGCGTGCGGGGCGGACTGCCGCGGGCGCTGTGCTACGACGCGGTGGCGGCGGCGGTAGAGGGCACGGCGCGCCTGCTGCAAAGCGGCAGGCGCCCATCGGAGCTCAAAGACGCCGTCTGCTCGCCCGCGGGCACGACGATAGAGGGGCTCGCGGCACTGGAGGCGGCTGGGTTTCGCGCAGCGGTGATGGCGGCGATCGAGGCGTGCATCGCCAAAGCTCGCAGTTAGCCTCGCCGCACCTCGTCGGTTTCGGATTTCAAACATAGCGCGTTTGCGTTCGCGCTAATATCGGAATTCTGTGCGGGCACGCTAGCTAAATTTTGTCTTATCTTTAAATCAAACGAGCTTGCGGCTGCGGCGAAATTTACGAACCTTATGGTAAACGAGCCGGCAAGCTCGTATTGCATTTAAAATTTTAAAATTTAGAGATTTTGGGAAATTTTAATTCAAAATTTCGCTCTTAAAATTCTAAATTTGCAGGATTATAAATTTAGCGCTCGCAGCAGGGCGAAATTTTGATTTTAACTAAATAGGCTTGATGTCTGTGACCATTAAAATCAAAATTTAGCGCAGCATAGGTAGATGCACTCACGACTGCGAACTTGAGAAGCAAGAACGTAAAAGCTAAAATAGTGCGTCTTGCGCCGCAGTCTTATTAAGACACAAACGCAAACTGCAAAATTTCGCCGCTCATGTGAGCAGCAAATCAAGCCGCACCGAAGCGTATTTTACTACCAGAGCAAGCTGCAAATCAAAACACATTCCGCCGCCCGAACGAGCCTTAAATTTAAACCGCGTTTCGCCGCCGAGCTACAAACCAAACCTGTGCGCCAAATCCTGCCGAGCTGCGCAATAAAATTTAACTTTTCATCCGGCCGAAGCTTCGCACGCAAAGCCGCGATAAGCAAAAAGATCAGATAAATTCCTTCTCCAAAGGCTGCATCGCGTTGCCCTCGGCGTCAAAAAGCACCCGCCCGCAGACCTCGCAAACCTCGTTCCTAGGAGAGGGCTCGTCCGCGTCCAGCTGCCACGCGAACATCTCGCCGCACTTGCAGTTTATGACGTAAAGGATCTGCCTTTTGCGGCGCTTGCCCCACGGCGCGATATCCCAAAACGGCTCCTCGTGCTTTGCCATTTTCTTAAAATCCCGCTCGGCGTTCTTGTGCGCGATAAATAGATAATAAGCGTCGCTATGAAGCTCCAAAGTAAAAAGCCTAAAATCGCTCTTCTTCAGCGCCTTTTGAAACTCGTTCATCAAAAATAGGCTCGCATCGCCGCGCTCGAAACCCTCTTTTTTCGCTTCTTTTTCGAGCCTTGCGTAAATTTTATCGCAGTCTAGTGACACGCCGCTTTGCAGCGCATCAAGCCTAGAGCTGATAAATTTGCCTACATCGCCCGTCTCGTCCTCGCCGACCCAGTCAAGCATCCAAACAAGCCCTTTTGCGATAAGCGCGTTCAAAAACTCGCCGTCATTCATCTCGCCCGTTTTCTCAAAACCGCCCGTCTCGCCTGCCGTCAAATGCTTTAGGACGCAGCACTGATCTTTCGTCATTTTCGCTCCTTTGATTAAATTTGCCGCCTACATGGGTCTGTCTAAATTTTACTCTCAAAAAGCTTTAAGCTTACTTTTCGCAACTCCTTGCGCTGCAAATTTAGCTCGCGGCGGCGGGTAAAATTTACGCTATAATTTCACAAAAGCGCTAAAATTCCAACCGAAAAGGACGCAAATGCAAACGGATCTGCAAGAAAAGATTAAGGAGCTGCAGCGCAAGATCGCGCGCGAAATCACCTATTTTCAGACGGGCGGCGTGAGGCCGCGAGGCGCTATCGATGAGTGCTGGATCGGTCGCGTGCTCGCTTACGCGGCGGACGAGGAGCTGCCTGTGGATCAAAACGGCGTGCCGATGCTCCCTCTGGCGCAGTTTTACCTGCCCGCGCTACCCTACGTGCCGCAGGTCTTGGACGGCGTCAAGCTGCTTGCGGTCTTCATCTCGCACGATCTCATCGGCAAATTTGATGAGAATATGGACGGCCTGTGGGCGATCCGCGAGTATAGCGACGTAAGCGAGCTCGTCATAAAGGAGCTTGCAAATCCGCGCTCACAGATAAGACCCTTTCCTTTGCAGCCCAAATTTGCCGTGGACGATACGCCCGTTTGGGACGACGGCGGGCTGGAGCCTGACGTCGTGCATGAAATTTTAGAGCTTAAAAGGTCGGTCGGGCTCTATTATTCCGACGTCACGGCTGGACTGGAGTATCACAACTGCACGAAGCTCGGCGGCTACCCCTCCTTTTGCCAGTCAGGAGTGAGCTTCGGCGAGGGCTATCAGTTCGTTTTTCAGGTCTCTTCAGACGAAAAAGCGGGCTTTAACGTCATTGACGGCGGCAGCTTGATGTTTGCTAAAAACCCGCAAAGCGGTGCGTGGAGCCTGTATTATGATTTCGATTAGGCGTGCGAAGATAAATTTAGCTCGCTTGCAAAATTCCGCCGCTTCAAACAGACGCCGGGAGCGAGTAAATTTATGATGAAATTTTATCGGCGTGCAGCCTTGAGCTCGCTCGGCGCGGATTAAATTTAGACGGCACCCGATCTAGGTTAAATTTAAGCCGCCAAGAAGCGAGCCGAATAGATGCAGGTGAGCCGAATACAGCGAGCGGGCTGTGAAAAATTCGGCGCCGCAAAATTTTAAAATTTTATAGCCCGAGATTTCGGCTTCGAGCTTGGAATTTAAGGCGCGTTTGAAATTTTAACCCGTAAATTTAAAGGAGCGAAAATGAACGCAAACGAGCTTGCAAACATCTGGCGCAAGCCGATCTACCTGCCATATCTGCAAGATCCGCTCACGCCCGAGGCACTGATGGCCGCAGAAGAGGAGCTGGGGCACGCCCTGCCGCGCGAACTAGTCATGATGCTAAGCATCCAAAATGGCGGCTACCTGCGCTACGAGCTAGAGGGCTACCCGCTGGACGCCGTCAGCGGCATCGGTGAGGCGCATCCGTCGCTTACGCGCTTTAGCTGGGGCGAGGAGCGCGAGTGCGTGAGCTTCGAGCTTGACGGACTGGTACCCTTCAGCGGCGACGGGCATTGGTATCTGTGCCTGGACTATCGCGCGAGCGAGGAGCCTGCGGTCGCCTACATCGATGTCGAATGCGATGAGCAAAGCATCATCGCGCAGGATTTTGCTTCGTTTTTGGCGCTTTTGCGGCTCGACACGGGCGGCAAGATCGCGCTGCAAACAAAGCTCGATCTAGACGGCACGAAGGCGCGGCTGGAGGAAATTTTGGGCGTGCGAGCTAAAGCTGCCGATCCGCAGCTTTACGGCTTTAGCGTGTATAATTTCGCTCGCGAGGGCGGCGTGCTGAGCCTTAGCCCGAACGAGGTTCGGCTCGGATTTGCCAGGCGGGGCGAGCGGCGGTTTAAAGAGCTTAAAAACTTCAGCGAGCCCGCCCTGCGCTATGCTGAGCTGGACGCGGACGCGATGATACTTGACGTTTTCAAAGAGGAGCTGATGAGTGAAATTTTGCGCGAGCTCAAGAGTGCAGGCTTGTGCGCACAGAGCCTAAAAGACGCGGTCGGCGCGTAAGATTTTGCGATTATTAGTGAGTTTTGTGCGGGCTGCGGCGCACGCTCGTACAACCAGCAATACGGGCTTGCGAGCGTAAATTTAGCTCGCCGCGGCGGGTAAAATTTCGCTATAATTTTGCTAATTTAGCAAAGGAGAAAACGATGAGCGTAGAATTCCGCGTTAAAAATAAAAAGCGACCGCTATTTATGGGGTATTCGGACGCCATGAGCGTTAGCAAGGCATTGGATCTCCTGCCCGATCTATCGGTATTTGGCATAGACGAGAGCGCCGAGGACTTTGACGAGAGGGCGTTTTTAAAATCGCCTTTGAGCGAGTATGAGTGTTTGATTTTGGGCGTGCGGGGCAAGAGCGGGCGCGGAATGGAGCTTAGCTACGATGAGGATCAGCAAAGCTACGCCGTGCGCGTAAATACGCCCGCGACGGTCTTTGATTGGGTTTTGGCGATCTCATATCTGCAGGCGCTATCTAAGCAGCTGGGGGGGGCGAGATCGCGGATGAAAACGGCGAAATTTACGCTCACGACAGGATAGAACAATTCGACTACGAGCGCGATATAGCGGCGGGGCTACATTCGATAGATCAACACTTAAACGGTGATACGGAGGTAAATTTTTGCTACGGGGTGCAGAGGCCTTTTGCGATAAACCGCGCGATGATGGATGAAATTTTAGCCTCGTATAACCCCACCGCCGAGTTTAGCAAGCGGCTGACCGAAGTGCAATATCTTGACGCTTACAGCGCGCACCAGAGGTTTTACCGAAATGGAGATGACGGCACGATAATGGGCTCATACGCGCTCACGCAGGACCTGCCCACTATCCTGCCTTACAAGCCGTTTGTGGAGTGGCAAAACGCGGAGATGCTGAAAAATAACGACGTCGCGCGCTGGCAGATCGCGCTCATAGGCATAGAGGGCGACGAAAACGACGCCGATAACTACCATGCAATCGCCGAGCTGGAATACGACGAGTTTATCGCGCGCCTGCCGAAGCAAAACTACCGCTTCATCGATGCAAGCTATATTTTGGTGGATGGGCTAAACGCCGAGCAGCTAAAGGCGCTGGCAGGCTAAATTTTACTTGCGGTGAAATTCTACAGAATTTTATCGAGGATTGACGCCACAAAATTTAAAGGGGCGGGATTTGCGGTAAATTTCGCGGCGGGCAAAATTCTAAAAGATGGAATTTTATCGCGATGCAAATTTAAGAATTCCACCACGATAAAATTCCGTCGCGATAAAATTTAGAAAGGTTAAAATGAAAAGGACCTACTACGATCTAAAAATTTACGATAACGGCATGATGCGAGGCGTGCTGCAAGAGGACATCGAGGCACTGCCGTTTTTCGACTACTGGCAAAAGATGAGCCTATGCTCGACGCAAGGTATCTATATAGACGAAAATGGCAAAGAGCACAGGCTCGTATATCTGCACGACTGGGAAAAATTTTGCAGATTATTCGCTCGAGAACAGGAGCTACTTAAGCACGCCCCCGCCGGTAGCAAAAATGAGCGATCCGATCCGTAGCGGATCTCGGTCGGCAGCGGAGAATAGCGGCGATCCTAGCTGCAGCGCAAGTTGATTTTATCCGCCAAATAGCGGCGCACGTTTAATCAGCCAAAATCGCCGCCCCGCTTAAATCCGGGTTTAAATTTAGCTCGTCTATGATAGATAAAAGCTCTGAAATTTCCTTTTTTATCTGCGCGGCGTCCTCTAAGCTCGGCGGCGGCGAAAAAAGCGTTGTTTCAAACTTGTTTTTCGCTCCGTTTAAAAATAGATAAAGCTTATCATCCATAAACGCCGCGCTCAGCCCCATTTTCCCCGCGAATTTTTCCTTTAGCTCTCGCAGGCGCTCCATAAATGCGGGCGTCAAAAGATACCTCGCCTCAACCTTATCGTCCGCAAAGACCCGAAATTCTTTACTAAAAAACACGTCGTCCATCTGCTCTTTTTCGCCTATAAATTTAGTATTTAACGTGCGACTTGCCACTATCGTTTGCCCGCTAAATTTCTTGTAAAACTCGCAGACCAAGACCGAGCCGCTGAACGCCTGCATATCCTTCATGGCCTCCCATGCAAAAATTATTGCGGATAGCAAATTTAGCGCCGCCGAGTCGCTTAGCTCCAGCGTCGCGCCGTTTGGGATGCGGATCGCTTCGCTGAGGCTAAATTTGACGCCGTTATAAATGCCTCCGATTTGATCTTCGGCGCGAAACTCATCGGGCGAATAGATGCCGATTTTGCGAAATTCTTTACGGCTGATGCCGGCAAACGGATCGTAGCTAAAATTTGGATCTACCTCGTGAATAGCGGCGCGGACGAAAACGTCTTTATAAAACGCTTTGTAATCTCCCAGCTCGCTGGTCACTCGGCTCGCGTTAGCCATTAGTGCGGCTTGAAAAAACGGAATATAGATAATGATGAAAAATAGCGGTGCAAGGCGATTTTCAAAAAGATGCCATACGGCAAATCCGCCGCCTACGGGCAGCGCTATTATAAATAAAATTCCTAAAAACAGATACTTTATAAATGCTAGCCGGCACTCTTTTTGCTTTTTGGCGGTGGCAACTATTGCTTCGTTTATATTCAAAATTTTACCTTTTTCTAAATTTACGCAGCGGATTTCGCGCCTGGAGCGAATTTTAGCAAAATTTACGCCGCAAAGATACGGCGGCGCGAGTAAATTTTATTCGGCGGATTAAATTTATAAAATTTACGCCGCAGCGGCGATCTACTCGGACGTGCGCTGATTTAGCCGCGCTCCCAGATTGTCTGCGCCCTCTTTTAACACCCCAAATCCTGCCGCGGCAATACAGACAAAATTAATTAGCGAGCCCCTCCCGCCGACGTTTAAAATCCTAAAGCCTACAATCCACAGCGCCGCGCCGAAGCCAAGCATGCACACGGCGGTCGCGATCCCCAGCTTGCGGCGCAGGGGGCTTGGTTTGCGCGCTACCTGAACCCGCGTAATCACGTAGCTGCCCGCGTATCCTCCGCGGATGAAATACGCGCGCGCAAGCTCGCCCTCCTCCACTGGGATATCGTTAAACTCGCCGCGCAGCTTCACGCCGTCTATCTCGAAAAATACCCAAATTTTGCTATTTCCTCTTGCAGCGTGGACGCGGAGATTTCGAACCTCGCCCGTGATCTCATATTCCAATTTACCTCCTCAAACACAGCTTTGCACTTTGCTTTCGCGCTAAATTCCGCGCCGTAAAATTTTAAAATCTAAATTTATACCTTGCTTGCAGCGCCGTCCGTAAAATTTTAAAGTTGAGATTCTGCAAGCCCTGAATTTAGAGCTAAGCCTTAAAATTTCATAGCGATAGAATTTCAAGTAAAGCTCCGATGCTAAATTTAGCAAGCCGCATGCATGGGGTATCTATGCCTTGCCGAATTTCGCACGTCGCAAAATCGCGGCGAAATTCCGCGCGCTATAAAAGCTCACAAACCCGCCGTGGTAGTATCCCAATCAAGCCACCGCAAAATTAATACCGCGCGACAAGCGGCGCAAGGCAGACAGCGCACGACAGACGCCTTGCGACGAACGGCGCACGGCGAGCAATACAAAACAGACGGCGCACGGCAGGCAGTGCAAACCAACAAACGTGCGCCGGGCTACCAAGCGCCTACTTCTTTAAAATTTGCTCTTTCATGAATTCGTAGAGCTGGCAGGATTTTTTATTGCCCGCGTCGCAGCCCTTTTTGACGCATCCGAGCCCCTTGGAAAATCCGCGCAGATCCCCCTTGATCACATACAAATAGCCTAAATTATTGCAGGCATCGCCGTAGCCCAGCTCGCAGGATTTAGTGTAAAGCTTCTCCGCCTTGTCGCGATCCTGCGGCGCGCTGAGACCCTTATCATACGCAACGCCGGCGTTATAGCAGCTATCCACTAGCCCGCCGTCGCAACCTCGCTCGAAAAAGCTCACTGCCTTTGCCGGATCCGCCGCGAGCCCAAAACCGCCCGTGAAATAGACCACGGCCGCATTATGACAGCTCTTGGCGTAGCCCAAATCGCAGGCCTTGATATAATGCCGAGCTGCCGCGGAGAAGTCCCTACTCAGCCGTCCCCTTTGATACAGGTTGCCTAGCTTGTGGCAGGCTACGGCGACGTTTTTATCGCACGCTACGTCATAAAATACGCCCGCTTGCGTCGCATTGCCCTCGCCGTCGTATAGGGCTCCCAGATCAAAGCAGCTATCTTTCTCACCCGCCTCGCAAGCCTTAGCAAGAGCGAGCCTGGCGCCTTCGTAATCTCCGCGGGAGAGCTTGTCGCGCCCCAGCTGTGCGCAGCTTACGCCATCGCCGCGGTAGCATTTAAACGACAAAACGGGTGACGGCAAAAAAGCACCATAACCAAGACGCAAACGGCGATAGAAAGCGCCGCTATGTCGATGATCTTTCTAATATCTATCCTTTTTGCGGCGATGCGCCGCGGGACTTAAGGAGTACTCTTCCAGGCGAATCCCGCCAAGGAGAATTTTACGAATTAAATTTCCTCGTATGAAATTTAATCTGCACAAAAATTTTAGTACCTCAAGCCTTGTTTTAAAATTTTACTTCGAACTTCCACGCCGTAAAATTTTAAAATTTTGAAATTTTGAAATTCCGCAAGCGGTAAATTTACGATCGAATTTTAAATTTTACGAACGGCGCAGTAGCAATATCGCGAACTGCTCGTAAAATTCTAAAATCGAAATTTTACGAGCTGTAAATTTAGAACTAGCCTTAAAATTTCATAGAAGTAAAATTTCGCTTTGTATTTTAAATCATAAAATTTCGTTCGTGAGATTTAGGCTATCGGCGCGAATGTAGCCTGTGCGGCTACATTTTTTCTTTCGCGCTTAGGCCCATCAGGGCAAACGCCGTGCGGATACTAAGCGCCACGAGCGCGAACAGCTTGAGCTTCGCATCCTCGTTCTCGCTGCCTACGACGCGGTTTTCGTTGTAGTATTTGTGAAAGTCCGCCGCGAGCGCCTTTAGGAAATCGGGCAGCTTCTGCAAGCCGCGAGAGTTAAAGGCGTCGTTTAAAATTTCATTCAAGCCAAGCGCCGCAAAAGCTAGGCCGAGCCCCGCTTCATCCAGCGTGCAGAAGTCCGCGCCTAGGACGTCCGCCTCGCGCTTGCCCGCTTTGGTAAAAATTTGATTGACCCGCGCGTGGGCGTAGTTGATGTAGAAGATCGGGTTGCTGCTGTCCTCGCGCGCGAGCTCGTCCACGTCGAACTCAAGCGGCGTCTCGCCCTTTTTGCTGATGAAGATAAATCGCATAGCGTCTCTGCCGATCGCGGCGAGCACGTCGCTCATCAAGATCGCGTTGCCCGCGCGCTTGCTCATCTTGTAGGTCTGCCCGTCTTTGAGCAAATTTACCATCTGCATTAGGATGATCTCGAGCCTGCTTTCGTCATAGCCCAGAAAATGCACGGCAGCCTTTAGACGCGCGATGTAGCCGTGGTGATCGGCGCCCCAGATGTTGATGCAGCGCTCATATCCGCGCTCAAATTTGTTGTTGTGATAAACGATGTCGCCCGCAAGATAGGTCGGACGCGCATCCTCGCGGATGACGACGCGATCTTTTTCGTCGCCGAGCTGCGATGAGCGGATCCAAATTTTGCCCTCCTGCTCATACATCTTGCCGCTGCGCTCAAGCTTCCTAATCGTTGGTTCAAGCTCGCCGTAGAGGCTCTTTTCGCTAGCCCAGTTTTGTATATGGATGCCCGCGTCTGCGAGATCTTTTTGGATGATCTTTAGCACTTCATCTTTAGCAAACTCCGCAAGGATCAAAACGCGCGATTCGTCACGGAAAATTTCATCGCCAAATTGGGCGCGCGCAAGAGGGATGATCTCGTCGATATACTCGCCGCGGTAGTATTTCTCGGGGTAGCTCACGTCCTCGCCCGCAAGCTCGCGCGCACGAAGCGCGATCGAAGTGCCCAAAAGTTCGATCTGATTGCCCGCGTCGTTGATGTAGTACTCGGTATCGACGCGGTGCCCCAGATAGCGCCCGATGCGCGCGAATGTATCGCCGTAAACGGCGCCGCGCACGTGCCCGATATGAAGCGGACCGGTCGGATTGGCGCTGATGTATTCAAGCAAAATTTTTTGCGGCATAGCGGCAGAATTCTGCGCTTCATCGCAATTTGATGCTACGACGGAATTTGACGCCGCCTCGGAATTCTGCGAAATAAAATTTTGCCTAGTGGCGGAATTTTGCGATTTGGCGGTGTCATTGCCGCTCGCAGCCAGATTTGCAGCGAAGCCTTTGCTAGCAGGCTCACTCGCGCAAATCCTTTCCGAAGCCGGTAAAATTCCGGCTCCGAGCTTCGCGTCGTTTTTTGCAAAATCACGACCCAAGCTAAGAGCATTTTCAGCAAGTGCGCCCAACACAGCAGGCTTTAGGTGAAAATTTAGATAGCCGTTCACCGCCGTGGCGCTTAGAATTTCGCTGTCTTTAAATTTAGCCGCAAGCTCCTCGGCGATGAGCTTAGGCGCCTTTCGCAGCTCCTTAGCCAGCGCAAAAGCCTCGGGCGAAGCGTAATGAGCCAAACTTTTATCTTTGGGTCTTTCTAAAACGACTTTGCGAGATAAAATTTTAAAAATTTCGTTTAAAACTAAATTTTTCAAATCCTTTACGCCTTCTTATTATCGCTAATTTCGGCGTCTCTAACCTCTTCCTCGGCCTTTTTCTCGACCTTTTCAGGTGTGTCGTCCTCCATCTCTTTTTTGAAGGTCTTAATGCCCTTACCTACGCCCTTTGCAAGCTCGGGGATTTTTTTAGCTCCGAAAAGTAACACGATAATCGCTAAGATAATTAGCAGTTGTTGAACGCTTACGCCCATTTTTTCTCCTTTAAATTTTCCAAATTTCGATTAGCTTGCCTATGTCGCGGCTTGCCGTTTCTAGTTTGATAGTTTTGTAGATTGATCTTAAATTTTCATACGCCGCTTCCAGGCGGTCGTTTATTATGAAATAATCATACTCGCCTAGGCGCTCCATCTCCTCTTGCGCGTTTTGCAGGCGTAAAGCAATATCGGCGGGATCATTATCGCCACGAGCGCGCAACCTATCTCTAAGCTCCGACAAGCTCGGCGTAGTAATAAATACGCTAGTAAGCTCGCTTTTAGGCACTTTGCTACGCACGATCTCATATCCTTGCACATCAATGTCAAAAATCACGATCTTACCCCGCTCAAGCTCGCTCGTAGCGGCTTTTAGCGAAGTACCGTAGTATTTGCCGTGGACCAACGCCCACTCTAAAAACTCCCCGCGCTCGATGCCTGCGCGAAACTCGCTCTCGCTTATGAAGTGATAATTCACGCCATCCGCTTCACCCGCACGCATTTCGCGCGTCGTAGAGGAGATCGAGAAGTATATCTGCTCGCCAAATTCTGCGATAAGACGCTTTATAAGCGTGCTTTTGCCGCTACCGCTAGGACCGGAGACGAGCAAAATTTTGCCTTTCACTATCTATCTCCAAACGATATGTCGATATTGATCTTAAAGTCTTTCAGCGCGTCTTTGGCGTCCTTGCTGCCCGCAAATCTCTCGATTGTACTTGCGATGCCCGCTTCCAGATCATCGCGCAGTTTGGTTTTCAGCTCCTCGGCGCTCGGTTTTTTGCTATGCTCGTTACGCAGTGGCTCGCTTTTGGCGCTGGGCTCCAACTCGCTTGCCATAAGGCTGGCAAACTCCGCCGCAGCCGAAGCAGCAAGCTCATTCGGCATAGCTTGTGCGCCAAATTTCATCTCATTTGCCTGCTCGGGCGCACCAAATTTATGCGCTTTAAATTCGGTGCGCTCCGAAGCCTTTAATATAGGCTTTGAAGCATTAAATTTTATCTGCTGCGCGGCGCTCTTTGCGGGCTTACCGGATTTAAATTGCTCGTTATCCGCAGAGTTTGCGGCAAACGAGTTTGCAAAATCGCCCTCCATAGCGCGCAAAAATCCGTCCGCAAACCCGCCAGCAACGCTATCAGATTGCTCGCTTTGCTTCGGTAAATCTGAGGCATCTAATATGTGCGGCAAGTTTAGCTCCGAAAAATTTGGCGCAGGAGTAGAATTTATAATCCCGGTATTGCTAGAATTTGCAGAAGCTGCGAAATTTGCGCCAATTGAATCCCCCGCTTCATTATGAGCAGACATAGGCGTATTCTGTGCAAGTCCACCAGTAAATTCCATACTTTGAAACGGAACGGCGTTATAAAGATTTTCGCGAGGTATATCGCCCGCACCCGCTAACGCAATCGGCATATCTGAAGCGACCTCGTATTGAGACGAAATTTGCGTTTTTTGAAAATCCGTAGCCGTTTTATTTTTATCATGCGCAGATCTTTTCTCCTCTTTTTCATCGGAAGCAAACGCAGCCGCGGCAAAATTATCATATCCGCCAAACTCCTCCACGGGCATGCCGGCACTATCGAAAAGCCTGGAAAAATCCATATCAAATCCGCTGTTAACAGACGCGCCAGCTGCATCTTGCACTACTTGCGAAGCAGAATTTTTTTCATCTGTTTTATAGGCAAATGAGCCGTCTGATTCATGCTGTTTAAGCGTAACGTCCGCAGAGTCTTTCGCTTCCTCTAGATTAGGCGCAGCGTCTGTCTTTTTTTCAACAGTAGTTTCATTAGAGCTGCCAGCTCTTTGCGGCTCGTCTTGCTGCGCAAGCGGTAAAGTTTCGCTTGCCTGTGCGACCAGAATTTCATCTTCTGTCTGCGATTTATTTGTTTTGAAATTCTTAGGATTTTCATCGTCTAGAGCTGCTAAAGCTATCGGAGCGTCATCCTTTGCGAGTGGAATTTCATCTTGAGGCGCGTGATTACTTTCGGCGGGTTCGCTTGTGCCGATACTATTTAACGGCACATCCTCAGGGATATCGCTAGCAGCTAAGTTTAGAGGCATATCGTCTGCGATATTATCCGCAATCTTTTCTGCAACGGCGTTAAGCGGCGTATCATCGGCGATAGTGTCCGCAAGAGCTGCTTCATCTGCAAGCTGCGAGAGCGGAATATCATCTGCGATCTCGTCCGTGCGCGGCATATCGCCTACCAACTGCGAAAGCGGCACATCATCTGCAATCTCGGGCGCTATATCGTTTGCCAGCTGCGAAAGCGGTATATCCTTGCCGGAGTCATAAAAGCTATCCACAAGCTCTTCAAAATTACTACCCGAAGAGGAATTTGCCTGATCAATCGCATCGATCTCTTTCATCACAGAGCTTGCATCGGCAAATTCTTTCGCCATTTTTTCTTTCGCCTGCACGCTCATATTTTGAACCGAAAACTCGCTGATAAACGTGATGAGCTCAAGCGGTGAAAAAGGCTTGGTAAGGGTGTATCGCGCTCCTGGCGCCGAGACATTCTTAGGCGTCAGAAACAGCGTCTTATTAAGATCAAATTTTGAAATATCATCGCCATCTTCATAATTTTTTATCGTCAAATCATATTCACTCTCGTCCGCACTATATGCTACCAGATCCGCACCGATGCGCTCGCAGCAAATATTTACGACACTTGCAACCTGCTCATTGTGATTGTCAAGTAGAATTTTCATTTATGACCTTTTAGAAAGAATTTGGGCTATTGTAAGATATTTTTGGTTATTAATTGCTTATATTTGCGCTAAATTTCGGTTATTTAGGCGATAAACTTTGCAGCATTTTTGCGCTAAATTCTCATCGTGGGTCACGAGCACGAGCGCGCCACGACTGGATTTTACGTAATCAAAAATCACGTCCATGACCTCGTTTGCGGTATCCTTGTCTAAATTTCCAGTAGGCTCGTCGGCAAAGATTATGCGCGGCTTTTTGCAAAGTATGCGGGCAATGCTCACGCGCTGTTGCTGTCCGCCGCTAAGCTCGCCCACGCCTTGAGCAAGCGTGTTTTCTATCTTAAGCTTTTTTAAAATTTTCTGATCTATCGCGTTATTCGTAAGTTTGGCGACGAGTTCGATATTTTCGCCGGAGGAAAAACCCTTAAAAAGGTAGTGAGATTGAAATATTATGCCGAAGTCGTTGCGGCGAATTTTAAGCCTCTCATCGGAGCTTAGCTCGTAAATACTGCGCCCGCCGTAGATCACTTCGCCCGAGTTCGGTTTTAAAAGCGTGCATAAGATATGAAGCAGAGTTGATTTGCCGCAGCCGCTAACGCCCAAAATAGCGATGCTCTCGCCCCCTTGAACGCTTAAGCTTACATTTTCAAAGAGCGTATAATCATACGCGTGAGTAAGATTTACGCCCTTTAGAAGTTCCATATTTAGCCGATTTGAGCCGCTACTTCAGCTGCGAAGTCTTCGCTCTTTTTCTCTAGGCCTTCGCCCACTTCGAAGCGGACGTATTTTACGATCTCGATCTTACCGCCTAGTTTTTTAGCTTCTTCCTCGATCACCTGCTCGACGGTTTTTTTATCGTCCATTACATAAAATTGCCCTAGCAGCGTGAGGCGCTGATCGATTTGAGTATTATCGGCGATGAAGCGATCGATCTGGCCCGGTAAAATTTTATCCCAAATTTTTTCAGGCTTATTTTGCTTGCGAAGCTCGTCTTTTAAAACTTCGATCTCTTTGGCTAAAATTTCGTCCGTTAGATGCGCGCGCGAGCCGAACTGCGGGATCCTATGAAGCGGTTTGCCCAAGCGCACGAACTCCTCATTTTCCTTCTCAAACTCGCCTTTAAGAGCTAAAAATTCCTTCTCGATAAAATCGGGATCAAGCTCTTTATAGCTGATAACCTGCGGTTTCATAGCAGCTGCGTGCATGCAGAGATTTTTTATAAGCTCCTTCGCACCCTCTGCAGTCCGCTCACTGTCGCAAGCTGCGGCGATGATGACGCCTACGCGACCGTTTGAGTGTAGGTAGCCGTTTACCACGCCGTTTGCGCCCGCCTTAATCGTTTCAAATCTTCTAACGACCAAATTTTCGCCAATCGTAGCGATCTGACTCTTTAGATGCTCGTCAAATTTAACGCCGTCAATGATGCTGGAATTTAGCTCATCAATGCTGCTAATGCCTTTACTTTGGATATGTAGAGTGGTATTTTTAACTAAATTTATAAAATTTTGATTTTTAGCTACGAAGTCGGTTTCGGAATTTATCTCGCTTATGGTGGCGATTTTGTGATCCGCGCCCACTTCGACGCTCACTAGGCCCTCGCTAGCTAGGCGGTCGGCTTTTTTAGCAGCCTTTCCGAGACCCTTTTCGCGAAGCAGATCGACGGCTTTATCCATATCGCCGTCTGTTTCAACTAAAGCCTTCTTGCAGTCCATCATCCCCGCTCCGGTGCTTTCGCGGAGCTCTTTTACCATTTGCGCGCTGATTTCCATTACTCTTCGTCCTCGCTTACGTCAAAATCCTCTTCGCTCATCGCCTCGGCTACGACTTCCTCTTTCTCCTCGTCGCTGACAGCTTCGCTCTGCTCGCCATCCTCGCTCGCATCTTGATCGCGAAGCGCCTTGCCCTCGTTGATCGCCTCAGCCATCTCTTGGCAGAAAAGCTGAACCGAGCGGATCGCATCGTCGTTGCCAGGGATCGGGAAATCGACTACGTCCGGATCGCAGTTTGTATCCAAAGGCGCAATAACCGGCATTTTTAAGCGGTTAGCTTCCGCTACGGCGATCTTTTCTTTAACTACGTCAATGACGAAGATCATATCAGGAAGACCCTTCATATTGCGAATGCCGCCTAGATAAAGCTCGAGCTTCTCTTTTTTGCGGCGAAGCATTAGCGCCTCTTTTTTGGTTAGTAAATTTATCGAGCCATCCTCTTCCATGGTCTCGATTACTTCGAGCTTGCGGATCGATTGCTTGATAGTGGAAAAATTCGTTAGCATGCCGCCTAGCCATCTGTGGCTCACATAAGGCATGCCGCACTTCTCGGCGTACTCTTTTAGCGTCGCGCCGGCTTGTTTTTTGGTGCCTACGAAAAGTATCGTCTTGCCCTCTGCAGCCGCGTCGCGTACGATATTATAAGTGTAGCGGAAGTAGCGGATAGTTTTTTGTAGATCTATGATGTAGATACCTTTTCTCTCGCCGAAAATGAATTTTTTCATCTTCGGATTCCATCTGCGCGTTTGGTGTCCGAAATGAACGCCGCACTCTAGCAAATCTCTCATTGTTACCATGAGTTTTCTCCTTGTGGGTTTCCCCGAAATTTAGGTTTCTCCTCCACACCCGTTAACATTTGTTTTTAACAAACGCAACCAAATTTTAGGATTGGTGTGTGTGAATTGAAGGTGGGATTATATTTAAAAATAGCTAAATTAAAGCTAAATTTAATATAATCCAGGCCCCTGCGCGGTTAAATTTTGTGCCGTAAAGATGAGACGCTAGCAAAGGTCGCGAGCAAGATTATTTATCAAATTTAAACTCATTAAATTTAAAAAACGGCAAATTTGCTCTAAAATTCACTCAAAAAATCCCTTTTTCACGAGCTCGCCCTCTTTTACGCAAAACTCCCCTTTTGCGATCACGCTATCTAGGTTTAGGGCTTCGTCAAATACCGCAAAATCGGCGTCAAAGCCTACTTTTATCTCGCCCTTGCCGCTTAGATTTAGGTATTTTGCGACGTTTTTGCCCATCATACTTAGAGCTTGCGGGATGGTTAGGATTTTATTTTTGACGCAGGCCTGAATGACCTCTAAATTCGTCTCGCACGAAGCGCAGCCGTAGCCCACTAGCGCGCCGTTTTCGTCAAATCTAGGCACGCTGCCGTTGCCGTCCGAGCTCATCGTTAGACGCTCTAAATTTAAGCCGTTTTCAAGACCATAGGCGATAGCTTCGTGAAGCGGGGCAAATTTACTTCCGCCGCTCGTGATGTCGATGTAGCCGCCCATTTTTTGAAATTTGATCGCCTCGTCAAAGAGCTCCTTCGTCCGCGC
>NZ_CALIMS010000026.1 GCF_938045345.1 uncultured Campylobacter sp.
TTTTTACGAGATTGCAAAAGGCTAGGGCATTAAATTTTAAAAGCTCTTTTGCGGCGCAGCGCGGCAAAAAGCGGCTTGCATTTTGGCGTCGTCACAGGCGGTGCCCGCCGCCCGTAATCTATAGAAGCGGCGCAAGGAGAGCGCGTTTAAATTTGGCGCCGAGTTGCGTTGCCATAGATAGAGTGCCTGCCGCGCGAGCTAAAGGTGGCGCAATGCTAGCTAGCGTTAAATTTAGCGCCGAATTGCGTCGCTGCAAAGATGCTAGCACGCCCGGTTTAGGAAACGATGCTGCCGCGGTGCGTTGGTCTTTAATAGGCTAAGCTGCGCTCAAAAGCGTCGCTAAATTATCAAATTTATGCACACGGCGTAAAGATACAGACTCCAAGCGGCGCTTTTGGGTACCGGTAGATTATTGAAGTAGGCCTAATGGATAGCAAAAGCGGGCTTGGCTCCGCGGCAGATCGCGAAGCGCGCCTTAAATTTAGCCTGCTTGCCGTGCTTATTTGGGTTTTTTGCGTTCATTTTGGCGGATTTTAATCGGCCCGTGTGCCGAATGCGCGCTCATGCACGATACCTGCGTGTTCAAAGAGCTGCGATCGGATAGTATAAACGCCGCAAAATTTTATCTCATACTTCGGTCTTTAAATTTAAAATTTAGCCCGCAGAATTTGATTGCGCCGAAATTTTGATGCGGATCGCGCTAAAGGCTTCAACATAAATCGTCGCGGCCGATAAAATTTAATTCGCGTCGTTTTGCCGCGATAAAATTCTATGAAATTTTTTGAATGGTGGCTGCAAAATTTCAAGCCGTTGCGCGCCTTGCGGCGATGCTAAAATTTTGACGCAATAGAATTTTGCAGCGGAATTTTACGCCGCGCAGCGTATCCGCTAGAGAGTGTTTGAGCGATAAAATTTTAGGCAGAGCTGCGGGCAAAATTCTAAATCCAAAGTAAAATTTTGCCCGTCAAACCTACTGCGCGACTACTTTATCGATCCAGTTAAAAAGCTCCTCAAGATCGTAATCGCCGCCGTGTCCTTGCCCCCAAGGCACCGCAAAATCGACGTTCTTGCCCGCATTTTGCAAGCTAAGCGCCAAAATCGCGGGGATCGCAAGCGCCGTATCGCGATCGCTCGCGCCGTGTCGGATGCGGTAAAATTTCGCGCCGTTTTCGTTGCGCACGAAGCTCATCGCATCCATCATCTCTACGAGCTGCGCATCCGCGATCAGCACCCCTTTGGCGGGGTCATTCATCGCGCCAAAATCCGTAAAATGCGCCGCGTTAAATTTGGCGCCGCCGAACAGCTCGTTTTCGGGATTTTCAAGCGCGAAGCCGTCGAATGCGGGCGGGGTCTTGGCGCGCGGCTCGGAGGTCGCGTAGCCCCAAAAGAGCATATGCGATTGCGATGCGTCGTCCTTGATCTTTGCAGCGAGGTATAGGGGCGCTTTCGCGCGCGGATTTTTCGCCGCAAAATTAGCAAACGAAGCCGATATGAGCCCGTTTATGTAATCTTTGAAGCTGCCATCGCCGTTTTTATCCAAGCTTAGCGCGCGGCCGCCTCCGTCCTTTAAGCTTAGCGAGTTCAGATAGGCGGGGAATTGCGCCTTTAGCTCGTCTGAAATTTTAATCTGCGCTGCGCTTAGTTTGCCGCTTAGCATCTTACGAGCGGGCTTTGCGGCGCTTTGATTTGCGTCTTTTTTGGAATTTGCTTTTAGATCTCCGCCGCTAGAATTTTCGCCGCGCTCGTTAAACCCCGTCGCATCAAGGCCGCTAAAATCCATCTTTTCATATTCGCTCTGCGCGCCGAACATCCACTCATACGCCGCGTCCGCGTGCTTTAGATTTGTGATCGGGCAGTATACGGACGCCGCGTAAATTTTATCGCTCGCCTTCGCAGCGCCCAGCTCTTGCAGATACGGTTCGTACGCAGCCTCGTCTCCGCTCGTGCCCAAAAGTGCCGAGAGCGCTCCGCCCGCGCTCGTGCCGTTTGAGATGATCTTGTTCGCGTCCCCCGGCATCACCGCGTCGTTAAATTTCAAATACCGCACGGCCGCCTTTAGATCGACGATCGCTGCGGGCGCCTTGCCGATATAATCGCCGGTTGCGCTCTTTAGCGTGCGTCCGCGCGCTGCGGGAGCGGCTACGACATAACCGCGCGAAAGCGCCGTAGCAATCGCGTTTGGTTTGCCGCTTGCGTCTATTTTGACCTCGCCCGCTTCGCCCGGCATGTAGCCGCCCACGCCGTTTGGTAAAAATATCGGCGCGCTCGCGGCGTCAAATTTGCCGCTCTTGCGCCCCTCAAAATACTGCTGCGGGATGAAGATATTCATACTCTGATAGTGCGCGCTTACGGGTCTAGCGACATAGATTATGTTTTTATAGGCGCGAAATTTTATCTTTTTGCCACCTACGATTACGCTTTCTTGCGTAAAATTTGCGGCGTTAAATTTCAGATCTATTTGCGCGCTCTGCGTCGCCGCAGCCTCGGCGTTTAGGCTTAGCGTGCCACAAAGTATCGCAGCGCCTAAAGCAATGGATTTTTTACTCATTGCCGCCTCCTTTCTATTTTGATATTGCCGCTTTTTAGCCATTCAAGCAGCTTAGTGACAAAGCTAATTTTAGCAAAACTCGGTGAATACTTAAATCCGCTGCGCGCCTAAATTTTGAAATTTAAACGCAAAGGCATCTGCAAGTTGAAAGGAATTTTAAACTCGAAGTGTTATTTTAGTGGGCATTTGCGGTCCGCCGCCGTAAATCCGGCTGCATTAAATTTCGCTCGTTAATTCATAAGCTTGAGCTGCGTTTCGAAGGCGGATTTGGGGTAGAGGCCGATGAGCTTTTTAACCGCTTTGCCGTTTTTATCGTAAATCACCGACGTAGGGGTGCCGAAAATGCCGCCTACGATGGTTTCAAAGTATTTCACCGAGCTCGCGCCACTGACGCTTGGGAATTTTATCCCCTTTTCGCGAGCGACCGCGGCATCTGCTTCTAGCCCCTTGCCGTCGCCCAAAACGCCGATGATCAGCGCATCGCCGCTAGCTTGTAGCTCGTTTAGCACCGGTACTTGGGCTTTGCACGCGCCGCAGCTGCTGGTGTAGAAAAACAGCACGAGCGGCTTGTCGTTGCCCTCGATCTTTAGCGTGCGCTCGGAGGGGTCGAATTTGGAGGCAAGCGAGGTACCGTCGCTGCTTAGATGGTGCTTCCATCCGTCGCAACCTGCGAGCAGCAGAGCAAGCACGGTGGCAGCAACTTTTAAATTTAAAAATTTTATCATCTAAAACCCGCCTTCGGGCGCGCTAAATCAGCTTTTAAATTTGCGTTTGAAATTTTAAAATTTACGGCGCGATCCTTGTCGGAATTTATATCGCGGTATGCGTTGAAATTTATGTCTCGATACGCGCTGAGGCGTATGTCGAGACCCGCATCGAAATCTGCGCCCGTAGCGTTTCGGTTTTTAAAATTTAGACTTTTAAAATTTCGGCTTTTTAAATTTTTACCCACTCCGCTTGGCGTCGCATCGGAGCTTGATCTTTCGAGGCAAACGGCTTCGGCGGGACGTGCGCAGCAAAGAGCCGCGCCTGCTAGCGCGAGCCTTAGGCGGATCCAAAAAGAGCGCGCGGCGCAGGCGGTGAAATTTTTAAATTTTAACGTAGCTTTATTTTTCATCATGCGAGCTAAATTTTACGCACCGTCATTTTGCGCGCCCGAATTTTTACCACCTTGATTTTCGCCGCTTAAATTTTCAGCGCTCCGATCTTCGCCACCTAAATTTTGCGAGGCGGGATTTTGTTCACTCGCAGCTTCGGCGCTAGAGTTTTGCGAAGCGCTTTTGTTTGGATTGCGATCTGAAATTTTATCTTGCGAGCCGAGATTGTGCTTCATCGTGCTTTGATCCAAAAGCTCTATTCGATCGAGCTTGCCGTGTCTTAGGCGTACCACTTTGTCGGCGAATTTACCGAGCTCTTCGTTGTGCGTGACCAAAAGCAGCGTCTTGCCCTCGCTGCGAAGCGTCTGAAAGAGCTGCAAAACCACGCGCTCGTTGGCCTCGTCGAGGTTGCCCGTAGGTTCGTCGGCGATGATGATGTCGGGATCATTGATGAGTGCGCGCGCGATGCAGACACGCTGCTGCTCGCCGCCGCTAAGCTCGCTAGGGCGGTGCGTGATGCGGTGTCCGAGCCCTACTTTCTCAAGTGCTGCCTTGGCGCTGTCCTCGTCCACGCAGCTGTGGTAGTATTGATTTAACATAACGTTTTCGACGGCCGTTAGATAGGGGATTAGGTGAAACTGCTGAAACACGAGACCGATCTTTTTGCGGCGAAATTCTAAAATTTGCTCGTCGTTTAGCGCGCTCGCGTCGGCTCCGCCTAGGATGTATCTGCCTGCGGTGGGGGTATCCATCAGGCTTAGGATATTTACGAGCGTGCTCTTGCCGCTGCCGCTTGGGCCCATTATGCTGACCCACTCGCCGCTTAAAACGTCGAAGCTGATATTATCGAGTGCCTTGACCTCGCCGAAGTATTTGCAGATGCCTTCAAATTTTAAAATTTCCATGTCATTCCCTTAATAGATTCGCTAAATTCGGATTCAGCGCCTTTTTGATCGGATAGTAGCTTGCCGCGAGCGCAAAAATCAGGCTCAGCGCGACCGCCGCAAAGAGGCTGATTAGCCTAAAATCCACGCTACTTGAAAATATCAGATGCCCCAGCAAGATCGCGAGCAGGTATCCCACGAATACCCCCACTAGCGAGCCTGCGACGCAGACGGTTAAAATTTCGCTCAGGATTAGGTGGAGCAAATTTTGCTTGCTCGCGCCGATTGCGCGGATGAGCGCGAACTCTTTGATGCGCGAAAGCAGGATCGAGCTAAGGCTCGTGTTGATGCAGACCGAGGTGATCAGAAGGATCGTAATGCCGATAAGAAGCATCAAAAGCTTGATTTTATTTAAGATGATGCCTTGGGTCTTGGATACCTTGCCGATCGGCGCGAAGCTCATCTGCGCATCGCTTAGGCTCTTTGAAATTTCGCTTAGCTGCTTAAAATCGCCGCTTACGATCGCTTCGGCGTAGTTTACCTGCGCAGGCTGATTTAAAATTTTTTGCGCCAGCGGCAGCGAGATTAGCAGCATGCCGTCCTCTTTCTGCCCGTCATAAACGATGCCTTTTATCTTTACCTTGCTCGTTTCGTTTGAGCCGATCGGCGTGATCTCGATACTATCGCCGAGCTTCGCGCCCAAAAGTTTGGCGAGATCCTGCCCGATGAGTGCGTTTTTATCGTCGAAATCTACGCCTATAAACGAGCCCTCTTTAAGATCCAAAAACGGCATAGTATCGCGCAGAGAGGAGAAATTTACCCCCATGATGATGCCTGAATTGACGCCCAAATTTGCGCTGCCGAAAAGATATTTATTCGCGCTTTTTAGCGCAGGAATTTTGGCAAATTTTGCATCAAGCGCCGCTTCGTCCATATGGGAATTTTCTAAATTCGCAGGGCTTACGATTAAATTTGCGCCGTAGCTGTTTAACTCGCTGGCAACCTTTTTATCGATGTCGGCATAAATATTTACGAACGCCGCGCAAACCGCGCTGCCTAGCATGATCGCGACGAAAATCACGAAGCTGCGGATGCCACTGTTGATGATACTTTTAAAGATCGCGCCTCTAAAAAACGCTCCGTTATTTCCTGCCATAAAGCACCTCCGCAGGCAGTAGTTTGATCACTCCGCGTAGCGGCAAAATCGAGCCGATGATACAGATGAGAAGTCCAAAGACGATACTAAGCGGAAAAACCATAAGCGAGACGCCGATAAAGGAGCCAAAAATTTGATACGCGATCGCCCAGCTAAGCGCGTAGCCCACGACTGCGCCCACGAGTGAGCTTGCTACGCAGATGACAAAAATTTCGGCGGCGAACTGGATATAGATCATAAAGTTGCTCGCTCCCAGCGCCTTAAGCAAGCCAATCTCCTTTTTGCGCTTGTAAATCTCGCTGCTTAGCAGGCTTGTGATGCAGATGCTTGAAATTAGCAGTGACAAGATGCTTACGACGCCCATTAAATTTTGAATTTTTTTCGTGATGCCACTTTGAGCTTCGCTGACGCTAAGCACCGCCTTAGCAGTTGCGTTTGGATACTCCTCGGTGATCTGATACGCAATGGAGCTTACGTAGGCTGAGCAATACCAGGTGTCGTATTCTGTGGCGTCTAGATTATCGAGGCTCCTTCTTGCCTTTACGGACAGATCGTCTTCGGGGATAGTCATGGCGCTAACTTCTGCCTTGGCGATTAGGCCCTCTTTGTGCGTTAGCTTTTGTACCAGAGATAAATTTGCGATCAGCTTTTTGGCTTCATCCTCCGCGCCGTGCAAAATCCCAACGACTTTAACCTCATAATCTCCAAGCTTAACCGTATCGCCGATCTTTAGCCCAAGCGCGTCTCCTGCAAGCACCTCATTCTCGGCGCCGTCTTTTACCCACTGCCCCTCTACACTCCAAAACGGATAGAGCGAGCGCACGCCAGATCTGAAATCAGGCTCATCGCTAACGCCCACGTCCTTTTCAAAGTAGGTCCCCACGACGTCGTAATCTCCCGCGCGGGTAGTTAAAAAGGGCGCAAAGGCGGTGATATTGTTGCGCCAAAAAATTTCTTTGATCTTATGCAGCTCGCTCTCTTTTAAGAAATCGTCATTCTTAAGCGGCGAGTATTCGCGCCCGCCGATCTCGATGCTTAGGCTTTGCGAGCGCGGTAGTACTACGATATTTGAGCCGTAGCTGCGTAGCTCCTTAGCGACCTGATCGCCGATTTTTAGCGTGATATTTAGCATGCAAGCGATCAGCGAGACCGATAAAAATATGGTCAAAAACGCTAGAATTTTGCTATCCCTGGAGTTTAAAATGGAGGATTTGATGATACGTAAAAACATTATTTAAGCTCCTTTAGCGTGCCGTTTTCATCTACATAGCGCTCGGGGTGTGCGGTAAAGGCGTTTGCATTCGCTTCGCTTTCAAAAAAGTAGGTGCGTCCGTAGTAAAGATAGCTAAATTTAGAGGTGTTTAAAATTTCTTTTCTACTGACCGGATCGATCACCTTTTTATCCACAATCTCCGAGAAATAGGACGCGCCGTCTTCAATCGTCTTAAGCGCGATGACGATATTTTGCCCCTCTAGCTTATAATCCAGCGGGATCGGATTGCAGCCGCCAAGCTTGCCGACGCTCGGCAAAAATATCCGCACGTTGCAAGCGATGCAGATGAGCTCGTCGCCTTTTTTGATGTAGCCCATATCGCCGCAGATCGAACACGCGTCAAAAACTGCGACCGGGGCAAATTTGTCCGTGAAGCGGTTTAGTAGAAAAAACCTAACCTTATGCCCGTCGTCGGTTACGTAGGCAAAGCGGTGCAGCTTGCCGTCCTTTACGATGTTTGCATCGATTATGAATTCCGCGCCTTGCGGCTCGATGATCTTAGGCTCATCGATCGTAGGCGGTTTTGAAGCGACCAAGATATAATAAAGCCCCAAAAAGCTGATTAAAACCCCAAGCGATAAGATCAGGCTAAAATCTCTAAAAATGGCGAATCTGCCCGCTTTAACCTCTCTAAATTTTATAATGTCCGCTTCGCGAGGCACTCGACTTGGCGCACGAAATGCCGTAAGCAGCGCAATTAGCGCGGCTATAAGACAAAGAGCTAGCGTCAGATAGGAGTTGTTGTAGTGGATGATTTTAGCGATGACGCTTAGAAACTCGGACGAGCCGATCGCGTTTGAAAGCCCTTCAAAACCCTTCGCAGCTAGTGCTTTGGGCGCGTCTGCCTGGCGCAGATCAAGACCTAAAAAGCCGATTTTAGCAATAAAGGCAAACGCCCACGCAAGAGCGAACGACGCCAGCTTTGCGCCTCTGCTCGCGCGCGCTAGAGCTGAGCGATAAATAAAATAGAATAAAATGAGCGCCAGTGCACCTAAAACAGCCATAAAGAGGTTGGTTAGGCTGAAGCTATCCAGCAGCTCGCCGGAGAAAATTTTAAAATTCATCCCTATGAAGCGGTATTCAAATCCATACGCGCAGCCAAGAGCAAAAATAACTGCAGCGGTAAGATAGAATCGCTTAAGCCTAAACGCAAACAGTAGCGCGAGCAGCGTTAAAAGTGCGAGCGCGTCAAATATAATCTTGCCTGTATCGGCGTTTGCCGAGCGCGCAAATGCGCTAAAGCACAGCGCCCCAAATACAACTCCTAAAAGCGCGGGCAAAAACGATGCGCTGATAAAGCGCCTGCTGCCCAGATACGCGCTTAAAAATGCAAGCGGAAAAAGAGCCAAGCTAACGTGATAAAAAAATATCGTCATTAAAAATCCTCATCGAGCCTAATGCGCGTAAATCGCCTATAATTGCTTAAATTTTAAAACCTACGCCATTTTGTAAATTTTAAAATTTCAAATCAGCCCGCAAAAAATTCGCAACGGCAAGAGCCGCCCGCAAAGAGAAATTCGCCTCGCTCTTGTTTTGGTTTTATCTCGCCCTTGCAGCGCGCTAAATTTTAAAATTCTAATTCTCTTGAAATTTTAAAATTTTGCCGCAGCTAAAAAGATTCGTAAGCTTAAACGCATTAAAGCAAAAACGATGCGCTTTGGCTGCGGCGTAGCGGCTAAATTTAAATGGGCTAAATTTGACCGCCTTAAATTTAAAGAGCGCGGTTAGAATCCAACACCCTTAAGCTCCGCCGAAACCGACTCGGCGGAGCTTGCTATAATTTACTCTTTAGGAGCGCCAGTGTATTGGAAGGTGTATTTAACCGAGAACGGCTCCCACCATTTGCCTACGCCTGTCGCTTTGTCCGCGTGGCGGCCGAATCCGTTGACGCTTGGATTTTCGATATTATAGGTTAGCTCGTAATTGCCCACGCCGTTTACCATTTTGATATTGGCGCCATAGTGAGGGCCGTCGCTAGCTACCATCGGCATGAAATTTCCCTTTTGAATCTTACCTGTGTCTAGGTTTTTAAGCACGTAAGCGATCTTTAGGTAAGGGATCCACTCGCCCTCACCAAATCCGTTTGCGTTGCCTTTGATAGCGTGGATGTCCGCCTCTAGGTGGATGTCCGCTTTGCTAGGAGCTAGATCGATGCCTTTAGGTTCCATATCGATAGGCTGAAGATAAACGGCCGCGATCTCCATTCCATTTTGCTCGATAGGCTCGCCGATCGGATGCTCTCCCGCCATTGCTATAACAGAGGCTAGGCTTAGTGCCAACATACCTGAAAAAATCTTTTTCATCTTTTCTCTCCTTATTAAGATTTGTTTTTTTGCTTATTTTTTAAGATCAAAATTCCTACGATTAGAAGCACGATCATCACCGCTTGCGGCACGAGGCTCTGCACGTAAGGATAAAATCCGATCCACGTAATCGTAGGAAGCCCGTCTATCACCGTAGGCACGAATACCTTGCCCTCGACTAGCTCCATCACGCCCTTACCCACAAATACGACGGACATATAAAAGATAATGACTGACGTAGCGATGAAAAATGGCTTGATAGCGATTTTAAGCGAGAATTTTTTGATGACGATATAAACTATGATAAGAGCCGCTAGACCCGCTACAAAGCCTGCTGCTACCATGCTAGTAGCTGCTGGACTTTTAGCATCGAAAAGTAGCGCCAGATAAAATAGCACCGTCTCTGCGCCCTCACGATAAACCGCCAAAAATACCGTCCACCAAAGCATCTTGCTATCGCCAGAGCTTAGGCTGCTTGAAATTTGACCTTGGATATAGGCGCTCCACTTTTTGGAGCTTGCATTTGAAAGAAGCCAAAAGCCCACATAAAATAGCAGAACTACGGCGATTAACATCACCGCGCCCTCCATCACTTCGCGCGTTTGTCCTGCATTTTCGCTACCGAAGATATAATTTAGCCCGTAAGCCGTAGCGATACTTAGCACAACCGCAACGCCAAGAGCGCTGTAAACGATATTTAGGTGCTTTGAATTGCCGGATTTTATAAGTAGAGCGATGACTGCGGCTACGATGATGAGCGCTTCAAATCCTTCGCGCAAGATGATGATAAACGCGTATAAAAATAGATCCCAGTTGCTTGATTTCTTCGTTAGCTCTAGGCTTTGGGTAAGCTGATCAAATAGCTTATTTTGCGCCGCTACAATCTGCTCTTTGGAAGCACCCGCGCGCATAAGAGCCGAAATTTTATTAAAGCTTGCTTCGGTGTCTAGCTTAAGCTGAGTATTTTTAGCACCGACGATATTTTCCATGCCGCTCTCTTCGTATTCGTCGAAGTAGATATTGCCGCTCTCGTCGATCGCGTCATCAACCTTGCCGCTCTCGTAAAGCTGCAAAACCTTAGCCATTTTGTCTTTGATATTTTGCACAATCGGCGTAAAATCCTTGCCCTCATCCTCGCTAGTATCACTTTGAGCTAACGCAGTCTGTGGCGCTATGGAGTAGCTTTCTTGCGGCAAATCATTTACGGCTTTTAATGCTAGATTATCTAGAGCGTTTATCGCTTCGTCAAATTTTGATTTGTCTGTATCCGCATCCTCGCGCAAGAGATTTCCGATAATTTGCTGGATTGATTGATCGGTCTGAGATGAGACATATTTTCGCACTGCCTCTTCTAGGCGTTCGTTGCGGTAGATATCAAATTTAGCGCGATTTAGCGCAGCCTTTAACGCAGTAGCGTCTTTTTTATCAAACGCAGCTTTAGCGTTATCCAGCTCAGTTTTAAATTCCGTATAGACGCTCATCCAAGGCGAAGTTGTACCGGATGCTGCGGAATTCCCACCTGAGGCTGGCGCAGAAGTGCTACCGTCGCCTCCATCTTGATATTCTGCCACTAGGCGGTGACCTGATTCTATCACTGGCAAGACCTCGTCGATCTCGCGGTTTAGATTATCTATCATCGCTTGGATCTCGCTTACCGGCTTTTCTGCTTTGATCGCCTTGCGGATATCGCCGAACTGCTTCTCCATATCGTAGGATTTTTTCTGTCCCAAATTTATGCGAATGCCGGCTTCTAGATTTTCAAAATGCCCAAAATACGCCTCTTGAGTTATCTTTCTAGCCTCAGAATTATTACCATCGACATAAAGCTTGATCGCTTGAGCAAATTTCTCTTTTATCGTCGCTGCTTCGGCGCGATAATCCGTATCCGCAAAAAGCATAGCAAGCGGAAAAATTAGAGCTAAAACCGCAAATTTAAAAAATTTCATCTGAACCTTCTTGAGTTAAATTCATACATTAAATTTCAAAATCGAGCGGCAATTATATGTAGAAAAATCTTAAAAAGTAATAAAAAAAGCGGTTATCATAAAGCACGAAAGCGGCTAAATTCTCAATTGCAAGAGCTTTTTGATAGATGGAATTTAATAGAATTTAGGATATGGCGGAATTTTAAACGGCAGTCGGATTTTGCTCCGACTGCTAAAATTTTAGTGAAGTTTCGACCAAATTTTGCTTTTCCAAAGACCTGCAAAAACAGAAAGGATCAAGAAATAGATCATAATATTTATGGTTGTAGCTTCACGCTGCGATTTTTTGCTGTCGCCTACGTCAGCCAGATACTCCACGACCTTGGCTTCAGCGTTTTCGTTCAAGCCTACGCGCGGCATCGAAGTGCCTGGAAGCTTCTTTTGCGTATCGTTGATAAACTCGTGTAGATAGTTGGCGCCCTTGGAACGGATCATCATCGAAAGATCAGGAGGCGTCGAGCCCATATACGCAGCCAAGCTAGCCTTGTCGCTGGATGCAAAGAGCTTATCGTATTTGACGTCGTGGCATCTTAGACAAGCATCCTCAAAAACCGCCTTACTTAAAAGGAATTTTTTCTGCGCTTCGTTTAGTTCGGTGCCTTGCTTGATACCGCTAGCAGCAGCCTCAGAGGCGATTAGTTTATCCTCGCTAGGAGCGAGCGACTTTAGATAGGCTACGATATCGGCGATCTCTTGATTTAGATCACCGCCCGCACCGAAAAATCCAGGCATCGGAAAAGGTTTTTCGTCGCCAAATTTCTGATCTAGCTTAAGAGCCATGATCGGATCTTTGATGAGTGCAGCTAAGAATTTATCGGTGTATAGATAGCCTGCGCTGCTAAGATCCGGCGGATTGACGCCGTATGCGGCACTAGCGCTTGCCGCGTCCATAGGAGCGGGGATGTTTGCACTTTTTACTCCATGACATGCGGTGCAGCCTGCATTTGTAAAGGTTTCAGCGCCGCGCACGGCATCGCCTTTGCTAAGATCGATTTTATTTATCTCGTCCCAAAAAAGCACCGTTTTGTCTTGTTGCTCTTTCGCGCTGGCAAGGGCTTTTTTAGAATTTTTTATCATCGTCTCATCCCCGCCCTTTTCTGCTGCGGCCAAAGCACTTTCTGCTGCGGCTACGTTATGCGCAGCTAAAGCCGTATCGCCTGCTGCAAAATCGTAATTTACCGGATCTGTGTGCGGGCTAAGCTTAGTATGAGCATAAGGCTCGATAAACCAGTATAAAATTCCCACACAAAAAAGCACTAAGATTAGGGTTCTTATCTCTTTCATGGCTAGACCCTCTTTCTTTCTGCGATTGTAATTAATGGAAGCACTACGACGAGCAATCCGATATAGATGATCGATAAGGCAAAGCCCCAGTATTTATTTTCGATACCGAGCTCCGCGCCGTCTGCAGGGAGCTTGCCGAAAAGGCTAAGCAGGATCATGTCGATTACTAAAATCCAAAACCAAATGAAAAACGCCTTGTTTTTGTGCGCGGGTGCTACTACGCTGCTGCGATCAAATAGCGGTATGAAAAACAGCGAAACTCCGGCGAATGCAAAGGCGATAAGCCCGATGTCGGCAGCCTTAAGCGGCCCTACATCAAAGTAAAATCCGCGCAGAATTTCATACTCCCAAAGGAAGTACCATTCCGGATAGATATGCGTCGGGGTTTTGAGGCTGTTTGCCGGCTCGAAATTTATCGGATCCATAGCGAAATCGAAATGAAAGCCCACCAGATAAAAGAAAAATATCATAAAGATACTGACGTAGAAAAAATCCTTCGCCAAAAAGCCCGGCCAAAACGGAATTACCTTGCTTTCGCTAGTTTTGCCCTGCAGATACTTCTCACCCTCGAGCTCAAAGTCAATCTCCTCGCCGTCTAGGTTATTTACATGCGGAAATCTAAGCGAATAAAAATGCACTGCCAGCACCGCAACCACCACGAGAGGCAGTAAGCAGACGTGAAGCATAAAAAATCGCGTCAGCGTTGGATCACTAACAGCATAATCGCCGCGAATCCATTCGACTATTGCATCGCCAACTACGGGAATTCCACCGAATAAATTCGTAATAACCATCGCCGCCCAGTAGCTCATCTGCCCCCATGGAAGCATATAGCCACTGAAAGCCTCCGCCGAAAAGATGATGAAAAGCAGCATTCCGCTTACCCAAATCATCTCTCGTCCTTGCTTATACGAGCGGTAATAAATAGCTACTAAAGTATGAATGTATAAGATCAAAAATACAACCGATGCCGATACCGCGTGGATATGACGCCATAGCCAGCCGTATTCGACCTCTTTCATAATCGTGAAATTTACGCTATCGAACGCGAGATTTACATCCGGTTTGTAATACATCACAAGCATTAGTCCACTAACAAACAAAACTATAAATAGCGTCATCAAAATAACGCCCATCGCCCAAAGGAAGCTGATATTTTTAGGAATCCAATACTCGCTTACCATAACCTTGAAAAATTTCGTTACGGCGAGCCTTTGGTCGAACCAATCCCAAACTCCCGTAGCTTTTCTTATATGTGCCATCTGCGCCTCCT
The DNA here is from genome assembly GCF_938045345.1 of uncultured Campylobacter sp. Lineage (GTDB taxonomy): Bacteria > Campylobacterota > Campylobacteria > Campylobacterales > Campylobacteraceae > Campylobacter_B. Next base: position 13,804 of record NZ_CALIMS010000026.1, read on the forward strand.
ATGCTTTCTGCTTTAGGGCTTGGTATTCGGGGCCCTCTTCGCCTAAAACGAGTTTCGTTCCGTCGATTTTAAATGGCGGTATATCCATAGGACGCGGCGGCGGACCGAACACGTTTATGCCGTTAGCATCGAAAATCCCGCCGTGACATGCACAGATGAATTGTTGCGTCGATGGCTTGTAGCTAGGAATACAGCCTAAATGCGTGCAAAGGCCGATGCAAAGCGTATATCTAGCATCCCCTACGACGACATCGCGGGCATCGTTTTTAGGCATATCGGCAGTCTTTTTAAGCACGAAAATCGGCTTTTTGCGCCACTGCGTTTGATAAAGCTCGCCCTCTTTGATCGGACTTAAATCTACTGTAGTGACGCCGGCGGCGCGCACGCTAGGAAGCGGATCCCACGATTTCTTCATCCCCACGAGTGCGAAAACGCCACCCACAGCGGCAACCGCGCCGAAAGTAAGCCCGATAAAGCCTCGTCTATCCTGTTTTAGATCAGACATCTTTATCCTTTCAAATTAAGAAATTGACAAGCGTCAATTTTAGCCAAATAAAGATTAAATCAATATGATTATAAGCAGAAATTTAGCTTAATCTTGCAAGCTAAATTATATTTTAAGATAATTTTAATGCCTGGCGAGGCGTTTTCGCAGTTTAAAATTTTATAAATTTTTCCAATTTTATTATATTCTATAACATGGCGCGAAATTTAAAATTTTAAAATTTTGTCACGCAAGAATTGCTGCAACAAAGGCATGCGAAATTTTAAAATTCGACGCCATAAATAAAATTTCATAAAGTGCGAGATTTTAAATTTAAAGCTACAGACGAAATAGAATTTATAAAATCAAATTTTAAAATTTCACCCCTCAGTCATGGCAGCGGCGGACCGGATTTTACACTAGCACGCTAGCTGAAATTTTAAAATTCTAGAATTCGTCGCACTTCCGTCGTATGAAAAAATTCCGCTAGAAGTAAAATTTAAAACATTAAAATCCCATAGCGGTGCAAATTCTAAATCATTAGAATTTTACGACATCTTAAAATTTCAAGTATCAAAAAATTCTGTCGCGATGCAAAATTTTAAAATTTAGCGCAATCGCGAGCCGTAAAATTCTATAAAATTCTGCGGGATTTCAAAGCCTAGCCAAAATTTAAAGATAAATTCCATAAATCCCTAAAGCCTCGGCAAACTGCGAAATCCGGGCGAAATTTCAAAATTATTATTCTGAAATTTGGGCCCCACCTATCTAAAGTCTAGCCGATTTGCCCGAGCGGAAATACGCCGCGATCGCAAGAGCTATCATCGAAACGACCATCGCGTATGCCCAGCCCGGCACCGGAATGCGCTCGCCGCTAGCGTATGAGTGCATGCCGCTTAGATAGAAATTTACACCAAAATAGGTCATTATGACGCTAAAATACGCAAACATCGAGGCTACGGCAAAGGCGAACTGATTGTTGAGCTTGCGCATAAACCTAAAATGCACGACCACCGCGTAGATAAAAATCGTAATGAGCGCCCAGGTCTCCTTCGGATCCCAGCCCCAGTAGCGCCCCCAGCTTTCGTTCGCCCAGACGCCGCCTAGGAAGTTGCCGACCGTCAGCAAACAAAGCCCTAGGATCATCGACATTTCGTTGATATGCGTGGCCTCTGCGATATTGCGCGCGATCTCGGGGTTTTTCCTGTCGAATAAAAACATCACGAGGGTGAAAATTCCAAGCAGCATGCAAAGGCCTAAAAATCCGTAGCTCGCGGTGATTACCGAGACGTGAATCGTAAGCCAGTGAGATTTTAGAACCGGCTGGAGATTGGTGATCTGCGGATCGATGTCGCTAAGATGCGCCACCATCAGCGTTATGCCCGCCATTATTGATGTTAGCGCCAGCGAAATAGCGGATTTGCGCGAGAAAAATATTCCGCTTAGCGACAGCGCCCACGCGATGTAGATGAGCGATTCATACGAGTTGCTCCACGGTGCGTGCCCTGAGACGTAGCCGCGTAGCGCAAGGCCCGCGGTATGCGCGATAAAAGCGACAATATTTACGACATAAACGAGCTTAAACGCGCCGCCTAAGCGAAGAGCGGGCTTCATCATTCGCAAAAAGATAAAGATCAGAAGCAAAAATCCCGATATAGTGTAGATCGGAAAGAGGCGAGAAAAAATTTTAGCCTTATTAAATAAAATTTCATATTTTATCGCGCTCTCGCTAGGCATTAAATTTGCGCCGTTTTGTGCCTGGTATTTTTTGACATAGCTTAGCATCTTTTCTGCGCCGCTCCAATCCCCGCTTTCTTGGGCATAGACCACGGACGAAACAAATATTCCCATCATCTTTTTAACTTCAGCAGATTCGTTTTGATCCAGCGCATCGCCTAGATATAGCGGCGAAAGCCACTCGTTATTTTTAGCGTTCTTAACCGGAATAATTCTAAAATAATCCCCCATAAACGCCGAGTAAAAGACGTTTACGCGCTCATTTACCTTGATGATCTCTTTATCGAGCACGCCGCGATTACCCAAAGGCTTGCGGTTGATCTCCTCGACCATTTTATCGAGCTTGTAGTAGCTCTCGCCTCCTTTAAATTCAAAAAAATCCATCATACTGGCGTGGCTTTGCTTCTCATCCATACCTAGAATTTTTTTAAGCTCCGGCTCGCTAACCTTGATGATTGGCGCACGCCTCCAGTAGCTTTGATTTAGCATAAACGAAAGCGCAGCGGCGTTATGGTTTAAAATTTCACCATTTGGTGCCTTATAGTCGTCGGCACGGTAAATTTTATTTAAAAGCTCCCTAGAAACTGTATCAAAAGGCTCCATTCGCCCATCAAATCCCTGAATTACGAGGCTTGCTAAATCCTCACTAAATTTAGGATCAAATTTCGGCACGGCTAGCTCGCCTCCCATAGTAGAAAAATTATGCGGTGGGACGGAGCCTTGCTCCGCTGCAGATTCTTGCGAAGCGGAGCTCTGCTTGGAATTTTCAACGGCGGAATTTTGCGCGGAATTTTGCGAAGCGGGATCTTGCACGCTAGCCGAGCTTTGCGGCGCTGAATTTTGCAAAATAGAATTTTGAGTAGTGGAGTTTTGTTCGGCATTTGCTGAGCTAGGATACAATGCGCTCAAGCTCAAAGCCAATGCGCCTACTAATGCCAATGCCGCGCCTTTAGTACCGCGTCGCGTTTTTTTGATGCGTTTTGATGCAGAGCTTTCTACTGGGCTCGCAGGCGTTGGATTGGATGCGGAATTTTTAGAATTTACATCTTTTTCTCTAGCAAGATGCGTATTTTCGCTGATTAAGCGCGAGAGCTTGAAAAAGCGCGAGCCTCGGTTGAAAAAGTTAAAAAACATCCCCACACAAAGCAAAAAATAGCCGATGTAAGTTGGAGCTTTGCCGGGGTCTTTATTGACCGAAAGCACGGTACCACGCTCATCCGTATCGTATGAGCTTTGGAAAAATCGGTATCCGCCGTAATCGAGCACGTGATTCATAAAAATATCATAATCAAAGCTCGTATTGCCGTCTTTTAGCGTGATTTCACTTTTATATCCAGAGGGCGAATTGGTGCCTGGATAGCGATCCATCACAAAGTCGCGAAGCGCGATTTTAAAAGGCAGATGAAGCATCTTTGGTGCCAAGGCTACGATGAAATTCTTATCTCCCACCTTGTAGCTAGCGCCATGCGAATCCCTAGGCACGTAGATTTCGCGACTCTGCCCCGCAAAGCTTAGCGTAGCTACTACGCCGGGCTCACCCGGTAAATTCGCATCGACCGGGACGAATTTCTCGACCGCGGAGCTAAGCAGACTAACGGGGGCGAAATTTATTTCGTCAAAGCTGTAAAGCAAGAGATTGCCTAGCGGATTATCCTCGTTTCTCTTAAGCGGTGCAGTGCTCATATCAGCCATTTTAGTCGCGTTTATATCAAGGCTTGAGTTTAGATAGAATTTGCCGTCTTTGGATTTTATATAGATGAAATTCTTACTTTTAGGCTCTGCATTAAAAGTAATACTAAGCTCGCCTATATCCATGCTTTCACCCGATTGCAAAGAGACATCTTGGCTGCCAACATTGTTTGAAAATAATAGTTCCACGCGCGCAGGAGCCTGTCCGGTCGGATCTTGCACCCATTTTAGCTCGCCGTGTTCTATTAGCTCTTTAAATTTTAAATTTGCGATCCTGCCCTCTACGTCTAGATTGAGATCGAAGTTCATCCGTCCTGCGCCGTTTAAAAATTTGCTCTCGTCAGCAGATATAAACTCGCCGTCACTGCCTAAAGTAAGAAGTTGAACGACCTCGTCTTTGGTCGTTACGATCGAGCTCTCGCCGCCCTCTCTTATATGGATATTGCCCTCAAAGCCGAAATATCTCGTCAAAATCGCTCCAACAAGCATAAACAAAAAGCTCGCGTGAAAGATTAGCGCAGGCAGAGTGCGAAGCTTAATCATGCGGTAGCGATAGATATTGTAGGTTAAATTTATTCCCAAAAGCACCATCAGCGCGCCAAACCATGCAGTAGAATAAACCATCGCCCAAGCTACTTCCGTGCCGTAAGCGGTCTCTATGAAAGTGGCGATCGCACAGGCTAGCGCCAAAATCAGTAGCATCACTGACGCGCACTCCATACTAAAAAATGTCTTCATTGATTTCCTTTAGATTTACGAGGGTTTTCAAAATCGCGAGATTTTAGCAAAAATTGCTTAATTTTTCATTTTACGACCTGCAAGCGCACGCCTACTAGCGTAGTGCGAATATGCGTTAAGATGCTTTGATAAAGCAGTAGAATTCTCGCCTTAGGCATTCGCGCAGGAATTTAACGGCGCGGATAAATTTTGTAAAATGCTGCAGAATTTGGTAAAATTCTATGTAAATTTCATGCGTCATCTCATCGCGTAATTTCTAATTTAAAATTCCGCTGCGATAAGATTTTATCTTTACGAAATTCCTTCTTATTATTTTTTGCCTTGGGTATATGCGAGCTCGCACACGTCGCCCACAGCTTGGCGGCATGGGATCGCCGAGATCGAGTTATTAGGCGAGCCATCGATCACTTTGTCTGAATAAACCAAATAGATTATCGAGCCCTGCACTGCGTCATAAAGCCTAACTACGTGGGTCTTTTTGAAGATCAACGAACTGCGTTTTTCAAAAATATCCTCTTTTTTCAGCTCCTCTTTAATGATGATTTTAGGCGCTGTCTGCACGCACGACACAGAGGCTTCGGAGCGGTCCTCCTCCACGCCGATGATCTCTTTGGCACCGCCTTTTTTGGCGTAAGAGACGTAGCAGGTCACGCCGTCGATCTTAGGATCTTTAACCGCGATAACTTCGATGCGATCGTCTTTGCCAAAAATTCTAAACGAAGTATTTACGCTACCTACGAGCTCGTAATCGCCCGCGCAAGCAAAAGCCGCTAAAATCGCTACTAGAATAAATTTTTTCATAACCATCCTTTGGAATTTTAGCGGCGATTTTATCATTTATAATATAAATATTAAGCAAGTTTTTATAAAATACCGCGATTTAAATTTAAAGGAATTTTATGATCGAAGATATCTTTAGAGAATACGATATTCGCGGCATCGTGGGTGAGGAGCTAAACGAGCGCAGCGTAAAAGCGATCGGCTTCGCGCTTGGCAAACATATCGCAAATCTAGGGCTTGAGCGCGTTAGCGTGGGATACGACGCCCGTCTTAGCGCGGATGAGCTTTTCGGCTATTTCGTAAGCGGGCTAAATTTTGCAGCTCTGCGGGTTTATAATATCGGCTTGCTACCGACGCCGGTGGGCTATTTTAGCGTATTTACGCATAAATTTGACGCAAACGTAATGATTACCGGCTCGCACAATCCCAAAAATTACAACGGCTTTAAGATCACGATCGGCACGGATAGCTTCTTTGGCTCGGATTTGAAACGCCTAGGTGCGCAGGTGCGGGAGCTGATGAGTTCAAATTTTAAAATTCCAACCGATATAAGCACTCAGAAGTACGACATCTTAAGCGAGTATCTAGCATATTTTGAGAAAGAATTTGCGGCTCTTAAGGGCTTTGCCGCGCCTTTTATCATTGACTGCGCAAACGGAGCTGCAGGCGTTACGACTACTAAAATCGTCGAAAGGCTAGAGCTAAACGCTAAAGTTTTATTTCCACAGCCAGACGGTAATTTCCCAAACCACCACCCAGACCCCAGCGAGGAGAAAAATTTAGCTGATCTTAAAGCTGCGATGAAGCAAGACGGCGTGAGCTTGGGTTTTGGTTTTGACGGAGATGCCGATAGGATCGCCGTGCTTACGCCGCGCCGCAATATCAAAGGCGACGAGCTAGCCTGCCTGCTTGCCTTAAATATGCACCATCCGCGCATCCTAGGCGAAGTCAAATGCTCGCAGGCGATGTACGATACCATCGATAAGATCGGCAAAAGCTTCATGGGCAAGACCGGCCACAGCAATATCAAGAAGGCGATGAAGGAGCTCGGTATCGATCTTGCCGCGGAGGTTAGCGGGCATATTTATTTTAAGGAGCGATATTTCGGCTTTGATGACGGCGTATATGCGATGATGCGCGTGCTTGAGCTCGTAGCTAAAGGATATGATTTAGACGCCGAGCTAGACAAGCTGCCGCGGGTTTTTAGCACCGATGAGATTAAATTTAATACGAGCGAGGAGGCAAAATTTAAGATCATCGAGGCTCTTAAAGCTCAAATCCACGCAGGTATCGCGGAGCTACCGCCCATCCGCGATATTATCGAGATCGACGGCATCAGAGTGCGGTTTGATGACGGCTGGGCGCTCGTACGGGCAAGCAACACCACGCCCGTGATCGTAACCCGCTTCGAGGCTCGCAGCCCCGAGTTTCGCGACGAGATGCAGCGCGTATTTTTAGGTAAACTAGAAAATTTAAAGGACCAGAGATGAACGAATCTGAAAAGCAAGAGGTTGAGAAAAATATAAAAGAGCTTTTAGCTGCGAGAGCGGAATTTTTTAAATTCTTAGATGAGCGCGTGCCAAAAATCGCGGATACCGATGTATTTGATTTCGAGCGCGCAGGCGAGGCTAGCTTGAAAGAAGTTTATGCGAAATTCTACGGATACGACTACGCTGCGCGCAAGCTGCTGCCATACTTATACCGCACTTATGGGCTAGACTTCGATGTCTGAGATCATCTTAGATCGCGACGCTTATGCGCACAATCTAGCGCAAATCGCCGCCAAAGTAGGTGGAGCGGAGCGAGTATTTTTGGTAGCCAAGGATAATTCATACGGCCATGGCTGCAGACTTTGCTGCGAAGAAGCGGCAAAGCTAGGCTTCGTACGCGCCGTAACGCGAAGTACTGCGGAAGCTGCGCAGATTGCGGATTTATTTGATGAAATTTTAGTGCTTTCGCACATTCCGCGCGGGGATGAGGACGAGCGGTTTTGCTACGCGGTAAATGATCTGAGCTACTTCGCGCGTCTTAAACGAGGGCTTAAAATTTATATCGCTGCAGATACCGCGATGCACAGAAACGGCATCGCTGCGAGCGAGTTAGATGAGGCGCTTAGGCTATGCAAGGCGGGCGGATTTAAGCTTCGTGGCTTTTTCACACACTTTCGCGCAAGCGACGAGCTAAGCGGCGATTTTTTCGCACAAAGGCAAAATTTCATAGAATTTAAGCGTATCGCGGGACAAAAAGCCGCCGCCGCGGGCTTTAGAAATTTAAAATTTCATTCGAGCAACTCCGCAGCTATCGAGCGAAGTGCGGGCTTTGAGGACGAATACGTGCGCGTGGGTATGGCGCAATTTGGATATCCGCAATTTGACGAGAGCCTAAATTTACACCCCGTGCTAAAGCTCTATGCCGATCTGATCAGCTCGCGCGTGCTAAAAAAGGGTCAGCGCGTCGGCTACGGCGCGAAATTTGAAGCGCCGCGCGATATGAAGATCGGCACCTATGATCTGGGCTATGCCGACGGGCTATTTCGCTACGACGGCGAGGACGAGCTGGCGCTTGCAAGCGGGCAAAAAATGCTCGGAAAAATGTCGATGGATAGTTTCTGCGCAGAATTCGGCGGCGAGCGCATCTGCGTGCTGGACGACGCACGAGCCTGGGCAAAACACTTTGGCACGATCGAATATGAAATTTTAGTCAAATTAAATTCCAACATCCCAAGGAGATTTCAATGAAAGAGCTGCAAGGAGAAAATAACGAGCGTATAGGTTACGACGATAAAGGCTTATCCGCGCGAGGCGAGAGCTTTGGCGGAGGAGAGTATCCGCGCCAAAAAGGAGGGCTTCATATCTTAATCAAAGCTCTAATCGTCTTAGTGATTGCAGCGATTGCGTTTGCGATATTTGCAGTACCCGTTTACAACAAGCTCGTAAGCAAAGATGAAGAAGTTAAGGCCGCGTGGAGCCAGGTACAAAACCAATATCAGCGTCGCGCCGATTTGATTCCAAATTTCGTAGAAACCGTCAAGGGCTACGCAAGCCATGAAAAAGATACCTTAGAAGGCGTCATAAATGCCCGCGCTAAGGCAACCGCTGTCAATATCAATGCAGAAAGTTTAGCGCAAGATCCAGAGGCGTTTGCGAAATTTAACGGCGCCCAAGGTGAGCTTAGCTCAGCCCTATCACGCTTGATGCTGGTAGTCGAGCGTTATCCGGATCTTAAGGCAAATCAGAATTTCGCCGACCTGCAAAATCAGCTCGAAGGCACGGAAAACCGTATCGCCGTAGCGCGCAAGGATTACATCGCCTCGGTGCAGGAATACAACAAGCTAATTAGAACCTTTCCTACAAACATTATCGCGCGCATCGTAGGACTAGGCGGCGCCAAACCTAGCTTTAGCGCTGATAGCTCAAGCCAAAAAGCCCCTAGCGTCTCGTTTAAATAACGCTAAAGGCGGCAAATGCTAAGCGAGCAGTGCAAGCAAAAAATCCACGAGCTAATCACGAAAGCCGAAGCCGCAAGCGGTGCGCAGATCGTCTGCGTGGTCGCGCGCGAAGCAAGCGAGGACTGCGAAGCTGGCTATAGCGCGGCGGCAGTGACGGCGTTTGCGATCGGCATCGTTCTGTGCTTCGTGCCGCAAATAAGCAAAGCTGAGCTACTGCAGATCGTAGCGCTCAGCTTCATAGCGATTAAAGCTCTGCTAGCTAAATGCCCCGCGCTTTTAACTCTAATCACGTCTAAATCCCGCAGAGTTCGGCTCTCGGGCGAGTTTGCGATGCTAAAATTTTACGAGCGCTACGGCAGCGTAAAAGAAGCGATAATGTTTTGTGTCTGCGTCCGCGAGCGCTGCACTCATATCATCTGCGGCGCGCGAGCGGCGGAGTTTATCTCTAAGGGCGAGTTTGAACGTATCACGACGGAATTTAACCCTAGCACGCAAGGCCTTGAGCCTGCTGTTTTAAAGGCGATGGACACGCTGTGCGAGCTAGCCATGCGAGTGCCTAAAGATAGCGAAAATAACGAGATAGAAGAGACCTTGGTGGAGCTGCGATGAGAGTGGCTTGTAGATTTGCTTTTTCCCTAATGGCGCTATTTGTAATAAGCGTCGCCGCACCTAGCGAGTATCTAGCCCATCCAAACGGCACCGCTGTAATCGATGAGGCTGGTATTTTACGCCCAGCCGCGAGAGAGAGTCTGAATGAAATTTTAATGACTTTCGATAAAAATTCCACAAACCAGATCATGTTCATAAGCCTAAAATCGCTCGGCGGCTACTCTATCGAGGAAATCGGCTTAGAGCAGGCGCGCGCTCTTGGTATCGGGCAAAAAGGGCGCGACAATGGCGTACTGCTGCTTGTTGCTCCGCACGAGCATAAAGTGCGTATCGAGGTCGGATACGGGCTAGAGGGCGTGCTAACCGATATGCGCGCCAAACGCATCATCAGCAATAAAATTCTGCCCTATTTTAGGCAGGGAGATTACGAAAGTGGCGTCATTAGCGGGATTTCAGCGATCATTAGCACGATCGAAGGCGGCGATATAAAATTTGACCCGTTTAACGCCAACGCGCAGCAGGATCCGAGCAACAAGGACTTTGCGATCTTCATGGTGCTTTTTGCGGTCTTGCTTTTTGCGATACTAAGCCGCCGCGTGACGCGCCACAGTAGAAGCGATGAGGATATAATCTCAAGTGCAGACATCATAAACGAAATCGCGCGCTCACCGCGCATGAGAGGCAGCCCATCTGGGGATTTTGGCGGATTTAAAGGAAGTGGCGGTTTTAGTGGAGGTGGTTTCAGTGGGGGCGGCGGAAGCTTCGGCGGAGGCGGTGCTAGCGGAAGCTGGTAGCCACAGAAATTTTATCAAAATTCCAAATCGTAGAATTTTGTATAAATTTTAAAATTTTAGAATTTCTAAATTCGGCTACTTGCGTAGAAAAACAGCACGAGCGGCTTGTCGTTGCCTCAATCTTTAGCGTGCGCTCGGAGAGGTCAAACTTGGAGGCGAGCGAGGTGCCGTCGCTGCTTAGATGGTGCTTCCATCCGTCGCAGCCTGAGAGTAGCAGCGCGAACACGGCGGCAGCAACTTTTAAATTTAAAAATTTCATAATCTAAAATCCGTCCTTAAATCTGCTTTTAAAACTGCCAAATTCGCTTTTAAATTTGCGTTTGAAATTTTAAAATTTACGGCGCGATACCTGTCAGAATTTATGTCTCGATCCACTCCGAGGCGTATGTCGTAATAATCCATGCTTGGGTTCATGCCGTGACCTTTAACGAGATTTATGCATAATCCGCGCTAGAATTTATATCGTGGCATATATTTAAATTTAAGTCTCGATCTGCGTTAAAGTTTATGCTTTGGCATGTGCTGCAACAATATGCTTAAGACGTATGTTGCGATCCGTGTCGTAATCCGCGCTAAAGTCTATGTAACGACTTGCCTCGCAATTTGTACTCGTAGCGTTTCGGTTTTTAAAATTTAGGCTTTTTAAATTTTTACCCACTCCGCTCGGTTTTGCATCGGCGCTTGATCTTTTGAGGCAAGCAGCTTCGGTGGGACGTGCGCAGCAAAGAGTCTCACCTGATTGCGCGAGCTTTGTGCGGATCCAAAAAAAGCGCGGGCGGGCGGTGAAATTTTTAAATTTTAACGTAGCTTTATTTTTCATCATGCGAGTTAAATTTTATACATCGGAATTCTGCGCGTCCGAATTTTTAGTATCGGAATTTTTGCCGTTAGAATTTTCGCCGATTAAATTTATTCTTTGGAGAATTTTAAATCCGAATTACGCGCCCTATTATTTCATCACGTAATCACGGGTTATTTACGTAAAATTTCACCTATTAAAAATTTGGACGAAAATTCCACCTGCGAAATCTTGATAAAATTTTGCCATTAAATTACGAAACGAAATTCTACCTCGCAATTCCGCCGCTATTTCTTGGCGATTTTATAGTAG
>NZ_CALIMS010000027.1 GCF_938045345.1 uncultured Campylobacter sp.
TTTGCAGGCAGATTTTAGGCTCGCCCTTTACGGCGTGGATATTGCCCGCCTCATCAATGTTTACGCTAAAGCCCTGAGAGCGCGCAAAATCCGCCAAAAACTCCCTCATCTGCTCCGTTTCGCAGCTGCAGTGAGGAATTTCGCATAGCCTCTTAAAATCGTTCATAACCTCGTTTTCTTGCATGTTTGCTCCTTTTGAATTTATTATATCCGCGCGTTATTGCGACACGCCCGTTGAATTTAAAAGCAACCGCACTCGCTTAAGCGCTTGCGAAATTCTGTTAAATTTAAACGCGATCGCGCCGACATAGCGCTTCCGCAAAATACGCGCAGATTTCAATCGCGCTAGTTTACGCTGCAGGCAAGCCGCGCAAAATGAAATTTTATGCAAAGTCGCATGAATTTTACCGAAATTTAGCAAGAATTTTATTTAAAATTTAGTCAGAATTTTGCCGGGGATTTTTATTTTACGATTACGCCTTCATAGCCCGTTTTAGCGATTGCCTCAAGCATCGCGGTCTCGTTTGCATAATCCTTTGCCGCGACGGTCGCGGTTTTGCTCTGCTGTGAAACCTTCGCGCTTATCACGCCTGGTGTTTGCAAAAGCGCCTTTCGCACGATCGCGGTGCAGAGCGGGCAGTGGATTTTTTCCACGTAAATTTTAACCTCTTTGTCGGCAAAAAGCGCCGTAAATCCAAGCATCAAAAACAAAATTTTACGCATAAAGCCCTCCTAAAATTTCGGGATATGTAAGCATAAAGGCAAGCAAGGCTCCTAAGAGCACGTAGATCAGAATCCATTTTTTGCGCCCGCTTTGCAGCGAGCATGTGCGCGGTCTTTTGAAAAAGAAAAACGCGGAAAGCGCGAAGCAAAAAAGCGCTAGCACAGAGAGTGGCGCGCGGTAACCTTCCAGCGCCTCTGCGCCTGAAAAAATGGAAAAGCTCGCGCCGAAAATCAAAAATAAAAGCGCGGGTAGGCAACAAAACGTCGTGGCAATCGCGCTAAAAATCGCGGCGAATATCAGCCATAGACTGCGCGTGCTGAAGCGATTTTTGCCAGGATATTCTCGCTTTTGCGTCAAGGTTTCTTGCGCGGAATTTTCTAGTTCGGTTTTCAAATTTTGCCTTTAAGTATAATCTTAATAATCTTGTCGCGCCTTAGCCGGCTTTTGGCGCGGAATTTTATCTGCAAATTTTAAATTTAAATTTCACCCTTTTAAGCATCGTATGCTAGTCATTTATCGCTGAATGCGGCTATAAACCGACCGCGGCATTGCGCGGTGTCGCATAAAATAAATTTGCCAGTCCGCGGTGAGCCATGAAATCAAAGGCGTAAATGTTCGCGCGCTCGTTCTTGATCTGCGTGAAATAAAAGCCGTCGAAATGAACCAAAGCTTTAGCGGCTAAATCCTGCACCGTCATTTCGTAATGGAATTAAATTTAGCAAATTCTATCACGACATAAACGCGACGTTGCTGCTCGTAATCTCGTAGCGAAATTAAATTTAGCTGCAGCCTCTGACTTTATGACCTTTGGCTACGCTTTAAATTTTACCGCTAAAGCCCGTTTTTGCCGCGTTGCGGTAGAAATCGATCTGATCTTTTTTGATGATGCGGATGTAGTCGGTGCTGCCGGGATGGCCGCTTTGAAAGCCCGCCGTCATCACGTAGGTGCCGCCTTCTTCGATGAGCCCGCGCTGCAGAGCCTCGTTTATGATACGTGCTAGCAGCGAATTGATGCTCGTTTTTTCCTTAACCATCGCTGGATTTACGCCCCACACGAGACTTAGCGCGTGCGCGGTCTGCTCGTCGTGTGCGATTGCGATGACGTCGATTTTGGCGCGGTTGCGTGCGAGTTTGATCGCCGAGCGCCCCGAGCCCGTGATCGAAAGTATCGCGCCCGCGCTCAGTCTTGCGGCGAGCGCTGCGGTGCTTGAGGTGATCATATCGGTCTCGTCGTAGAAATCGTAATCGTTAAATTTATCGTAAGGATAGATCTTTTCGGTCTCGCGGATCGTCTCGCTCATCGCGGCGACCACGGCTGCGGGGTTTTTGCCGATGGCGCTTTCCTCGCTTAGCATCACGGCGTCGGTGCCGTCGAGCACGGCGTTTGCGACGTCGCTGATCTCGGCTCTGGTGGCGCGCTCGTGCTCGGTCATGCTAAGCATCATCTGCGTGGCGGTGATGACGGGCTTTGAGCGGGCGTTGGCTAACGCTATGATGCGCTTTTGGATGCGCGGGATCTCATAAAACGGCATCTCGATGCCCAGATCTCCGCGCGCGACCATTATACCGTCGCTTGCTTCGATGATCTGCTCTATATTTTCGACCGCGTCGAATTTCTCGATCTTGGCGTAAATTTTAGCTTTTGAGCCTAGCGAGTTTAAAATTTCGCGCACGCGCAGGATGTCGTTTTGAGACTGCACGAAGGAGATGCCTACGAAATTTACGCCGTGCGCCGCGCCCCAGCGCAGATCCTCGAGGTCTTTTTGCGTGATGACGTCGATATTTAGGCGGGTGTTTGGAAAGTTCACCCCCTTATTCGAGCTTAAAAAGCCGTCGTTTTCGAGCACCGCTCGCACGCCTTGCTCGCTTACCGCGACTACCTTGGCGCGGATCGAGCCGTCGTAGAGGTAGATAAACTCGCCCGTCTTCATCAGCGGCAAAATTTCAGGGTGGTTGATACACAGCTCGTATTCGCCATCAGCGATCTTTTTGCCGATGACTTCGCGAGGAAGGAAGGTGATTTTATCGCCCGTTTTTAATTTAAAATTTTCCTCTAGTTTGCCGACGCGGATCTTTGGGCCGCTGATGTCCTGAAAGACGCCTATTCGTACGCCCAGGCTCTTTTCTACGGCGCGAATTTTGTTTAAATTTACCTCGTGATACTCGTGCGTGCCGTGGCTGAAGTTCATCCTAAAGGCGTTGCAGCCCGCCTTTACCATCGCGCTCATCATCTCTTCGCCATCGCTTGCGGGCCCGATGGTCGCTAGGATTTTGGTTTTTTTAAGCATCTTTTCTCCTTTAAATTTAAAATTTATCGCCGCATTAGGCGAAATTTTGCGCAAAATTTTGAAATTTCTAAATTTTAAAATTCGTTAGACGAAGGAATTTTAAAATTTTATGGTGCGTGAGAATTTTAGAATTCTACGGCATGGTGAAATTTTAAAATTTCATAGCTTGCAGTGCAGGTTAAATTCTAAAAATTCGCGTTTGAATGAAATTTTAAAACTCTCTATATACGTGAAGCGCGAGCAAAATTCTAAAATCCTCGCCGAAGTAAAATTTTAAAATTCTTGCCCGAGCGAAATTTAAAAATTCCTCTTTATCGCATCATTTCCGCGTCAAATTTTGTATCATCAAAGCTCACTCCCAAATATTCGCAGGCACTTTTTGCGTCGCGAAGTGCGTTGCCTAAGCAGCTCGTAGCGCCGGGGCTTGGGGTCATATTAAAGATAATCCCTGGATTTTCGCCTATTCTAGCTTCGCCTAAAAGCAGCTTTTTTTGCGAGTGTGAGATTACTTGTGGGCGCACGCCGCCAAAGCCCTTGGCATAATAAATATCCTCCTCGCGGATGCTAGGTATGATCTTGCGCGCATTTTTGACGAAAAGCTTTTTACCTAAAATCGGTATCTCAAAGCCTATATTGCGGATTAAGAAGTCCCTTACCTCGCTATCGCCAAAATTTTGCCAAATAACCTTGGCTACGTCCATGTCAAAATTTAATGATTGAAAAAATTCCGGCACCGAACGACAGCCCTTGTAGCGCTCGAGCTTCGGCATCGTAAGCGCGGTAGGGCCAAATCTCGTGCAGCCGCCTGCGAGCAAATCCGGATCGCCGTGAAGCGCGGCAAATGGAAGCTTTGGGTTTTGCATCATGTAAACCTTGCCATTTAGAAGCTTTTGCTTGGTTAGATAGAAGCTGCCCGCGATGCAGATCGTGCTAAGATCCTGCCCCAGCCCCATTTTGTGCGCTAGCCACAGCGAGTGGGCGCCAGCATCTACGACTACGAAATCAGCGCTTAGCGAGAGTCTATTTGCGGTGCGGATATAGAACTTATCGCCTACTTTAGTGATGTTTTGCACTTCGGTGTTGAGGTACAGATCGCAGGTTTTGCCCTCCACGTTTTTAGCGTTTTGCACGAAGGAATTCGCCATCGCGCCGTAATCGATCGTCGTGTAAACTCCCGATTGTACGCCCATCGCGATGATATCCTCCGCTCGCTCCTCGCCGCGCCCGTCAAAAACTAGCTTGGGCTCGATTTTTTTGAGCTCTTCCTTGTCGAAAAGCTGCAAATACGGATAAAGCTCTTTAAATTTCTCAAAGCGCTCTTTAATTAGCTCTACCTCACTTTCGCCCACGCCAAGAGCCATTTTCTGCCCCTGAAATAAAAATTTATTCTCATATCCGTGCTTTTGGCAATATTTCACGATCATATCCGCCTTGCGCTTGACTTCGGTCGCTTTTTGCAGGTCGTAGTTGGTCTCGATGTCGCCGCAATGAATCGTCTGGGAATTTGCACTGGCTTTAGAATTTAGTGTCGCAAGCCCTTCGTATTTTTCAAGTAGAGCGATATTTTTGATTCCGCTAAATTCCGCCAGTACATATGCTAGCGCGCTGCCCGTGATACCGCCGCCTATGATGATTACTTCGTAATGTTTTTCTTGCATGCCCTTTCCTTATCGAATTTGGCTGCAATTGTGCGAAAATTTCGCTTAAAAGCTAGTTATAAAAGCGTGAATTTAGATGATTTTATATAAAATTCGCACCATTTCATTTTGGGAGTAGTATATGAAAAAATCGATTCTTGTCGGATTAAGTTTGATTATAGCCACGTCGCTGTGGGGCGCAGATAAGAAAGTTTATCGCCTTAAGCTAGCTCAGACTTACGAGCTTAGTATGCCTATCGTAGGCGATGTCGCCAAGCGGATGGCAGATCTTGCAGATAGTATGTCTGATGGCAGGCTGAAAATCAGCATCGACGCGCCTAGCAAACATAAAGCACCTTTTGCGATCTATGATATGGTCAAAAACGGACAATACGATTTAGGCTATACTGCGAGCTACTATTATAAAGGTAAAAATAGCGCAAATATGCTGTTCACGACCGTGCCTTTTGGTATGACGAAAGACGAACAGCACGCTTGGTATTACTTCGGCGGAGGCAAGGAGCTAGCCGATAAATTCTATGCTAAAAGCAATCTAAAGGTTTTTAATATCCTAAATAGCGGTATGCAGATGGGTGGTTGGTTTAAAAAAGAGATTAATACGCTAGATGATCTAAAAGGGCTTAAATTTAGAATTCCAAGCTTTGGCGGGGAGGTTATGAGCCGCCTTGGCGTCGCAGTCGCTACGATACCGGTAGGTGAGCTATATATGGCGCTAGAGATGGGTACTATCGATGCGGTCGAGTGGGCAAGTCCTAGCTTTGATATACCTCTAGGCTTTCACAAGGTCGCAAATTACTATTATACGGGATGGCAAGAACCCGCTAGCGAGCAGCAGATAGTGATAAATCTACAAACTTGGCAGAAGCTTCCTAAGGATTTGCAAAATATCCTGGAAGCCTCTATCGCAAAGGCGCGCGAATACGCAGAAAACGAGACGTTTTATAAAAACGTAATAATTTGGGACGAGATCAAAAAGAAATATCCGAACGTTCAGATTCGCTCTTTTTCGCCTGAAATTATGCGTGCGCTTCGCAAGGCGACGGATGAAATTTTAGCCGAAGAAAGCGAGAAAAATCCCGATTTCAAAGAGATTTGGGAGAGCCAAAAGGCGTTTTTAGCTAAAGCTAGAACGTGGACGAAGATGGGCGATTTTACATATATCGAAAAAACGGGCGACGTTGAAGCCGAGCAGAATTTCACCGCTTCAGTGAAAAAAATCTCTGTTCCTGAGCCCGTAAATAGCGCAGCCAGCGAGATAAATGCAAGCACTGCCGCCCCAAAAAACGAGGATAATCAGACGAAATAGTGCTTCGCTTTTAAGTTACGCATAAAAACCTAGCATCAAGTCAAGAAGCGGCTTAAATTCGGTCGCTAATTTAGTAGATTTAGGCGAAGTGTATTGCAGCTGCGTAGCTCGGAGTATCTTTAAAATTTTAATTTATGAAAGCAGCGATAAAATTTTATCGCTGCTTTAGCATTTAAGTTAAGGCGCGTAATTCGAATCACTGCGTTTAAAGCCTAGTTTAAAAGCCGCTCGGTCGCCGCCGCACAAGGCTAGAATTTTAGAAAGCTTTAAGCCTCCTCCTTTTGTCTTATTCTTTTATCTCTTATGTTATTTAATCTTGATATTTTGCCGTGCTTGCTTGCGGGTGACATTAAGCGAGAGAGAGAATTTAATCTTGCTTTTTCATTTCGCGTAGTTAGCGGGGGAGCTTCGGCGAAGCGTGCTAATCTGCGATTTTAAATCGGTAACATTCATAAATTCCACATTTTAAAATTTTAATGTTTTTGTCTTGCCGATATCGCTTTTAAATGAAATTTGCTTCGGGGGTTTTCTTGCTAAATAAAAGCGGCAAACTTCAAATAAAATGGCAAAATTTTAAAATCTACACGCTTAAACATCACAAGTAGGGAGAATTTAAAATTTTGTCTTTCGGAGATTAAGTAAAAAGCGCGTTAGAAAAAATTTTGTAGGTCAAATTTCATTTTAAGCGATTGCAGATTTAAAGCTTGTATGCAAATACTTTTAAAGCCTGCTCTAGTTAGAATTTATCACTAGACTAGACGGGCTCAGCCTTGGAATTTCACTGCGCCAATTTTAAAATTTTGCGCGAGCTGGGCTTAAAATTTTAAAATTCGATTCTACCTGTGAAAACTCTTAAATTCACGGCTTAGAATTTTGATGCAGAATTTTGCTGCAACGCTACTTTTGGGCGCGCGATAAAATTACATGGCATGCAAAGCCGCGTAGAATATTGAGCTAGGCACGCTGCTGCAAGCCTAGCGAATGTCGTAAGCTAAAAAGGCGCTACTGCAAAGCGTAAATCCTATTTCAAAGCTCTAAAAAGCTCCACGCCGTCAAGCTGCTCCCACGGGTATTCGTCGTTTCCGACCTGTCCGCGTGCGGCGACGTCGGCGTAGAGAAAGCTTCCTTTACCCGGGCGATCAAGGCCGAATTTATCGATGATCCAGCGCGGCGTGAGCGGGAATTTTTCAAGCACGAAAGCAGATAGCTCATCGTCGCTCGCTGCGCCTAAATTCGTCCCCATGCAATCGACGCTGACGCTGACGGGCTTTGCGACGCCGATTGCGTAGCTGAGCTGGACGATGCATTTTTTCGCAAGCCCCGCCGCGACGATGTTTTTGGCGATATAACGCGCCGCATAAAGCCCGCTGCGATCGACTTTGGTATAGTCCTTACTGCTTTGAGCGCCGCCACCTATCGGGCTGTAGCCGCCGAAGCTATCGACGATCAGTTTGCGTCCCGTTAGGCCGCTGTCGTGAAGCGAGCTGTGATTTACGTAGCGGCCGGTCGGGT
>NZ_CALIMS010000028.1 GCF_938045345.1 uncultured Campylobacter sp.
GGCAGGCTCCACCTTTTGCGCGATGATTTTAAAGATTTCAGGCGTGCGGATCGCGTCATACTCGATCTTCGCACCTAGCCCCTCGGGGAATACGCGCGGTAGATTTTCCACGATGCCTCCGCCCGTGATGTGCGCGAGCGCATGGATCTTGTCTTTTAAATTTAAAAAGTCTCCTACGTAGATCCTGGTTGGCTCCAAAAGCACGTCTATGAGTGCGCGACCGCCTACCTTGTCGTCAAATTTTAGCCCTAGCTCGGCGATCACTTTGCGTGCGAGCGAGAAGCCGTTTGAGTGCAGGCCACTGCTAGGAAGCGCGATGAGTACGTCACCCTCACGTACAAACTTGCTGCGGTCGATCTCGTCCTCCTCGGCGATACCCACGGCAAAGCCCGCTAGGTCGAAGTCGCCCTTTTCATACATAGAGGGCATCTCCGCCGTCTCGCCGCCGATTAGCGCGCAGCGGGCGAGTTTGCAGCCCTCGGCGATGCTTTTTACGACTTCTTTTGCATCGCTGATCTCGAGCTTTGCCGTCGCGTAATAGTCGAGAAAAAACAGCGGCTCGGCGAAGTTGCAGATGAGGTCGTTTACGCACATCGCGACAAGGTCTTGGCCGACGTCCTCAAATTTGCGCGCGTCTATCGCGAGTCGTAGCTTTGTGCCCACGCCGTCGGTGGCGCCTAGGATCGCAGGTTTTTTGTAGCCTGCAGGCAGCCTCACCGCGCCGCTAAACGAGCCGATGCCGCCTAAAACGTGCGGAGTTTGCGTCACTTTGACGAATGGTTTTATCGCCTCTACGAAGTCATTTCCCGCGTCTATATCGACGCCAGCGTCTTTGTAGCTTATCAAATTTTATCCTCCAAGATGGTATAATTTCGCAGATTTTAGCTAAAATCGAATAAAAACGCTATAAAGGCTCACTTTGAAATTTAAACACGCGGTCGTCATTACGGGCAGTATCGGAAGCGGCAAGAGCGCGGTTTGCGAGCTACTTCGTGATCGCGGATTTGAGATCATCGATGCCGATCAAATTTCGCATCGCGTTTTAGATCGCTGCGCTGCGCAGGTGGCTGAAATTTTCGGCGCGCAATACGTCGTGCAAAAAGACGTACAGGTTAAATTTGATGCCAGCAGAGGTGAGGAAAATTTGACCAATTCTTGCGCTTTTGTGGATCGCAAAAAACTAGGCGAGCTGGTGTTTAAAAACCCTGCGGAGCTTGCAAAGCTCGAAGCGCTACTGCATCCGAAGATAACGGCTGAAATTTTATCGCGGGCGCAGGCTTTGGAGGCGAAAGGAAAGCTTTATTTTGTCGATATTCCGCTGTTTTTTGAGGGCAAGAGATATGAGTTTTTCGACAAAGTAGTGGTCGTTTATGCGCCTAAAGATACGCTGATTTCGCGCGTGATGAAGCGAAATGGGCTCGATCATGCCGCCGCAAAGCACCGCGTGGAGCTGCAAATGGACATAGAGCAAAAGCGCGTTATGGCGGATTTTGTGATAGACAATAGTGGCGATCTTTTCGCGCTTAAGGCCGCGGTGGAGAGATTTTTAAAAGAGTTAAAAGATAAAATTTAGCCCTTTGCGCGAGAGCTCGTAAAATTTCTATGCGAATTAAGATGAATTTTAAAATAAAGGATAAAACAATGGGGATCAGCAGTCGCGCCCAAAGTGGCGCTAAATTTCAAAATTTTAAAAGTATGCCGTTTAAAGAGCGGTTGAAATTTGCGGCGCGAGCGGCTTTGCTCTCCGCGCTGTTTGCGACGGGCGCTGCGGCGGAGATCGACGATCTAAGGAAGGGCTGCGCCGCGGGAAGCGAGATGGATTGTAAAAAACTAAGCCGCGTGATAAATGAGCTGCAGCGCAACTGCGACGCAGGCGGCGAGGAAAACGCGCTAGACTGCGCGAATTTGGGCTACGCATACGACTCAAATAGAAGCTTCAGGCAGGCCGCGCGCTATTACGACAGGGCGTGCAAGCTCGGCGAGCAGAAGGGCTGCGTCTATTTGGGGCTGCTCTACAACGACGGGCAGGGGGTGGCGCAGGATCGTAAGAGGGCGAATGAGCTTTTCGGCGATGCTTGCAAGAAAAACAGCAGCGAGGGGTGCGCGAGCCTTGCATACAACTATAAAAAGGGGCTCGGCGCCTATCCAGACACGAAAAAGGCGATCGAGCTTTTGATCAAGGCTTGCAAGATGGGGCAGGTAGAGGCGTGCCATAACCTAGGGCTCAGCTACGTTCTTGGCGAAGGCGTGAAAAAAGACGCGGACAGGGCTAGGACATTTTTTACGAGGGCTTGCGAGCAAGGACACGTGGATTCGTGCGTAAATTTAGGCGTTACGTATTTTAAAGGCGACGGCGGACAAAAGGATCACGCGCTTGCTGCGAGGTATTTTAGCGAGGCGTGCGAGAAAAGCGACGAGCCGCTAGCCTGCTCAAATTTGGCGTATCAATACGAAAAGGGCTGGGGCGTAGCGAAAGATAAAAAGAGGGCTCGCGAGCTTTATAAAAAGGCCTGCAAGCTCGGAAGATTTGATGCTTGCGAGCATTTAAAGGCTATGAGGTAGGCTCTAACATCAAGCGTGAAAGGCTTACGATAAACCAGCTAACTAATGGGGGCGAGTTAGTAAAATATGTCTCAAAAGGGTCTAAAATAAGCGATGCGCTTAAATTTAGATAGAAGTAAAATTTTAATAAAGCGTTAGTAATTTTAAAAATTTGCGAGGTAAATGATGAAAATTTCAAAATATAATGCGAGCGGCAATGATTTCGTGATTTTTACGGATTCGGTTAAGGCGGATAGATCCAAGCTAGCGCGTGAGCTATGTGATAGGCGTGATGGAGTAGGCGCTGACGGGCTCATCGTCGTGCTACCGAAATTTAACGGTATCGAGGGGATAAATTTCGAGTGGGAATTTTATAATAGCGACGGCAGCACCGCCGATATGTGCGGCAACGGCTCGCGAGCGGTATGCATGTATGCGTATGAGAATTTCTTGGCCGCGCAGAGTATGAAATTCCTAAGTGGCGCAGGCGTAATTAGCGGCGAAATTTTCGGTATTTTCGGCGGAAATTTGAGTGAAAGCATGCGAGGCGAGCTACGCAATGTAAGCTTCGGCGAGATTTTCAATCTTCGCCCTAACGCTCACGCGTTAGTAGCTAACGTCGAGGTAATGCTAACACGCCCCAAACGCCTGGGCGAGAGCTTTGAGGAGGCAGGGCTAACGTGGTATTTTTATAACACAGGAGTGCCGCACTTAGTAACTTTTGTTAGTGATTTAAATGAGTTCGACGCCGCACTAGCCCGCGATCTGCGTGAAAAGTATAACGCTAACGTTAATTATGCGTTAGTTCAAAGCCGCCTCGCAAGCAAAATTTTAAAGGTGCGCACCTTTGAGCGTGGCGTAGAAGCCGAAACTCTCGCATGCGGTACGGGGATGGCAGCATGCTTCATCGCAGGCGTCGAAAATATGGGGCTAGCTCCCGACATCCGCGTGATACCTGCAAGCGGTGAAACGCTAAATTTGCGCTTAGGGGATGGAGGCAAAATTTACTTTCGCGGCGACGTTAGGCATACTTTCGATGGCGAATTTATCGGATACGTGGAGTAGGCAGACGGAATTTCGAGCCGGTTTGCGCGAGAATTTTAATTTTGAGGTAAAATTTGTCGTTTCACTGCAAAATTTAATTCCTAAATTTCGGAATTTTATGAAATAAAATTTTAAAATTTCAGCGTGTGGAATTTTGCTACTAAATTTAAAATTTTTGCTTGAATTTCACATTTGTATCGCATTAATTTAGGCTTCTGCGGAATTTAAGCGTTATAGCATTATAAAATTTACGCTCTAACCCGCTCATTTGGTTTATAATTTTTGCTGCCACCGCAAAAAATCCGCCGTGTTCGCACAAGTGAAATTCCGTCGTATTTGCACGAGCGAAATCCGCCACTAATAGCAGAAAGCGCGACATCAAGCGCAAATCCTCGGCGCGGGTAAATCTATCATTGACGATAAAGGCTGGATTTATCGATGCGGCAATTCTTGAAGCACGGTAGAATTTACTAACGACGATAAAAGCATAGTGTGGTTACGGTGAAATTTAAAATTTGCGCCCGTCGAATTTCGCCGCGCCGTCATTTTGTCGTTTAAATTTTAAATTCCATCCGCGTCGGTTTCGTCGAAACTAGGCATAAAGCCTGATGATTAACTCTCTGGCGAGCGCTAAAATCACGACGAAGATTGTAAATTTTAATAAAGATTTTTGTCGTATCGCGACAAGCATGACGATGCCAAATAAAATGAGCGCAATATCTAAAAATGTATCTTTCATGCGCTTAATTGAAATTTAATCAAAATGCTAAGTATGATAAGAAGTATTATAAAGCGCAAGATTGAGCGCATGGAGGATAGATCACCAAATTCTTTGTCATATTCCTTTTTTACCTCCCACTCAGCTTTCCATGCGAACATTTTTACTATAAAATCCAGCATTTTCATCTCCTTTTTTTAAGGCGAGTCGCATAAAAATGAAATTCTGTCGCGCTACGTGAAATTAAAGAATTCTATCTAATCGGCGCTTAAAATTTTTAATTTTGGGCTATTTGTCGGCGTTTTGGACGAGCG
Organism: uncultured Campylobacter sp.; assembly: GCF_938045345.1. Taxonomy (GTDB): domain Bacteria; phylum Campylobacterota; class Campylobacteria; order Campylobacterales; family Campylobacteraceae; genus Campylobacter_B. The sequence continues at coordinate 4,618 of NZ_CALIMS010000028.1, forward strand.
CCTTTTCGTATTTTTCGATAAAGCTTCGCCCTGACTCGCATAGGCGGTAGATGAAAATCTTCGACGCCTTGCCCGCATCAAGCCCCGTATCCTTAATGCTTTCGCGCTGCAGATAGCCCCAGTTTTTATGAATTATATCAAGAGTCGATTTGACCGAGGTGTAGTTGCGCCCACTCGCAGCTGCGAATTCGTTTACGGGACTCATAAACTCCGCATCGCTTTGCTTATTGCGACACAAAAGCCCATCTTCGCCTTGCGATTCGACCAGTTTTAGCGTTTCATAAATGAGTTTGTCTTTTAATTTGATCATCGGTTTTCCCTTATGTAATTGATATGGGTTTACCAAAATTATATCATAAAATTTGTATTTTTATGATATGAGATGTCAATAAATCAGAAGCTAAGCGCGAATTCGTGAAACCGCACTACATCGCAGCGGATACCCTCAATCTCGAGCCTACCGGAGTTTGCCATGGAAACGACTTTTAAGCTCGTGATGCCGAGTCTCTTGAGCGCGCTTAAGATTTTGCGGAATTTTAAAAAGATGATATCTGTGTCGCTGAAAGGAATGACGAGAACCCCCATCTTTAGAGCAGGCAGGTAAAAATCCAGCTCTTTTGTGTAAAAAATCGGCGTATTTAGCCCCAAAAGCTCGCAGAAAAGGACGTTGGCAAATTTTTTGGAGAAGTCCTTTTTGCTCGTTAAAATTTCGCGCATATTAAAATGCGAAAAATATAGTTTTTTTGCGCGCGCGGGCTCGCCAGCTTTGCTTAAAAATCTGATGAAATTTTCCCGCTCAAGTTTGGCGATAGTGCCGTATACGGCGTCTTTGGAAATCTTGATGCGCGGCTTTAGTGCGGTGTAAATTTTATTTGCACTAAATGCGGCGTGGACGAAGCTTAGGCACTCTTTGAGGATTAAAATCTCCGTGCGGCTAAAGTTTGCCGCAATCAGCCTCTGCTCGAATTCTAAAATTTCAGCGGGGGTTATGAAGGGGTTTTTTGCGCCGCCGCCTTGGGCTAAAAACGCCGAAATCATCGAGTTTATTTCGTTGTGACGCTTATCGAAGGCGATAAATTCTTCAAACGAAAGCGGCAAAAGCTCAATCCGCTCAAAGCCTGGCAAAACTAACTCTTTATCGCGAGTAGAAATTATAAAACGCTTTAAATTTAGCCCCTCGGCGAAGCTTTGAAGCGATGAAATTTCAAAATCGGCACTACTGAAATTATCTAAAAAAAGAGATGAAATTTGCTCGTTGGCGGCTAAAAATTCTTTGATCTCGCGGAAAAAATTTTCACTCCTGTTTTTTGCGCCGTCGGACCCCGCATTTTTTGCATTGTTTGAGCTGCCTGCGCTTGCGTTTTTTGTATCTGTATTTTTTACGGCGGCGCGGTAAAATTCGCCCGTATCCGAAATTTCCGCGTCTAACGTAGCTTCTCTGCTTATTTCATGCTCGTTTATTTCGCTAGCCTTTGTATCGCCTGCGCTATTTCTAGCCACAAAAATTCCATCATTCGCTACCGCCTCTTCAAGGCGTAGATCGGCTAAATTTAGGTACAAAATTTCATCTTTTTTAAGTTCCGAAATTTCATTTTTCAGCACGGCGCTTTTGCCGGAATTTAGCACTCCGTAGATTATGGTTTTGGCAGAGCCGATACCTCTTTTGCGCGGAATAAAGCCCATAAATTCCGGCGGGTTTTCGTAAAAAAATTTTAGATCATTCATATCAAGTATTTTAAAATTTTCCTTATTAAAAGGAAATAAATCTGAAAAATCCTATGAAATTTTTATATCCATTTTAAATTTATCCAAAATTTTTATATTGGAAATTTTCGACAACCTGGAAATTTTCGAAATTCTATATATTTTTCCTTATTAAAAGGAAATATTTCAATAAAATTTGGCTATTTTCTTGACAAAGCCGGAGCGCTTTTATATAATGTATGTCTTTTGTTTGAAACAAAGGGTCGCGCGTTGCGACAAGTTCTTTATTAAGGAAAAGTGATGCAAAAAATTAGGTTAAAACTCAAGGCTTATGACCATCGAGTTTTAGATCGCACAGTTTCGGCTATCGTTGAAGCCGTAAAAAGAACAGGTGCGGACGTCAGAGGTCCCGTGCCGATGCCTACGAAGATTAAACGCTACACCGTTTTAAGATCTCCGCACGTAAATAAAGACTCCAGAGAGCAGTTTGAGATGAAAATTCACGCTCGTATGCTAGACATCGTAGCGGCTACGCCAGATACGGTTGATTCGCTAACTAAGCTTGATTTGGCTCCGGAAGTCAACGTCGAAGTTCACGCGATGGGCAAATAAGGGGTAAAACAATGGAATATATTGTAGAAAAAATAGGTATGAGTAGGACGATCGACACGAGCAGCACGCCCGTGACGCTTTTACGACTTATCAATACCAAAATTTGCGAAGTTTGCGATGAGAAAAAAGCTATCGTAGCCTACGCAGAGGGCAAAGCGTATAATAAAGCTATCGCTGGAATTCAAAAGAAATATAGCCTAAGCAAGGAATTTAATAAATTTGCGACTTTAAGTTTAGAAAATGCCGAGCTTGGCGATCAAAATTTAGATGTTTTGAGCGAAGCCAAGATCGTCAAAGTAAGCTTTAAATCCAAGGGTAAAGGTTATCAGGGCGTTATTAAGCGCCATGGCTTTGCGGGCGGTCCTGCAGCGCACGGTAGCCGCTTTCACCGAAGACCAGGCTCGATCGGCAACTGCGAGTGGCCCGGTCGCGTTCAGCCTGGTATGAGGATGGCGGGACACACTGGAAACGAAACGATCACTGCCAAAAACGAAGTCGTGAGCTTCGACGCCGAGAACAAAATTTTAGTGCTTAAAGGCTCGGTTCCTGGATTTAACGGCGCAATGGGCAGAATAAGGATAGTAAAATGAGTAAAGTAAGCGTGCTTAACGAAAAACTAGAAAAAGCAAGCGAAATTGAAATTCCTGCGAAATTTTCGGAGGTCAATTCGCACAATCTATATTTGTACGTCAAATCTTACCTTGCTTCGCTTCGTGCAAATACGGCTAACGCTAAAACTCGCGCCGAGGTTAGCGGCGGTGGCAAAAAACCATGGCGACAAAAGGGTCGCGGCGGCGCACGTGCGGGCTCAACCAGAACTAACGTCTGGGTAGGTGGCGCGGTCGCATTCGGTCCGACTAACGAGCGAAATTACGAGCAGAAGGTCAATAAAAAGCAAAAACGCCTTGCGCTGGAATTTGCTATCAATGAGAAAGCAAACGAGAGTAAAATTTTTATCTTCGATGATTTGGAGCTAAAAAGCGGCAAAACTAAAGACGCGGCAAATTTTATTAAGAAATTAGGCGTTAGAGATGCGCTAATCGTTAAAAACGAGCTGGACGCGCAAACTCTTTTGGCCTATAGAAATCTTAAGAATTGCTATGTCATCGATGTAAGCGAGGTCAATGCTTACCTAATCGCAGTTTACGGCTCAGTCGTATTCGAAAAAGCGGCATTTGAATCAATAGTGAAAGAGGACTAAAATGGCAGATATAACAGATATCAAAACGATCCTTTATACGGAAAAGTCTCTCGGTCTTCAAGAAAATGGCGTGGTCGTTATCCAAACTAGCCCGTCGGTTACGAAAAACGGACTAAAGAGCGTTTTAAAAAACTATTTCGGGATTACTCCGCTAAAGATAAATTCTTTAAGACAGGATGGCAAAGTAAAAAGATTTAAAGGCAGAACTGGCGCTAGAAACGATGTGAAAAAATTCTACGTCAAACTACCTGAAGGCGTAAGCCTAGAAAGCGTGGAGGCGTAAAATGGCAATTAAAACTTATAAACCGTATACTCCAAGTAGAAGATTTATGACCGGGCTTAGTAGTGAGGATATCACTGCAAAAGCTAGCGTTAGAGGCTTGCTTGTTAAAATTCCTGCCGCAGCCGGAAGAAACAACAACGGTCGCATTACCAGCCGCCATAAACAAGCTGGAGCTGCTAAACTTTATAGAATTATTGATTTTAAGCGAAATAAATTCGGCGTTGCTGGCAAGGTCGAGGCGATCGAATACGATCCGAATCGCAACTGCCGTATCGCGCTGATCTCATACGCAGACGGCGAGAAGCGCTATATCATTAAGCCTAACGATCTTAATGTGGGCGACGTAGTGGCTGCTGCCGAGGGTGGATTAGATATTAAACCGGGCAACGCGATGAAGATGAAAAATATCCCTGTGGGAACTATCCTGCACAATATCGAGTTAAAACCTGGCAAAGGTGCTCAAATGGCACGTAGCGCAGGAGGCTATGCTCAGCTTATGGGTAAAGAGGAAAAATACGTCATTCTACGTTTGCCTAGCGGTGAGATGAGAAGAGTGCTTGCAGAGTGCATGGCCAGTATCGGCGTAGTAGGTAACGAAGAGTGGGCAAACGTCGTCATCGGTAAAGCCGGACGTAATCGCCACAGAGGTATCCGTCCTCAAACCAGAGGTTCTGCGATGAATCCAGTCGATCACCCACACGGCGGTGGCGAGGGTAAGAAAAACTCTGGCCGCCATCCGGTAACTCCGTGGGGTAAACCGACGAAGGGCTATAAAACTCGCCATAAAAAAGCGAGCGATAAGCTTATAATTTCAAGAAGGAAAGGAAAATAAAAATGGCTAGATCGCTAAAAAAAGGTCCTTTCGTAGATGATCACGTAATGAAAAAAGTCGTTGCGGCAAAGAAAGCCAGCGATAACAAACCGATCAAGACTTGGTCGAGACGAAGCACGATCGTGCCTGAGATGATCGGACTTACGTTTAACGTTCATAACGGAAAGAATTTTATCCCGGTTTACGTCACCGAGCATCATATCGGTTATAAATTAGGCGAGTTCGCTCCTACGCGCACTTTCAAGGGCCACAAAGGCTCCGTGCAGAAAAAGATCGGCAAGTAAGGATAGAATATGAGTAAATCAACTATTAAATTTGTTCGCCTTTCGCCGACAAAAGCAAGACTTATCGCAAAACAAATTCAAGGCATGAATGCGGAATTTGCCCTTGCTACTTTGGAATTTACGCCTAGTCGCGGCGCGAAATATATCGCGACGGCGATTTCAAGCGCGGTCGCAAACGGCGGCTTTGAGCCTGAAGAGGTCGTAGTTACCAGCTGCCGAGTGGATGCAGGTCCGGTGCTTAAGAGATTTCGTCCGCGCGCCAGAGGTACGGCTAGCCGTATCCGCAAGCCTACTTCGCACATTATCGTCGAAGTAGCAAAACCAAGTAAGAAGGAAGCGTAAATGGGACAGAAAGTAAATCCGATCGGTTTAAGATTAGGAATTAATCGAAATTGGGAGTCTAGATGGTTTCCTTCCAAAGCGACGCTCTCCGAGAGTATCGGCGAGGATTACAAGATCCGCAAATTTTTAAAAGCTAAGCTTTATTATGCGGGAATTAGCCAAATTCTTATCGAAAGAACGGCTAAGAAAATTCGCGTAACGATCGTAGCCGCAAGGCCGGGTATCATCATCGGCAAAAAAGGCGGCGAGGTCGAAAGTTTAAGAAGCGAAGTCGTTAAGCTAGTCAATAAAGACATAGCCATTAATATCAAAGAGGAGCGCAAAGTAGGCTCGAACGCACTTTTGGCTGCGGAAAACGTAGCTATGCAGCTAGAGCGTCGCGTTGCATTCCGCCGCGCTATGAAAAAAGTCATCCAAGGCGCTCAAAAAGCAGGCGCAAAGGGAATTAAAATTTGCGTCGCAGGTCGCTTGGGCGGTGCGGAGATGGCTAGAACCGAATGGTATTTGGAGGGACGCGTTCCGCTTCATACTCTAAGGGCTAGGATCGATTACGGCTTTGCCGAAGCGCATACGACCTACGGTAATATCGGCATTAAGGTTTGGATCTTTAAGGGTGAAATTTTACAAAAAGGCATCCAGGCTGAAAAAACCGATGATGCGCCTAAAAAAACACGCAGACCAAGAAGAGGTAAATAGTTATGTTGATGCCAAAAAGAACAAAATACCGCAAGATGATGAAAGGTCGCAATCGCGGCTACGCGACGAGAGGAAATTCCTTGACGTTCGGCGATTTCGGTATCAAAGCGGTAGAGGCGGGTAGGGTAAATTCTCGCCAGATCGAAGCGGCTCGTGTTGCGATGACGCGCTTCGTGAATCGTCAAGCTAAAATTTGGATTAAGGTATTCCCAGACAAACCGCTTACCAAAAAGCCTCTACAAACTCGTATGGGTAAAGGTAAGAGCGGCGTAGAAGAGTGGGTAATGAATATAAAACCGGGCAGGATCATTTTCGAGATGACCGGCGTTAGCGAAGAGGTTGCTAAAGAGGCGCTTATGCTTTCGATTCATAAACTACCTTTTAAAACGAAAATCGTAAGTAGGGAAAGCGAAAATGAAATATACTGATTTGAAAGATAAAGATTTAGCTGAGCTAAATTCTATGTTGAAACAAAGTAAGTTGCTTTTATTTACGGCTAGACAAAAGCTAAAAACTATGCAGCTAAGCAATCCTAACGAGATTCGCGCTATCAAAAAAGATATCGCTAGAATCAACACCGCTATTAAAGCTAAATAAGGATAGGTTATGGCATTTAAAAGAGAAATTCAAGGCGTAGTCGTAAAGAAGGCGGGCGATAAAACAGCTACTGTTTTGGTAGAGCGAAGGGTTATGCACCCTAGATATAGAAAGATCGTAAAAAGATTTAAAAAATATCTAATCCACGATGAAAACAACGTAGTAAAGATCGGCGACACCATATCTGCGATCGAGTGCAGACCGCTAAGCGCTAGAAAATCGTTTCGCTTAAAAGTGGTTTTGAAAACAGGAGTTGAATAATGATACAGAGTTTTACCAGACTTGCGGTGGCTGATAATAGCGGCGCAAAAGAACTTATGTGTATTAAAGTTTTGGGCGGCAGCAAAAGAAGATACGCTACAATCGGCGATATCATCGTTTGCTCTGTAAAAAAAGCGCTCCCTAACGGCAAGATTAAGCGCGGTCAAGTAGTAAAAGCCGTAGTCGTTCGTACGACTAAAGAGTTGCACAGAGGCAACGGCTCACTAATTAGATTCGATGAGAACGCAGCCGTTATTTTGGATTCAAAAAAAGAGCCGATCGGCACTCGTATTTTCGGTCCTATCGGTAGAGAGGTCAGATACGGCGGTTTTATGAAGATCGTTTCGCTGGCTCCGGAGGTTTTATAATGGCAGTAAAATTTAAGATTAAAAAGGGCGATCAAGTAAAGATCATCGCAGGTGACGATAAGGGCAAAACAGGCACCGTTAAGGCTGTGTTTCCTAAAAAAGCTCAAGTTATCGTCGAGGGTTGTAAAATGGCTAAAAAGGCTATCAAACCAACCGAGCAAAATCCACAAGGCGGCTTTACGAGCAAAGAGATGCCGATGGATATTTCAAACGTTGCGTTGGTAGAGGGTTGATTATGAGCAGACTAAAAGATAAATACGCTAATTCCATCAGAGCTGCTTTGCAGAAAGAATTTGATATAAAAAATCCTATGCTTATCCCGGCGCTTGAAAAGATCGTTATCAGCGTAGGAACTGGGGAATCAAGCAAAGATCAAAAGGTGCTTCAAAATATGGCCGACACTATCTCGCTGATCGCAGGCCAAAAAGCGCTTATCGTCAATGCAAAAAAATCGGTCGCAGGCTTTAAAGTTCGCGAAGGTTTTCCGGTGGGCATAATGGTTACGTTACGAAAAGAGCAGATGTTTGCCTTCCTAGACAAACTAATCTCTATCGCGCTTCCTAGGGTTAAGGATTTCCGAGGGCTACCTAGAGCGGGCTTTGACGGGCGCGGCAATTACAACTTCGGCTTGCAAGAGCAGCTGATGTTCCCTGAGGTCGAATACGATCAAATTTTAAGAACTCACGGTATGAATATAACCGTCGTAACGACTACAAATAACGATAAAGAGGCATTTAAATTGCTAGAGTTATTCGGCATGCCTTTTGCAAAAGGAAAATGATATGGCAAAAAAATCAATGGTAGCCAAGGCGAAACGCCCCGCTAAATTTAGCACTCGCGCATATACCAGATGTCAAATTTGCGGTCGTCCGCACTCCGTTTATAAGGATTTTGGAATTTGTCGCGTTTGCCTTCGCAAGATGGCAAACGAGGGCTTGATCCCGGGTCTAAAAAAAGCAAGCTGGTAAGGAGAAGAGATGATTAACGATCTTATTTCAGATGGACTAACTCGCATCAGAAATGCTGCGATGCGAAGGCTAGATACGACTAAGCTTTTTCACTCAAACGTCGTTGAGGCTATGCTTAAAATTTTAGCCGAGAAGGGCTATATCGAGAGCTACAACGTAGTAGAGGAAAACAATAAAAAGATCATCAACGTAGTGCTTAAATACGACGAAAAGGGCAGGAGCGTGATAAACGAAGTTAAAAGAATTTCGACTCCGGGTCGCCGCGTATATCAAGGCAAAGACGAGATTAAGCGCTTCAAAAACGGCTACGGAACCGTCGTCGTTAGCACAAGCAAAGGTGTTATGAGTGGTATCGACGCGCACAAAGCGGGCGTCGGCGGCGAAGTACTTTGCACGATCTGGTAAGAAGTTTCTACTTTTTATGGCATTGTGGTATCCATTCGTAAAAGTAGACATACCCTAGACAAATAAAAAGGAAAATTATGTCAAGAATTGGTAAAAAACCGATCTCTATCCCGAGCGGAGTTGAGGTCAAGATTGACGGCTCGTCGTTAAAATTTAAAAAATCAAATAACGAAAAAGAGCTTGATTTAAAAGGTCATGTCGATGTAAAAATCGAAGACGGAAAGATAGAATTCTCACCTAAGGGTGAGGATAGGCAGAGCAGGGCGTATTGGGGAACATACCGCGCTTTAGCCAACAATATCGTCCTTGGTCTTACCGAGGGCTTTTCAAAACAGCTTGAAATCAACGGCGTCGGCTATAGAGCCGCGATGAAGGGCAAGGTACTTGAGCTAAATTTGGGCTTTTCGCATCCGATAAATTTTGAATCTCCAAAAGGAATCGAAATTTCCGTAGATAAAAACGTCGTAACCATCAAAGGCGACGACAAGCAGCAAGTAGGTCAAGTAGCAGCCGAGATCAGAGGATTCAGACCGCCTGAGCCGTATAAGGGTAAAGGCATCAAATATCTTGAAGAGCATATCATCCGCAAAGCCGGAAAAACAGCTAAGAAATAAGGGTTGAGAAATGACACAGAACGTATTAAAAAGAAAGATCTCTTTACGAATCAAGAGAAAAAGAAGAATTCGCGCTAAAATTTCAGGCGTCGCATCTTGCCCTAGAATTTCTATTTTCAAATCTAATAGGACAGTTTACGCTCAGGCTATCGACGACGCAGCGAGCGCGACTTTGTGCGCCAGCAGCGGTAAGGTTTTAAATTTAAAGGCAAACAAAGAGGGCGCGGCTAGCTTAGCTAAAGATTTAGCCTCCAAGCTAAAAGATAAAGGCATTTCTGAAGCGATTTTCGATCGTAATGGCTATTTGTATCACGGCGTAATCGCAAGCTTTGCCGAGTCGTTACGCCAAAACGGCATCAAACTATAACCCAAAGGAATGATTGTGGAAAAGTATAATAGAGAAGAATTCGAAGAGGTAATCGTCAATATCGGTAGGGTTACGAAGGTCGTTAAAGGCGGTAGAAGGTTTAGGTTTACGGCTCTTATCGTAGTAGGCAATAGAAACGGCCTAGTAGGCTTTGGCTTCGGTAAATCCAAAGAGGTTCCAGACGCGATTAAAAAGGCGGTAGACGATGCGTTTAAAAATATTATCAAGGTAAATTTAAACGGCTCTACCATCACTCACGATATCGAAGTTAAATACAATGCGAGCAAAATTTTACTTAAGCCGGCGAGCGAAGGTACCGGCGTTATCGCAGGCGGCTCCGTGCGCCCGGTTTTAGAGCTTGCGGGTGTTAAAGATATCCTCACAAAATCGCTAGGTTCGAACAACTCCTCAAATGTCGTAAGAGCTACGATGAAAGCTCTTAGTATGTTAAAACACTAACAAGGATAAAAGATGGGATTAGAAAATCTTAAAAAAGCCCCAGGCTCGACTCACGCTACTAAGCGCTTGGGTCGTGGTCAAGGAAGCGGCCTGGGTAAAACTGCTGGTCGCGGCGGCAAAGGTCAGACCGCACGCACCGGCTCTCACGAAAAAAGAGGCTTCGAGGGCGGTCAGCAGCCGATTCAGCGAAGGCTTCCGAAGGTAGGTTTTACTTCTAAATTTGAAAAACCTTACGTGATAAATATCGATAAAATCGAAGCTATCAAAGATCTTAGCGAGATCACGGTCGAAAGCATCAAATCCGTTCATAAAATTTCAAATTCCGTTAAAAAGATCAAGCTGATCGGCGTAGGCGCAAAAGCGCTCGCTAGCAAGATCAAAGACGAGAACGTAAAGTATAGCGGACAAAAATAATGAATAAATCGCTACGCAACAAAATTCTCATTACTTTGGGCTTTCTTTTCGCCTATAGGCTGCTAGCTTATGTGCCGGTTCCGGGAGTAGACGTTGAGATAATTAAAAAAATCTTTGTTGACAACAAGGATAATGCTCTTGGAATGTTTAATATGTTTAATGGTAATGCAGCGGAGCGATTCAGCGTTATCTCGCTAGGCATCATGCCTTATATTACGGCTTCGATCATTATGGAACTACTTGCCGCAACCTTTCCAAATTTAGGCAAGCTTAAAAAAGAGCGCGACGGTATGCAGAAATATATGCAAATCATCCGCTATGCCACCATAGGTATTACTATAATTCAGGCAATAGGCGTCAGTATAGGGCTAAATCACCTACAGGGACAAAAAGCTACGATATTAGAAAATACTAATGAATTTGTATTTATTTCATGCATTTCGATGTTAGTGGGAACTATGCTTTTGATGTGGATCGGCGAACAGATTACGCAGCGCGGCATCGGTAACGGCACTAGCCTTATTATCTTTGCAGGCATCGTAAGCGGAATTCCAAGAGCTATAACGGGTACAATAAGCTTAGCTAATACGGGCGGTATGAGTTATTTAACTCTAGGCTTAATTATAGTCATTGTTTTGGCGACTATAGGGATAATCATCTATATAGAATTGGGTGAACGTAGGATTCCTGTGTCATTCTCGCGTAAAGTACTGATGGCGAATCAAAATAAGCGCATTATGAACTATGTACCGGTCAAAATAAATTTAAGCGGCGTTATTCCACCGATTTTTGCAAGTGCAATTTTGATGTTTCCAAGCACTCTTTTAAAAGCTAGTACTAATTCATATATTTTAAAGATTAGTGATTTAATTGATCCAAATGGCTATCTCTTTAATGTTTTAACATTCGCTCTAGTTGTATTTTTTGCATATTTTTATGCGTCGATTGCGTTTAATTCAAAAGATATAAGTGAGAATTTAAAGAAGCAAGGTGGGTTTATACCGGGCATTCGTCCGGGCGAGGGAACGGTAAGCTTTTTAAATGGCGTGGCTAGTCGCCTTACGTTTTGGGGTTCGATCTATCTCGGGCTAGTAACCGTTATCCCGTGGTTACTCGTTAAATTTATGGGTATAACATTTCATTTCGGCGGCACCAGCGTGCTGATCGTCGTCTCGGTCGCACTCGATACGATGAGACGCATCGAAGCGCAGATCTATATGAACAAATATCAGACCCTAAGCGCGGTCGGGCTTTAAAATGGCGATTTTGCTTAAAACAAAAAAAGATTTAGAGGGGTTGCGTGCAGCGAACAAGATCGTCGCGCAAGCTCTCGATTATGCAACTTCATTTATAAAGCCGGGTCTTAGCCTGCTCGAAGTCGATAAGAAGATCGACGATTTCATCACATCCAAGGGTGCGTATCCCGCTTTTAAAGGGCTATACGGCTTTCCAAACGCCGCTTGCCTCTCGCTAAATGAAGTCATCATCCACGGCATCCCAGACGAAACGATCTTGCAGGAGGGCGATATCTTAGGCGTCGATTTGGGCTCGAAGCTAAACGGATATTTCGGCGACAGCGCACGCACTCTGCCCGTCGGTAAAATTTCAAAAGCCGACGAAGATCTCATCGCATGCAGTAAGGATGCGCTGGAGTTTGCCATCAAAACGATCAGGGTAGGGATGCACTTCAAAGAGCTAAGCTTCGAGATCGAGAAATTTATCCGCGCACGCGGCTTCGTGCCGCTATACGGCTTCTGCGGCCACGGCATCGGCAAGCACCCGCACGAAGAGCCTGAGATCCCAAATTATCTAGAAGGTAACAATCCAAAATCAGGCCCCAAAATCAAAAACGGCATGGTCTTTTGCATCGAGCCGATGATCTGCCAAAAGGACGGCACGCCGGTCATCGCCGAGGATAAATGGAGCACGAGAAGCAAGGATGGGCTCCGCACTAGCCATTACGAGCACTGCATGGCGGTTTTCGACGGTAAAGTAGAAGTTCTAAGCGTCGCGTAGATTTCGCACAAAAGGCGACTTGGGCTAGTTAAAATTTTTTCGCTTTATCGGTGCAAAATTTTGCCTGCGATTAGATTTCGATAATTTTGCATTGCTCGCGTCTTGGAATTTTACCTCAGCCGCTTCATGCATAAATTTTATCCGTAGACCCTTCAAAGCTTACCGCACTAGAAATTTTAAAATATATCGCGACGGTTTGTAGCCTAGCCGCAAAATTTTAAAGGTTGTGCTTTAGTTCATGCCTTCTATTTTTAAATCCTCGTTTTGTAGCTTCGCTCTTAGATCCGCTTTCAATTAAAATTTAGCCTCAAAATTCCGCCACCCAATTTTACCCCCACCCCCTGTATCTTTAAAATTAGCCGTAAAATTTGAAACGTAAAAGTACGCAAGTAAGCAAGCTCAAAGCTTTAAGCGGCTAAGATTGCGCCTTGATTTTAAAGCGAAAACATGTCGCGCTACGCAGAGTGCGCGTCGTCGCGTCTCTTCGTACAAGGTAGGAAATATAAAATGAGAGAAAAATTTTATGTAGCGCTAGCAAATATAGGCGGACTTATGGCGCGGACGAAAGCGGGCGGGCTCATAGCGCGCTTGCTTATGCAAATCGACTGCGGTTTTTTTGCTGCGCTACGCGAGCGTCCCGTATGGAGGATGTTTTGGCTTAGCACGGCGCTATGCTTGCTCGCTTGCTGGGCTAAGATACATTATCAGATTAACGGACCCATCTTTGCCTACATCGCCGAGAGTTTCCCGGTGGTATTCATCATAAATTTGCTCATCTTCCACCTCTGCTATCTGCTTAGCGGGCGATTTTTTAAGCTCATTTCGTTCGTGTTACTAGCGCTAATTGCGCTAATTGCGAGTGTGGCTTTATTTTTGATCGTAAATTTCGACTCAAGCTTCAACGTCGTGGCGATCGACGCGCTTGTGCATACCGATGCAGCAGAGACGCGCGAGTTTGTTTCGCAGTTTCTTAACCCTGCGACGATTTTGTATCTAGTGGTGCTGCTTGGCTGCATTTTTGCGGCGCTAAGAGCAGGGCGGAGAAAGAGGGAGCAAACGCATAGCCGCCTAGGATTGCTGCTAGCAGCGCTTTATCTTATCTATGGCACGATCTTTTGCGCGGATATCGCCGTTAAAGCTTCCCAGGGCAAACAGGGCTATATAACCAAGCTATCGCAATACGTCCCGCTGGAGTTTGCCTTTACGATAAAAGACTATCTGAGCGATAAAAATTTTATCACCGATATGCGCGAAGTGCAGCTCGGATATGACGAGGCTAAGCGCGCGAACGAAGGCGTTTTAAAAGGCAGCACAAATTCGGATCCGCAAAGCTCAGCCTCGGGCTCCGCGCCTGAAAATTCCGCGCCCGCATCAAGCGTCCAGGTGCAAAATTCCGGCGCAAATTTAAATTCTACGCCCGCCCCGGGCGCTGAGCCGCAAAGCTGGGGCAAGACTTTAAATTCTACGCCGCAAAGCCCCAGCGCGATTTCAAATTCCAAAACCACTGACGCTGCTACAAGCCCCGCCCCACAAAAGTCTCGCGTCAAAAATATCATCCTAATAATCGGTGAGAGCTTGCAGCGCGGCCATATGTCGCTCTACGGCTACGGCGTTAAAAATACGCCGCTTTTAGAGAAGCTCGAAGCAAGCGGCAATCTGATAAAATTTAGCGATACAATCTCGCCTTACGGCACGACTAATCAGGTGCTGATGCGGCTTTTAAATTTCAGCGATTACGAAAGCGAGCGCAAAAGGGCGTGGTTTCGCAACCTTAGCATTATCGATATGTTTAAGCTAAGCGGCTACCGCACCTTTTGGATCAGCAATCAAGAGGCTTTCGGCGCACATGCGTTAAGCGCTAAAAGCGCTGCCGATCGCGCGGACGCGGAATCTTTCCTCTCAAAGAGCAATCTTTATGAAACCGTCCGCATCAAGCCTGACGGAGTGCTGCTTCCACTCATAAATCAGGCGAAAGTGGGGCAGAGAGAGCGAAATTTCTACGTGATCCATCTCATCGGTAGCCATATGGATTACAGCCTGCGCTATCCCGAGGGATTTGGCAAGTTTGGCGCGGCGGACGTAAAGGCAAAACTTACTTCCAAGCAGAAAGATGTCGTTGCGTATTATGATAACAGCGTGCTTTACAACGATTTTGTCATAAATGAAATTTTTAAAATTTTTTCGGGTGATGACAGCCTCATCGTCTATCTTAGCGATCACGGCGAAAATTTATACGAAAACGGGCGCCTCGGGCACGGCATGGAGAGCCGCTTTACTTACGAAATTCCGCTAATTTTCATAGGCTCTCGCGAGTTTTTGAGCGATCATGCTACGCTATGGCAGAGGCTGGCTGCGGCGAAAGATAAGCCTTTTATGAGCGATGATTTAGCGCATCTGCTAGCAGATATCATCGGTGTCGCGCCGCTTGAGTTTGACGAGCACAAAAGCCCGATACGAGCGGATTTCAATGCTTCGCGCAAGCGAATTGCTAACGGAGCCGATTATGACGAGAAATTAAAAAGCGCGAAGGGCTACGAGTTCGAGTAATAGATGAGTTTTGCTTTTATCCCGTTACATGCTGCATAAACGAGGGATTAGTATGTTCTGATTTTTGATCGATTCATCAAATTCAGATTAAATTCGCGCCACTCCACAATGGCTACGCTGATAATAAGGCGCGCAACGCTTGTTAAATTTGAGATCAAATTTATGCACCGCGGTTAGCTCTCCTTCTTTACCTCATCCATATACGAGTAAATCGTGACTTTCTGCGTCCTAAGCGCCTTTGCGACGAGCTCTACAGCGCCTTTTACCTCAAAAATTCCTTTTTGCGCGAGGAATTTTACGATACGCTTTCGATCCTCTTTCTTCATCCTCTCCACATTTAGATCGTGCGTAGCCGATGCGATCAGGTCTTGGACGATGTCAAGGATATTTTGCTGCGAATCGTTAGAGTTTTTTGCTTCTAAATTTACGCTGTCATTTGAGTTCGCTTCATCTAATACTGCGTTATTGCAGCCTCCGTCGGTAAAATTTGCGCCCTGCAACTCCTTGCTATCGAGCTTTGCGTTCGGCAGCAGATTTTTTATTACTTTGTATGCCGCCATGGCGCTTGAAGTATCTATATTTACACACAGCGCGCCTACTACTTTGCCGTCTGCGCCGCGGATCAGCGAAGTCGAGGAGCGTATGAGCTTGCCGTTTTGCGCGGTGAAGTAGTAGTTTGCGGTGCAGTCGTTTTCAAAATTTTTGCTTAACAACACGTCCTTTACCAGATGATCGAAGCTTTGACCGATCTTCCTGCCCGTTACGTCGCCGAGGACGAAAACGACGGAGCTTTGCGGCGTGCTCATATCGTGGATGACCACCTCGCAATCGCCGATCGTATTTTTAATAAGGTGCGCGGTCGGTATAAAGGTCTGCAAAAGTTGATTCAATTCGAGCTCCTTAAATTTCATATAAAAAAATCTATGAATTTAGATTAAATTTTAAAATTTTTACAAATT
>NZ_CALIMS010000029.1 GCF_938045345.1 uncultured Campylobacter sp.
CGACGAGAACCCGAGCGATGAGTTTTTGATCTGGGTAAATCGCGTCGCGGAGTGAAATTTAAAGCGGCTTTTGTGCCGTTTAATCAAGCGTTTTGGGCCCTATTTGCGTAGGAAGCCTTGGATCTAAGCTTTTTGCTGGCTAATTTAATGGATATCTTTTGATTAAAATTTTAATGGTGGCGGTATCCATATAGAAAAGCATTAATCATCTATTACTACTTCTACTGCTCTTAAAATTTTTAATAAATCTACCTGATAGAATTTAACTCTTTACAATGTAGCGACGAAATTTCGCAGTGATCTGAAATGCGGGTGCGATGTAAGTTGCCGTGTCTTTAGGAATTCAAATAAATTTAGCTAAGTTCCTCGTGGATGGGTTATATCAAAGCATGGAAATTCTGTCGGTTTATTAGAAAAGAACTGATTGAGACTAAATTCTAAAGCAGAAAAAACAAGGCTAAAAGCTTTTCGGTAGTTTTGGTGATGAGTTATCTTTAAGTGTCGTATCAGAGAAAATTGCGATGGCAGCGTGTGTAGGCAGCGCGCACAGAGCGAGAAAAACGGCGCGAGCATCTGTATCGGCGTAGCGCTTTTAGGCTTCGTATCAAAGATCGTATCCAAACGATCCTGCTGTCAAATATCCGCATAAATTACGGCAGATTTTTATCGAGGGCATGGGGGCGAGCTACAAGGTATATCCAGCGAATATGTCTTTGCAGCTAGCTGCGCGCAGGCATTTAAAAGCTGGAAAGCAAGATCGAATAGGTTGAAATCTGAAAGCATTAATAGGCGCGCAATAGGCAAATTGCGCTCAGTGGCGAAGTGAGCGCAAACTTTTTGGTAGCTTTAAGCTATCTGCGCGCGCGTAGGGTGGCAGGCGCTACTTTACTTTAAATCTCTTTTTGGATCTTGGGCTTGCACTCGCAGAGCAGCAAGCACTAAGCAGCTAGGCGTGGAGGTATCGTATTTTGCGCCACTTTCGCAGTAGTTCTCTTTTATACCTGTCAGCTGAGACGCTTTCTAGCAATATGATTAATGCTGTTTTAGCATTGATGAGAATGAGCTTGGTGAGTGCAATACAAGCCCGATAGCGTATAGTGAACGCGCGACTTTACGAGTTTAATATAATTTTAACGGAGAGTTTGAAGCAGTGCTGTGGCGGATATGCATAGTTTTTTAACGTCTTATGTAAATTTAAAACGAGTATTATTGCGAGCGGGTGCAAATTTTTAGGTAAAATTTTATGCTCATTGATTTTTATATGGTTGTACTAAAGCATGCTTCATACAGAAAAATTTCGTATAAATTTTTAACGTAAACTTTGCCCATTTAGGGGAGAAGAGAAGGGAGTAAAATTTTACGATCAAAAGAGCGGGGGATTATGTCAGCAGGCTGCGTGTGCAACGCAAAAAATAGCGATACAGGAAGCGTATCGAGTAGTGTGGATGAAAAGATGATTTTCATCCGTCACTTTTTAAAATAAAATTTCTCGACTAAAAAGCGATTTTGCCTTTGTAAATTTTAAAATTTTGCTAAAAATTCTTCGTATTTTTCTGCACTTTTTGCGATATATTCGCTATCTGGATGAAATGAAAATCCATAGCCAAAGTGGCACGGAAGCAGTTTAGCACCCGTAAAATTCATAGCGCATTTAAAAGGTGTGATAACTTCTTCTATGCAAAATCCGATCGTGCCGTCTTTTTTATAGTTATTTTGCTCGTCGCCTATAGTGATCGCTAGGGCAAATTCTTTACCTTTTAGCTTGTCGCCGGTGCTGCCGTAAGCCCAGCCGTAGGCAAATACATCGTCGAACCATCGTTTTAAAAGCGGCGGATAGCTGTACCAATAAAGTGGAAACTGAATGATAATTTTATCGTGGCTTAAAAGTAACTCCTGTTCGCGCGCAACATCGATTTTGCCGTTCGGATAAGCGGCGTAAATTTCGTGAATATCAAATTTATCCGCTTGCTTTTTGGCTACCTCGCGCCACGCCTTGTTTGCGTGTGAGCTTGCCATATCGGGATGAGCGATGATGATGAGATTTTTCATATTTTATCCTTGTTTTAAATTTCTTACATTATATGTTTTTTGGCTGAAATTTTGATTTATCATCTAGCATAATATGGGTATGAAATTTCAAATGAAATTTTACTCTCACTCAAACATTACTAGCAGGCTTATAGTTTTTTGCGCATGCGATTAGAAGTTAAATTTATAAGCAAATATGGCAGACCCCAAAATCGATAGAATTTTATCTATTAAATTGTATTAAAAATTTTAAATAGTATGAAAAATGCGCCGAAAAAATTCGGCGCAAATGAAAGGAATACTAATCTTAGATTAGCGCAGGAGCTACTAAAAATCCTAGAGCGACCGAAATCGCAACCATAATGGTTCCCGGAAGGAAGAATGAGTGGTTAAATACAAATTTACCGACTCTAGTCGTTCCGGTATCGTCCATAGCGATCGCGCCGAGCGTCGTAGGATAGGTAGGGAGCACGAACAAGCCTGAAACGGCTGCGAACGATGCGACTAAGATCCAAATTTGACCGGAATTTTCAGGGCTAGTCATTCCAAGCGCGGCGGCGACGGCAGGCATCATAACCTTTGTGGTTGCAGCCTGCGAGTATAGCAAGCAGCTTAGGAAGTATAGCGCGACGGCTAGTACGAAAGGATACTGCGTAACGACGTTTTTAGCTACCTCTTTGATACTGTCAATATGACCGTTTACGAAAGTAGTACCGAGCCATGCGATACCGATGACGCAGATGCACGCATTCATACCGCTTTGGAAAGTGCTGGTAGAAAGCAGTTTGCCCGTATCGATCTTGCACAAAACAGCGATAAGAAAGCCGATAGTTAGCATAAAGCTGATGATCGCGCTATCTCTTGAAAGGATTGGTTTTTCTACCAAGCCGACGCTCTTTGAGATCGCAAGCGCATAGCAAACGACGATCAAAACACCGACGGCAAATATCGCAACCGATCTTTTCGCGTAAGGCTTCGGCTCTTTATACTCCTCGGCTTTGATCTCAGCTACAAGACCTTTTGAAAGTCTCTCTTTGTAAACAGGGTCTTTTGAAAGATCGAGATCGTAGAATTTATTTACGATGAAAGCCGTAATGATCATAGCTACGAAGGTAGTAGAGATGCAGATAAACAAAAGCTTAGGATAGCTAACGCCTAGCTTCTCGCACAGACCGCTCATAGCGACGAACGCCGCCGAAATAGGGCTCGCAGTGATCGCTACTTGAGACGAAACGACCGAGAGCGCAAGAGGAGCGGAAGGCTTGATGTTCTGAGTCTTCGCAACCTCGACGATAACCGGGATCATAGAAAACGCAGTGTGTCCGGTGCCCGCTAGTATCGTAAGTAGATAGGTAACGATAGGCGCTAGGTAGTTGATCTGTTTTGGGTTTTTGCGCAAAATTTTAGATGCCACCTGAACCAGATAATCAAGTCCACCCGCGACTTGTAGCGCCGTAATCGCAGAGATTACCGATGCGATAATCAAGATAACGTCAACCGGAATATCTTTAAATTCCACCTTCATACCCAAAATGGCTAGGACGACAACGCCCAAACCGCCTGCATAACCGACGCCCATTCCGCCTAGCTTAACGCCTAAGTAGATGCCGCCGAGCAACACGATAAATTGCAATATCACCATAAAGTCCATTGCAAAACTCCTTATAAAGTAATTTTTTTAACGGCGCGCAGAATTCTAAAGATTTCAGCAGGTAAAATCCGAATTATCTTTATAATTCAGTGGTCGGAATTCTATGCGGAATTTTATCCTAAAATTTCGCAAGTGGAATTTTACTCCACGGAAGCTAAATCTAACTTGATGAAATTCTACATATACGGAATTCTGCACGATCAATCTTATCTATTAGAATTCTACTTTGCGGAATTTCGCCTATTAAATTAACCGACGAAATTCCGCGCCGCACCTAGTTTGGAACTATTTTTTGCTCATATGCGGGTTGAGCATAGATTTAGGCTCTAGGATCTTATCGATCTCCTCTTTTTTCAAATATCCGCGCTCTAAGCAGATTTCGCCGACGGATTTTCCGGTCTGAAGTGCCTCTTTGGCGATACTTGCGGATTTTTCGTAGCCGATGTATGGATTGAATGCAGTAACAATACCAACAGAATTTAGCACCGATTTTAGGCAAGCTTCAGGATTTGCCTTTAGATGTTTGATAGCTTTTTCAGCTAGTGTATTCATCGCATTTTCCAAAAGCACGATCGAGTTAAATAACGCATATGCGATGCCAGGCTCGAATGCATTTAGCTCGAATTCTCCACGCTCAGAGCAAAGCATAATAGTCACGTCGTTACCGATTACCTCATAGCAAGCCTCGCCTACGACCTCAGCGATGACCGGATTTACTTTGCCCGGCATGATGGAGCTACCCGGTTGCATCTTAGGAAGCTCTATTTCGCCTAGTCCGCATCTAGGACCGGAGTTCATAAGACGTAGGTCGTTTGCGATTTTGCTTAGGCGGACGGCTGCTGTTTTTAACGCGCCGCTAACGTGGACGAAGTCTGCGGTGTCTTGTGTAGCGGCGATGAAGTCCTCTGCAGCTTTAAATTTAACGCCGGTGATCTCGCCTAGTTTTTTCTCGACTACGTTTTTGTAATCAGGATGGCAGTTGATACCCGTACCAATCGCCGTAGCGCCCATATTTAGGTAAGTCATCGACTCTCTAGCAGCTTTGATAAGCGCGATATCGGTTTTGATGTAGGTAGCAAAAGCGTTGAAAGTGTTTCCAAGAGTAGTAGGAACGGCGTCTTCAAGCTCCGTCCTTCCCATTTTGATGACATCTTTGTATTCTTTGGCTTTAACTTCAAGCTCTTTTTTCAAATTTTCCATAGCTTTTAATAGATCGGTTAGCTTGGCGTAAGCGGCGACTTTGATCGAGCTAGGATAGGTATCGTTGGTACTTTGACCCAAATTTGTGTGGTCGTTTGGATGGAGGTATTGGTATTCACCCTTTTTATGCCCCATACTCTCCAAAGCTATGTTGGTGATAACCTCGTTGGTATTCATATTCGTCGAAGTTCCGGCGCCGCCTTGGATCATATCGACTACGAATTGATCTCTGAACTCTCCTGCGATGAGCCTGTCGCAAGCTTTTGCAATCGCATCGGCTTTTTGTGCGTCTAGGACTCCGACCTCTTTATTGGCTAGTGCAGCTGCTTTTTTGATTTGTGCAAATGCCTTGATAAAAAATGGATAGTCTTTGAGCGCTCGTCCGCTTAGATGGAAGTTCTCTAGTGCCCTAAATGTTTGCACACCGTAGTAAAAATCGTCGGAAATTTCTAATTCACCGATGAAATCGTGTTCTTTTCTGGTCTTTGCCATAATAAGTCCTTTCGTTGAAATTGTTAATGGAATTTTAAAGCTTTTAGTATTAAAAGCAGCTTAAAACGTAACGAAAAATTAAAATTTAGAAATTAGTATGATTGTTTAAGGCTTTAAATAGAATTTTACTTAAAAAATATTTTGGAATTCGCTACTAAGGTATAATTACACTTTAATAGAAATATCGTATTGCACGCAGATTATGAAAGTGAAATTATAAAAATTCTTGTTTAGCTTAAATTATAATTTGAAAAATTTGAACTTAAAGGCGATAAAATGGAATTTTTCATTGTATTTGTATTTACTAGCGCGGAGCTATCTTTTGCGTTTTATAAAATAAACATATAGAAGCGAGATTATAATGACGACGGCGAACAGAGCGATCGTAATTAGATGCAGATCTTGCTTGATTAGCTCCTCGTTTTCGCCGATGAAATATCCCAAGCTCATTAGTATTAGTGTCCAAATCGCAGCTCCAAGCCCGGTAAATAGCACGAAGCGCGCGACATTCATCTTTGCAAGCCCCGCAGGAAGGCTGATGTATTGACGGATGCCAGGGATTAGGCGGCAGTTAAACGTTGAAATTTCGCCATGGCGGTTAAAAAATGCTTCGAATTTTGCAAATTTCTCCTCGGTGATGCCTACGTATTTGCCGTATTTAGCGATAATCTTACGTCCAAAAAAGTAGCATAGATAGTAATTAAACAGCGCGCCGGTGATGCTACCGCCAAGCCCACAAACAAATGCCGCAACAAAGCTCATCTGCGATTTTGAGGCCAGATAGCCCGCAGGGATCATCACCACTTCACTTGGGAAGGGAAAGAAGCTGCTTTCTAAAAACATCATCACAAAAATGCCAAGGTATCCCCAACCTGCGACAAATTCTACGATAAAATTTACGATATCAGAAAGCATTTGAATTCCTTGATTTAATGTGTAAAAAACCGGCTGTACTTAAAATTCCGCAAAATTTAACATCGGCAGAGCGAATAAATTTAGAATTTAACAACCCGGCGATACAAGAGTGATCTTAAAATTTCACAAAATTTAGAGCATATAAAACAAAGACGCAGGCTAAAATTTATCCCTGCAAGTTGCCGCTGCAGCGAACTTGCATATAAATTTAATAGCCTCGCGCCTTAAAATTAAAACTATTTTGCGTATTCGATGTTTAATTTGCCGAATAGCTCGTTAGCCTTATCATCGATTTTTTTGTTTACTTTGCTTGGAATTAATTGGTTTTTAATGAGATCTTTTACCTTCTCAAACGGCATAGTCTCAGCCTTTTTGCTGCTTTCTTTGTAGATTACATGATATCCGAATTGTGTCTTTACCGGCGTTTTGCTCATCTCACCATCTTTTAGTGCAAACGCTGCTTTTTCAAACTCCGGCACCATCATCCCTTTGCTAAAAGAGCCCAAATCGCCACCGTTTTCTTTCGCACTTGGATCGATTGAAATTTCTTTAGCTAGCTTATTAAATTCCTCTTTTAAATTCTCTTTTTTGACTTTTGATAGCTTCGCAATCGCGTTTTTAGCAGCCTTTTCGTCTGCTACTAAGATATGGCTTGCAGTAACGGAATCTGGTTGCATGAAATTTTGTTTATTTTCATCGTAAATTTTTTTAGCTTCCTCGTCGCTGATGCTTACGTCTTTAGCCTGTTCGCGTTGCCATAGATTAAATGCGATGCCATCTTTAGCAAGCTCTAGCTGATGTTTATATTCGTCGCTGTTTTCAATACCTGATTTTTTCGCCTCTGCGATTAGAAGTTTGTATTTGATTAGATCGTCGATTAGTTTTTTCTTCTCATCGGCGGTTGGTTCCTGTCCGCCGTGCTGCATACCTTGAGCCAAAAACGGTGCAACATCCTCATCCGTAATAGTGATATTTGCGTCTTTTGCAGTAGCCAAAACGCCTGCATTAAGCGAAGATATAGCCATAGCGGCAACAAAGCTGAAAGATAAAATTCTTTTCATTATTTTTCCTTTATTCGGTAAATTTCGCGCAATTATAAAAAAAGATAGTAAATAAAATAGCGAATGCCAGCAAATTCGGCGCGAATCGTGCGCCGAATTTTAAAAAGAGAGGAGTTAAAACGACGGGATGATTGCGCCTTTATATTGCGTCTCGATAAATTTTTTCACTTTCTCGCTTTGGATCGCTTTATCTAGCGCCTTGATTTTAGGGCTGTTTTCGTTGCCTTCTTTAACGCTAATAACATTTGTGTAAGGGTTGCCCTCAGCCTTTTCTAAAAATAGCGAATCCTTGATTGGGTTTAAATTTGCGTTAAAGGCAAAATTTGAGTTGATGACTGCAATATCTACATCGCCCAGGGTGCGTGGAAGCGCGGCGCCTTCAAGCTCTAAAATTTCTAAATTTTTAGGATTTTTCGTGACATCTAACGGCGTGCGAAGCTTGGCGTTTTGATCAACTTCGATGAGCCCCGCGGCTACGAGCAGATCAAGAGCTCGGCTTTCGTTAGTCGGATCGTTTGGCACGGCAACTTTAGCGCCGTTTTTAAGATCTTTTAAATTTTTAATCTTATGGCTGTAGATGCCCATCGGCTCTAAATGCACGCCCACGGTCGCTTTTAACTTCGTGCCTTTATTAGCGTTAAATTCCTCCATATACGGCACGTGCTGGAAAAATCCCGCATCCACGTCGCCGCTGTCGGTAGCGAGGTTCGGGGTTACGTAGTCGTTGAAAACTTTTACTTCAAGATCGTAGCCTTGGGCTTTTAGATCGGGCTTGATCTGCTCCAAAATTTCGGCATGCGGTATCGGAGTAGCGGCGACTACGATTTTTTCGGCAAGAGCGAAGCTGACGACGCTAGCGCTAAGAAGCGAAGCGAGAAGAAATTTCTTCATAATTTAATCCTTTTGGTTAAAATTTCGCGGTATTATAGCAGGTAGAATTTTTAAAGTCAAGTGTTTTTATATGATTTTTTGAAATTTTATCTAAAATATTCTAAAATTCGATATTTCTATATATATTTAAATACTACATTTTATTGTATAATTCAGAATTGGCACGCTTTAATGAGCGCTTTACATAAATTCCGCTAAAATCGCAAAATTTAAAATTTTAAAAAAAGGCTAAAAATGGCAGATTTTTACGACGCGAAAGCCGTAGAGGAGAGCTTTTATAAAATTTGGGAGCAGCGCGGTTATTTCGAGATCGACGGCAATAAAGATATCCAGCAAAAAGGCAAAAACTTTTGCATTATGCTACCGCCGCCGAATGTCACCGGAGTGCTTCATATCGGGCACTCGCTCACTTATACGTTGCAAGACATAATGACGCGATACAAGCGAATGGACGGTTACAAAACGCTGTGGCAGCCGGGGTTAGACCACGCAGGCATTGCGACGCAAAACGTCGTAGAGCGCGAGCTTTTGGCGCAAGGGATCAAAAAAGAAGAGATAGGGCGTGAGGAGTTTTTAAAGCACGTTTGGCGCTGGAAGGAGCAAAGCGGCGGGCAGATCGTAAAGCAGATGAAGCGCCTTGGCGTCACGCCTGCGTGGAGCAGACAGCGATTTACGATGGATGAAGGGCTTAAAAACGCCGTGCGCAAAGCCTTCGTAAACTTATACGACGCGGGGCTCATCGTGCGCGGAAACTACATGGTAAACTGGTGCACGCACGACGGCGCGCTAAGCGACGTGGAGGTCGAGCACAAGGAAAACAAAGGCAAACTTTATCATCTGCGCTACTACTTTGCGGACGAACAAAATTCAAATTCTTGCAAAGATTCGAGCGAGACGAGCCGCAACTACATTGTTATCGCTACTACGCGCCCCGAGACCTACTTCGGCGACACCGCCGTAATGGTAAATCCCGCGGACGAACGCTATAAAAATTTGATCGGCAAAAAAGTCGTGCTGCCGCTAATCGGTCGCGAGATAGAGATCATCGCCGACGAATACGTCGATATGAGCTTCGGAACGGGCGCCGTGAAGGTCACGCCCGCGCACGATACCAACGACTACGAGGTTGGCAAGCGCCACGAGCTGGGCTTTATCACCGTTTTTGACGAAAAAGGAATTTTAAACGAGCAGTGCGGTAAATTTCAAGGCCTAGAGCGGCTTGCCGCGCGCGATCAGATCGTAGCGGAGCTTGAGAGGCTGGGTTTTATCGAAAAAATAGAGGATTACGAAAATCAAGTCGGCTACTGCTACCGCTGCAAAAACGTCGTCGAACCGTACATCTCGCAGCAGTGGTTCGTGCGCGCGGATATCGCAAAAGAAGCAATTACCAAAGTAAATTCCGGCGAGGCGGAATTTTTCCCAAAGCACTGGATCAATAGCTTCAACGCCTGGATGCGCGAGCTGAAGGACTGGTGCATCAGCCGCCAGCTGTGGTGGGGACATAGAATTCCCGTATTTTACTGCGACTGCGGTCATCAGTGGGCGGATGAGCGAGAAGCCCCCGATGCCTGCCCAAAATGCGGCGGTAAAAATTTTACTCAAGATCCCGACGTGCTCGATACATGGTTTTCAAGCGGTCTTTGGCCGATCAGCACGCTTGGCTGGGGCAACGGTGAGGCGCTGAAAAACGAGAAGTGGTTTGAGGAGGATTTGAGCGAATTTTATCCAAATACCATGCTAATTACGGGCTTTGACATTTTGTTTTTCTGGGTCGCGCGTATGATGTTTCAGTGCCAAAACGCCATGGGCGAGCTGCCGTTTCGCGACATCTACCTGCACGCCTTGGTTAAGGACAAAGACGGCAAAAAGATGAGCAAATCGAGCAAAAACGTAGTCGATCCGCTGCTAAAAATAGATGAATTTAGCGCCGATATTTTGCGCTTTACGCTTACGATTTTGTGCGTGCAGGGGCGCGATTTGCGCCTTAGCGACGATAAGCTTTTGATATATCGAAATTTTACGAATAAGCTCTATAACGCAAGTAAATTTTTGCTTTTAAACGCTTCTAAATTCGACGATTTAGACGTGGCGCAGATCAAAACGAGCCTCGGCAGATATATGCTTTCGCGCTTTAATTGCTGTGTGAGCGCGGTGCGGGAAAATTTAGACGAATACCGCTTCAACGACGCTGCGACCGAGCTTTATAAGTTTTTTTGGGACGAGTTTTGCGACTGGGGCATTGAGCTTAGCAAGGCGGACAAGGCCGCGATAGGCGAGCTGGGGATGATTTTTAAAGAAGCGATGAAGCTGCTAAGCCCATTTATGCCGTTTCTAAGCGAGTATCTGTATCAGGAGCTAAGCGGCACAAGGCTACAAGACGCGCGCTCCATCATGGTGATGAGATACCCACATCCTGGCGAGCGCGATGAGCGGATCGAGGAGCTATTTTCGCTGCTAATCGAAGCGATCGTGAGCATTCGCCGCGCAAAGGCGACGATCGAGCTCGGCAATGCGCGCGTAGCCAAAGCCTACGTCAAATCCGCAGTCGATCTAAGCGCCGCTGCGGACTACATCAAAACGCTAGCAAAGGTCGATGAAGTGGAATTTACGCAGCAAAATATCGCAAATTCCGCCCGCGACGTAAGCGAGAGGCTAGAAACTTTCGTGCCGCTTGAAGGGGTCGATCTTAGCGGCGTGATTTCGCGTCTTAACGCGCAAAAAGCAAAGCTGCAAAAAGAGATCGAAAAGCTCTCTGCAATGCTTGGCAATGAAAAATTTATTTCCTCCGCGCCTGCCGCCGTCGTCGCCGCAAACCGCGAAGGGTTGCAAAGCGCGCAGGAAAAATTCGCCAAAGTATGCGATGAGC
>NZ_CALIMS010000030.1 GCF_938045345.1 uncultured Campylobacter sp.
ACGGCGGGAACGAAATTTACCTGCAAATCGCGCCTGATTGGGACGGCGAGGACGAGCTTTTTGACATCAAAAACATCGATACCGCCGAGCTTGCGCCCTTCAAAAATCTTAAAAAAATCGAGACGACCGGCATCGGCATATCTAAAAAGGCGCGAAAAACCTGCGCGGATGCGGGGATTACGATAGTTGATTGAGCAGGGGAATGGACGGACTTTGAGCCATACAGTGCGCGGTTTAAAAAGCTGAAGTAGGCTTTTGAGCTGCGGTCGCGCTCTTAAAAGGTCGTAATTGTTACCGCGCCGCGTAAAATTCTACTTATAGCGAGCGCTATGAATGAGCTTTGAAAGGCGCTTGGCGAAGCATCTGACATGTCTAATTTGACGCGCGTTACAAAGCTTTGAGAAAGCTCGTTTGCAGCGTAAGAGCCACGCCGCTGAATGCGCGAGATGAATGTGTTACGCGAGTAAAAATAGTTCGCTTTTTGATTTTGGAAAAAATCGCTGCGTAGCAAGGGGATTAAATTTACCGCTTTTAAATTTTAAAATTTACAAAGAGCGCACGCGCGGCTTTTAATGTGCGATTAAATTTAGATTTCATAGCGGCTTAAATTCTAAGTGCGGTTAAATTTGCATTTTTAATTCCGTTTGTAGCCTGTATCGTATTGCAAAACAGAGTGCGAGAATAGATCGTTTGCGTGCGTGAGGCGTGGATTAAATTAAAATTTCGTTTTTGGAATTTAGCCTAAATTTATGCTTGCACTTAAGAAGTAGTTTTGCGCGCTGATACCGAAAGCCTAGAAGATGTTTTAAATACTCAAGCAAAAAAGTATTTTGCAGGCTGGCTCGCAAGAAAGTATTTTGAAATCCGCACCAAGAGTGTGTATTAAAACTAACAAGGAGCGGCGCTACTTTGCTGTTTTAAAACGCCGCTTCGAGGCTAAATTTTATAGCCGCATAAAGTCGTCGTCGTAGCTGCCTTCTAGCTTGCGGCGCATATCCTCGCGCCATTTTGGCGTAAGCGTCGTAAGTAGGTTAAATTTTGCTAGCAGCTTTTCATCGAGGCGATCGCCGTAAAATAGACGGTTAAGCTCCATCACGCTCATCATAACGGGGTCGCGTCCCACGACGTAGATCTCGTCGCCCGCGCGGCACGAGCCCGCCTCCAGCACGCGATAGTACCAGCCGGTAAGTCCGCTGCGCGCGATCTCCGCCGTCATCTCCGCGTTACCCCAGCGCATCGAGAGCTTGTAGCAGGGCTTGCGCGGCTGGCTTACTTGCAGCACCAGCGAGCCTATGCGGTGCACATCGCCGATGCAGACATTTTGCTCGTGTAGTCCGCTGATCGTGAGGTTTTCGCCCATTGCGCCGTAGGCTAGATTTCTAAGCCTCAAAAACCTCTCCCACGCGGCGTAATTTTGCAGCGAGTTGGCAAAAATTGCCTTTTCCTCTCCGCCGTGATGCAGTGTGTCGGCTACCGCGTCGCCCTCGAACCCAAGCTCGTTTGCGCGCACTTCGCCCGCTCTAGCTTGCTTAAAAATCGCCGTCTCCCAGCGCCTTTTTAGAGGCTGCGTAGCGCGCTCGTCGCCGTAAGCGCGCGGTTGACCGGTCAGCAATGCCTTTAAAACGGGCATTTTTCGCTCCTTAAAATTTGCATGCGTTCTCCTTAAATCATAAAATTTAGGCACGGATTTTAGCTAGAAAAGAATTTAAAAGTTCTAAATTTTGCGGCGATTTTGCGCTAAATTCCAAGCGCGGGCTTGAAATTTAGCGCGCGGCGTTATTTGTAGTCGTTCGCGTCGTAGCTTTTGCCGTCGTTAAAGTCGCTCAAAAGCCGCACGACGACGGGGCTAAGCAGGATGATCGCGATTAAGTTGGGGATCACCATCAGTCCGTTAAACATATCGGCTAGCCCCCAGACGAGGTCGATCTTTTGCACGCTTCCTATGAATACGAACGCGACGACCAAAATTTGCAAGAGCTTGACGAATTTTGCACCGAGCAGATAGCGCACATTAATCTCGGCGAAGTAATACCAACCCAAAATCGTAGTAAATGCGAAGAAAAATAGGCAGATCGCCACGAAGCCGTAGCCGCCGCTGCGACCCAAAATTTGCGACCCGAAGGCTTCCTGCACCAGCGAGATGCCCGAAAATACCGCTTTGCCGTTTTCGAAGGTGACTACGTCGGTGCTGAGCACGACGAAAACGGTGATGTTAAGCACGATGAAGGTATCGACGAAAACGCCCATTATACCGAGCACGGCTTGATCTACGGGGTGTTTGACGTTCGCTGCAGCGTGTGCGTGCGGCGTCGAGCCCATGCCCGCTTCGTTTGAAAAGAGCCCGCGCGCGATGCCGTATCTCATCGCAGTGGCGATCGTAGCGCCCGTAGCGCCGCCCCAGGCAGCCGATGGATCGAACGCAGCTTTGAATATCAGCGCGATGACGGATGGAATTTTATCGAAATTTGAGCCGATGATGACGAGACCGACTAGCACGTAGCAGATCGCCATTATAGGCACGACCTTTTCGGCTACGCGCGCGATCGCTTTGACGCCGCCGAAAAAGATGACGCAGCAGATGAGCGCTAAGGCCGCGCCGCTCACCCACTTCGGAATTCCGAATGCGCCGCTAAAGCCGTCGGAGATGGAGTTTGCCTGCACCATATTGCCCATGAAACCCAAAGCAAAGATGATGGCTAGCGCAAAAAACGCCGCTAAAGGCTTAGCAAAGGGGCTTTTGAGTCCGCGGCTGATGTAAAATGCGGGTCCTCCGATCATATGTCCGCTGTCGTCCTTGGTGCGGTAAATTTGAGCTAGGCAGATCTCTGCGAAATTCGTCGCCATACCCAAAAACGCTGCGCACCACATCCAAAATATCGCGCCCGGCCCGCCCATTATTAGCGCGGTGCTGGCGCCTACCAGGTTGCCGGTGCCTACCTGCGCCGCGATCGCCGTAGCGACGGCTTGGAACGAGCTCATGCCGCTTTTACCCGCAGCCTCGCCGTGCAGGGAGAAGTTGCCGAAAAGCTTGTGCGCACCCATTCTAAATTTAAAAATTTGCACTAAATGCAAGCGTGCCGTAAAATACGCGCCGGTGCCGCAAAGTAGGGCGATTAGAAAGTACGGACCCCACAAAAAGGAGTTGATTGCGTCAATTGTGGCGGTGAGTTTGTCGAGAAAATTTTGCATGATCTTTTCCGTGAATTTAAGATGCGAAAATATATTTTAAAAACTCTTAAATTCCTATAAATCGAGGTAAATTTAAGCGAAATTTTAAAGCGTTTTTATAATTTTACTCAAGCATTAAGCAAAGCAGTATATGCCGTTTGCTCTGCATGCCAGCTTGCCAGATAAGCAGCTTAGAATTCCCGCCTTAGCTGTCGAAATTTGCAAAGCAATCAACTGAAATTTTTAAGCCTATTCATCACCGCCGATTTTGAAAACGAACATCTTGCACGCGTTGCAAAAGGCGGGTATCAGGCTAAAGAGGCGCGCTTTAAGGCTCCAGTGCTCGCGGTACATTTTCATCATCGCGGCCTCTTTTATGAAGCGGATACGCGCAGGCTCCCAGCTCTGCACCTCTGCACCGCCGCTAATGCCCATTTTAAAGGGCGCGTTTTGCATGTGCCGCATCGCATCGTGGCGCTTGGAGTCGAATTTTCTTACCGAAAACTCGCTCATGAAGTCGCTCAGCACGTAGCCGCTAAATTTTTGTGAAAACGCGATAAAAAATTTTTTAAATTCCTCCTTTTCAAAATACATACTCACGCCCTCTAAGATGAAGATGTAGCCCGCGCTGCCGTGCTTTGCGACTAGCTCATCCATCCACGAAAGATCTAACATCGAGCGGGGTAGGCTGAAATTGTTTTGTGCTTTGGGCAGCAGCACATCGCGTGTGGCGATGACGTCGGGCAGATCGAGGTCGTAAAATAGGGCGCTCGGCAGGGCGCTCTGGAGCCTAAGCGGGCGGGTGTCGAGCCCTGCGCCAAGCTGCACGATGATAGGGTGGTCGAACTCCGCCGCGAGCCGCAGCGTCTCGTCGTCGAAAAATTTCGCGCGGATCACCGTACCCGTTTTACTAAGGTGCGCGTCGTCGAATTTTGCAAAATCATAATCGATCTGCTCTACGACGGCGCTTGAAAAGGGATCGTTTAGGATCGGATCTGCGTCTTTGAAATCCAGATGGCGCATATAGACGTTGATTAGTAGCGTCTCAGAAACGCTATCTTTAAAATTTGGCTTTTGCATGAAGTGCCTTTCTTGCGGTGTCATCGCGAGCAAAATACCGCTTATTTTTAATATATATTATTATATCCTTACTAAATA
>NZ_CALIMS010000031.1 GCF_938045345.1 uncultured Campylobacter sp.
TCATCAAATACCTAGACGAAGGACTTAGCGTAAGGTAGGGAAGGAGGGCAGGCGGTTATTTACAATAGTGGGCAAGCCTCTGCTCGAATACACTGCTTGCTTAAGTAGTTACCTATCCTGTCTGTTCTAGCACAGCCTCGCTTTAAATTTAACACAAGCAAGGGTGCAAGCACGCTACCTGATAAATTTTTAATGTAGTGCCGAAGCAGGGTGGATAGCTACTGCCTCTATCTTGAGCTGCCGTTCATTCTAGCAGGCGAGCCTCCAGCCAAATGTAGTTCAACAGAGCTGCCCTTGTCCGAGCGATTAGCTATCTCACCTGGTTGGGCACACCGTTTGAACAGCTACTTTTCATCTGAGATGTTTTTTATCCTAGCGGACGACAGCAATCCAAGCAAGCAAAAAACGATATTTCTGCGAGGGGTGGAATTACCACCGCTGGTAGCTTTTGCAAGCAACCGGCGGCGTTTTGCGAGCGTCGTTAAGCAGAACGTCACGAGTGTATTGAAAGTACGCAGCGCGTGAGGGTGGAGGATCAATTCCCCCAGCCGCTCGCAAACATCTGCATGATATCTGGATTATTTTTCATATCCTCCATCGAGATATTGCTCATACCGTTATTCGAAGCGTAAGCGTTTAGATCTTCGACGATCTTATTTATCTTGCTAGCAGTGATATACTCTCCGCTAGCAAGCGCGATCTGCTCTATGGCCCCGTCGCCGAATTGATCATTTATACGGACGGTGTCGTTTTCGCCGTATTTTAATACCAGATCGTTGGCAATCTTTTGGAAGGTAATGTTTTCTTTACCAATTCCCTCTTTAAATTTAATCGTATCGCCGCCACCGTGACGATCGTAGATTGTATCGCTTCCATCGCCTCTACCAAATATATAGGTATCGTCGTAATCTCCACCTTCCAATCTATCGTTACCGGCTCCGCCTTCTAAAGTATCGTTACCGTCGCTACCGTAAAGTTTATCATCTCCGTCGCCGCCATAAAGAGTGTCGTTACCATCACCGCCGCCGAGAATGTCATCGCCTTCGCCGCCGTAGATGGTGTCATTACCGCTCTGACCGTGGAGAGTGTCGTTGCCGGTATCGCCGTAAAGGATATCGTCTCCATTATTAGCGAATATTGTATCATCTCCGGCTCCGCCATTAATTTCATCGTTACCGTTCGCTCCCCTAATGATATCGTTAGCGTCGGTTCCTTTAAACATAGTTTGTTTTTCTAATTCTCTAAAAGATAATTTAGTTCCGTCTGCGAATTCGAAATTCTCTATCATGCCACCATCATAAACGGATCCATCCCAATAAGCATTATTTATCGTTATCTTATCTTCGGTTCCTTTAATGGAAATTTCAAGACTGTTAACATCTTTATCGGCTCTTTTTACGATTAGATCGCTTAAAGAAATTCCCTCTTTAAATTTAATCGTATCGCCGCCACCGTGACGATCGTAGATTGTATCGCTTCCATCGCCTCTACCAAATATATAGGTATCGTCGTAATCTCCACCTTCCAATCTATCGTTACCGGCTCCGCCTTCTAAAGTATCGTTACCGTCGCTACCGTAAAGTTTATCATCTCCGTCGCCGCCATAAAGAGTGTCGTTACCATCACCGCCGCCGAGAATGTCATCGCCTTCGCCGCCGTAGATGGTGTCATTACCGCTCTGACCGTGGAGAGTGTCGTTGCCGGCAGAACCTACCATAATATCATTTGCATTGGTGCCGCTGGAATTAGAAGTTATCGTTGCTATGTCTAGCTTATTTTGTGTCTCTTGCCCTATGGCGGCTATGTATTCACCCAACACCCCGCGTTTATTCGCTCCGTATGCGAACTCGGCAAGTAGGCTAAGACCTGCGGCGAAGTCCTTTTTGCTCTGAAATAAAGTAGTAAACTCCGCCAAATCCACGAAAGCCTTCTTAGGATCGCTTAAGTTAATCTCTTTAAATTTATCGATTACTTTGGTGAAATTTAGTCTGAAATCATACTTCGGCTTAGCAGATGCGTTTGCACCGCCGTTTGCGGTATCGGATTTTGAATTATCGCCCGCCGAGGCACCACCGTTTGCAGCCGTATCGTTAGGCACGGAGATCATATCCAGACTTATCAGATCGGCATAGCCTTTTAGTCTCGTTTGAGCTAGTAGCGACGCATAGGAGTAGTTTAAAATTTTATCATAGGTCTCGTTTGTGTTTTTGATGATAGCCTTTATATCGTCGTTGCTTATATAATAGAGCTCCGCAGTCTTTGAGCCGGTGAAAGCATCGATTACTTTGATCTTATATTTTATGCTCTCAAACTCCTTTAGTAAGCTCTCATCTATAGAATTTGAGCTATTCAGTAGAGCCTGATATTGAGACGGAGTGAGGCTTAGTCTTCTGGCGTTTGGATTACCGGAGTTTATCACGTTACCGTCCGCATCTACATTGATGTTTGATCCTGCGCCTAGACTTACATTGCTTGGAAGCTTCACCCCTTTTAGGCCTACTTCATAGTCTGCCCCGTTAGAATTTCCGCCCGTGCTTCTTACAGCAGTCTCGCTCCAGGCTTTTATAAGAGCAGGCAGAGCCTTGAGCTGCTCCTCTTTGGTACCTAAGCGAGAGTAGCTATCTAGCGCGCTAGCTAACTCTTTATTTAATGCAGCGGCGGATCTTAGATCTCTTAGTAATCCAAAGCCCTTGATATTTGCTCTAGCCATATCTTCGGAGCTTAACGGCGCCCCGTCTTTAAATTTAGAGTTTATCGTATCTACGTTGAAATTCAGATCGCCCATACTATGAGCGGTGCCGTCTTTTTTAATGTAGCTTCCCTTTAGACTTAGGGTGTTTCCGCCTCCTAGATCTTCGTTTACCTCATTGTGATTTAGGCTTAGGCTAGCGATGCCTAGCTCATCTAAGCTCTTTAGCTCGCCTTCGTCTGAGATCCCGTTAGAGTTCGCATCCTGCCAAATTTTAAGATCTTTAAATTTATCGTCTTTATTATCTATAAGCCCGTCGTTATTACTATCAAATTCTTTTAAAGCTTCGTAACCGTCCTTGGCTAGTCTTTGATTGCCATCTTTATCTTTTATCTGCGTGAAATTTCCAAATAGCTCGCCGCCGTCGTCTATCTTGCCGTTGCCGTTACGATCGTAAGCTAAAATTCCATCCTCTTTGCTTATCCAAGATGATCTGTGAGATACCCCATCTCCGTTGTGATCGAAGTAAGCTCCGCCGTTAGATGCAGGGCTGATGCCGATCTTGCCGTCTCCGTTAAGATCAAGGGCGAGAGGGTCGTAGATGGAGAAGTTAAAGATAGAGGCAATTAATTGACCGTAGAAATTTTTAGCGTCTTGGAGGAACTTGCGCGGATCGTCCAGGTAGGGGGACCAAAAGTCTTTGAACCTTTCAATATCTTCAGAGTCCCTACCTTTCCAATTAGGATCAAAAGG
>NZ_CALIMS010000032.1 GCF_938045345.1 uncultured Campylobacter sp.
AAAGCGCAAAAATGCAACCTCTGCGCCGAGAAGCTCGAGCGCGGCGAGGAGCCTGCGTGCGTAGCGGGCTGTCCTTGCGACGTGCTAAAGCTGGTCGATAGCGACGTGAGCGATAGCGCGGGGATGGAGAAAGAGATGCCAGGCTTTAAACGCTTTTTTACGAAGCCGAATATCCGCTTCTATCCTCGCATGAAGCGCAACGAGGTTATCCACTAAGGATAAAAAGATGCGTAATTTAAAGCAGAGCCTTTGCGTCGAGGACTTTTTGAGGCAGGTATTTTTGGTGCCTCTTACCGGTGAAAATTTGGACGAGCTTTTAAATTTGACGCAGGATTTTGCGCCTAAGCTTAAAGAACATAAATTTATCCTCGAATTTGCCGAATGCAAAAGCGAGCCAAGCTTAATCGATGAAATTCGCTACGAATTCAATAGGCTCTTCGTAGGTCCTAAGCGCCCCAAAGCCGAGCCTTACGAGTCGGTGTATTTCGACTATCAAACGATGTTCGGGGCAAAGACGATGCAGGTGCGAAGCTTTTACGAGAGCTCTGGGCTAAAGCTCGAGGATGCGCAGCTTGATAAATTTCCCGACGATTTCATCGGGTACGAGCTACAATATCTTTATTTTCTAAGTTTTAGCGCGCTAAAGGCGGAGGATGAGGCTAAATTTAACGAAATTTTGCGTAAAAAGGCGGAATTTATTGCTGCTCATCCGTCGCAGTGGTTTTGCAAATTTGCCGCTCGCTGCGACGAGCACGCAAATTTAGACGTTTGGAAGAACTTCGGGGGCTTTTTAAATCTCTACTTAAATAGCGAGATGGATGCGCTTAAAAGTGCGCTAAAAGACCCTGAAATTTTTAAAAATTTAAAGGAATGACAATGGTACAGACGACTTGGGGATGGCTCATAGTCATCTATCTATTTTTAGGCGGTTTAGGCGCCGGGGCATTTTTGTGCTCGGCTTTGGCCTACAAGGGCTTTTTGGGCTCATTAAACGAGAGGTTTTATAAATTCGGCTTTCTGCTAGCACCAGTAGCGGTAATAATAGGAACTGCACTTTTGCTATTTGATCTGGCGCCGAGCGCTACGATAAATCCTCTTAAAATTTTACAGCTCTACACGCGTCCGGTTTCGATGATGAGCATAGGTACGTATCTGCTTACGTTTTTTATAGTAATCAGCGTTTTGGTGCTTTTGCAGATCAAAAAGAGCGGTAAAATTTGCGATATGATGCTCACGCTCGGAGCTATTTTGGCGCTTGGAGTGATGGGATATACGGGGCTACTGCTTTACGTCGTAAAGGCGATCCCGCTTTGGGATAGCGTGTGGCTACCGATTTTATTTACGATCTCTGCGATCTCCACGGGGCTTAGCGCAAACGCAGCCGCTACGCTAAATGCCGGGCACGGACTAAGCCACTGCGCGCATAAATTTCACGTCGTGTTAGTTGCGCTTGAGATCGTTGCGGTGCTAGCGCTATTTGCTAGCGTAAAAAGCGAGGCTGCGGGTATGGCTAGCGTAACCAAGATAGTCAGCGGCTCGCTTGCGCCGATGTTTTGGATAGGCTTTGTCGTGTTTGGGCTTGCTTTGCCGCTGTTAGGCGGAAGCAAATTTATGCTTCGCAGCTACAGCGTAAATGCGGACGGCAACGTCTGCGCGCACGGCGGCGAGGAGATAAAAAGCTGTGTTTATAACGAATACGGCGTGCTTGTGGGCGGCTTCTGCCTAAGGGCGTTTATCGTGCTCGGCGCGGTCTATATATTTTAACTCCTCCTTTCTGATACTGGTCGGGCACCCGCCCGACCTTTTTATAATCCTATCAGCTTTACTGTTTTACTAAAGCGTAAAGGGCGATTTTTGTGTTTTTCAATATTGCCTGATTTCAATAATTTTTCTATTGCATTTTTTACAAGTTTTGAAGGCTCATTTATATCTTTTGATATCTCGTCTATCGTCATTTTTTTACCATTGATTAATTTTAAAATTTTTTCTTCTATTGTTTCATCAGTAGTCAGATCTTTTTGCTTATAATCCAATAAATACTCTATATCATTTAAATTTGGCAATTCAATCCCGCCCATAGCAAGCAATTTAGAATTTCCAGCCATTGCATCATCATTCTTTTTTACAAAAAGATCCGTCCATTTATTTTTTAAATTTTCTTTTGCACCCTCCCATGTTCCACCTTTTAAGCCGGAGTGGATTACCACGGAGCTTTTTGCCAATACATAGATGTATTTGTTTCTTCCCATGGCATTGCCTGCATTAAATTTTGCATCTGGATAATACGGGCTTATAAGAGTTAAATTATTATTTTGTATAGCTTCTCTATATTTTTTAGATAAGACTTTTTGCGCTAACGTGTCCGAAACGATTCCAATAGTAGTACCATCAGCCTCAATAGAGCCAAACATCGAAGATTCATCTATTCCTCTTGCTCCTCCAGAGACTACACTATATCCGCACAAAGCAATTTTTTTTCCAAGCTGAAATGCAAATTCCAAATCATCTATTGAAGCATCTCGCGATCCAACAATGGCAATACTTTTAGTATTTAATATCTTCTTGTCTCCAGCGCCATATAAAATAGGCGGAGATTTTTGCCCCAACTTCCTTTTAAGTACTATTGGGTATTCTTCGTCTGCTCTCGTTATAACCCATATTCCGAAATTTTGCCATTTTTGCAATGATAATGCCATAGCATTTCCTCTATCAAGCAAAGATAAAATTCTATCTTGTATAATTTTCGAGCCTTCGTATTCTTTCAAAATATCAATATTATTTGTTGCTAAAAGATCTGCTGGCGTCATATTGTATTTTAAAAGCCAGGTCGCTAAATTAGAGTATTCGGTTATAGTAAGAGGTTTATCGTTTTTATTAAAGTAGGCCGTAAGCAGTATGATTGCCTGAGAATTTAAGCTTAGTTGTTTCATTATAATTTTCCTGTTGTTGAAAGCGCAGCAGGAAATACATTCCCGCAGCCTTTTTGTTTTAAGAGCATGGCAGCTACTGTTATAGTCCACCCGGAGTCGATAATATCGTCTATTAACAATACTGGTTTATTTGGAATACCATTACCTACTTCAAAAACACCATCGAGATTTTTTGCCTGATGATAGGAGTTGTTCATCATTTTTTGAGCTTGATTTGGTTTTATTTTTTTTATAGCTTGTATGAAAGGTAAATTTAGTTTATTGGCAACCTTTTGTGCAAATTCTGGAACCAAAACTGGATGCTTTAGTGATGGAATGCATGTAACCCAAGAAAAGTTTTGATTCCAATCATGAACCATTTCAACAAATGCATTAACTAACTCATCTGAAAATTTTCCGTTATGCTTATTTTCAGCAACAATTCTTCCCCAGCCTGCGTCTTCCCATCTGGACAAAATACGCCCATTTTCTGCTCTTAATACTTCGGGAATTTTTCCTCTTATTCCATAAGTGCTTAATGCGTCAGTTCTTACTTGTTTTTTAGGAGTAAAATCTATATATTTTTTTCTTAAAAATTCTGCTACCTTTAAACCTATATCAGTAGAAAAATCACTACCTATCGGCTGTAAACAGTTGGCGCATTTTCCACATTTTTGAGGACTTGGATCATTTAGTGCTTTTTGCAAAAACGACATTAAGCACTCTTCGGTGTCTAAATATTTTTGAATTTCATCCCATTCCGAGTGTCTTATTTCTAAAATTTTATTAATTTTTTCTTCATCATAAAAATACTTATTTAGTGTCCTAAACCATTTTGAATTTCTTTTTATCACTGGTGACATTGGTTCGACACTAAGATATTTTAGAGTTTTTTCGACTTCGCCTTGAGTAAGATTGAGTTCCTTTTGGATTTCAACTATAGATAAACCCATGCTGCTTCTTTCCAAACATTCTAATATCAAATCAATATTTTCCTTGGTTGGAAAAGATGATCTTCTGAAAAAATCATGTATATCATCATCCTCGTGTCCGCTTAATAAGATCCCATATGCATTGTCAATCCCTCTACCTGCACGACCTACTTGTTGGTAATAGCCGATAATAGACCCTGGCGCTTGATAGTGTATTACAAACCCTATATCGCTCTTATCAAAGCCCATTCCAAGTGCCGATGTGGCCACTAGAACTTTTACATTATTATTAATAAGTTGATCTTCTAAAAACTCCCTATAGGCATCGCTAGTTTCAAATTTATCATTGGTAACATCACTAAAATAAGGACTTGCTGATATATTATTCTCATTAAGCCAGTCTGAAACGATCTTTGCATCTCTTTGAGTTAAAACATATACTATACCAGAACCTTTAAATAAAGGAATATATTTTGCAAGCCAAGCTAACCTATAAGACGGATGTGGTAGTCTTATATTGTGCAGGCTAAGACTCTCTCTTTTTAAATCACCCCTCATTATTAAAATACCGTTAATTTGACTTTTGATATCTTCAATAACCCTGTCATTTGCAGTAGCGGTTGTGGCTAGAATGGGAGTATTTTCAGGAATTTGCTTTAGTATATTTACAATTCTTTTATAGTCTGGTCTAAAATCGTGGCCCCAGTCGCTAATACAATGTGCTTCATCAATAACAAACAATCCAATATTTCCTGAAATTGGCTCTAAAATATTTTGCATAAAATCTTCGTTAGCTAGTCTTTCTGGAGAAATAAGGAGTGCATCTATCTTATCGCTTAAAATGCTACTTTTTACCTCATTCCAGTGGTCTATATTTGATGAATTTATTGTTGCAATATTGAGCCCCAATTTCTTTGCTGACTCTATCTGATTTCTCATTAGCGCTAGCAGTGGAGATATGATTATAGTTAATCCATAACCACATTGCCTTAAAAATTTTGTGGAAATAAAATATACAATACTTTTTCCCCATCCTGTTTTTTGTACAACCAAAACTTTTTTTCTTTTGTTAACAACGGCATCAATAGCTTCATATTGACCTTCTCTAAAAGAGATATTTTTATTTAACAAAGACTTTCTTAAAAATTCTAATGCCATATTTTTAGTTAATATATCCACGTCAACTATCCTTCTGGTAAATTTTTATAATAGACTAAAATTGATATTATTGTAGTAAAACGCCCAAAAAATTTATATACAAACGCCCATTTGTTATGTAAAATTTTCCCTTTTTATAGCTTTAATTTCGCTTAATTTTAGTCTTATGAAATAAAAGCTGCATATAATTCACCTCTCGAAAATAAAAATTTTATTCGTTCCGTTTTCTCTAGACGCGACGTAAAATTTTCCATCCTTGATAGCTAGCGCATGCGCGTCGTTTGCGCCTTCAAAGCTATAAACCTCCGCGATCTTTCTGCTACGCGGATCGAGTTTTAGGATGCTTGAGTATTGCTTTGAAAGCAGATAAATAAACTCGCCTTGCGCGTCCATGCCCGTGACGTAGTAGTCGCTTATGTCTCTGCCATCTTTTACGCCGAGGACTTCATCGAAACTCGGCACGAATTCGCTCGAGAGTAGATTATCGGCGTCGCTAAAGCTCGCCATACTCCAGCTTTGCTTGATATCATCAGGCACGCTCGCGATGAAAAACTCTCCGTAAAAGTCCGAGTGATCCCAGCTTAGGATATACTGTTGTTTGGCGCGTACGGTGGAGTAGCGATCTTTGAAATCAAGCGTGAAATTTTCGTATCCATCGTGCAGATAGCGCCACGCCTTGTTTGCTTCCTCTTTGCTTTGGTTCGGTGCGGGCTTGAAAAACTCATAGGTTTTATTATAGCTTATGAGCCCTACCGAGCCTTTAAAAAAGCTCGCTGCAACGGTCTTTTCCATCTGTATTATCCAATCGGGCGTGCTTCGTAGATAGCTTTTTACGGTTTTTAGCTCGCCGTCCATTTCGTAGAGCTCGAATTTTAGCGTGCCGACCAAAAAGCTTCCGCTTGCCGCGTCGTAGTCAAGCCCTGTGACGGGATTATTGTTGTTTAAATTTAGCGTTATCTCGCCGCTTTTGCGTAGCGGCGTTAAATTTGTCACTGCGCCGTCCGCAGGATTTAGATTAAATTCGCCGCCCAGCGCCGCCAGTGCGGCGCACAAAAGGGTTAAAGTTAAAATTTTTCTCATATCGCGACCTCATTTCGGTAAATTCGGTAGTTTTGGATTCCAGCTTTCGCGGAAGTCAATTTCGGTCTCCCCCCAGTGATCAAGCTCCCAAAACCACTTTGACGGATCGACGCTCATGCGCGAAGGCGTCGCGGAGGCTAGATAGGGCGGAGGACCTGCCGTGATGAAAGCCTGAACGCAGTTAAAAGCCATAATGATCGCAAAGACCGCAACTGCAACTTTGCCTAGCGCAAATTTGGGTAAAACCACGCCGTATGCGCCCTCTTCGCTTTTTTGCATTATTTTACCTACGTTTTTGCCTAGCAGCAAAATCACGCCCAAAAATATAATGACGCAAAAATGCACCACTACGACCCAAAACTGCGTGTGCGCGCCTAAAATTTCAAGCCCGAAGCCCTGCTTTATGTCGAGGTATCCTCCGCCCGTGCCGTCTAGGCTGTAATGCAAAAAGCCGTCGTATAGCCCAAGGCATGCTAAAAAGAGGATTGCGGCTAGGTATTTGACAGTAAATCCGTATCTAACGATCAGCAAAGCCACGAATGAGATCGCTACCATGCAAAATCTCTCGTGCCAGCACATGATGCAGGGACTATCGCCCATACCAAAGCCCAAAACAAGGCATGCGATACCTACGGGCAAAGCGATGAGAGCGAGTGCCGCGAGGGCGAAAAGATTGAAAAATCGCTTTTCATCTTCGCCCCAGCCTGCAGAAATCTCGGCGCCGCGAATGAGGCTTTGAGACATTTTATCTTGCATACTTTCCATCGCTCGCTCCTAAAAATTTCCCATAGGCACGACGGCAAATTTATTCACCCACGCCATCATGATGACGAGTATAGCGATACCCGCGATACCAAAGCCCATAACTGCGCGCTTTTTCTCAGGTCTAAACCACAACAAAAGGCCCGCGACGAAAAACATCAGAACCATTAAAAATTCCATATTTTCTCCTTTCTTACTGAAATTTAATATCGTAAAAATATTACTATTTTGCTTATTAGACGCATATTAAAAATTGTGTTTTTATCAGTGTAAATAAATTTTTTATGAAATTTTATGATACTAAAATAGCTATTTTTAAGAATGTTTTTTCTGTTTCAGCTTGATTTGAATTTATTTAAGGCTTTTCGATTGATCTGATTCTGCTTGTGCAGGTCGCGTGATAAAACGCCACAGGATTGAAATTATAAAATTAGCAAGAAGATGGGCAATGACTTCTAGCGTAGCAGCAAGCAAGCAGGGGGCAGTTATCGTTACGGTATAGGCGCGCTTTCTTGTAGTGTGATACCCCCCCCCTTTTTTTTTGTTTTTACAGTGTGTTGCCATACTGCACGCAACTATTCTCTTGTGTCTTGGTTGACCCTCTTATGGCGTGCCTATTCTTCTACCGGGCGTTCGTTTTTGTCGTGGATGCTAGCTCGCTGATCACAAGCGATATTTTCCTATTAAGTTTATATTGATCACGGATACTACTTTATTGCGTAGTTATTTTGGCTTACGCTCGACATAAAATTTTTAAGATTGCCGAAGCTCATCCAAACCGACCGTTTTAATTTTACCCGCTTCTTAGTCTCGAAGCGTCTGCGCGTGAGCTTTAGGTGGCATGCCAAACATCCTCGCGTACTCCCTGCTGAATTGCGACGGGCTTTCGTATCCGACGTCAAAGGCCGCTTGAGAAGCCGTGCTATCGCTGTTTTGCAAGATATATCTAGCTTCCTGCAGTCTAATGCGCTTTTGAAAATCAAGTGGGCTTAGCGCGGTAATTTTTTTGAAATTATGGTAAAACGACGACGGACTAATGCCGAGCTCGGCCGCCAACTCGCGCATGTTGATCGGCTCTTTGAAGCGGATTTTAATTTCCCTCATTGCGCGCGCGATGGAGTTTTTCCGCCGTACCCTGCATAACGAAGCGACTCAGGAATTCTCCCACGCCGCTTAAGATCAGCATGTATAAAATTTCCTTTATTGCCAAACGCCCGACGTGCTTTAGGCTCGCAGGCTCCCGCCGTAGCAAAGAGATGAGCCTAGAAACGGCGTCCGCGATCTCGTAGCTCATATGCCGAAATATAGGCTGCTTTCAAGTCTGCCAGCGCGGCTCTGCCCCTCTATCACCTTTAGCGCTTCAAGAATGTCCTCGCTTTGAAATTTAATGCTTACCGATAGAAACGGGCAGTGCTCTACTCGCCCCAAAAGCGGCAGGTCGTTTGCGCAAAGTAGGAATTTTTGCGTATCGTAGCGATACTGCTTGCCGCTAAATTCCACCATTTTACCGCCGCGCAGGCGCAAGCACACGCTGGGTTCATAGATCGTCGCGATGAAGTCCGAAGGCTTTCTGACGGTAGAAGCTAAGCACCTTTATAGGCGTCTGAACGTGTCCGTAGGTGGGATATAGCTCGTCCGCGATCTTTGCGGCGTCTTTTAAAATTTTATCTACTTCGTTTATGCTCTCCTTTAAATTTACTCGGGTTATATTTAAATTTACACGATTAGGCAAGGAATTTGAACCATCGTGCTACCGCAAAATTTTAAAAAAGGCTATAATTTAGCCAACTTTGTTTAAAGGAGAGAAGATGACAAATTTTAGTTTTTGCAACCCCGTGAGGATAGAATTTGGCAAGGGTAAAGAGGAGCATATCGGGCAGTATATGAAGGAAGCGGGCGCGAAAAAAGCTCTCGTACTATACGGCAGCGAGCGCGTGCGAAAGAGCGGTCTGATGGGCGTCGTGGAGAGCAGCTTAAAGGCAAGCGGTATAGAATTTACGCAGCTTGGCGGC
Organism: uncultured Campylobacter sp.; assembly: GCF_938045345.1. Classification (GTDB taxonomy): domain Bacteria; phylum Campylobacterota; class Campylobacteria; order Campylobacterales; family Campylobacteraceae; genus Campylobacter_B. The sequence continues at coordinate 8,854 of NZ_CALIMS010000032.1, forward strand.
ATAAAATCAAATCCCGTACTAAGCAAAGTAAACGAAGCGATCGGGCTTGCTAAGGAATTTGGCGCCGATAGCGTGCTTGCTGTGGGCGGCGGAAGCGTGCTGGACTCGGCGAAAGCCGTAGCCGCGGGCGCCTGCTGCGAGGGCAATGTGTGGGATTTTTTCACCGGCAAAAGTCCGAGTGTCGCGCTTAAAATTTTTGATATCATCACCCTCGCCGCGACGGGCTCAGAGATGAACTGCGGCGGAGTGGTGACCAAGGAGCAGACCAGGCAAAAATACCCGATCAGCGCGCCGTGTCTATACCCGAAAGTCTCGGTCATAAACCCGCAGCTGCAAGCAACCGTCAGCCGCGAGTATCTCGTATATAGCGCGAGCGACATCATCGCCCACAGCATCGAGGGGTATTTTACCGCTAGCGTCCATCCGGACATCGTGCGAGCCTATATCGAAGCCAACATCAAAACCGTCATCCGCACGACTGAAATCCTGCTCGCAGATCCGAGCGATTACGATTCGCGCGCCGAGTTTGCGTGGGCCGCGACAATGGCATTAAATGGACTAACCTACGTGGGCGTGGGTGGCTTCGGCTATCCGAACCATATGATCGAGCATGCGATGAGCGCGGTTGTGGACTGCGCGCATGGAGCCGGTCTTAGCGTGGTAATGCCTGCGTGGATGAGGTGGTATAAGGATAGAAATTTAAGCGCGTTTGAGCGTTTCGCTCGTGAAATTTTCGGCCTTAAAAGTGCGAATGAAGGCATTACAGCACTTAAAGCGTGGTTTGATAAGATCGGCACGCCGACTAATCTCGCGCAGCTTGGCATCGAAGGTAAGGTACTAGATGAGGTCATAGACGTAGCCGCGACAAACGCCAAAGCGTGGAATATGTCGGAGCTCTACAGCCGCGAAAATATCGCTAAAATTTTAGATTTTGCAAAATAAGGCGCGAGCGCATAGATAAAATTTTAAATTTAAAAAGGTGATCGTCTCTTCTTAAAAGAACAAGCGATAGTGTGGGCGCACTAGCGATCGCCTTTCCAAAAAAGCAAACGGCGGCGTGGATCGCTAGATGATCGTCCGTATCCCTTAAGTCTGCGGCGCTTGCCGCAAGAGGGCAGCAGCGATAGGCAGTGTGCCTGATTTAAAGTGGAAGCGGCCACAGATCGAGCGTGGAATTTGGCTATGGTCTGGCAGGGTAAATTTTTGTCGCATAATATTCGCATTGAATTCGATGTGCAAATCCCGCAATAAATTTTACTACGGCGAGGAGGTTTTGTTGCGTTTGATAGCTTTATTTAACCACCTTTATCCTGTGCGCTATCTAAAATTCGCTCTTAAATTTTAATCTCGGCTTTATATTTATAATCGCAAAGATTGTTTTTGCGTGCTGCTGCGCATAAATTTATCCCTCGATGCTGAGCGGATCGCCGAAAATTTCTTTGCAATACTGAATGAAGCGTTTGGGAATTTTGACGCCGCTGATATCCACAGTGATGATGCTGTCTTGGACTTCAAAAACGATAAGCTCGCTAGTGATTTTCACAGCCTTCAGCCGTTATAGCACACGTCGCCTACACTTAGCGTATAGGCCGTTATGCGGTGCGTCTGCGTCCTCGTACCGTCCGAGCTTGATCGGTCTTTGGAAAAGCAGATAGTTTTTATAGTCGTACCTGTCGTCCGCAAGGCCTATCATATAATAATTCTCGGCGCTGTTTTTGGAGGCGACCGCAATACCTGCTTTAAAATTTAGTCTAAACATAAACTCTGCTTTGACAAAAAGCGGCAAATTTTACCGCTTCAAATTTACACGAGCTGTACGCCCCCGCCTTTTACGACCTCGCCGATGACGTAGCCGCCCGAGTTAGCGAGCACGAAGTCCGCGTTTTGCTTCGGGGCTACGACGATCATACCAACGCCCATATTAAACGTCCTCATCATCTCGGCAGGCTCCACCTTTTGCGCGATGATTTTAAAGATTTCAGGCGTGCGGATCGCG
>NZ_CALIMS010000033.1 GCF_938045345.1 uncultured Campylobacter sp.
CCCCCCTGAAATTTAGTTGAAATTTTGTTTATTAAAGATTAAATAAATAGAAATTTTATAAGATTAATCGGACGTGGAATTTTAATCGAAATTATAGATATTTTAAAATGAAATTTAAGGTAGTATATACCCGCGTAGCAGCGGGCAAACGAATAGAATTCTGCCTGCGCGGCGGCAGGCAAAATTCTTTAAAATTTTAAATTGCAAAAATTTAGAATTTTAAAATTTACGACTTAGCGGATCTCTTTTAGCTGTACGACTTCGCCGGCGAGCATCTCCTCGGCGCTCTCTCCGGATTCTGCCGCCAAATCCCTTTTTTTGGCAAGATCGACGTTTTTTATCTGCAGGTCGAGGTCGTTTCGCTTAGAGGCCTTATCCAGCGCCTCCTCACGGGTAATGATACCATCTCTGTAAAGATCGAGCAGGTGCTGATCGAAGGTCTGCATGCCGTAGGTGTTGCGACCATCGGCGATCGCGTCTGGAATTTCATCGTCACGCGCATCAAGTATCATATCCTTAATACGCGTGTTTTTGCGCAAAATTTCAACGACGGCCACGCGCTTGCCCTCGATAGTACGGGCAAGACGCTGAGAGATGACCGCCTCTAGGACGGATGCAAGCGTCATTCGGATACGCTCCTGCTCAGCCTGCTCAAACATCGCGATAATGCGGTTTACCGTCTCTTTTGCGTCGATGGTGTGCACCGTCGAAAACACGAGGTGACCCGTCTCTGCGGCGTGAAGCGCCGTCTCGATCGTCTCTAAATCGCGCATCTCGCCCACAAATATAACGTCCGGATCCTCTCGCAGCGCGGCGCGAAGCGAATCTGCGAAGTTGTTGCAGTCCTCGCCGATAGCGCGCTGATTGATGATGCATTTATCGTCTTTAAATACGAACTCGACGGGATCCTCGATCGTAACGACGTGGCTGGTTCTTTGCCTATTTATACGATTTATCATACTTGCGATCGTTGTCGTCTTTCCGCTTCCCGTAGGTCCCGTAAGTAGCACGACGCCGCGCATAGCCGTGTCGCAAATATCTTTGATCGAAGGCGGCAGACCTAGATCGTCGATCTCTGGAATTTTAACCGGGATCGTTCGGAAAACCGCGCTGATACCGTCGATCTGAAAAAAAATATTAACGCGGAAGCGATAATCTTCGTTTAGCTTGTAGGTAAAATCCACGCTCTTTTTCTCGATAAGCTCCGGAAAGCGCGTGATGAGAAGCTCCTTAGCTAGCGTCATCGCGTCTTCTTTCAAAAATGGCGTTTTGCTAAATTTTACTAGCTCGCCGTGGATACGACCTCTGATAACCGCGCCCGATTTTATATGAAGGTCGCTACCGCCATTTTGGATTAGAAATTCCAAATATTTATTTAGCCTGTCTCGCTGCTTAAAATCCAGCGTAGAAGCGTCAACTTGATACTGCGAATAATCTATAGAACCCGCCATCATTTCTCCTTTTTAAGTGTTTTTATTATCTCTTTAAATGCCTCTTCAAAAGCCGCCAGTCCGTCATCCAGCAGCTTTTTATACGCCTTTTTCATATCGATCTTTGCCTCCGCTACGCGAGCGAAAAATTCCTCTATCTGCGCATCGCTAAGTGGCATTTTGGGCTTTTGATCGCCGCTTATAAAAACCTCTATCGTTTCAAGCGGCGCGGTGTTTACGCAGCTCGGATACATCAGCTCGCTTACGTAGTAATCCTTCGGCAGATCGTCTCCTTTTACCCCCGTGCTCGCAAACAGCGGCTTTACGTAGTTTAAATTTTCTTTAGCGATGATATTGTAGCACTTCGCGGCGTTCATTATGCCGATTTTACCGGTAGGAAGGCCTGCTGAGGCCATTTTTTCATCTAATAACCTATCGAAGCGGCTAACGAAGATGCTAATTACGGTTTTTGGTAAATTTGCCTTCGGGAAGTAGCGACGAAAGCCTGCAATTCCCTCTTTTATCGCCTCGATGCATTTTATGGTCTGCTCAGGCGAAAAAACCAAGGTCGCGTTTACACTGATCCCCTTTTTTAGCAGATCGCGCATCGCTTCGTAGCCCGCCTTCGTAGCAGGGATTTTGATCATTACGTTTGGCATGCCGATCGTGCCGTATAGGTGTTTGCCCTCGCGATACATCGCCTCGGTGTCGTCTGCGAAATATGGATCGACCTCGATACTCACAAAGCCGTCATCGCCGTTAATGAAATTTTTAAGCAGGCTCTCCGCTGCGCTTCTGATATCCGCGGTGGCTAAAATTTCATACAGCTTTTTAGGCTCTTTTTTTCTAAATTCCTCTTTAGCTGCATCGTATGCGGGGGAGCTTAGGATCGCATTTTTAAAGATCGCGGGATTGGAAGTCGCACCGTTAATTATGCCTTTTTTGATCAGCTCGTCGAAATCTTTATCGATAAAATCGCGCTCCAAAAAGTCGCACCAAAGGCTGAAATTTAGGGCTTTATCATACATATTTCATAATCTCCTTCAAATCCTTTTTTTCAATGCAGACGCTCGCGTGCTCTTTTAAAATTTCATTCGCGCAAAAGGCGATTTTAAGCCCCGCCTCGCGAAACATCGAAACGTCGTTCGCGCCGTCTCCCACGCACATTACCTCGCTCGTCTCTAGACCCATCAGCGATTTAAGCTGCGCAAGCAGCGCCCCTTTTGAGTATCCAAACATCATCTCGCCGCCGAAAAGCCCGGTTAAAATTCCGTTTTTTTCATGCAGATAGTTCGCAAAGCTCGCATCAAAGCCCAGTTTTTTCTGCGCGACGTCCGTGGCTAGATGAAATCCGCCGCTAAAGACGATCACTTTTATGCCTTTATTTTTCAGATACGCGATGATCTCGCTAGCGCCGCAAACAAAAGGCAGGCTTTCTGCGATAGCTTTGGCATCGCTAAGCTTCATCCCCTTTATAAGTGCCACTCGCTCGCTAAGGCTCTCGAAAAAATCAAGCTCGCCCGCCATCGCGCGCTTCGTAATTTCGCTAACTTGTCGCTGCGTGCCCATTTTAGCGGCGAAAAAACCTATCGTCTCGCCGTCCATCAGCGTAGAATCAAAGTCGAAAACACAAAGCTTTATCATAAATATCCTCGCAAAAATTTAGGAATTATAGCTAATTTAAGTTTAAGTTTTTTGGAATTAGCATAAATTTTTCGCTTTTTGCGACCTCGTAAATTTTGCTCCTAACCCCGAACGAGCATAAATTTATATATTTTTTTTCGCCAAAATATAAAATTTCATCTTGATGATAATGCCCCTCGATGATCAAATTTGCCGCGTAAAAATCGATCTTCGGCGCGATTATATCCTTAAAATTTGGCATTTTTTTGTATAGATTTTTCCCTTCTTGCGATTTTAAGATTACTTTTGAAATTTTAAATTTTAAAGCGCGATCGAGCAGGTCCATAAATTTCAGAAAAGCTCTGTTTCGCAGCGAAAGCAGCGCAAACTGCATTAGACGCGGCAAAAACAGATCGCCGTGCGCGATCTGTACCGCCTCGCCGCTCTCGCAGATAAGTTTCACGGGCTGCGCGCCGTTTGGATAAACTTTTGCGCGGGGAAAAATTTCGCGCAGATTAAAATCGTGGTTGCCCTCGAAGTAAAAAATTTCGCATTTTCGCGACAGCTCGTTTATTAGCGCGATCTCCTCTTCGTAGAAGCGCTGCACGTAGGTCGTATTTGCCAAAAAATCAAACATATCGCCCATCATAAAAATTTGAGGCGGCGGCGCGGGTTCGGCCTTCAGCGCGCGCAGAAATTTCAAAAATTGCGGCCTGCTCGCACCCGCGTGCGCATCGCCGATAAAGATCGCGCCGGGTTTTATCGTCTGAATTTGATCATTTTGCATCTAGGCTCCCGCGGGTGAGCGCTTTTGCGAAAAAGTTCATCGCTTAAATTCCGTGTGCGATACGCGGCAACGCCGTAGCCTCGGCGAATCCGCACATTAAATTTGCATTTGCGACCGCCTGCGACGATGCTCCGCGCAAAAGATTATCGATCGCCGAGTTGATCCAAATTTTATCGCCGGCAGTTTTTACAAAAATATCGCAAAAGTGCGTCCCTGCGACGTTTTTTATGCTCACGGGCTCGCTTCGGACGCGCACGAAAGGCTCGTTTGCGTAAAACTCCCGCAGCACCGCCTCTGCATCCACGCTCTTTTGCAGTACGCCAAACGCGCTAACTAGCATCCCGCGCGTAATCGGCAGCAAATTCGGCACGAAAAGCGTGCTAAATTCGCCGCCTTTTAAAATTTGCAGCTGCTCTTTGATCTCGTCTGCGTGGCGATGCGAGATCGGCGAGTAGGCGCCCGCGTTTTCGTTCGCGCTTACGAAATGGCTGCTCGTTTTAAGGGTCTTGCCTGCGCCGCTTACTCCGCTTTTTGCGTCGATAAATACGCCGAGGGCGGGATCTAGTAGCCGTATAAACGGCGCGAGCGCCAAAATAGAGCAGGTGGGATAGCAGCCAGGATTTGCCGTAAGGCGCGCGGTGCGGATCTTTTCGCGATTTAGCTCAGGCAGTCCGTAAACGGCGTGGGCTAAATTACGAGGGTCTAAATGCGTGGTGTAATTTTTCTCGTAAAGCTCGCGACTTAGGCGGTAATCAGCCGATAGATCGACTACCTTGACGCTTTTAAATTTTAAAATTTCGCGGGCAAATTCCATCGCTTTTCCATGCGGCAGCGCCAAGAAAATAAGATCGCATCTTTGTGCCGCAACGCGAGCGTCCGCAGCTTCTACGCTCATCTCAAACACGCCGCGAAGCTGCGGGAAAATTTCGCTTATCTCGCCCTGCGTAGAGGCGCCCAAATACGAAATTTCAAAGCCCGGGTGGGAAAGTAGAGCCTTAATCAGCTCAAGCCCTGTATAGCCGCTAACGCCGATGATGCCTACTTTTTTCACGCTAATTCTCAAATTTTATCGGCTTGTATTCGACGCTTAAAATTTCCACATCGCGCGTGCCTGATGGCAGCTGAAGCACCACCTCATCGCCCTCTGCTTTGCCTAAAAGCTGGCGTGCAAGCGGCGTGTTGATGTTGATGAGATGCCTTGAAATATCGACCTCGCTAAGCCCTACGATCGTGTAAACCTCCTCCCGCTCGGTCTCTACGTCCATAAAGGTAACGGTGGAGCCGAATTTTACGCGGTCGTGCTCGTAAGTGGAAGGGTCGATGATTTTACTGCGAGAGACGATGTCGCTAAGCTCGGCGATGCGCGAGAGCAAAAACGCTTGCTCTTCGCGCGCCGCATGGTACTCGGCGTTTTCTTTCAGATCGCCGTGTCCGCGCGCGATGTCGATCTGCTGCACGATGTGAGGCAGCTTCACGCTCTGAAGCTCTTTGAGCTCGGAGGTGATCTTTTCATATCCGTAAAGCGTCATTGGTTCGGTCGTCATAATCTTCCTTTCTTTTTATCAAATTATATAAGCTTTAGCCTTAAAATTTTAGCTCGCAGGCTGCGTTAAAATTTTTGCCACGTTTTCGCTGGAGCCGAATTTCAGATAATCTCGCAGCTTTTCGCTCGCAAGTTTAAATTTCGCGGCGTCGCAGCGCTCATATGCGGCGAGTAGGTTTTGCGCGCTTACTTCGGATTGCAAAAGCTCCTCATGTAGCGGCTCCTCGCCCAAAAAATCAAAAATAATATTCGCAAGCCCCACGTGCTTTAGCTTTACGAGCTTTCGCGCGAGCCAAACGTCAAACGCGCGAGCCTTGTAGCACAGCACGAACGGAGTGCCGATGAGCGCCGCCTCAAGCGTCGCCGTACCCGAGCAGATGAAGGCAAAATCGCAATCCTTAAGCGTGGCGGGAGTATCGTTTGCGATGCTAAAGCCGCCCAGAGGCCCGTAAATTTCATCTCTTTGATCCATCAGATGCGGCGGGATTATTAAGACTCGCTCGCTATTTTCAAATTTAGGCACAAGGGCTCTAAAAATCGGCATCAGTCTTGAAATTTCAGCCCTGCGCGAGCCCGGCATAAAGGCGATCTTGCCCTGTTTTTCGTAGCTTGATTTTTGGAATTTTATCTCATCAAGCAGCGGATGTCCCACGAAAGAGTATTTTGCGGTTTTAGCGCTTTGGCTGCTTTGGCGCGCGGCATCCTCTTTCGGTGCAACGTCTTTATCTTTTGTTTCTTGTAGTACAATGTCTTTGCCCTCCGCTTCTTGCGGCACAGCGCCTTCATCTTCCTCGCAATCCGCGCCGAAAAATTTTGCCTCAAAAGGCCAGATTGAGAGCAGATTATCGCAAAACGCCTTCAGCTTCTCCGCTCTGTGCGGCTTCCATGCCCAAACCTGCGGCAGGATATAATATGAAATTTCCGCGCGCGCGCCGCTTTCTTTGATCGCGCGAGCTAGCGGTAGATTAAACGCGGGCGAGTCAATCAAAAGCACGCGATCGCACTCCGCCGCAAGCCGCGTCATCTGCGCTACCGCGCGCTTGGCTTTTAAAATTAACGGCAAAATTTCTATAAAGCCCATCGCCGAAAATTCGCTGCTTTTGTATATCGGCGAGCCCAGCTTTTCATCGAAAATTCCGCAAATTTTGTAAGCGGGATCGAGCCTTTTAAGATGCGCTAGAACCTCTTTAAAATGCAGATTCGCCGAGGGTTCTAGGCAAGAGATTAAATATTTCAAATTTAGCCTTTTAAATTTTTGTTAATTATAGCAAAATGTGCTAAAATTAAGCCGACAAAGGATTTAAGATGAGAAATTTTAAAATTTTAGCGCTATGTGGCGCGTTCGTGATGTTGCTAGGCGGTTGCGGCGCGGCTAAATACCAAAAGCGTCAAGTCACCGAGGATCCCGCAGTAACGGCGCGTTTTGAGGCGCTTAGTAAGCTAGGCTCGCCCGCACTCGTCGCTAAAGCCGCAGCTAGCGAGATCGCAGCAGACGTAGGCGGCGCCAAGCCCCACGTTAAGGTCGCGCAGTTTGCCTTCCTCGAAGAAATTAGCGCACAAGGAAGCGATCTGATCTATGCCTACTCGCTAAGCCCTGGCTGGGCGAGCCTGAAAAGCTCCGATCGGCAAAAATATCTCAAATTGCTAGCCAAGGATATTACCGAAAATGACTGCAACGCACCTAGTACGCGAGCTTTATTGCGAAACGGAGTGCGTGAAGTGCACCGATTTTTCTACGATTATCCAAGCTCACACCTACTTGATTCGCAGGTGAGCGAGGAGATATGCCGCAAAGCAGGGTTATAGATAAGTCTAGCGTAATTTTATGCCGCGGATTTGCATCGGCGCGAAAGCGAAATTTTTCTATGAATTTTGCGATCTAAGTTTCGTGATGGAATTTTTGCGAAAAAATTTGGCGCGACGGAATTCTACGCCACGCAAGCTAAGTAGCAATTTTTGCATAGTAAAGAATTAAGCGCTAGAATTTTTGCAGATAGAATTCCGCCCTGATAGGTCTGTTGTGAAATTTTAGCTAAAGAGAGAATATGAAAGAAATTTTAATCACTAACGACGACGGATTCGAAGCGCGCGGACTTTTGGAGCTTGCAAGCGCGCTAAGAGGGGTTGCAAACGTCACTATCGTAGCGCCAAGCTCAGAAAAATCGGCATGCTCGCACTCGCTCACGCTCACGCGCCCGCTTAGATTTGTAAAGCTCGACGACGGATTTTTCAAACTCGACGACGCTACGCCCGCAGACTGCGTGTATTTGGCGCTTCGCGCGCTGTATAATCGCAAGCCCGATCTTGTGATAAGCGGCATAAATCACGGCGCCAACGTCGCGGAGGACGTGACCTATTCAGGCACCTGCGGAGGCGCGATGGAGGGGGTTTTGCAAGGCATTCCCGCGCTTGCGGTGAGCCAGTTTTACGTCGCGGACTCGCTGCAGCGATACGGATTTGATCTCGCGTGCGAGCTCGCGGTGGAATTGGTCGAGAAAATCTTTAAAAAAGGCTTTCCTCTGCCGCCGAAGCAGTTTTTAAATTTAAATGTTCCTGCCGTTTCAAAGCAAGATTTCAAGGGGCTAACAGTCGCACCATGCGGCGAGAAGCTCTACGATACCGACGCGCAGCTAAACCGCAATCCGCGCGGAATGGAGTATTATTGGCTAGGCAAATCTACGCTCAGTTTTGATGCAGGCAAAAACGAAAATAGCGACATTTCGGCACTTTTTGAGGGGCGGGCGACGCTAAGCCCGATTAAGTTAAATTTGACCGCGCACGAGCAGATGAGCGCGCTAGAAAGGTGGATGAAAAACGATGAGTGAGGTCGCAGTAGACCGCTTTTCGCGCTCGCGCCTACTTTTCGGCGAGGATTTCGCAAGGCTGCAAAGCGCTAAAATTTTAATCTGCGGCTGCGGCGGCGTGGGCGGAGCGGCGATAGAGGCGCTGTACCGCAGCGGCGCGGTAAGCTTAAGCGTAATCGATTGCGATCGCTTCGAGATCACCAATCAAAACCGCCAGCTTGGAAGCGAGCATGTAGGCGAGCTAAAATGCGAGGTTTTCGCGCGCAAATTTAAAGGCGTAACGCCGATTGCCGCTAGGATCGATGAGGAATTTTTATCTAAATTTGATCTAGCACAATTTGATTTCGTAATCGATGCGATCGACGACGTGGGCGCCAAGATCGCTCTTGCGCTACGCTGTAGCGAGGCGGGCGCGGGCTTCATAAGCTCGATGGGCGGCGCAAAGAGGCTCGATCCCGCTAAAATCGAAATCCGATCAATCTGGCAGACGCAAGGCGATCCGCTCGCGCGCAAGATCAGATATGAGCTGCGAAAGCGCGGCTTTGCGGGCGATTTTGACGTCGTCTGCTCGAGCGAGCCGCCGCGCGTCAAATCGATGGGTAGCTTCATGGGCGTGACCGCGAGCTTCGGGCTTTTCATCGCAAGCTACGTCGTGCGCAGGCTGATAGGCGAGCAGGTTTAACGCTTAAATTTCATAGCGCTTCGGCGCATGGCTCCGCCTAGTCGTGCTTGGCGGTTAAATTTTAGATATTTTGAGCTTTTGATCTGAGCGCGCTTTGCATGCGGTACGGCGCGGCAAGTGCTTCGCGGCGCACGTGCGGTTAAAATTAAAAAGCGGCGAAAGCGGAATTTGTCCGGGCGACGAAGATAAAATTTGCTCGGCACGAAGGTGAAATTTCATTGCTGCGAAGGATAAAATTTTATCCGTAAAGATCGACGCAGACTCGGCGCGAGATGAAATTTAAGGACCACGCGAGTTACACGCGCATGCCGATGTATACGGCGCGCAGTTTTAACAAGCCAGATAGCGGTCTAGGATTAAAATTTAAATACGCGGGTCGCGAGCTTGCTCGTGAGCGAAATTTAAGCAAGCTGAGTTTGAGCGGATGTTCTTTGCGGCGGATTTTCGCAGCAGCGCGATTTGAAATTTTATCGCGACTTTGCGCTTTTTGATGCAAAAAAAGGCGCGCTCAGGCAAGCAAAACCATATCTGCGCGCATCAGCCGCCGCGTAGCGCCTAAATAAGCGTAAAGTGTAAGCAGGGCTCAAGCAAACGCAGCGGCAAGCCTACTTCTAAATTCCATTTTTTGCCGCTCGCAAAAAGCGGAATTTAGAAATTTAATTTAAAGGAGTAGCGATGAATGAAATTTTTACACGCACGAGCGTGCGGAATTTTACTGAAAAAATGCCGAGCGACGATCAGATCGAGCTCGTGCTAAAAGCCGCGATGCAAGCCCCTAGCGCGGGCAACCAGCGCTCATGGGAGTTTTACGTAGTGCGCGACCGCACCACGCTTACGCTACTTAGCAGCGTCGGCACCTACGGCGGCTGCACGAAAGATGCGCCGCTTGCGATCGTGGTCTGCACGCGCAAAAGCGGCTTAAAATTCCAGCCCTACGCTCGCTACGACTGCGCTTGTGCGGCAGAAAATCTCTGGCTGGCGGCGCACCATTTAGGGCTTGGCACCACGTGGCTGGGCGTAGCGCCCGATATTTACGCAATGGAGCGCGTAAGAGAAATTTTGGATCTGCCTGGGCATTTAGAGGCGTTTTGCATTATGCCTTTGGGCTTTCCGTCTCGCGTCACAAAGGCGCATTCACGCTTTGAGCCCGCTAAAATTCACTTCGTAGGCTAGATATGTTTATTTCGCAGAGTAAAATCGATGATCTTATCGCTAGCGACGGCGCGTTTTTGGACCTTACGACCGAGCTTTTGCAAGACTTTGTGGATCTAAACGCGCCCGCGCGGCTTTCGATCGTAACGAGGCAGGATCTGATCTTTAGCGGCGGGCAGATTGCGCGCGAGGTAGCGGCGCGCTTTGGTTGCGAGACGCAGCATCTAGCGCGCGAGGGAAGCGCATTTTGCGCGGGGGATGAAATTTTTAGCGCGCAGGGGAGCTTTGAGAGCCTGCATAAAGCTTGGAAGATCGTTCAGATCGTGTTTGAGTACTCCTGCAAAATTTCGACCTACGCGCACGAGATGGTTGCGCTGATGCGAGAGGCTAATCCGCGCTGCGTGCTGGGTGCGACGCGCAAGAGCTTTCCTTTTGCGAAGGAGCTTTGCGTAAATGCGCTGATAGCGGGCGGCGGAACGATGCACCGCTTGGGGCTGTACGACAGCGTCCTGTTTTTTTCAAACCATATTCGCGCGTTTGCGAGCTTTAGCGAGTTTTGCGCGCAGGTCGCTAAATTTAAAGAGCGCGCGCCCGAGCGAAAGATCATGATCGAAGTGGCGAGCGAGCGCGAATTTAGCGAGCTCTTAAAATACGCGCCGGATGCGATAATGTGCGATAAGATGAGCCCTGGCGAGCTTAGAGCCTGCGTTTTGAGGCGAGATGAGACGGCGTCGCAGATTAAAATTTGCGCTGCGGGCGGCATAAATAAAGCTAACTGCGCCGAGTTCGCGGCTACCGGCGCGGACGTGCTCGTAAGCTCGGCGGTTTGGAATCAGGGCGTGTGCGATCTAGGCGGAAAGATAGAGTTTATCTAAATATTAAATTTTAAATTTAAGGCGCGATACGCTAAGCTAAGGGATTAAAAGTGCAATTTATTAATAAATAAGAGTATATTTTGTAGAATTCTTAAAATTTCAAAAAAAGGATTTTCATGAAAAAAATTGCTTTTATTTTGGCGCTTGCGGCAAGCGTTTCGTTCTGCGCGGATCAGCTGATAATCGCAGCCGGCGGCGGGTACAAAAAGCCCGTCTCGGCCGTGATCGAAAATTTGAAAAAAGAGGGCATGGACGTGGCGGGATCGTTTGCCAACCTCGGCCAGCTCGTCATTCAATCGCGCGAGAATAAAATTTCATTCATCGTGGGCGACGAGGCGTTTTTGAAAAAAAGCGATCTAAATATCACTAAATTTGAGCGCGTCGGGCGCGGCACGCTTGTTTTGGTGACGCCGAAAAATATCAAAATAAACGACGTCTCGGAGATCGAAAAGTTCGATAAAATCGCGATGCCAGATCCTAAAAAGGCGATTTACGGTATCAGAACGAACGAGTTTTTACAAAACGCCAAGATGGATGGGGTAAAAGATAAAATTTTAGCCGTCGCAGGCGTGCCGCAGGTAGTCGCTTACGTCATCAACGGCGAGGTGCAAGCGGGCTTTATCAACAGCACCGAAGCGGTCGCCAAAAAAGATGAGTTCGGCTCGATCATCTACATCGACGAGAGCCTCTACAGCCCCGCATACATCGGCATCGCAAGGCTTAGCGCGTGCAGCGATGAAGCGCTTTGCGAAAAGGTAATGAAGGAATTTCAATCGGACCGCTCAAAAGATATTTTTTCAAAATTCGGTCTTAAATGAGCGACATAGCTTGGCCTTTACTTTTAAGCGTCAAAGCCCTGTTTTGCAGCTTTTTGCTACTGATTTCAATAGGGCTAGCAATTTCGTATTTTTTAGCTTTCAGTAAAGCCAAATTTAAAAAGATCGTCGAAATTTTGATAATTTTTCCGCTCATCTTCCCGCCGATCGCGACGGGATTTCTACTTCTTTATATCTTCGGAAAGAGCGGATTTATCGGCTCTGCGTTAAATTTAGACATCGTTTTTAACTTTTCTTCATTGGTAATCGCCGCATTTTTGGTAGGGCTGCCGCTGTTTGTAAAGCCGGTGTGCGCGAGCTTTGAGCTCTTTCCTAAAAGCCTAATCGAAGCCGCGCAAATTTTGGGCAAAAACAGAGCTCAAATTTTCCTCTTCATTATCCTTCCAAGCTCGCTTAAAACGCTCGGCTCCGCGCTTATTTTAGCGCTCTCGCGCGGGCTTGGCGAAGTGGGTATCACGCTGATGCTGGGCGGAAATATCGTGGGCAAAACCGACACGCTAAGCCTTGCGATCATGGGCGCCGTGTATGACGGCGAGAATGAGCGGGCGCTGATTTTAAGCGTTTTGCTCGTGATTTTTAGCTTGATTTTATTCTTCGCGATAAGTCTTTTAGATAAAAAGCGAAATTTATCTAAATAAGAAAAATTATTTTTTAAGTATTTTTGGATAAAATTGCACTCACATTTCACTTTAAAGGATTTTTCATGAAGAAATTTCTAATTTCATCAATTTTAGTCGCAAGTGCTTTGATCGCTCACGATCACGGCGATATGCAAAATTTCGACCCTAAGACTGGCAAGCACCTCGTCATCGCTATGGAGCAGCTGGGCGAGAAGGGCAACGTAACCGTCGGCGAGGTCGTAGCGGTCGAGACGAACTACGGCGTGGCGTTCTTTCCAAATTTAAAGGGTCTTGCTAGCGGCGTGCACGGCTTTCACGTGCATCAAAACGCCGACTGCGGCGCTACCGAGAAGGGTCTAGGTATGAAAGCGGGCGGCCACTGGGATCCAAGTGATACCAAAAAGCACTCGTTTGCTTGGGACGATAGCGGCCACAAGGGCGATCTGCCTGCGCTTTTTGTCGATGTCGAGGGTAATGCGGTCTATCCGGTGCTAGCTCCGAAGATCAAGAGCCTAGATGAGCTAAAGGGCCACTCGCTAATGGTTCACGTAGGCGGCGATAACCACAGCGACCATCCGAAGCCTCTTGGCGGCGGCGGCGCTAGAATGGTCTGCGGCGTTATAAAATAAGCGCTCGACAAAATACTTTGCGGAGCTTTCGCGCTCCGCAAATCTTTTCGATAAAATCAACCTCGCAAATTCAAGACGAAAGATGATCCTCGCGCTCAATCAGCATAAGGGCGTAAATTCCTGCCGTTACCGCCAAAATCACCGCCGCAATTAAAATCGTATATAAACCCAAGATCTTTTGTAAAAGCGCCGAAGCGATGCCGCCCGCAACGAAACTGATTACGAGGGCTGCGTATATGAAAACCGAGCGCTTATCTTCGCTTTTACGGTGCATTACGTATTCGCCCAAAGAGATCATCGTCTTTTTGAGATTGCCCGTAGTAAAGGCATTGTTATAGCCTCTGCCGGCGACCTCGCTAAACGCCGTCGTTTGCATCGCCATCCCCAGTGCAAGCGGCGGCACAATATAGATATCTGGCATATCCGCAGGCAAAAATCCCACGATGGCGCAAAACGTAATCAGCGGCACTATCGTAGCAAGCCGCCAAAACGCGCTATGAAGTTTTGTATGCAGTATGCTTACCGCAAAAACGCCCGCCATAAAAGCAAGCATCGTAACGCCCTTCGTAAGCGCTCCGTCAAAATTCCGCGTCGCCAAATCCACCGAGAGAAAGGTAACGTTGCCCGTCTGCCCCGCCACTAGCGTGCCGCCGCGCTTTATGAAGGTATAAGCGTCGATAAAACCGCCGCAAAACGTCATCGCGATGCCAAAACCCATGCCCTGATAGATGTTTGCGCCAAGGCTCGTCCGCGCAAAATTTAAAATTTTCATCCAGCTTCCTTAAATTTTTGAAAAATTATAGCGATTTGAAATAATTTTAAAATTTAGCCTACTTGCATATGCTTATAAAATGAGCTTACGCGTGATTTCTATGCGCTTAAAAGCGGCTTCGCGAAAGAACGAATTTGCACGCCCGAGCGCACGTAAATTTAAAATTTACGCATAAATTTAAGCTCGTATGTCAAAGGCAAACTTGTCGGTAGCGCTCGCAAAATTTCAAAATTTAACTCTCTTTGCGACTTTTGCGAGGCTTAACTTTTTCTTCACGACTTTTTATTACAATCACGCCAACTTTCACAAAGGAGAGAGAATGAAAAAGATTGTTTTAGCAAGCGTTTTAGTCACTGGCGTGCTGTTCGCTGCAGATTTTAGCTCAAGCAGCCCCGAGCAGATCAATGCCGCAGTCGCAGGCGCCGATGCCAAGAGCTTAAGCGAAGCGGCGTTTGAGATCGATAAGCGCGCGGGCGAGCTAAGAGCGCAGGCAAGGGATCTCAAGCGCGGATTTAAGACAGAGTTTAAAAAGAAGCTGGACGCTATGAGCGTCGAGGATCGCGAGAAATTCCTAGACGAGTTTAGACAAAACTATAACGCCCAGGCGGGCAAGTTAAGCGTCGAGCAAGCAGATAGGCTGGATATCGAGCTTAAGGATCGCGGTAATTTCGGCAAATTTAAAAGGCCTGCTCACGGGTTCGGCCCGCACGGATCACATGCGGCTCCAGGCGAGCGCGGTCATATGCCGCATAGAGGAATGGGCGACGGTGCGGATCCGGCAATGCCGCCAAGAGGCGAGATGCCGTGCAATCAAAATGCGGGCGCCGCTCCGTGTCCTATGGCGCAGTAGTGCCGCTTACGCGCAAGCTACGTAGTTCCGCGCAACACTTGCGCGGAATTTTGTTTTATCGAAATACGGCGCGAGAATTTTAGAATTTTAGCTTGAAATTTATGCGGCGTAGCGCCGATGAAATTTCGCAAAACCTTATCGGCGCAGGCGAGGTTTTTGAAATTCTGCGCCGTAAAATTTTATGTCGCGGAATTTAGAATTTCGCAGCGGCGGAATTTTAAAGCTTTAGCGTTGCTTTGTAAATTTTAAAATTCTGCGGTATAAAATTTGCCGTGAAATTTCGCAATTAAATTTTACGTGGAATTTTACAGGGTATAATTTCAAAAATTCTACGCAAGGAAATGAACTATGGCAAGGGTTTTGATCGTCGAGGACGAGGGAATGCTGCTAGATATGATGTGCACCTATATGCGCGGCGCGGGGCACGAGGTAAGCGGCACCAAAAGCTACGACGAGGCGCTCTCTTTAGCGTACGAAAAGAGCTTCGATCTGTGGATCTTCGACGTCAAAATCATCGGCGGCAGCGGCTTTGCGCTACTTCGCGAGCTACGCGAGGCGGGGCGCGGCGCACCGTGCATTTTCACGACGTCGCTAAATACTCTGCAAGACGTCGAAAGCGGCTTTAAAAGCGGCTGCGACGACTACCTCAAAAAGCCCTTCGAGCTAAAAGAGCTGGCTCTGCGCGCGGATAATCTGCTAAAGCGCACCTTTGTCCACAACGCCGCTTTGCGCGAAAATATCGGCGGAAACTTTAGCTTCGATATGGCTCAGCACGCGCTTTATCGCGACGGAAGAGCCGTGTCGATGCCGCAAAAACAGGCGAGGCTTCTTGCTCTGCTTTTGAAAAACCGCGATAAATTCCTTAGTAAAGATGAAATTTTCGCCGCGCTGTGGGACTACGACGAGAGTCCGAGCGAGCTTAGCCTGCGCGTTTATATCGCGGAGCTGCGAAAAATTTTAGGTAAGGATCGCATCATAAACGCTTCCAAGCTCGGCTACAAATATCTCTAGGAGCGCGCCGTGTCCAAAATGCGTCAAATTCTACCGATTTTTTTGCTCTATACGCTCACCAGCGTCCTGTTTTTGGCACTGGTAAGCAGTGTATTTTACGAGCGGGAGAAGTTTTTTATCGCGGATCGCGATGCCTTTGCGATCAGGGATTTCAAACACGGCTTAGAGGCTAAGCTCGCACGCGGCGGACGCCTAAACGAGGGCGATTTCGACGCTATGCAGGCATACGCTGCGGATTTGAATAGTAGCGATGAGATCGCACGGGATTTCGAGCCGAAGGATGACGCGCCGCGCGTGTATATGGAGGGAGCCAGCAGGATCGAGCAGTTTAATCTCACCGGCAAGGACGGCACGGAGTACTACGTAGCGATCAAAACGGAGGCGCTTGAGGGCAAGCTAGCGGCGCTGAAGCTTAAAATTTTAGCCGCGAGCGCGCTTGTTTTGGCGCTTATTTTGCTGATCGCATATTTTATCATCCGCCTTTCGCTGCGCCCGCTTTATGAAAAGATCGAGTTTCTTGACGGCTTCATCCGCGACACCACGCACGAGATAAAAACCCCGCTTAGCGTGATTTTGATGAGTATCGAGCTTTTCGATACCGATGCGAAAAAATATCTGAGCAATATCAAGGCGGGCGCAAATACGATAAACGCGCTATTCGAAGACCTAACCGCGTTAAGCTTAAACAAAAGCGGCAGCGGGCGGGAGGTAAATTTAGGCGAGCTACTGCAAAGTCGTATCGAGTATTTCGGCGTCTCTGCGGAGCAAAAGTGCATAAATCTACGCGCCGATCTGCGCCCGGTAGCCTTTTGCGCGGATGAGTTTAAGCTGCGAAAAATCATCGACAATCTGCTTGGCAACGCTATAAAATATTGTGATGAGCTCGGCTGCGTCGAGGTGAGCCTAAGCGAGCGCTCGCTTCGCATCAAAAATAGCGGCGCGGGCATTGCGCAGCAAAATTTGCCGCATATTTTCGAGCTCTACACCCGATTTGACGAGCGCAACGGCGGCTTTGGCATCGGGCTTTTTATCGTGAAAAAATACTGCGACGAGCTCGGGCTTAAAATTTCGTGCAGAAGCGAGCCGGGCGAGACGGAGTTTCGGCTGGA
Source organism: uncultured Campylobacter sp. (assembly GCF_938045345.1). GTDB lineage: Bacteria > Campylobacterota > Campylobacteria > Campylobacterales > Campylobacteraceae > Campylobacter_B. The sequence goes on from NZ_CALIMS010000033.1 coordinate 16,724, forward strand.
ATTTTAACTTTACACAAATGAAATTCTGCGCGAACAAAATTTTAGCAGGCGGGCTTGCTGGGCTTAACCGCGCGGGTTTAAATTTAGCTAGCGATTCCATCCACGAAATTTGCGCCCTATTATAATTTGACGGCGGAATTTACGCATATAATTCGGTCGCGTCCGCAAAATTTCGCCGATCGGTTTGCAGAATACACAGCGTAAAATTCTACGGAATTTCGTGAAATTTTATTTGGATGCGAGCAGAATTACGGCGGCTACGGAAAAAATTTGCAGCATCTTAGATAAAATCGCACGCGACAATCGGCAAAATTCCGCGAATTTCGCCCGCGCACCGGTTGGGTTCGCCCTTGCTCTGTTGCTTCATACACACCGTATTCATAGCTAGTGCAAAAGGCGGTATCGTTTTGGGTTTTGATACTCGAACGGAAGCTATCCCTCCTCCCATTCTTGCCGCTCGGCGAGTTGCGCGGACTACACGCGGATAAATTTTAAAATTTAGACAAGCTCTACTCTGCCGAAGCGAAGCTTTATTAAAACGGGCGGTGCAGCTATTTTAAGCGCATAGCCGTCCTTCAAAATGCACACCGATCTTTTTAAAGCACGCGGCAAATTTTAAAATTTGCGCGGAGGCAAAAGGCAAGCGAGGCAATAGAAGCTAAATTTGAGCGGTGAAGCTAGGTTTTATCGCTTTAAAATTTGACTTCGTATTTATGTATAAAATCAAATTCTGGGATTTTTGAATAAGCCATTAAATTTAACCAAATTTGACCCCGCCCGAATCAAAATAGGCGGGATCAAATTTGATCTTTTCTTGCTAAGCGCTTCTCTGCTTTCTGCGCTATCTGCTAAAACCGATCATTTCTCGCCTAGCGGCCAGTAAACGATCGGTTTGGCTCCGAGCCTTGCTTCGCCGTGATACATTCCGAGCTTATCTTTCGTCCACGCAAAGCCCGTGTGTCCGTGCTTGTCGATAAAGATACCGCCGAGCGCTTTGCCTATCCCCGTATTATGCGGGTGCTTTTGCAAGATATTGCGGCAGCCTGCGCTTAAATCAATGCTGCGGCTGTCCGTGTTTAGCCAGGATCACAAATATCTTGCCGAGATTTGCCTTTGCCCTAAAATTTGCACGATCTCATCTAAGCTTAAAATTTTGCCGTGCGAGTCAAAGCCTACGTTTAGTATGCGCCCCTCTAGGCTGGAAGCGCGGTCGTGCAAGTGTCCGTGAAGCATAAAAGAGCCTTTCGAGGCGCGGTTGTGCTCCTCTACGGGATAGTGAAACATACAGATGCTGATTCCCGCTTTGCCGTCCTTTATTGCGCCCGCGCCGCCGTCAAAATTTAGCTCCTTGTAGTGCAGGATATCGCTAAAGATAGGATTTCCGTCGTCTTTTAGCTCGCGTAGCAGCGCTTCTTTGTTTTGGCTAATGAGCGTATCGTGGTTGCCTAAAATCAGCACATGCGAGCCGTTTAGCCTACGCGCGACGCTTTTTAGATCCTTTAATTTATTACAAAATGCAAAATCGCCCAGATCATAAACCGTATCTTCGGGCCCCACTACGGCATTCCAGAGCTTTATTAGCTTTTCGTTCATCTCGCTTACGTCGTTAAAAGCCCTAAATTTAGGGCAGTATTTCATAATATTGCCGTGATAAAAATGCAAATCGGAGGTAAAAAATATCATCATTTTTCCTTTAAGCTTTAATCGCCGCATCGAATTGCGCTTTACGTTCAAATTTGCGCGGCGCCAAATATTCGCACGGTAAACGTTAAACTTTTTCTAAAAATTCTTTTATAAAGCCTAGCTTGCCCTGCTCGTCAAGGGATTTGAATTCTCGCTCGTTTGCTTTGATATGATCGATCAAGGGGTGAAATTCCTCATCAAGCTTGGTTTTATCGAGTTTGCCGGAAAGCGCCTCGTTTTTACTGCGAGCGAAAAATTTATTCACGAGATAATAAGGCGTTTTCATCTTAAAGCAAAAATCGTTTTGGCTCGGGATATACACCATAAAGCCCTCGAATTTCGCCTCTTTGACTATATTTTTTAGCTCCGCAAAGCTCGTTTTTAGATACTGCTCGCCCTCTTTATAAAAAGGTCTTTTTAGCGCTCCGTCAGTACTTGCGGCGATTTTATCCAGTTCAAATTCGCTCTCTTGCGCGCCAGTTTTAACGTCGATAAGTCCAATAAAAGTCTCGCCAAGCTCCTCTTCTACGATGTGTGGGTCGCTCTCGTCGGTGATCTCAAATAAAAAAGTTTTATTTGGATAGCGTTTGAAAATCTCTTCAAATTTGCAGCAGTGCTCGCGCGCCATCTGTGCAAATCTACTATCGGTCGATCCCGTCGTAGAGTAGATGACGCGGCGGTTAAAGCTCGCGCCGCTTTCGTGGGTATCTACGTAGGTGCAACACCCTAAAAACCCGTTTACCTTTCGCACGGCAAGCACGGGCGTATCGTCTGTGATGTCGATAGGATAAAGACTTTTGTGCGAGGTAAATTCCGAATAGTTATAGACCTTTTTAAACGGACGCACAATGATATTTAAATTCTCGTCCATTATGAGCCCGCGCATCTCAAGCAATGCCTTATCCCAATCGGCTTTGAAAAAGACGCGTTTTGAGTATTTGTAGGTGCGAAGCTCGGGATAAAGCTCGCTTTGACGCGCACTCCAGAGCCTTTTATCCTGCGTGGCGGCGATATATTTTTTCGTTACGTAGGTATTTTGCGCCGCATCAAAGGGCAGATCGCGCCTGTTTAGAGCCGCCGCGTCTTTGATCTTTTGCGCTACACTTTCGCTCATAGGATTGACGGGCGGGATCAAAATTTCGCCCTCTATTTTGTTGTTTGCGACCTTGATAAACATCGCTATCACCGTGTCTTCATCGACGCCGTGCTCGGAGGCGAAGAAATTTTGCATTCTAAAGCATTCGAAAATAAATCCATTTTGTGCGGCTTGCTCTTTTAGGCTTAGCAGCTCTTTGGTGCGCGCACTCACGTTGCTAAGCACAATAAGAACGTCTTTAGCTTTGTTTTCCAGAGCAAATTTATACGCCTGCTTTATCTCGCGGGCGACCTTGCGCTTCGCGTCCTCCAAAAGCTTCGGCGACCAAGTATAAACCCCCGCCTCATCGGTTAGAAACATATCGTTTTCCAGATGATAAATTTGCGCCTGCGGATATTCGTTTTGAAATTCTTTAATTTTCTCTTTTGCGAAAGTCGTTTTACCCGAGCCCGCGTGTCCGCGAACGACTATAAATTTTCTCATTTTACCGCCTTGATTTTATGTGGCGATATTCTACCTGAAATTTGCATATTTTGCTATCATGTGCAAAAATTTAAGGCAAAAGTTAAATACGGATGAAAGTAAATTAAAACAACCGAAGTTTTATTGCCTGAGATAAAATTTAGTATGTAAATTTTCAAATTTAACTCGTATTGTAAAAATTAAATTTACGTTATTTTTTTAGCAAAATAGGCCTATTGGGTTTTATGTGGCATAAAGGCGAGAAATTTTAGTGACTGAATGTAGCTTGTTAGTTTAAAAAAGCAAAGCGTTCGCTAAAACCGTCGCAAATTTACCTCAATCTTCTATCTCAAAGTAGTAAGAAATAGGTAAAATTCGGCCCTTTTTGTTGATAAACACGCTTTTATAGTCTACACTAGCGGCCGTCGCGTTGCCCTCAAAAACAAATATGCTATCGAATTTTGGTTCTATGGCGACCTTGCCGTCTATGCCTAGGCAACCGCTTTTTCTATTTACCTTGAAATTTAACATTCCGCCGTAAAACTCGTCAAATATATAGTCGAATTTTTGTGGCTCAAGGATAAATTTACCGCTTTTATCTATGATACCCCACAGCTCGCCGATCCTCACTACGGCACGTTCTTCTTTAAATTTATTTACTTCGTCAAAACGCGGCTCTATCGCGAAATTTCCGCTTTTGTCTATGAAACCCCATTTACCGCTCGATTTTACGGCCGCTAGCCCTTCGCTAAAGAGCGACGCTAATTCAAATTTAGGCTCTATAACGATGTTTGCGTCCTTATCCGTAAAGCCGTAAAGTCCGTTAAATTTTACGGATGCTAAGCCTTCTGTGAACTTTAATGGGTAGTTAAAATTTAGCTTTGAAACGGTAGCGCCGCTTTTATCTATCACGCTCCATTTATCGCCGGTGCGCACCGAGGCTAGTCCATCGGAAAACGACCTTACCTCGTCGTAGCGCGGGGGAATGATTGTTGTGCCGCTTTTATCCACGTAACCGTATTTCATCCTGCCGTATTTCATCTCACCCACGACTATCGCGCCATCTCTGAAGGCTATACCCATATCGTCAAATTTGGGTTCTACTACGACCTTACCTGTTTTATCTATGAGGCCGAATTTACCGTTTTTGGCGATGCCTGCTAGCCCCTCGGTAAAGCTAGTTTTAAAGCCCGTACCGGGCGCCAAACGCACGACAAGTCTGCCGTTTTCGTCCATAAAAAAGGTCTGTTCGCCTATAAAAACCACGCAAAGACCGTCAGAAAAGGTTCCTGTGACCATAAAATTTTTACCTACGGCTTTTATGTTGCCGTCTTTATCTACGGCGTTACCGTCCGCAAAGACCAACCCGTAGTCCGCTAACTCGCCCTGCCCAATTATCTTAGCTTCAAGACCTAGCAAGCCTAAAAGTAGCATCGCTAAAATTTTTTTCATTTTTGTCCTTTTGTAAATTTGAGGCTAATTTATCCCGCCCAGCAGCTCTTGCGTCTGCTCGAAGCTAAAGCCTTCTTCGGCGTCTTGTTTGAGGAAGTTATCTATAAATTCTTTTTTCGAGATAGCAAGGTCTAGCTCCTTGTCGCTGCATCTTTGATATGAGCCGATGCGGCCGGTCATTTTATTTGTCATGTCGCCGGTGCTGGTCGCCGCGGCTAGGTTACCATTTTTATCCATCGCGACCGCACCCGCTTTTTTGGTCGAGCCGTCCATGATCGAGGCATCAAGCTCGTTAAATCCGTCGGCTGTAAATACCGCGCCCTTGCCCGCGTTGAAATTCGGATCGTCCTCAAGCACCATAATAGCCGCCGTTACGGCATCCATCGCGCTGCCGCCCCGTTCAAGCACGGCTTGACCCGCCAAAAGCGCCCGGTTCATCGGCTCTTCGCGGATTTTAAATTCCTCCTTGGTTAGATCAAGCCCGCTGGTGCCGCCGTGAATGACGATGACGGGGGAAAATTTCTCCTGCGCATTCGCAGCCGTTAGTCCGAGCAGGGCCAAACTCGCCGCCATAAAAACGGTCTTTGAGAGTGAAAAGTGCTTCATATCTCATCCTTTCGAAAAAATTGCAGAATTTTAAGAAATGATATAACTTTGCGCTTTTTGTTTCGCTTAATCAAATGCGAATTCAGCTGGATCTAAATCTAATGCTTTGAGCTTAGGATTAAGCTCTCGCTGTCAAAATTTAACGCGACTCAATTTATGGCACAATCTGATGGATCGATTTAAATTTTATAAATTTGAGTTTGAGCGTCAGTAAAATTTAATTACCGCAGCTCAATAAATTTCAACCGCGCGTCATAAAATTTTAGCGCGCGGCCGTATTTTAAACGGCGCTACGCAAGCAAGCTCAAGCACGCACCCGCAGGCAAAGCAGGCTTTAAATCAAAACGCCTCAAGCTCGCCGTGCGCGATCATTTAGTGTTGCGTCGGAACCGACGCCAGTATGTTTTGACGGCTCAATCGCAGCTTTTTTCTCCGCGGCAAAGGCGCGCCAGGTCGTATTTTAGCAGCACCAAGCCAAGGCCTAGCAAAAAAAGGTCTTTAAAGATAAAGCCGTCGATCTTGCCCAGCTGCGGCAGTAGGCTGAGCGTGCTCAGCGCCATGACGATCACGATGAGATCGCCCACGATGCCCGCCTTCGGCTTGAAAAAGCCCGCGATGAGCGAGAGATAGCCCACGGTCTCCACCACGCCCAAAAAATAGCTCGCGCCGGCGTCCCCGAGCGCTGACGGCAAAAACGAAAGCCACGTCTGCGAAAAGAGCGGCTTTAAAGCCTCCACCTCGAACTCAAACCACTTGTAGTTGCCCATCACGGCAAGCACGATGATAACGGAAAGTCTGGCGAATATAATATCCGCGTCGCCTGCGACAAATTTTTTTACGATCTCCCTCATACGGCTCCTTTGTAAATTTTGTAGCGGTATGATAGCGAGCTTGCGTGTAGGCTACGTGAAGGGGCGAAATTTCAAATTTCAAATTCCGCGGCTTCATAAAATTCTACGCCTCCACAAAATTTCGTAGCTCCGCGAAATTTCAAATTCCATGCCACGCGCCTTAAAATTTAAATCAGTCGCGGTAAAATTTCAAGGAGCGAAGTGATGCGAGCTGCCGTGAAATTCCATCGAGCTTTGCGGCGTGCGCGGGCAAACCTCGGCGATAATATTGATCGCGACGCCCGCCTTAGCGGCAATCGCGTAGATTTTTGGTAAAAACTTTGGCGCGAAGCTAAACAAAATCTCGTACTCCTCGCCGCTTTGCAGCGCAGCCTCGCTAGGGCGGGCGATCCAGCGCGCACCCACGCCGCTAGCCTCCAACAGGCGGGGCAAATCCTGCGCGAGCCCATCGCTAATGTCCATCGCCGCACTAATGAACTTCGCCGCCTTGTAAAAAAACTTATCGCGCAAGACGGGCCTAACGAAGCGCGAATTTTTTGAAATTTTTGCGCGCAGATCCTCGCGCAAGCGATATGAGCCGCTACCCGGCACAGGATTTTCGCCTGCAGAGCTTTGCGACGTAGAATTTTCGCATGCGAGGCTTTGCGCCGTAGAATTCTTGTGATCCTCTCCGCTTCGTGACACGGAATTTTGCGCCGAAGTTTCAGCGTCCAAGCTCTGCGGCTCGGCGCGCGCAGGTGAAATTTTATCGCCCGAGCTTTGCACCTCATCGCTTGGGCCTTGCGCCGATGAAATTTTATCGTTTCGGTTTTGCATCTGCGAGCTAGCGGGCGAAATTTCATCTCTTAAAAGCACCGCCAGATCGCGCCCGACGCTACCTAGCTCGCCAGTATGCGCGATGAGATCTCCCACGCGCGCGCCGCTGCGAAACACTGGGTGTTTGCACTTGCCGATCAGGCTCACGCTAAGCGCGATGCGATCCGAGCCGATCGTGTCGCCGCCGATGATCCGTATGCCCCACTCGCGCGCCGTTTCGCTCACGCCCGCGCACAGCTCGTCGATCTCGCGCGTGCCGATCTCGCGCGGCAACGCAAGCCCCAGCAAGGCGTATTTGGCGCGCGCATTCGTCGCGATCATGTCCGAGGTGTTTACGAGCATCGCCTTTGCGCCGATCTCGCGCAGGCTCAGCCAGCCGCGGCGGAAGTGCACGCCCTCGACGAAAAGATCCTTGCAATACGCTCGTTCGCCGATTACGGCGCAATCATCGCCGTTAAGCTTCGATCTAAATTTCTCAAAAATATACCGCTCTTTATCCATACGCCCTCCGTTAAATTTAACGTTACGCCGCAGCCGTGCGAAAGCCAAGAAGCCCGAATTTGCGGGCCTTTGTTTAAATTTCGTCGCACACGCGCAGCAGGAGTTCTACGCTCCGCTTTGCAAGATTATAGCGTAAATTTAGATTTTCTCCGTGTGAGTTTGGCTGCGGTTCGGTGCGGCTCGATAGCAAAATTAGTAATCGCATGAGCTTTGGGACTTGGGCGCAATTCGGTATGACTTGATGCGGACGGAGACCCGCGATAAAACAGCGCCCGAGGCTATTTTTTGCATGCGCCTGCTACGCACACTCGCGCAGATGACGGCTCTTTAAAACGGCAAGCTTGAAATTTTAAAATTTAGCGTAGCCGCAACGATATTAAATTTAAACGCTGCGTAAGCGCAGTAAGGTTAAAATTTAGCGCTAAATTTAAAGCAATAATGCAAACGTAAGCAAGGAGATAAAATGAACGATACGAAACCGAGCGAGCCGCTACTAATCATAAAAAGGGCGAGGCGTTTTTATGGACCTTTTTATGCGGTAGTTAAAATTTTACAATTTTATATCTCCATTATTTTTATAATGCTCGATAAACCTTATGCGCCTATCGCAGGCTGGGTGATGCTGATCGGTCTTTTTTATACGACGGTTATTCCGAATTGCTTTAAATTTATTGCGTGCTATGATGATCGTATGGTAGTGAAATATTTTTTCTGGGAAAAAGTTATCATGCTTACAGATATAAAGGAATTCACCGCATATAAAATCCCTATATCATTTAAACAAATTTTAGCCATAAGACTTAAGCCGAAGATTTATGATATATTGGTTTATCTAGGCTCAATCTCTATACCGATGGACTACATAGCGAGCGATGATTTTGAAAAGCTGAAAATTCTACTAAAAGAACGCAATGTAAGATATTTCAATTTTAAAAATTTTAAATATGAATAAATTTTATATAAGGAGCGAAAATGGGTTGCTATCGTAGTTATCAAACTATAAAAACAGGCGGGTATTTTAATTTCGCCATGAAATTTCTTGTTGCAATATTTTTTGCGATTATTCTATTCGGCTGCGACGGTAATGAATGCCGCAACGAATACAATAATAAGGCGTTTTCTATTATAACTGATAATTTAAAGGATAAGAAAAATAGAGATTGGACGTGCGGGTCTATTGACAACCATGAATACTTCATAAATTTTTACGGACCTAGCAACGATGATTTAGAAACTTTATTAAAGAATGTAGCAGAAGCGGCACAAATTCCAAATGTCAAAATTACTATATCGGTTTATGAGAGATATTGGAAATGGGGCAGCAAAACTCCGCCACCATTTAGCAAGAATATATTAACCGTAAAATTAGACACAAAATCAAATTAAGGAAAATGAAATGCTGAAATTTACAAAGTGTTTCTTTTTGATAGTCACCGCATTTATATTATTCGGCTGCGACGGTAGGGAATGTCGGAATCAGTATAACGACAAAGCAGAAGAAATAATATTTGAAAGAATAAGAGATTTAAATCATCTAGGCGGTTCTTGGTCTTGTGGAAAAATTACCGATAGATATGAGAGCATAGTAAACATTTATGGCGCTAGAGATGATGATATAAAGTTGCTCTTAAATAATTTTTCAAAAGTTACCGACATACCAAATGTTAAAATCACGATAAATGTTTATAAAGGCATAAGGTTGGCAAATAAAAATTTACCACCAAATGATGAGCCTATATTAATCTTAAAATTAAATACTCAATCGAGTCAGGCAGAATAAAATTTCGGGCGGCATAAACCGCCCGAAATACCACGCTAAGCCTTACTGCTCGTAAAAGCCGCTCGGTTTGGAGATCGTGTCGATGTAGATGTTTTTGGTCTGGGTGTAGTGATCCAGGATCATCTTGTGCGTCTCGCGACCGATGCCCGATTCTTTGTAGCCGCCAAACGGCGCGCCTGCGTGAATCTGGTTGTAGGTATTGACCCACACGCGACCCGTCTCAAGCAGGCGTGCGACCGTGAGCGCTTTTGCGATGTCGCGCGTAAATACGGCGCCGCCTAGTCCGTAGAGGCTGTCGTTCGCCATGCGGACGAGCTCGTCTTGATCTTTAAATTTAATCACGACGCCCACAGGACCGAAGATCTCCTCCTGCGCCACGCGCATGTCGTTGCGCACGTCCACGAGTAGCGTAGGCTCGACGAAAGCCTCTCCCGCGCTATGTCGCTTGCCGCCCACGGCGATCTTAGCGCCCTCTTCTACGCCGATTTTTACGTACTCTAAAATTTTATCGGCTTGCTTTTTGTTGATCTGGCATCCCATCTGGGTGTTCGGATCGAGCGGATCGCCCACCTTGATGCGCTTAAATTTCTCCACGAGCGCCGGTACGAATTTATCGTAGATGCCCTCCTGCACGAAAATTCTACTTCCCGCGCAGCAGACCTGGCCTTGGTTGAAAAGAATTCCGAGCTGCACGCCGTCGATCGCAACGTCGAAATCGCAATCGTCAAAGATAATATTCGCGCTCTTGCCGCCAAGCTCAAGCGTAGCAGGGATGATCTTTTGCGCCGCGGCTAACGCGATGCCTCTGCCGACCTCGGTAGAGCCCGTAAATGCAAGCTTATCGAGCCCTTTGTGAGTGCGGACGAACTCGCCTGCCTTGCTTCCCTTGCCAGTTACGACGTTGATGACGCCCTTTGGAAGTAGCGGCGCGATTAGGCGGATAAACTCCAAAATGCTAAGGCTGGTCTCGGAGCTTGGCTTAAATACGCACGTATCGCCCGCGGCAAGTAACGGAGCGAGCTTCCACGCGCCCATCAAAAACGGGAAATTCCAAGGCACGATCTGTCCTACTACGCCGATCGGCTCGCGCAAGACGACGGATAGATAGCGCTCTTTTAGCATATTGGCGCTGCCCTCCTCGCCCAAGATCACGCCCGCAAAATAGCGGAAATGCTCGATCGACCACGCTACGTCTACCGCGCGCGTCTCGCGGATCGGCTTACCGTTGTCGATAGTCTCTACGGTCGCGATGAACTCGGCGTTTTGCTCTAGGACGTCGGCGATCTTATTTAGCAGCGCGCTGCGCTCATAAACGCTAGTGCGACGGAAGCTCTCAAACGCCTTGCGGGCTGCGGCGACCGCTCTATCGACGTCGGCCTTGCTAGCATCTGCGATCTTTGAAATTTTCTCGCCGGTAGCGGGATTAAAAACGTCTAGGCTCGCGCCGCCTTCGGCACCCACAAACTCGCCGTCGATGAAAAGCTTATAGCTTGGTTGGATTGTAGCCATGCTTACTCCTTACGTGAAATATGACATTCACTATTATATATCCGCGGCGGTTAATGCGGCATAAATTTCGGAGCGAAAATCGGTTAAAATTTCGTAGTGTGTAAATTTAAGAAGTAACGCGGCGCGTGCGAAATTTTAAAATTTGATCTGCGCGCGCGACAGCGGAGGGTTTGAGGAGTTTTGAAGCCGCGTGAAATTTAAGCCCTCGCGAGCGGCGAAATTTCAAAAGGTAACGTTTATGAAACGAGAGCGGAAATTTGGCTACGATAAAATTTCAGAATTCGGCTTTGCTAAATTTTAAAATTCGGTTGCTTTGAAATTTTAAAATTTAGCTCCGTCGGAATTTTGAACTCGGCTTCGTTAAAATTTTGAAATTTTGTAAGGTAAAATTTTAGAAGCATTTTGCGGAATAAATTTCTAAAACTATCTTTAGCGGAGCGGGCGGTTTAAATTTACGGCGCACGGCGATCGAGTCCGCACCCGCAGCCCGAAAGGAAGCCTCCGATAAAATTTTAAAATTTTACGGGATTAAATTTCTAAAGCATTTTTGAGATGAAATTTCTAAAACTGGCTTTCGCGCAAGCTTTACAAGCCTCTTAACGCTCGCCCGTAAAGCTCGCTTGGACACTGGGACATCCGAGCAAGACGAAAGTGCGGCGCCGAAAGTAGCCGCAGCTGTTTTGCAAAAGTAGATACAGGCGGCACAACCCGCTTTTGCTCGTAGCTTCTCGGACGCAGAGGGCGTAATCGCTCTGGCATACAGCCCAAGCTCGTGCGCGTAGTTTGGACGCAGGGGGAGGGATAGCTGTTTGCCGTGGCTCGCACACAACTCAGATGCAGAAGCCTATCACTCTAGCGCACAACTCAGATGCAGGAGTGCAATCGCTTGTGCTGCAACTTAAACGCAGTGATCCAACTGCTCACGCTGCGGCTCGTTCGGGCTGGAAATTAAATCCCGCGTGCGAAGTTTCCGTCGCAGCAAGGCTATGCGCAGGCTTTTATAGCCGAGAGATCAAACCGCTTAAAATTTTAAAATTTAGGCTCGAAAAAGGTCTCTTCGTGGATGTTGGCAAAGGCGGCTTGCAGGCTGATAAAAAACCTCGGATGGGCCTTTTCGTACTGCGCTAAAAGCTCCTTTGTAGCGGCGCGAGCGGTGGGTTCCTTGCCGCCGTATTGCCTCGCGGGACAGACATCCTCCTCGCGCATGATCGGAAGCTCGTTATCTCTGGCACAGGCGGCGATTTGGCGCTCGCGCGTGAGAATGAACGGACGGATGATCACAAGCCCGTTTTCGGCGACATAGCGCGGAGCGAGGGTGCGCAGCGCGCCGTTGAAGGTAAAATTCATAAAAAAGCTCTCCGCGGCGTCGTCGAGGTGGTGGGCGATGGCGATCTTATTAAAGCCGTGCTCAAGCGCGTAGGAGTAGATGTATCCGCGCCTCATACGCGAGCAAAAGCTGCAAAACGTGGTGTTTGCGCGGATCTTTTCCTTGCCGAATTCAAAAATTTTAGTATCGATTATCTCGTAGGGGATCTCGTGCTCTTTAAAATGCGCGCTTATCTCGCGCAGATCCTCGCCGATGCCGTAGGTGACGGTGACAGCTCGAAACTCCCAATCTAGCGGGCTTACGCTTTGGAAGTGCTTCAGCACGTGCGCCAGGCTCATGCTGTCTTTACCGCCGCTAAGAGCTAGTAAAATTTTATCGCCGCGCTCGAACATCTTGTATTTGGCGTTGGTTTGTCCGACGCGGCGAAGTAGCTTTTTGGAGAGGTTTATCATAACCTTTCGATCATTTTTAGGACAAAATTTGCGCTCGTCTGCGCGCTTTTTACCATAAACTCGTCAAAATCGAACTCGGCTTTGTGTCCCGCCTCGTCGCTTATCGCGCGCAGCACGCAAAACGGTACGCTCAGCGCGTCGCACACCTGCGCTACGCTAGCCCCCTCCATCTCGACCGCGCTCGCGTCAAACGTCCGCTCGATCCAGCTCTTGCGCTCCTCGCTGCTTACGAACTGATCGCCGCTAGCGATGATGCCAGATTTTAGCGTGATGCCTAGCTGCTCGGCGACGCTTTGCGCGATGGAATTTAACTTCGCGTCGGTTTGGACTGAAATTTTACTTCCAGGCACGAATCCGTGCGGATGCCCAAATGCCGTGATGTCCAGATCGTGCTGCACGAGCGAGGTAGCGTATAAAATTTCGCCGATCTTAATGCCGCGCTTCAAAGCTCCCGCAACGCCCGTAAAAATGAGCGCGCGCGCGCCGAATTTCTCGATCATGACCGTAGCCGTTAGAGCGGAATTTACCTTGCCGATCTTCGAATATGCGATCACTAGATCGTGACCGTTAAGCTTGGCGGCGTAGAATTTATTATTCGCATGCTCTACGGCCTCCACGCTCACGCCCCGCTCGCGCAGTGCGGACAATAGCGGCTCGATCTCTTCGGGCATAGCCCCTAAGATCGCTACTTTCATCCATTCTCCTTTGCAAATTTCAGAAACTCGTCTAGGCTCGCAAGATCCGTGATGCTAAAGGTCGGCTTTTGCGTGATCTTTTTGTTTATCCCTTTTAAAACCGCCGCGCCGAACTCGACGAAGCAGTCCGCCTCGCCCTCGTAATTTTTGATGCTTTGCTTGTAAAGCACGGGGCCGATAAGCTGGGCTTTAAGCAGTTCTAGCGCTTCGGATTTCGTCGTGTATGCGCGCGCCGTGGCGTTAGCGACGACTGGAGCGAAACTCTCTTTTAACGCGGGGCGTAAAAATTCCAAAAGCTCGTCGCTAGCACTCCCTAGCATCGGGCAGTGGCTCGCGACGCTCATATTCAGTAGCATTGCGCGCTTTGCGCCCGCGGCTTTAAACTCGCCCTCGAGTGCTGCGAGATCATCTTTTTTGCCCGCGACTACGATCTGCCCGTCGCAGTTATAATTCGCCGCCCAAACCTGCTTGCCTGCGCTCGTCGCATCTGCGCAAATTTTTTCGACCGCCTCGTCGGCAAGAGCCAAGATCACCATCATTCCAGCGCCTTTGCCCTCGCAGGCGCTCTGCATTAGCCTGCCACGAATATTTACTAGCTTTAGCATCTGCTTCGGCTCTATTCCTCCCGCAGCGCTTAGCGCGCTAAACTCGCCCAGCGAATGGCCAAGCAAAAACTGCGGAGCGATGCTAAGCTTTTCTTGATCCGCTCTTGCTTGCAGCGCCGCAAGCGCCATCATAGAATTTAATGCAATCGCGGGTTGCGTAAATTCCGAAACGTCGAGCTTGTCGCCGGGCTCAAACAGTAAATTTTTAAAATCGATGCCGGTAAAGTCTGAAGCCTCATCCAAAAGTGCGCGCGTAGAGGCGAAGTTTTCGTAAAACTTCCTGCCCATGCCTACACTTTGGCAGCCCTGCCCCGGGAAGATAAAAGCAAATTTCATAAAAAAGTCCTAATGCTTGTGATGGTGCCCGCCGCAGCACTCGTGATCTTTTTCGTGATCGTGGCCTCCGCAGCATTCATGACCGTCTGCATGTCCATGGCCTCCGCAACACTCGTGATCCTCTGCGTGATCGTGTCCGTGTCCGCCGCAGCACTCATGCCCCTCGTGATGGTTGTGTCCGCAGCCGCAGCTGTACGCACCCTCCGGCTGCCCGGTAAGAATTTCGTCCGCCGTCGCTTCGCGGTTCTCGACGATTTTTACGTTAAATTCCAGCTCCTTGCCCGCGAATGGATGGTTAAAGTCGATGGTAACATCCTGCTCGCCGATAGCTTTGACGCTCACGCGGGTAGTCGCGCCGTCCTCCGCCTGACCGAAAAGCTCCATGCCCACCGCCAGATCGATACCCGCAAACTGCTCTTTAGGCAGGATCTGCACGGCGTCCTGCTTATACTCACCGACCCCGTCGCTCGGGCTTATGCGAACCGTTTTGCTCTCGCCTGCTTGTAGATTTAAAATTTCATCTTCCAGCTTTTGGATGATTTGATCTTTGCCGCTAAGAAAGGCGATCGGGTCGGAGTTTAAATTTGACTCTAAAATTTCGCCGGTTTTACCGTCTTTTAGCTCATAATGCATCTTTATAACTCGGTTGTTAGCCATAGTTTTCTCCTATTTAAAATTTTATTTTTGATTTTGTATTTAAATTTAGGTTATCTAGTGGGCGCGGCTTTAGCTTCTTTGGAATCCGGGTATGAAGCTTTTAGCGCTTTGTAGAATTTATCTGCGCTGTCTTTATCGCCGATCTTATCGAAGCTGATCGCGGTGTGATAGAGTAGCTTTGGGGTGTAGTCTTGGCTCTCATTGTGCGAGATGCTCTTTTTATAGTAGTTTATCGCTTCTGCGTATGAGCCGGAAAAATATGAAATTTCGCCCAGCATATAGTTTGCCTTAGCGGGCTTGTAGTTCTTAGATACTAAATAATTATAGCGCTCTTTTGCGCCGGAATAGTCTTTTTTGGCATATAAAGCGTCAGCCTCTTTCAATACTGAAGCTTGATCTTTTGATTTAAAATCGGAGTCTGATTTTGTACTAGCAGGGACTGAAGCAATACCTGCGTCTAATTCAGCGTTTTTTTTTACGCTGCCGCCGCTACCTAATTTTTTATTGATTTCAGCAATTTGGGCTTTTATAGTTGCGATATCTCGTTTCATCTGATCTAGCTCACTGTTGCCTTGGCTTTTGCCGGTAGCGCGAATTTCTAGATCCGCTACCCTGTTTTCCAGGTTCGAAATTTTAGAATTTGTTCCTTCAAGGACGCTTCGCAAACCTTCGACACTCTCGCGTGTATTATCTACACTAGTTTGCATCTCGCTTATACGCTTGCGGTTATCGCGCAATACTTGTTCGTTTTCAGTTAACCCGTAAGAGCTACCTGAATCAATATTGCCAGCATCAAATGCGGAAGTTTCTGCATTTAAAAAAGTGGCAGCTCCCAAAAGAGCCGCCACCGTGAAATTTTTAAATTTCAAATTAGAATCCAACTTTGAATTCGTCGCGTCTGTTTTGAGCGTCGCACTCTTTAGAATGCTCTGTGCAAGCCATATTGCTCTCGCCGTAGCTTACTACGGAAATTCTGCTCTCATTTACGCCCTGAGCAACCAATGCGTCTTTAGCTGCAGTGGCTCTCTTTAGACCAAGAGCATAGTTGTACTCATCAGAACCCCACTCATCGCAGTTACCCTCAACTTTAACGGTTAGAGACTCTGCGCCTGCTTGGTTGAATAAAGCTGCGTTATTATTGATTGTGCCTTGCTGATCGGCTCTAATATTAAATTTATCAAAGTCGAAATAAACAGTACCAACTTCACTTTGGATCTGAGATGCCAAAGCAGCTAGTCTATCTGCATTACTTGTGCTTGTAGTATCGGCCTCTGGGGTCTTTTTAGAACAACCGCTCAATAATAGAGCAGCAACTGCTATCGAAGATAAAACTAAATGTTTCATTTTCTATCCTTTCAAAAAAAATTGAAGTCATTATATCACGAGATTTTTTAATATTTTACCAATCAACCGATTGAATTTTACCTACTCTTAACGGAAATTGGAAACTTTTATTCTCGTTAACTCTGATAATACCTACCGAGCTTCCGCCACCGTCTTGCTTGATAAACATAATGCTGCCGCCATCGCTAGAAAATCTAGGAAACATATTTTTGCCACTAGCCGTTAACTGGCGAATCATATCGGTTTGAGTAGAGATTAAATATATATTAAATCCGCCCCCGCCGTCGCGACTAGAGTAAGTAACATAATTGCCATTTGTGCTGATGGAGTTATTATTTTTGCCGTGATAGACGAGCTGCTGAACGTTGCCGCCGTTTATGCTAGTGGCAAATACGTTCGGATAGCCCAGACGATCGCTCACAAAAGCCACGCGCGAATCGCCGTCAATAAAATTTCCATTTACATCAATGCCTGCATAATCAGTAATTTGCTTAGCGCTGCCCGAAGCTATATCATATAAATAAATATCGGGTTGATCTTTAGGCGCATTGGTGATTAGAAGCTTTCTGCCGTCGGCGCTTACATCTGAAGCTATCGTCATGCCATGACCGGTAAAAATTTTACTCTTGCTACCGTTGGATAGATTAAATTTATAGATAGCGGGCGTATTTTTATTGACGTAATAGGTATAATAAAATTCGTTCTGCGCCGCGCTTGCCCATTTAGGGAAGATATTTAATCCGCCGCGAAGCACCACCTGCTGGTAGGTAAGCGTATAGTCAGCCACCATGATCTCGCTCTCACGCGTCGAAGTGTAGCGAGAGAGCAAAATCATCTCCTTCATCCAATCGACGTTTGAGTACCCTAGCTGCTTGACGATCTCAGATACCGCCATATGGGCTAAAAACGGATATTTCTCGGCATTTGAAAGCGTAAAGCTCTTCTCGTACATCACCCTGCCGCTGTTTGCCTCAAGCACTTTGGCTTTTAGACTCATCGGCGAGCTTTTATCACTTACCGCGTAGCGCACGATCAGAGCGGCACCGCTAGAGCCTAGATTATCGGAAGCACCCGCATCATAGCTGCTTTGTAGATACTCGTCGCTGACTTCAAAAGTCGCGCCGACCTTTAGATCGCCCACCATAAGTTTAAAGAATTTGTTGCCAAATTCTGAATTTGCAAGGTTCGATGCATCTTGAACGACGATTTTAGGTAGATTTACCCCTTCGTTTACGATAGACATAGTCGCATCTGCCGCGAAAATGCTACTACAAAATGCAAGAATCAAAAGTAGTTTCTTCATCTTTTCTCCTTAATTTGATCTGATTTAACATTATATTTTAAAAAAATCGCAAATTTACGAGGCTTGTTGTCTGGCGCTTTTACAAAGCGTTGTTTCGAAAGCCTCACCAAAAAGTTCTTAAGTTTTTTGCGGAATATTTCATCACCCTCCAAATAATCTGTGCTATAATCAATAACTTCCCCATCAGCACTTAAGCTTACGTTGAGTAGCACGCTGCCTTCAGCAGGAGTCATTTTTTGCGCCCACCACAAATAACCCAGCTGCTTTTTAACATCATTATAATAAATTTTAATTTTATAGGAATTTTGAATTTCAGTGTTTAAATTTGAAGAGGTAGAATTTTTAGCAGAATCCACATCTTCTGCAAAAAGCATACAGCAAAACGCAAAAATACAAAAAAGTCTCTTCACTTTTTTCCTTACAAAATTCTAATTTGTCTTCATTACGTCGGACATCCTAGTATCAATCTCGTGCGACGCTCCGTCGGGAGATTTCGGGAAACTCTGAGTCGATAGATTATCCAAAAAATCTCGCAACTTCTGGTTAAATTCCGTCTCTCGCCCCAGCTCTATAATAGTATAATCCGCTACTCGCCCATCTGCGCTAAAGACTATCTTAATCCTTGCGTCGTCCTTCGCGGTTGCCACATATCTGCTCCATAGAACTTGAAGCTTCTTCTCGATAGCGCCGTAATAAGCGTTATACTCGCCCGTCCTTTGAGTCCTGCCGCCAAGCTTATCGGATTTGACGATAGCATTTTTAGATGCCGCTTTATCCTTAGCACTAGAGGTGGCGGTTTCTTTATCGGATTTTTTATTGCTCTGAACCGCATCGCTAGCCTTGGCGCTTTCCTCTACTTTTGGTATATTAACGCCGTTAAAAAGATCGCTCAAGCTCGGTTTTTCCTCTTTTTTTGGCTCCGGCTTAGTTTCCTCTTTTTTCTCTACTACTTTTTCGGAAGGTTTATCTTCCAACTTAGGCTCAGGCTTGGGCTCCTCTTTTTTGGGCTCAGCTTTAGGCTCGTCCTT
Source organism: uncultured Campylobacter sp. (assembly GCF_938045345.1). Taxonomy (GTDB): domain Bacteria; phylum Campylobacterota; class Campylobacteria; order Campylobacterales; family Campylobacteraceae; genus Campylobacter_B. The sequence goes on from NZ_CALIMS010000033.1 coordinate 35,227, forward strand.
TTTAGGTTCCGGTTTTGGCTCTTCCTTCGGCTTTTCGGGCTCTTTCGGCTTTGCCTGCACCGGAGGCGGCGGAACTACTTGCGCCGTAGTCTTAATTTTATCCTCCGGCACGTCCTTAATATTCTTATTTTCAAACTCGCCCTGCTTCGTTTCTTTAGCGATTTCAGGCGCGGACGGAAGTTTATCATCTATTTCGAAATCAAAAGTAACATCCATATAATCGTTGGGATTGTCGGTATATTTTTTAAATTTTTCCTGCGGCTTTGAAATTTGATATAAAAGAACGAAAATCACCAGCAGATAGGCAAAAAGGGCGATTAAAAACGATTTAAAATTATCGTATTTAACCCCCGTAAAATTTGAATAATTAGCCATTTGTTTGAAGCGCGACTTTAGTAAAACCCGCTTGTTTTAAGCTTTTTAAGACAAACATTACATCGTCATAAACGAGTCTCTTGTCGGCTTGGATATAGACGGGTTTTTCCAAGCTATACTTGCCGGTGCCTTTAAGCAGCACGAGATTATCTGGGAATTCAGCTAGGCTCATCGAGCTTTTGTCGATATAAACCTTGCGATCTTCGCCAATACGCACAAGCAAGAATTCAGCGGTATTTTCCGAAACCTGTGCTTTTGAGCCACTAGGCAGTTCGATCTTTTCATCGTAGATAATCGCCGTTTGCGCGACCATTAAAATCGCTAGCAAAACAAGCATAATATCGACGAGCGGAGTGATATTTAACTCTGGATTTTCGTCGAAATTATACATTAAATAGCTTTTCCAGTGTTTGCTTTAAATAGCAAAATATCCGCTGTACGATTTATGATGCTCATAACTTCGTATGCTTTGCGTTTTATAAGTAAGCTAAAGGTGTATGCGGGGATCGCTACAAAAATTCCACATCCTGTGGCAACTAGCGCCTCGCTGATCGCAGGAGCGATAGTATCGATGCCGGAATTTCCGCCACCGAGCTTGGAAAATGTGTGAAGTATACTAACGACCGTACCAAATAGCCCGATAAACGGCGAAGTGGAGGCGACGATAGATAGCCAAGTAAGTCCGCTAGTGGAGTCGCGTTCGGCTTTGCCTTTATAAATTTCCAGGGCTTCTTTTGAAATTTTATCGGTATTTACTTTTTGAAAAATAGAGCCCGAAAGCGAAATCCTACCGCCCATCAGCAAGGATTCGAGTGCCTTTGCTTCGCGGTGTTGCCATGCACTAAGCCCTACAAATCTGGAGATCAAAATCGTAAAGGTTACGATAAAATAGATGGATAACCAAGAAAGCACGAATATCGTAATAAACGTGCTTCTTGAAAAATAACTTAAAATTAGATCTAGCATATTTAACTTTGCCTTGCGAATTCGTCAACTCTAGCCATAATCGCTGCGGAATTTGCCGCATCGGAGCTAATGGACGCAAGCATATCTTTGGCGCGCTGCAAAGACTTCGCTACGGCGCTTTCGCTATCGCCCCCGATAGCCACGGCTTGAGTGGCTAGAATAGTAGTTTTTTCTTCGGTAACTTCCAAAAATCCATCGTTTACCAAAACAAGCTGCTTTTTACCGTCTTTATCTACGATCTCAACGACTCCGCCTTCACTTTTGTCTTTAAGTCCCGTCAGCAAACTCGCATGCCCTGGCAAAATACCCATTTCGCCAGTAATGCCGGGGAGTTGGACGGATTTGACTTCGCCCGAAAAGACCATCCCTTCGGGCGTAACGATATCTAAAAGCAAAAATTCTTTCATCTTAAAATTCCTATGCTTTCATCTTCTCAGCTTTTGCCACTACCTCGTCGATATTTCCTACCATATAAAAGGCATTCTCCGGCAGATCGTCGTATTTGCCCTCTAAAATTCCCTTAAAGCCAGCGATAGTTTCCTCTAGCGAGATATATTTACCCGGACTTCCGGTAAATACCTCGGCTACGAAAAACGGCTGAGATAGGTAGCGTTCGATCTTTCTAGCGCGCTCGACTACGAGCTTATCCTCTTCGCTAAGTTCGTCCATACCCAAAATCGCGATAATGTCTTGCAAATCTTTATATTTCTGAAGCACCGCTTGGACGCCGCGAGCGACCTTGTAATGCTCCTCGCCGATGATTTGTGGATCAAGCATTCTTGAGGTCGAATCAAGCGGATCGACGGCAGGATAAATTCCTTTTTCGGCGATCGCTCTGTTTAAAACGGTCGTCGCATCAAGGTGCGCGAAAACGGTCGCAGGCGCAGGGTCGGTAAGGTCGTCCGCAGGCACATAAACGGCCTGAACGGAGGTGATGGAGCCCTTTTTAGTAGAAGTGATGCGTTCTTGCAGTTTACCCATTTCGCTAGCAAGAGTAGGCTGATAGCCGACCGCCGATGGAATTCGTCCCAAAAGCGCGGACATCTCCGAACCCGACTGCGAGAAACGGAAGATATTATCGATAAACATCAAAACGTCAAGCCCAAGCTCGTCGCGGAAATACTCAGCCATCGTAAGGCCGGTTAACGCAATACGATTTCTCGCCCCCGGCGGCTCGTTCATCTGACCGTAGGTTAAGGCGACTTTATCCAAAACGCCCGATTCTTTCATCTCGTTATAAAGGTCGTTTCCCTCTCTCGTTCGCTCGCCGACGCCCGCAAATACGGAGTAACCGCTGTGTTTGAAAGCGACGTTGTGAATCAGCTCCATGATGATGACGGTCTTACCAACGCCAGCACCGCCGAATAGTCCTACCTTGCCGCCCTTTGCGTAAGGGGCGAGCAGATCGACTACCTTAATGCCGGTTTCAAAAATTTCACTCTTCGTGCTTTGATTTTCAAAGCTAGGCGGATCTCTGTGGATCGACCAGCGGGTTTCAAATTTTTCATCCTCGCCTTCGTCGATCAGATCGCCCGTGACATTAAAAATTCTACCCAAAACCTTCTCGCCCACAGGCACCGTAATAGGCGCGCCAAGAGCCGTAGCCTCAAGCCCTCGCCTAAGTCCATCGCTCATATCCATAGCGATCGTGCGGACGCGGTTGTCTCCAAGGTGCGCGGCTACCTCTAGGATCAGCCTGCGATGAGCGCCCTCGACGTCAAATTTAACCTCGATAGCTTCATTAATCTTCGGCAAGTAGTCCTTGAAATCGACATCGACCACGGGACCCATTACCTGAGAAATTATTCCTTTCATCCATTTTCCTTTCATTTCATTGATTCGACGCCGCTTATGATCTCGATAAGCTCAGTCGTGATAGAGCCTTGTCTGGCTTTATTGTATGCTAAATTTAACTGGGATACGCGCTCCTTGGCGTTGTTTGTCGCATTCTCCATAGCATTCATTCTCGAGCAGTGCTCCGCCGCTAAAGAGTCAATAAGCGCGTAATACATGCTGTAGCTAAGATAGCTTTGGATTAAATTTAACATCAATGTTTCTTCATCCTCAGGACTTTCAACCTCTACTTCCAATGTAGATGTTTTTAAAGCATCCTCACTAATTGCAGGTTCACCGATCGGCACCAGCGTATTTACCCGCATCTCTTGGGTAATCATATTCAAATAGCCGTTGTGGATAAGTATGACTTCATCGGTCTTACCTTCGTTAAAATCCTTAACTGCGGCTTGGACGATCTCGTTAGCTTTCTCGGACGATGGAGATGAGCTCACGCCGATATATCGCTCCAAAAGCTCAATGCCTTGAAAATCAAAATACTCTATCCCCTTTTTGCCGACGGCGCGAAGGCGAACCTTGATCTTTTTCGCTTTAAGCTCCTCGATCAAAGCTTTGATTTTTTTGATGGTATTGATATTAAAACCGCCGCAAAGCCCTTTATCTGCGGTGATAAACAGCAGATCAACCACCTTTACTTCCCGCGTGGTATCAAAAATTCTAAGTTTTTCGTCGTTGCCTGAATTATTGCCTACGTAATTTTTAACACGCGCAGAAATTTCACCCAAGACCTCGTTAATCTTCACCGCATAAGCTCGCGAGCGCATCGCCGCTTCTTTAGTGTTTTTAAGCTTGACGTTGGAGACCAGCTTCATAGCTTTGGTAGTCTTCTCCGTATTTCTGACGCTTTTGATCTGTAGCTTTATATCCTTTAAATTTGCCATAATTTAGCCTTTTTAAGCGGTAAAGGTCGCTTTAAAGTCATTTAGAGCCTTGATTAAATTTTCTTCCAAATCCTTCTCGATGGTCTTTTTGCTCCTGATCTCTTCAAAAATTTCAGGATATTTTGCCTCGATATACGGATAGAGCTCAGCTTCAAATTTACCAATTGAGCTCGTAGGCACGTCGTCTAAAAATCCGCGGCTTCCCGCAAAGATGATGACCACTTGATTTTCGACCGGAAGCGGCGAATAAGGAGGTTGCTTTAAAATTTCGACCATTCTTTGTCCGCGATCCAGCTGCTTACGGCTACTCTCGTCCAAATCACTCGCAAACTGCGCAAACGCCTGAAGTTCGCGGTATTGAGCAAGATCTAGGCGCAAGGTTCCCGAGACCTTTTTGATCGCTTTAATCTGTGCAGAACCGCCGACGCGGCTAACCGAAAGACCCACGTTGATCGCAGGACGAATTCCCGAGTTAAACAAACCAGACTCTAGGAAAATTTGACCGTCGGTGATAGAGATAACGTTCGTAGGGATATATGCCGAAACGTCGCCCGCCTGCGTCTCGATGATAGGAAGTGCCGTTAGGCTGCCGGCGCCCAATGCATCGCTTAGCTTACTAGCGCGCTCAAGCAGGCGGGAGTGCAGGTAAAATACATCGCCAGGATACGCCTCGCGTCCTGGCGGACGGCGCAAGATAAGTGACATTTCGCGATACGCAACCGCGTGTTTACTCAAATCATCGTAGATGATAAGTGCGTGGCGAGAGTTATCTCTGAAATACTCGCCCATGGTGCAGCCCGAATATGGCGCCAAGTATTGAAGCGCAGCCGCCTCGCTAGCACCGGCTGCAACTACGATCGTATAATCCATCGCGCCGTATTCTTCAAGCTTTTTAACGACTTGCGCGACGGTGGATTGTTTCTGGCCGATTGCTACGTATATGCAGATGACATCCTGTCCCTTTTGATTGATGATGGTATCAACAGCAACGGTGGTTTTTCCTGTTTGGCGGTCGCCGATGATGAGCTCGCGCTGTCCGCGACCGATCGGCACTAGCGCGTCTATCGCCTTAAGGCCGGTTTGAAGTGGCTCATGGACGGATTTACGAGCCATGATGCCTTTGGCCTTTTCTTCGACAAATCTAGTATCGCTGGTCTCTATCGCGCCTTTGCCGTCGATCGGCTCGCCTAGGGCATTTACTACGCGACCTATTAGAGCATCACCTACCGGAACGCGCAAAAGCTTACCCAGTCTTTTAACGCTACTACCTTCGTTAATACCGCTAGTATCGCCTAAAATAACGATGCCGACACTGCTCTCCTCTAAATTTAACGCGATACCACGAGCTCCGTTTTCGAATTCGACCATCTCGTTAGCCATTACGTTTTTTAAGCCGTAAACATTAGCAACGCCGTCTGCGACCGAAACGACCTTGCCGGTTTCTTCGATATCAACGCTAAGATCGAAATTTTCGATTCGCTCTTTGATTATACTGCTGATTTCGTCTGCCTTAATTTTCGCACCCACGCTTTACTCCTTTAAATTGCTTTTAAAATATATTCGTTCATTTTTTGTTTCAATCTATCAACTGAAAAACTAATCTCAAATCCAAGATCCTCGACTTCGATCTTAATGCCTTCAAGCTCGCTTTTAACGGGTTGCAGAGTAATATCTGCATTAAATTTCTTTGAAATTTTAGCCTCTAGCTCTTTTATTTTCGCGGCGTCTATTTCAGTAGCGGAATAAATTTTACCTAAGTATTTATTATCCAGCGCCGCAATATTCTTGCGCAGTTCCTCAACTATCTGCGGGATTAGTGTAATACGCCTATTCTTAGCTAAAAGTTTAATAAAATTTACGATTTTTTCGCTTGGATTTTTTATAAACGACGCGATAAGTTCAACTTTGGATTCCTCTTTTAGCGTCGGAGATTTTACAATATCTTGGAATTTTGGAATTCTAAATGCGCTCGCGACGCTCTCGAGCGTCTGCAAAACAGAGCCTAGTTCATCTTTTTTATAGCTCAGTATCAGGGCGTTTACATATCTTTTTGAGGTGTTATTTATCATCATCCGACCTTTTTCTCTACGATTTTAACCAGTTTATCTTGACCAAATTTGATGTCATCCGATGCAAAAACGTCATCCAGTATCTCGCTTACGACCTCTTTTTTGATCTTGCGCGCCTCAAAGCTCTTCTGCTCATCGAAAGATTTTTGCAAATTCGCAATCTCTTGCTCGGTCGCATTTTTTATCTTTTCGGCGGCGAACACGATCTCTTTTTTAGCGGTTTCAATTAAAGCTGCGCCTTGAACCTTAGCATCTTGCAAATCTTTTTTAGCTTGTTCCTTGCGAGCTGCAGACTCTTTTAAAATTTTTTGATTAGCCTCAAGTCTAGATGCGATGCCGTTGATTCTACCTTGATATGCTGCTTTTGCGGGACCTTTTAGAAGATAAAACAAAATTCCGAAAAACAAAATGAAATTTATGCTTCGCCACAGCACGTCGTAGTCTTTGACTCCATCGTGCCCACCGTTTGCTAAAACAAACGCCGGAATGATAAATAAAAATAGATATTTTTTCATACTAAAAACCTCATACTTTAGCCACAGCGCTGCTTAGAGCATTTTTAAATTCCGGAATTTTGGCTTGCAAATCATTTTTTAGGTTGCGCTTTTGCTCATCCAAACCGCCTAAGAATTGATCAAAATCCTCCTCCATCGCGGCTTTTTTCTCGGCTATTTCTCTAGCGGCAGCCTGCTTCGCACTATCCATCGCCTCTTGCTTTATTTTAACAGCTTGCAACTTCGCAGCATCCATGATCCTTACGATCTCTGCTTTATCGGCATCTGCATCCTGTGCGTTTTTCATCGCATTTGCCTCATCTTCTTTAATAATAGCCTCTCGCTTTTCCATATGCAAAAGTAACGGTCTATAAAGCTTGATATTTAAGAAGTAAATCAAGGCTAAAAATACGACGATGGTCGTTATCATGGCGGTCAAACTTACGTCTAGCATCGCACCTCCTCCAGGTTGGTTTTAAACAAGATGCGTATTTTACAATATGAAAAATTAAAATACACTATAAAAGGCTATCCGATTTTCTTTAAAAACTCGGAAATTTGTAAAATTTCGCTAAATTCGATCGAAATTTTACGCTCTTTGATACTTATTTTACCAAATTGATCAAGCTTGGCCTTTAGCTTTAAAAGCTCGGGCTTGAAGCTTTGAAATTCCACACCAGGCTTTTTCTCTTTTGGAACGGTTTTATCTTTGAGCTTTTTTACTAAATTTTCGGTATCTCTTACGCTTAGGCGCTGTCCTAAAATCGTATTTAGAGCTAAAATTTGATCCTCTTTTTCAAGTCCAACCATTATCTTGGCGTGCCCTTGCGAAATTTTATCTGCGCTTATGGCGTCTTGCACTTCGGAGCATAAATTTAAAAGCCTTAACGTGTTTGTAATCTGCGTGCGGGACTTTTTGATGATGTCGGCTAACTCCTCTTGCGTGATCCTGTATTCGCCGATGAGCTCCTTATAGGACTTAGCAAGCTCGATAGGATTTAGATCCTCGCGCTGGATATTTTCGATGAGGGCAAGCTCTCTTAAATTTTGAGATTTTATGTCCGCGACTACGGCTTTGATTTTACTCTCGCCCAAAAGCTTCGTCGCTCTTAGGCGTCGTTCGCCGGCGATAAGGACGTAAGAATCATCTTTTTGAATAACAATGATAGGCTGGATAAGCCCGTGGCGGGCGATGCTTTCGCTCAGCTGCCTAAGTGCCTCCTCATCGAAGCTCTGCCGCGGTTGATATGGATTTGGCTCGATTTTATCGACATCGATTTCGATAACTAAGCTATCGGCATTTCCACTTTCTAGCTCCCTGTTATAGGAGCTTTCTACGTCGTCTAAAATCGCACCGAGCCCGCGACCGAGTGCTCTTTTTACCTTGCCCATTTTTGCTCCATTATGGATTTAGCGAGGTCTTGATAAGCGATGGAGCCAGCAGATTTTATATCGTATAAAACCACCGGCTTGCCAAAACTTGGGCTTTCAGCTAGCTTAATATTGCGCGGGATGATGACTAGATCATCACTCTTGCCGATACGAAAGAGCTTATCGTCGAAATACTCGCGTAAATTCGCGACCGTTTCTTTGGCTAGATTGTTTTGCAAACTATACATCGTAGGCAAAAATCCGCGAATTTTTAAATTTTTATTGAGCGTTTGCTTGACGACTTTTACGGTATTTAGGATCAACGCGACGCCTTCGAGTGCATAGAATTCACACTGAATCGGGATGATGACGCTATCGCTTGCGACTAAGGCATTTACAGTAATGCTACCGAGCGTCGGCGGCGAATCGATGATGATGAAATCATATCTGTCCTTAACCTCGGAAATTTTATTTTTTAGCATTAGTTTGAAGTCTTTCTCTTCGCTTACTTCGCGCTCGATACCTACAAGTCCGATGTTTGACGGCACCAGATCCATAAACTCAAGTTCGGTCTTTTGGATCACTTCGGACATGCTCTTACGCCCCGTTAAGACGTGATAAATATTAAATTCAAAGTCACTGCGGTTAAAGCCAAGCCCGGTCGTAGCGTTCGCCTGAGGATCTACGTCAATCAGTAGAACCCGCTTTTTCTTTATCGCTAGCGACGCAGCGAGATTAACCGCTGTGGTCGTCTTTCCGACGCCGCCTTTTTGATTGGCAATCGTAATTACTTCACTCATCTTAAAGCATAAACCCTTTCTTCATTTATTATGATCGATCCGTCTTCGCAAAGTTTAGCCTGCTCGAGCGAAATTTTTTCGTCGCCTAGATGAACGCTAAATTTTTGCGATTTTTGGAATTGTAACGAAAAATTTCTAAAAATTTGCTTCCACGAGATTTTATTTTCATATAGCGCAAAAAAGCCCTCTATAGCGTCTTCTACGCTGATTTTTATATCTAAAATTCCCGCATATTCGGGCGCACTGACTAGATTGATTCCGATGCCACAAATTAAGTTATCTTTAATCTTATTCGTCATCGCTCCGCCGATTTTACGCTCGCCCAGATAAAAATCGTTGGGCCATTTCAGCCAAAGCTGCGAACCGAGCGATGCGAGAAGCTCCTGCATGATCATCGCAAAATATATGCTCGCCGACTGCAGCGGCACGTCCGCGGGCAGATCCGTTTGGGCTACACAAAACGAAAAAGCAAGATCGCCGCTCGCGCCCTCCCAGTCGTTGCCGCGCGAGCCGATACCGGCGCTTTGGCGATTTGCGGCGATCGCAAAAGGCGGCGTTATCCTGCCTTCGCGCACGGCGCCCACCAAAAACTCCTGCGTGGAAGGCATTTGCTCTACAAATTCTATCTGCAAAACCCGCTCCTTGCATAAGACGAAGTGCTCACCTTACGATATCGCAAGCATTTAAATTCCGCGCTGCGATAGAATTTTGCAATAAGATAAAATTTAACACGATTAAATTTTACGAAGTAGCGGAATTTTATGCGATGAAATTTTGCGATCTTGCTAAACTCTTCGGCAACGTGAATTTTCCTAGCGGCACTGCGATAAAATTTTAAAGCTTTATCTCGCAAAAATTCTGCGGCACAATTATGGAATTTTAAGTGGTGCGTGTTTGGTGCGACGCCGCAAGATCCGTAACCGCGGCGGCGAAATTTTAAGCTCCTGTGAGCGTAAAATTTTAGAGCATAGAAGCGAGGTTTTAAAATTTTATAAAGCCTTGATTTTGGAGCTTCGCTTCGAAATTCCGCGCGGTAAAATTTTACTTCACGATCGCGGCGATACCTAGAACAGAATTCTGTTGTGACGCCAAAAATGCGGTGCAAATAAAATTCCCGCGTAGCATCAAAAGTGCGGCACAAAACGCGAGAATTTAAAATCCTGCTTAACATAGCAGATCACCGATCTTTAGCCGTTTGCCGTTTAGATACGCGCTAGCGTCCACGGGCTTTTTGCCCGGCTCTTGCACCTTTAAAATTTTGATAGCGCCCTCGCCGCAAGAAACGCAAAAACTGGGCTTATCAACGTACAGAATTTCGCCTTCGCGTTCAAATTTGCGCTCGCAAGATTCGCGCAAGATTTCTAAATCCAAAATTTTTAGTCCACTAGCTAGATAAATCCCCGGCCAGGGCGTCAGCGCACGAAATTTATTATAAATTAGCCGTGCGCTTTCCTCAAAGCTAAAAAGTCCGTCTGATTTTGCGATCTTTTTGCAGTGCGTAGCCTGTGCGTCGTATTGCTTTAGCGGCTTTAAATTTACAAAATTTCGCAGCGTTTTTACGATCAGTTCTCCTGCCAGATCCCCGAGCTCGTCAAACAGCTGCGCCGCCGTTTTATCCTCGCAAGGCGTGTAGGCAAAATCAAGCATATCGCCCGTATCAAGCCCCGCGTCCATCAGCATCGCCGTCACTCCGGTCT
>NZ_CALIMS010000034.1 GCF_938045345.1 uncultured Campylobacter sp.
TATAAAAAATATATTTATCCATTTTTGATTAGTTTTGACATTAAAAATAAAATAACTACCTATAAATGAAAGTGCGCCTATCACGGCTGTATATAACAACCCCATAGCGCCAATAAAAAGCAAGAGTGGGATTATTTCGGTTGTATTAATTTGTGGCGGTGTTTCGATTTGATAAAAATAAGGTAGGCAAAAAAATCCTCCAGCAAAAACAACTATCCAAAATAATAAAATTATATGTCTCGCAGCAATAGAAATCAAATTAAGAAAATTAAAATGCATAGAATTTTTCATATGTCTTATATATGATTGCATAATACTCGCACCTTCAAGTGCTTTACTAAGATTATTGTAAACATCGTACAATATGCTTTCTTTCTCTAAAAATTTATGATTTAAATCTTTTTGTTCCTTTATATTTCTGCTTTTTATGTGCCTATCGATAATCTCTTTTTCTTCTTTTAATATTTTAAATATTTTTTCATAATCAGCCGATAGTTTCTTTAATGTATATATATTTATAGAATTTATACCATTTTCTTTAAGGTAAGTTAGTGAAATATAGATTTCATCAATATCCTTTTTTGATTCCTCTGATAAAAGATTATATTTATTATCCATTATGTCTTTCACATACGATCTGATTTTATCGATTTTGTTTTCGTATTTAATACATTTTGTCAGGAGGTTCTCTATACACTCAATTCCCCATCCTATACTTATTTTATGCTTAAATTTATCAATAATTTTATTTATGTTATGTGCATGGCACCATTGTTTATTTAGGTTTTTAAAATTTGAAAGCGCGCCTATCTCATCATCTACTAGTTTTAAATCCTTATAGGTAAAATCTCCTTCAAACATAAAAATCATTCCTTATTTAAATTTTTAAAACTACGATACCTACCGATTTTAAATTTCTACGCCTCCAAAATCGCTCCGTTGCTAGCGTTCGTTACCAGCTTGCGGTACATTCGCAGCCAGCGATACGGCAGCGGTTTTTCAAGCGGCTTAAATTTAGCCCTGCGCTCGGCGATCTCGGCTTCGCTTAGACGCACGTTGATCGCGTATGTGTCCACGTCGATGTCGATGATGTCGCCATCTTGCAGCAGCCCGATCATACCGCCCTCGGCAGCTTCGGGGCTCACGTGTCCGACGCTTAACCCTCTCGTAGCGCCGCTAAAACGCCCGTCCGTGATGAGAGCCACGTCCGCGCCGAGACCTCGCCCCATGATGAGGCTCGTCGGGCTTAGCATCTCCTGCATGCCCGGGCCTCCGCGCGGCCCTTCGTAGCGGATGACGACCACGTCGCCTTTGTTTACCTTGCCGCTTGAGATCCCCTCTATCGCCTCGTCTTGGCTGTTAAAGCAGACCGCCTTGCCGCTAAATTTGCGCTCGCCGATGATGCCTGCGGTCTTGATGACGCAGCCCTGCTCGGCTAAATTTCCAAACAAAATCGCCAGCCCGCCGACCTGCGAGTAGGCGTTTTCGACCTTGTGGATGACCTCTTCGTCTTTTATGGCGCTCGCTCCGACGCGCTCGCCTAGGCTCTCGCCCGTGACGGTCGGCGCGCCCAGATCTAGCAGACCGTTGTCGCGGCGCGAAATTTCGTTTATCACGGCGCTTAGGCCGCCCGCGCGATCGATATCCTCCATATGCACGCTTGGCAGGCTTGGGCTGATTTTGGCGATATGCGCGATCTTGCGGCTGATCTCGTTGAGCCCCGCGATCTGTAAATTTACCCCCGCTTCGCGCGCGATAGCTAGGATATGCAGCACGGTGTTGCTGCTGCCGCCCATCGCCATATCGACCACCAGGGCGTTTTGGATCGATTTTTCGTTCACGATGTTGCGGATTTTGTATTTTTCATCTAGCGCGATCTCGCAAATTCGGCGACCGGCCTTTCGAATGAGCTCCTCGCGCTCAGGAGTTAGCGCCGGCACCGTGCCGTTGCCTTTTAGCGCGATTCCCATCGCTTCGCACAGCGTATTCATCGAGTTTGCCGTAAACATCCCCGAGCAGCTACCCCCGCTCGGACAGGCTTTGCACTCGATCTCTTTTAGCTCCTCGGCGCTGATCTCTTTGGTTTCAAATTTACCCACCGCCTCAAACGCCGTGGATAGGTCGATCGGCTCGCCCTTTTTGGTGTAGCCCTTTTTCATCGGGCCGCCGCTAACAAAAACCGTCGGCACGTTCACGCGAAGCGCGCCCATCACCATGCCGGGCACGATTTTATCGCAATTTGGCATACATACGAGGGCGTCTAAGGCGTGCGCATTCATAACCGTTTCGATCGAGTTTGCGATCAGCTCGCGGCTAGGCAGGCTGTAAAGCATCCCGCTATGCCCCATCGCGATGCCGTCGTCCACGCCGATGCAGTTAAACTCAAAGGGTACGCAGCCGTTTTTGCGGATCTCGTCTTTTAAAATTTCGGAGTATTTGTTGAGGAAAAAGTGCCCCGGGATGATCTCGATGAAGCTATTTGCTACGCCGATGAAGGGTTTTTCAAAATCCTCGTCCTTTAGCCCGGTTGCTCTTAGTAAGCTTCTGTGCGGCGCACGCGTATAGCCTTTTTTGATGATGTCACTTCTCATTTTATGTCCTTGGATTGAAATTTGCGCCATTTTAGCATAAAATTTTACTGCTGCGGGGCGTTTTAAATTTTGGCGCATTAAAATTTAAAGCGGGACTATTGAGCTTAATCAAACCGAATCACTCCTATTTTTGATATAATTGCACATCGATTATCAAAATCTTGCCGTTTGGCAGGAATGAAAAGAGGAGAAGATGCAAAGAAGAAATTTCTTAAAACTAACGTCCGCGTTGGCGGCTAACGGGCTTGCTAGCCCTCTTTTTGCAAAGGAAGCCTTCATCGTCTACGGCGCGCCTGCGATGCCTAGTCTCATCATCGGCGTTGCGTGCATGCAGGGGCGGATCGGCAAAAAATACGACGCCAGGCTTGAGCTTTGGCGCGATCCCGATCAGCTGCGCGCAGGCGTAGCAAACGGCGAGTACAAGGTCATGATGAGCCCTAGCAACGTAGGGGTGAACCTCGCAAATCAGGGGCGCAAGATCGGCATGGTAAATATCCTCACCGAGGGGCTAAATTTCGTGATGAGCAAGGGCGAGAAGATAACGGAATTTGCGCAGCTGAAGGGCAAAAAGATCGTAATGCCTTTTAAAAACGATATGCTAGACATCATCGTGCGAGCCATAGCGAAAAAGCAGGGCATTAGCGGGCTGAATATCGACTACACCGCCAGCCCCGCAGAGAGCGCGCAACTGTTTTTGGCCAAGGACTACGACGTCGCGATCACGGTGGAGCCGCTAGCAAGCGCCATGATCCTGAAGGGCAAAGTATCGGGCATTGCCGTGCAGCGAGGAGCAAATTTAAGCAATATGTGGGCGCAGGCGTTTTCGGTAAAGCCCATCATCCCGCAGGCTGGCATCATCGCAGATACCGATTTTTACGCCGCGAAAAAGGCGGATTTTGAAATTTTAAACGCCGATTTAGCGGACGCGCTTGCGTGGATCAAAGCGAACAAACAAAGCGCCGCGGCGATCGGGACGAATTTCTTTCCCGCACCGCCGCCTGCGATATTTATGAGTATCGATACGTCGAATTTGTGCGTCAAAAAGCCTAGCGAGATCAAGGACGAGCTTTTGAAATTTTATGAAATTCTGATGGAATTTAACCCCAAGCTCATCGGTGGCGCGATGCCTAAGGACGAGTTTTTTCTATGCTAAAAATCGATAAAATTCGCAAAGCTCAAAACCCCGCGTTTTACGTCATAGACTATCTATGGGGCGGCTTTGCGAGCCTAGGGACGGTGTGCTTTTTCATAGCCGTCTGGCAGGTGGCGAGCGAGGCTTACGGGCCGCTCATCTTGCCCGAACCCGCGGCTGTTTTTTCTAAGGCATGCGAAATTTTAAAAAATTTCGCCGCAAACGATCTAGCCCTGTCGCTTAAGCGCGCGCTTGCAGGCACCTTCCTCGCGCTTTTTGCGGGGATTTGCAGCGGGCTTGCGGCGGGGTATTTCAAAAGCCTGCGAGCCTTTTTAAACCCGCTAATTACCGTGCTTCTTTCGACTCCGCCTATCGTTTGGATCGTGCTTGCGATATTTTGGTTTCATTTCGGCGATACAAGCGTGCTTTTTACCGTCGTTATCGTCGTCGCGCCGATGACTTTTGCATCCGCGGCGCAGGCGATGGCTAGCGTGAGCACCGAATACACCGAGCTTTTTGACAGCTACAAAAGCTCAATTTTAAAAAAACTGCGCTACCTCTACGCGCCGCACCTAATCGAGCGGCTGCTTCCCGCGATCTACGTCGCGGTCAGCAACGGCGCGAAGGTGCTTGTAATGGCGGAGCTTTTGGGCGCGAACGACGGCATCGGCGCAAAGATAGCCGAAGCGCGCGTCAATATCGATACGGTCGAGGTTATGGCGTATGTGTGCCTAGTGATAGCCTTTACGGCGCTTTTCGATTATCTCGTGACCAAGCCGCTTGAAATTTTACTGATGCCGTGGAGCAGATGATGCTAAAAATTTCAAATTTGCGCTACGAAATTCTACGCGACGTTATAATTTCCGATTTTTCGCTGCGGCTGCGCGCGGGCGAAGTAAAGACGCTTTTTGGCCCCAGCGGCTGCGGCAAGACCTCGCTTTTGCGGCTGGTCTGCGGGCTGGAGGATAAAAAAAGCGGACAGATCGAAAACGGCTTTAAAAAAATCAGCTTTTTGTTTCAAGAAAACCGCCTATTACCAAACCTCACGGCACTTAAGAATATCGAAATTTTTAGCCCCGCGGGCGTGAGCGAAATTTACGCCCTCGCCGCAAAGATCGGGCTTAGCCCGAGCGATCTGAATAAATTCCCGCGCGAGCTAAGCGGCGGTATGCAAAAGCGCACGGCGTTTTTGCGCACGATCCTTAGCGGTTGCGATCTAGCGCTGCTTGATGAGCCGTTTGTAGGTCTGGATCGCGATCTGCGCGGCGTGCTGATCGAAATTTTAGTCTCAAAGATCGAGCGCGAGGGGCTTGCCTGCCTTTTGGTGACCCACGACCGCTTCGAAGCCGCACGCCTAAGCCACGAGATCATCGAGCTCGAGCCCAAAGGGATGGGGCTTAGGCGCGTCGTGAGGCTAGATGAGCCGCTAAGCGCGCGCGACGAGCGGTACGAAGAGCGCGTGGTAAGCGAGCAGTTTAGGGGAGTGAGCTATTATGAGTAGAAATTTTATCTTTAATGCGCGCAAACAGGGAGGCTCCGCACAAAATTTAAACTTACGTTGCGGTTCAGACGCGAGCAAACTCCGCTTTGGCGCGCGTCGCGATCCGGGCGCGTACGGACACGGACTATTGCGGAGCGCCGAATACTGCGATTTAGGCGCACGCAGGCATGGGTTTTTACAAAGTACTAAATGTCGCGATGTCGGAGCGGGCGGACACAGGCTCTTGCGAGATGCTAAATGTTATGATTTCGTTGCTTGCATAGACAGGCCCTTTCGGGACATCGGAGGCTGCGATCTTAGCGCAAGCGGATATAGCCTTTCGCAGGACATCGGATGCCGTGGTTCTGTCGCGCCAAAATACGAACTGTGCAGCCGTGCGAACTGCGATTATAACATGAGCGTGCTTTTGAGCGGCGCAGTGCGCTACGGCTTTGCTGCGCGAAATTCGGCGCTATTATGCGGCGATACATACCGCGGCTCTAGCGAGAGTCCCAGCTCACGGCTCAGCCTTAACGCGAGCGATCCTTTGCAGCGCGTATCCGATCGCCCTGCTCGTACCGCCTGCCCGCATTGCAGATTTGGTGCGAACCCAGACGCCCGTCTGCGTTGTGAATTTGGCGCAGATTATTTTAAAAATTCAGGCGGAATTTCTACGCGAAATTTCAAAAATTCCGCTCGCAGCTTGGAAGCGGAGCCCGTGCAAAGTTTCAAAAATCAAAATTCCACTCATGGCTTCTCACAAAGCGGCAGAAGCGCTGAGTCAAATTCCGAGCTGGGCTTCTCGCAGAGCATTAAAAATTCCGAGCAAAATTTACCGCTAAGCTTCTTACAAAGCGCCAAGAATTCCGATCAAAGTCAAAATTTTAAATCCAGTTTCGCGCAAAGCCATGCCGAACCAAATTCTGTTCAGAACTTTTCGCAGAGCTCTAAAAATTCCGATCGGAATTTTAAGACCAATTCCACGCAAAACCAAACCGAACCTGTTTCGCCGCAGGAGCTCAAGAATTCCGATCGGAATTTTAAGGCTAATTCCACGCAGGATAATCAAGCGGAGCCGAACTCTGCAGGAAAGCGCGAAGAGCTGGGCTTTTACGCGCCTAAATTTAAAGACGAGCGCGCTAGGAATTTTTTCTCCCATCCGATGCGCGCCTTCGTTCTTTGCGCCTGCTTTTTTGCGGTGCTGGGCGCGCTTAGCTTCCTAGCACCCGATGCGCTGGCGATCGATTATGTCGGCGCTCATAAGTTTTACTTTCTATTTTTGGCGCCCTCGTGCATCTACGCGGCGTTTTTGCTTACCGCGCTGCCCGATTGGACGAACTTCGAGGGCTCGCTAAAGCCCGTTTCACTCGCCTTTGCCGCCTGCCTGATCACGGCTTTTATCGCAAGCTTTTTAAATTTACTGCTCGCGGCTGCGATTACGGCGCTGTTTTGGGCAGTATTTTTCATCTTTGCGGCGCGGCTTTTGTGGCTGGATAAAAACTCGAATAATTTTAGCATCCTAGCAGTCTTAGCGGCGTTTTGCGCCTGCTCTGCGGCCTACGGCGCGAGCGGAGATGAGAAGTTTTTGCTTAGCTTCGTGCATATCAACGTCGCGGCAATCGCCGTCGTAAGCTACCGTATAAGCGTCGTCATCGGCAATGAAGCGCTAAGAGAGGCGGGGCTAAGCGACGCCGTTTTTATTCCAAATTTTATTTACAAAAATTTAACGGCTTTCCTCGCCTTTGCCTTGGCGCTCGCGACGCCATTTTTAAGCGAGGCGACGTGCGGATTTATCGCGCTTGGCATCGGATTTTTGTTTTTGGCGAAACTTCGCGAGCTGCACTACGCCGAAATTCTAAGCCGCCACTATATGGCGTTTTACTACGCGTTGCAAGTTGCGTGCGCGGCGGGGTACCTGTGGCTGGGCGCGGCGCTGATCCGCGGGGGATACGCTGCCGCGCCGCTGCACGTCATCGCGATCTGCTATATGTATGGAGCGATACTTTTCGTAGGAATGATCGCCGGACAGCGCCACAGCGGAATTTCGCCGCTAAACTTCCCGCGCCTAAGCCGCGCGGCGCTCGTTTTGGCTCTAATCGCGGGAGCTTTAAGAGCCGTTTTTGCGGGCGAGAGCTTTGTTTTATACGTGATGATCCCCTCGGCGCTTTTCATCGCCGCGGTCGCGCTATATCTGATAAGCTTCATCCCGATCTTTCTGAAAAATCCTTTCAGCGCGGATCCGGATTGATGCTCATCAAAGCGGGCTTGCTAAATTTTAGCTACAATCGATCAAATTTCATTTTAAGGAGAACTTATGCAACACATCAAAAATATCGACGCCGCTAAGGCCGTAGAGCTTGCTTCGCTAGTCGAAGTATCCCCTCATAAGGTGATTTCGCGCACCCTCGCGCAAAATCCTGCGCTGAATATGACGCTTTTTGCCTTCGACGGCGGCGAGGAGATCAGCTCGCACAAATCCGACGGCGACGCGTTCGTTTACGTGCTTGAGGGCGAGGGCGATTTCACGATCGACGGGCAGAAGCACCGCGTAAAAGCAGGGCAAAGCATCGTCATGCCTGCGGGCTTGCCGCACGCGATCTTCGCGCCGGTGCCGTTTAAGTGGTTTTTAGTGGTGGTTTTTTAGCCTCTAAGCTTAAGGGCGGGTCAAATTTTAAAGTTTAGCCCGCCCGCCGCTTCATAAAATTTTATCCGAAATTCCATTCGCAGGGTCGTTCTGTTTCTTTCTGACGGCTATCGCTCGCCCTCGCAAAATTTTAAAATTTAGAAACGTTTAAATTTTACTTTTATCGCGCCAAAAAAATTCGCTGAGTTTGCAAACCGTGCCGAGCCCCGAAAACTGCGCACTTGAATGCATATATCGAGCGCTAAATTTAAAGGCCGTGTTCTGCGCGAAATGCACGTCAAGCCGGCCTAAATTTTAAAATTTAGCTCTCGCTCGGGGTCAGCTCCTTGATGATGAGCTCGGGCGTGATCGTGCCGCGGAAGTTGTTTTTGCTAATCGTAAAGATCGCGTCCACTCGCTCGCCCGCGCGCGGCAAAAAGTCGTAGTTGAAAAACAGCGCCTCGACGCTGCCGCCGTTTTTATCAAGCGCCATTTTGATATGCTTGCCCTCCTTGCCGATCTCTCTGATATTGCGCGCGCGCGCGCCTTTGATACAAAAGAGCGGGCGCGGATTTTTCTGCCCGTACGGCTCGTAAAATTCTAAAATTTCAAGCAGCTCGAAGTCTATCTGCGACGCGTCCAGCTCGCCCAGCAGATCGTCTTGCGCGCTAAAATCGCTCAGATCCTTAGGCGTGATACGCTCATTTACGCGCCGCTTAAACTCCTGAAGTAGCGCAGGATCGATCCCCACGCCCGCAGCGCCCTTGTGTCCGCCGAAGGTCGTTAAAATTTCGCTTTGCGAGGAGATCAGCTCTAAAATGTCAAATTTACCGATGCTGCGCGCGCTTCCTTTGGCGTGCGAGTCGCTTACGCTAAAGACGATCGCGGGCTTTTTGTAGGTCTTACTTAGGCGGCTTGCGACGATGCCGATGATCCCTTCGTGCCACTGCGGACCCCACACGACGATGACGTTGTCGCTTGGATCGACGCTTTTTACGATCTCGTCGTAGAGGCTTTTCTCCTCCTCTTTACGCGAGTTATTGATGGAATTTATCGTCTCTAGGTAGTGGTTTGCCTCTCTGATATTTTTGGCGCATAAAAAGTTATACGACATCGTCGCATCGTCCATCCGCCCCGTGCAGTTGATTAGCGGCGCGATCGTGTAGCTAATATCGTCGAATTCGAAGTGCTTTTTAAAATAATGCTCTTTAATCGCCTTGAAGCAGGCGCGGTTCGAGCTATTTAGCCGCTTGATGCCGAAGCGCAGCAGCGCGCGGTTCATATCGCGTAGCTCCATCATATCGGCGATTATGGCGATGATGAGGATATCCATCGAGCTTGCCATATCGTAGTTCACGCCGAGGGTTTCTTTTAGCGCGCCTACGAGATACCACGCTACCTGCGCGCCACAAATTTCGATATTTGGGAAGGTGCAGTCAGGCTGCTTCGGATTGATTATCGCATAAGCGCGCGGCAGCACGGGCGGAGGCATGTGATGATCGGTGATGATGAGATCGATCCCCTTTTGAGCGCAAATTTCGGCGGCTTCCGTCGCGGAGGTGCCGTTATCTACGGTAATGATGAGATCCACATCCTCAAGCTCTTCTATAATCTCGCTGTTTAGCCCGTATCCGTCGGTGAAGCGGTTTGGTATCTTAATAACGTACTCCGCGCCTATTTGATTGAAAAAATCGCTCATTATGACGGTGCTTACGATACCGTCGACGTCGTAATCGCCGACTACGGCTATGCGCTGGTTTTCTTCGATGGCAGTTTTTATGCGCAAAGCCGCCTTATAGGTATCTTTCAGATCGCAGGGTAAGGGAATTTCAGAAATTTTAGTATGCCGATCGTTCGCAAATCTCGATTTTAGAATTTCCCTTATCTCATTTTTACCTAGCATTTTTTATAGATGCTTCGATAAAGCCCAAAATAGCGGGATTTGGGCGCACTAGACGGCTGGTAAATTCCGGGTGAAACTGCACGCCCAGAAAAAACGGATGGTTTTTTAGCTCGACCGCTTCGATAAGCCCGTCGCTCTCGCCGCAGACGATAAGACCGTGCTTTTCAAACTCGGCGCGGTACTTCGGATTGGCTTCGTAGCGGTGGCGGTGGCGCTCGCGGATGGTTTTTTGCTCGCCGTAAATTTTACCCAAAAGCGAGCCCTTTTTGACGTCGCAGTCATAGCCGCCCAGCCGCATAGTGCCGCCCATAGGGGATTTGTGCGTGCGGATCTGCTTTTTGCCGCTTGCGTCGATAAAGCTATCGATGAGGTAGATCACCGGATCTTCGGTCTGCGGGTCAAATTCCGAGGAGTTAGCGTTTTTCAGTTTTAAGACATTGCGCGCAAACTCCACCATCGCAAGCTGCATCCCCAAGCAGATGCCCAAAAACGGCACCTTACGCACCCGCGCGTAGTTTATGGCTAAAATTTTACCCTCCACTCCGCGTGAGCCAAAGCCGCCCGCGACTAAAATTCCGTTTACGTCTCGGAAAATTTCATCTACATTACTCGCTTCAATTTTTTCACTATCTACCCACTTTAAATTTATCCGCGTATCAAGCGTAGCGCCCGCGTGGATGATTCCCTCGGTGAGGGATTTGTAGCTTTCTTTTAGATCGATATATTTGCCTACGAAAGCGATCGTGGTTTCGTTCGTAGGCACGATGACGCGCTTAACGAGGCTGTCCCAGTTGCTCATATCGACTTCGAGCTTGTTTAAGCTTAGAGTCTCTGCGATCGGCGTTAAAATATCCTGCTTCAAAAACGCAAGTGGGATCTGATAGATACTCGCGCTATCTGGGCTTTCGATGACGCAGTTTTTATCCACGCCGCAGCTTAGCGCGATCTTGTCTTTAAGCGCGCGATTTAGCGGCATTTCGGAGCGGCAGATTATCATATCGGGGCTGATACCGATGCGGCGCAGCTCGCCTACGCTGTGCTGCGTGGGCTTGGTCTTAAGCTCGCCCGCTACCTTTATAAAAGGCACGAGCGTAAGGTGGATATTCATCGTATTTACCCTACCCAGCTCCACTCTCATCGCGCGGATCGCCTCTAAAAACGGTAGCCCCTCGATGTCGCCCACGGTGCCGCCGATCTCGACGATCAGCACGTCGTTGCCCTCGCCCGCCTTTTTTATGCGGCGTACGATCTCTCCTACGATGTGAGGGATCACCTGGATCGTCTTGCCCAGATAATCGCCCCTGCGCTCCTTCTCGATGACGGAGCTGTAGACTTTGCCCGTGGTGAAGTTGTTGTCTTGGCTTAAATTTTCATCCAAGAACCGCTCATAATGCCCAAGATCCAGATCGGTCTCCGCGCCGTCGTCGGTGACGAAAACCTCTCCGTGCTCCAGCGGGCTCATGGTGCCCGGATCGACGTTGATATAAGGATCCGCCTTTAATATGCGCACTTTAAGCCCAGCGTGCTTTAAAAGCGTCGCGATCGACGCCGCCGCAATACCCTTACCCAGCGAGCTCAGCACTCCGCCGGTGACGAAAATATATTTCGTTTGTTTTGCCATAAGTTTTCCTAAATTTTGATATTAATGCTACGATTATAACTTCTTTTAGGTTAAAGCACACTAAGCTAGAATTTGAAAATTTTAGAAATTTACGGCAAAATACGACCCAAATAAATTTTAAATTTAAAGGAGAGATGATGAAAAAGATCATCGCGGCTTTAGTGCTCATCGTAGCGCTTATAGTGGGCGTTTTTGTAGCGACAAAGGACGCTAAAACGGGAGTAGCTAAAAGTGTAAACGATAGCATAACCAAAACGGTTGACGGTGCGGTCGGCAAGAGTGCCAGCGCGGCGATTGAGCAGCAGATTGCGGAATTTATCGCTAGAAACGAAATTTTCGAGACTAAGAGCGCTAAATTTTATCCGGGAGATAGCAACTCGAGCGGTTTTATCGAGGGCATAGTAAAAAAAGAGAAACTACAAAAAAGCCTTGCTGAAGGCTTTAGTAAGCTAAAGGAAAAAGCAGGCGCGCAAGATAGCAACGATACGGACGAGCCAGATCCTGCTAAAATTTTCCCGGAGGATTTTGCTTTTCGCTACGACTACACTATCAAGCATAGCGTAAAAAACGCTGCGGATGGATTTGAGAGCGACGGAATTTTAACGATTAAGACTCCATATTACGCGGAGCCTTGCAAGAAGCTGTTTAAGACTGACGCGCCGCTTAGCACGCATCTAAACTACGGACCTACAGAGGTTAAATTTAGCGCAAAGCTAGCCGATATAAATGTGCTAGAAGATGGCGGAATGGGACGTCTTGCAGGTCTTAGCCTAAACGGCACGAGCGATATGAGCGGCAAAACGATAAAAGCCTTGGGCTTTAAAATCGGTGAAATTTTTATAGACGACGGCAAGGATTCGGGTCTTGATATGAAGGATCTTATCTATGAGGCGAACTTTAAAAACGGTATCCAAGATCTAGACGATAATATAACCAAGCTCTTTTTGAATGACATAGATTTTGCAGGCAGCACAAAAGAGCTCGTCGTAACTGTAGATAAGCAGCGCTTCGTCGTAGTTACAGATATGAACACGGAAGGTAGCTACCGCGTAAAAGATGGAATTTTAAATTTCAACGAAAGCGATAAAGCCCAAAGCCTAAAAATCGCCGACGTGCTAGTGCGAAACATCCATTTGGGCGTCGATACCAGCTTTAGCGCCGCACTTTTCGAAAAATATCTGTCTGTTATCTCAAATCCCCAAGAAGGCGAAAAATTAGCGGAAAATAAAGAGCTTTTTATGAAGCTGCTAAAAGATGATATGAAAATCAACGTGAATGATTTTTCGTTTGAAAATAGCCTCGGTAAGAAATTTGCTTTTAACGCAAGCGCGCTATTAGGCGGCTACATCGACGAGACGCAGCTTTTTAAGCGTATGAGCTTGGACGGCAAAGCTACGATAAATACGACCATCACGGACTTCCTATCGCCTTATGACAGCTTGCGCGATTTTGCGCCTATGGCGGAAGTTTACGGCTCGCAGTTTCTTAAGCCTGATGGAGATGGGGTTAAGATGGAGTTTAGCTTCGATAAGGCAAGCAACTCTATGATCTTAAACGGAAAGCCTATCCCGCTACCGCACAATTAAATTTTTAAGCTTTGCGGGCAAATTTTAAACCTGCTCGCAAAGCCCTTTTTATTTCTTGCTTTTTCGGCGCAGAATTTCGTGAGACTCCACTCAAATTTTTCCCTGTAAAATTCCGCGGCGCCACCATAAAATTCCGCTCGAATTTTACCGCATCATTGCCGCCCGCTTCGTTAAATTTTAAAATCTATAAGCCAAAATAATGACAGATAGACTTAAGCAATTTTGGCTATAATGCGCGATTTTGCAGCGCAGTTAGCGTAAATTTAAAAGACGGCGGATTATGAGCGGCATTTATTACGCCGCCTCTTTTGACGACGTATTTTATATTGGGAAACTAACGCTAAATTTGCATTTTTAAATTTCAAGGAACGATATGAAAGTAATCAAACGCAACGGCAGAACCGAGGAACTTGACGTAAGCAAGATCAAAAAGTACACGAGCGAGGCAGTGGAGGGTCTGGAAAACGTAAGCCTTAGCGAGCTTGAGGTGGACGCAAAGATCCAGTTTCGAGATATGATCACCACTGAAGAGATCCAGCAAACCCTCATCAAAACCGCAGTCGAGAAGATCGACGTGGATCGCCCGACCTGGACCTTCGTCGCCGCGCGGTTATTTTTATACGATCTGTATCACAAAGTAACGGGCTTTAGCGGCTACAACAGCCTGGGGGATTACTTCGCTCGCGGCGAGGCGGCGGGTCGCATAATGCTCGGCTTAAAGGAAAAATACGATCTTGAGGATCTAAATTCTTATTTGCAGCCGCAGCGCGATTTGCAGTTTAATTACCTCGGCATCAAGACGCTTTACGATCGCTACCTCATCAAGGATAAAAGCGGCGCGCCGATCGAGCTTCCGCAGCAGATGTTTATGGCGATCGCGATGTTCCTTGCGCAAAACGAGCTTGACTGTCAGAGCTGGGCGAAGAAATTTTACGATCTCATATCTAAATTTGAAGTTATGCTCGCTACTCCAACGCTCTCAAACGCCCGCACGACGCGCCATCAGCTAAGCAGCTGCTACGTGGGCTCCACGCCCGATAATATCGAAGGAATTTTCGATAGTTACAAGGAGATGGCGCTTCTGAGCAAATTCGGCGGCGGTATCGGCTGGGACTGGTGCAAGGTGCGCGCGATGGGCGGCAGCATCGACGGGCATAAAAACGCCGCGGGCGGCATCATACCGTTTTTAAAGATTACCAACGACATCGCAGTCGCCGTCGATCAGCTAGGCACGCGCAAGGGCGCTATCGCCGTGTATATCGAGCCGTGGCATATGGACGTGAGCGACTTCCTCGATCTGCGCAAAAACTCGGGCGAGGAGAGGCGCCGCGCGCATGAAATTTTCCCCGCGCTGTGGATAAACGATCTGTTTATGAAAAGGCTTCAAAACGGCGGCAAGTGGACGCTCTTCGATCCTGCAGAAGTAAGCGATCTGAGCGATCTATATGGCGCGGAATTTGAAGCGCGCTACGAGCAGTACGAGGCTGACGATAAAATTTCAAAATCTACGATCCTGGCAAAGGAGCTTTGGAAGAAAATTTTAACTAGCTATTTTGAGACGGGAATGCCCTTTTTATGCTTCAAAGATAACGCCAACCGCATCAATCCAAACGCGCATCAAGGCCTGATTCGAAGCTCAAATTTATGCACCGAGATCTTTCAAAACACGGCGCCGAACCACTACAAAATCAAAGTCGTATTTGCCGACGGCGACGAGAAGCTGTTTGAGGAAAACGAAGATGTGGCGACCGACGCGGGCATCGTAAAAAAGGCGAAAAAGATCACCGCGCTAGACACGCTGGGCGGCAAAGAAATTTTTATCGTGGAAAAAGGCTGCAGCGAGGGTGCGACGGCGGTTTGCAACCTCGCAAGCGTAAATTTAAGCAAAATCAATAGCCGCGAAGAGATAGCTCGCGTGATGCCGATCGCCGTGCGGATGCTCGATAACGTCATCGATCTAAATTTTTACCCGCACGCCAAGGTCAAACACACCAATCTAAAAACCCGCGCGATAGGGCTCGGCGTAATGGGCGAGGCGCAGATGCTTGCCGAGCGCGGCGTGAAGTGGGGCAGCTATGAGCACTTCGAGCTGATCGATAGGATAATGGAAAACGTGAGCTTTAACGCGATCAAGGCAAGTTCAAATTTAGCCGTAGAAAAGGGCAGATACCCTGATTTCGCGGGCTCGAAGTGGAGCGAAGGAATTTTCCCGATCGATTTGGCGAACGAAAACGCTAAGGCACTCGTTAAGCGCGGCGGGCTTTTTGAGCAGAGCGGCTGCGACTGGGACGGACTGCGCGAGAAAGTAAAGCGCGACGGCATGCGAAACGGCTACCTGATGGCGATCGCGCCGACATCGAGTATCAGCATACTCGTAGGCACCACGCAGACGATCGAGCCGGTGTATAAGCGCAAATGGTTCGAGCACAACCTAAGCGGCATGATCCCGGTCGTCGTACCGAATTTAAGCCCGAAAACGTGGCAGGCGTACGTACCTGCGTACGAGCTCGATCAGCGCCTACTCGTAAAAGCAGGCGCCATCCGCCAAAAATGGATCGATCAAGGTCAGAGCCTAAATATCTTCATGAGCCTAGATAAGGCAAGCGGCGGTTATCTGAGCGAAATTTACACGCTCGCGTGGCAGCTGGGGCTAAAATCGACCTACTACCTGCGCTCCGAAAGCCCAGATAGTGAGAAGCTAAACAACGTCGCGGACCGCTCGATCGAGTGTGAGGGGTGTCAGTAAAATACGGCGGCGCTATGGTTGAATATGAAATTTGAAAAATTTTGAAATTTTTAAGAGCCGCTATAAAATTTTTGTAAAATTTAAGCGGCTCAGGTCGATAGCAAAGCGAAAGCGCTTATTAAAGAATTCCTTGCCTTTCGAAGTAGTTTGATTTAATAACGGACGAGCAAAAAAGCGCAGCCTTCGCAAGAACCAAATTGTTTCAACGGCGCTCGCTCAAATTTAAAGCGTAGATTATTCCACCTGCCCGAGCTTTTTGAGATAGGCAAAAATTTTAGCGATCTCGATCATTTTATTTAGGCTTTCGAGCAGCTTCGCGCTTTGCGAGCTCGGCGCAGATTTGAAAATTTCGCTATTTTCAACGCCGATTACGAGGCTGTTTTCGCCCAAATAGAGCTCGGTTTTACCGAACAAATTTAGAGTGATCGTCTGCATATTTTCTAAAATTTTTTTGTTTTGCAAAAATGCGGCGGCGGCGGGGTTGTTTAGATATACGTCAAACGACGCGCTTAAATGGGGGCTATCTTTGAGCAGCTTCAGATCCGATGCGCCGAATATAAATTCTCCGCGCGGCACAACTAAAATTTTACTATCGAAAGTCTCGCTAAAATCAAATTTCGCAAAAAGCCCGTCGAAGATCGCGGTATCGTCTTTTTTTTTAAGATGCAGAATTTTATCCAGCTCAAATACCCGATCCTCTCTATTTTTATCGAAGTCGCGGCTTAGGCAGATGTCGCCTATTTTTATGCTGAATTCGGGCGTCTTGCCCACTATCGCATGCTTGCAAGTGCATAAATTTGCCTCTTTGCGGAGCGGATTTTTGTAAATTTCATCGAGCAAAAACGCGCCGAAGGGCTGAAAGGTAAGGCGCAGCTCCTTTGCGATCCAAAGCAAAAATTCGTTTTTGAAGGCCTCTTCGCTGAGCGTTTCAAATTTACGCGAAATGCGCATGGCTAGATATTTGTAAGCAGGATAAGCAAGAGCTAGCAACACTAATAAAAACAGGAATGAGAAATCTCCAAAATCCTTGCGCATAGCAATAAACAGCGCCAGCACCACCACCGCCACGCCGCCACGCGCCTTCCAAAGCGCCACATTGCGCGCTCCATCTAGTTTTTGCTTTTTTAATTCGTAAGAAACAAGGCTCATCGCTATCCCCGTGAGTGAAATTTGACGCTCATTATAGCGAAAAATGGGATTAAATCAAGCCATATGATAAGCGTGTCGCTATTTATAAGGTGGGTTTTATAAATAGCTCAAAAGCATAGAAATCGCCGTCTTTTTCTTTACATTTTACAATATCGCCCTGTTTGAATTCTAAAATTTCATCCAGTTCGGATTCAAATTTCGTCGTATCGATAATTTTAAAAATATATTGCGCGATTTGAACAGCCTTTACCAAGCGCCATACATCGATATCTTCATTCAAAATTTTTATAAAAATTTCTTTATCGGTCGCGCTCGTCATATTAAATCTTTCTGCCCGGTTATCTAAAATTATTTCTGCCTAGCCACAATTTAAGATATTTTAATACGGGTCTTAAATAATCATTTGTAACGTTGGCTTTAAAGGTGCTTACGCCCGATTCTATCAAATACCAGCTATATCCGTCATCCTTTAAAATATTCATTTTACGGTGTTTGACCTCAGTGCTTGCGTCCGATATCTCTATATCCAGTACTTTATTTGCAATATTCATCTGTACCGATAGATTAGGGCTTAGATCATATATGAAGCGGTTAAGATCTTTGATGATATGCGTATTATATACGTCATCGATCATCTCGGCTCTTCTCTTCTGAAAAATTTTCTTCTCTATTGGGTCTCCATCAAAAAGCTTTTCATAATGATCTGCGTCTGTTATGAGCTCTTCGTAAGACGCGGTAAAATATTCCCCGTACATTCCAAATTTCCAATTCGTAGGCACCGTTTCATCGATTACTTGAAAATATTCACTATCAAATCGATACCAATCTCTATCATCTTCAAGTGGCAATATGCAATAATAAACCTGTCCCTCTTCATATTGGATACCATGAACAAAATAGATTCTGCTTAATCCCAGATGCCCATACCTGTCTTCTTTTATACATTTTACAATCATTTTTAATCATCCTTAAATTTGAAATCATCTACGGCTTCTATGATGGGCTACCCGTCTTTATCGCCTATTATACTATTTCTAACAAGTTCTGTAAAAAATTCTTTGTTTTTGGATTTGTTGATTGCCTCTTTTATAGCATTAAAGGATAATTTTAAATTCTTTAAATTGCCGTCTATAATGTAAAAACCGTTTTTCTCACACAATGATATTATGCCCCTTAATACGGCTTCGTACTCGGATCTAAAATCGATACGAAACGTAACGGACTCTATTATATTATTAGTATCAAAAAATACCTCTAGGCGGTTGCCGTTTTCGCTTCCGTATAGATCTATTTCGTTAGACCAAGATTTTTCGGGCTTTAATAGGCGCGAAATTTCAGAAAATACCTCTTTTTTGATCTTTGCTTTTTTCCAATACTTATCGTCTTCAAAGAGCTTTATATTGCCATATTGCCGGCCGTATTGCAGATCGTAGGTATCGCTTTTGGGCAGAATAAAAAACTTACATTGCCAAATTGCCATATCTTCCTTCCTCAAATATTTTCATTATAAAATTTTAAAAGTAATACACATAGCAGCCTCGATCATCGTATATATCAAATAAAATCGAAAATTTATCTTTATTGTTTGCGGCTAATTGAACTCTGATATTCAAAGATGGCTCTTTTGCCAGCTCAAAATTAAAATGGTGCAGCAGCACGGACCTCAAAAAATTTGGCTCAAGCGCCTTTTCTTTTATAAAGATAACGCCCGCTCTGGCGCCGTTTTTATAAGGCTTAGCTTTTGTGTATTGCCCCTTCATATTTTTAAGAAGATATTCTTCTATTTTCTCATCTCTTTCCCAAAAAAGAATTTTATAAACTACGCTATCTAAGTGGCTTGCTTTTGAAATTAAAAACATAACTAGCCTTATTTTGGCCTCTACATCGATATTTTCAAAATCTATTCTTGATCTGGCTACGCCTCTTTTATTTCTACTTATTTTTCTAAATTCTATATCGAAATTAGTTGAGTCTATAATGCTTTTTATCATTGCCGCCACCTTTCAAAGCCCTTTTGCTGCATGATACTATACAAGCTCGCTTTAAAATCTTTATCTACTTTTTCCATTTAAATTTAAATTTCTTTCGCTTCATTTTTATAAAATTTTCCAACTGTTTATCGGTAAAATTTAAAACCTCTTTTCGATTTTGTAAATTTACATAAGTGTGCCTTATATCGCAATTACCGACAAAGGCGGCTTCCCAGTTCTTAATTAGCCAACTCGAGCTTATCGCATATTCCCGTCCTTTATTCGAGCGCATTTTATCGCTATAGCCAATAGGCGCAAACATACCGGAATAAAACCCCTCCAGATAGGGTAGTCTCGGGCATCCTTCCGTATCGGTTGCGACGATAAATTTTATCTTTCGATCATATGGACGAAAAGCCTTGTGACACTCTATAATATCTCCATTTTTTAGATCGTCTTTGAATTCTAAAAATTTATAAGTAAATTTTGCGGGAATTTTATCATTTATCCTTTTGTATTCGGCTAAAAAACTATCGTAATAAGAAAATATGCTTATATTTCTGGGCGACTCCGGATCACATACAAAATCTAAATTCTCCAATATCCACTTTTTAGAAATCAGACCATTATTATTTTTCGCATTAGCTTCGGGCGGCAATACTATAAACTCCCCCGAATTATCGCCGTTTATACGTAGCAGATTATTCCAGCTACAAAATAAAAACCGCCTTTGACCGATCTGCAGTATATCGCCCTCCGCGAAAATTTCTCTAAAATTATTAATCGAAAATTTCCTTCTACCTCTTACGGGTATTATCTTTTTATAATTTCTTTTCATGGTCTTTCTTCCGTTTTATTATTAAATCGCGGCATACTCGCTAAATCCCTAGATGCAAAATATACAAATTGTTTTTAACCGCCGAATCGATTAGTTCCAATAGACTGTCTAGTTGCTCAATAACCGAGGATTTGTTTAACACACAATTTTTATCAAAAACAATTTGCCCATCCGCGCTCAAGAAAAGCGACCTCCAAGAGCATATTATATCTCTAAATTTAGCTTTATCTTCTATCCAGCTATAGCTATAGTAATTTAGACCTTTTTTCAAATTTATCTCATCGTTCCATGTGGTTTGTACCCACTCAAGAGAATACGAAATGCGAAGTATCAGATCATCGCTAATTACTACGCAATACTCTTTAGAGAAGATATTTTCTTTTGTCTTTTTGAGTAAAAATTCATGTTTAGGCATACAGCTCCTTATTGTTTTAAAATATGACTTTAATAAAACTCGATCTAGCTATTCGCCAAATTTCATCCAAGAGACGGCGTATTCTCGTGTTTCATTCCTAAAATATTTGCTAATTATCTTATATTCGTCTTCTTTCGCAATATTTACAATTGTTTCAATAAAGCCGGTGCAAAACGCCGTGCCGATGTATTCGTCTTCGCTTGCCGCTCCCTTTTCCACAAAATCGAAAATTTCATTTCTTGTCTTTTCGTCCAAATCATCAAAAATTTTAATCGTAGTTTCTGCAAAAGATGCAAGTAGCCACAATAAGCTAGGTATGTACTCCATATCGAAAGGAAATATCTGCTCTTGATAGGCGTTAAAATACGCCCTGTTTTTCTCTATAAAGAAATAGATATATTCCTCATATTTGCCCAAATCAGTCTTTATTAAGCGCATTTGCCAATCCTTATAATTTTTTACCCTTATAAAATTCCATTATAATACTTCCCCCAAAATTTTATCGCATTTTTTATCTCCTTTTCAAAATGTTTGAATGGTATATAAATTTCTTCTTGCTCATAGGGTTTTAACTTTTTATATTTCTTGGAATGCGTAATTCTCGCAATATCTTCATAATTTTTTTGCAAAAAATCTATGATTATTTTTACCTCATCCCTGCTAAATTGTTTCGCTCTCGCCCGCCGCATAGGCGGTGTAAATGCTTGAATAAACATATCTTCTATAACCTCCTCATCGCCGAAGCGCTCGTAAAAATCAATAAAATCCAGGATATAATACCTAAAAGTATAATCATTGAAAACCTGCAAATCTCCCGATAAGAGTTTGATTGTGCTATGGTCTAAATCGCACAGATCTTTACTGCACAGATCTTGCTCGACAAGCTCATCCTTTTGTACAGGATTTGTTATAATTTCCGGCTTTTGCAGTTTAAGCCGCGCCTTTAGCGCCTTTATTCTATTTGATAAGTTCATTTTGTTCTCCTTTTTAGAAAGCATAAAATTTGAGCTTGGCTTATAATGCTCTTTTACTCTTAATAGATATATCAAATACAGGATCAATCCTATGATAAGTAGTAGTTGCATAATGACGGACTGGGTTGTAGCTACGACATAAACTTTGCCTCCGCGATAACCGCCTTCCATCAATAGTTTATGAAAATTTAAAGACGATAGGATAATAAAAAATATCGTCATTACAATTCTTACGGGCTTCATGGTTTCAAATTATCCTTATATGAAATTCCAAGGACAGCTTGTCATCTTTCGCCCAATCAGAGTCAAAGAATTTCATCGATAAATGCGTCTCGATAACGATTCAAATTTATCCATCTAGGCAGTATATGTCGTTGTCCAAATCCACATTATTATCTGCTAATAGTTTTAGTAAATTTGCATTATAATATAGACCGGGCATGCTATTATAACTGTAAACTACGACTCTTAGCAGCTTTTTCACGCTTTGTAATTTTATACTCCTCGCGACATTTATATCTGCTAAAAATTTTTTAATTAGATCTCCCGCAAAAGGTATATCATAAAATTTTTCCTCTATGCTAAAGCCAAAATTTCTGTATTTTAAAATAGAACCTTTTAGTTTCAAATCTCCTTTTTGCCAGACTTTTGTTGCAGATATGCCGTTGCTGCTTATTGTTTCGGATAGATCCCTATCGCTTTCGATCGATAGTATTAAAACTACTTTGTTGCTTTTCAAGATCACTCCTAAAAATCTTTTATATCCCATCTACGCACACATCGGCATTCGGCTCGGCGCACATTTTTATATTTATCCGAATATGAGCAAAACCAACATATTCTGTATTGGAAGCTAAAATTTTCATTTGGACACCCGCCCGGGGCTAATGACCGGGCAGTATGCAAAATCATCTCCGTTTCTGGCGCGATAATTAATGATGTATCGAACCGCTAGTTCGAATGCATCGTCACCGTCATCTCCCTCTTTAATGCTCCAGCTATCGTATGTGATGATGGGCTCATTGCCGCTTAGGCGATATACATCCCCTCCGACGATAAGCATATCTCTATCTCTTGCGATTTTTAGCACCTCCATTACATCATCAAATCTCCAAGCGATTCCATAAATTCCGTACTCCTCCCTTAAGCGTATACCGCGCTCCAGCAGATCCTGCGGCACGATATTTACGTAATCTTCATCTATAAACGCCGCGCCATCTTCTTCAACTGACATAATCTCTCCTTTCATTAAAATTTAATTTATTGCAAAGACTTTTCTATATCATTTATTAGGCGATGAAGCGTTTCGAGACGACTAGAACTCGGATTATTTTGGTTCAAAATTCTAAAATATCGCTATATTTCATCGTCTTTATATAGCGCTCGTCAAAAGATGGAGGTATATATTTTTCGTTCATCTTAATGATTTTTGCGATATAGCTCTCGCTTATGCCGTTTTTTTGGTTTTTTGTGCGATATATGCGCCAAAGGGCTTTTGGACGATATTTATCGCTCTTTCTGTAAATAGGTTTTAACTAACCTAGTAACTAACTGAATTATTCTAAAACAATTATAACATAAGAAGAAACAAAAATAATCAAAATTACTAAAAGCCCTAGATATCGGTATTTAAAAGAAGTAAAAGAGATTTAAAAGAAGTGATTAAAGCTTTAAAATAACTTAAATGGTGGAGTTAAGCGGGATCGAACCGCCGACCTCTTGAATGCCATTCAAGCGCTCTCCCAGCTGAGCTATAACCCCAAAAGATTTTGTAATTTTACATTATTTTACTTACAAAATTTTTAAATTCCGGCGCTACGCCAAAATTTTCTCCGCAAAAGCCGCTATAAAATGAAATTTTAAGCTTGCATTGGGTAATATTTCATTTCTTTGCGCGGGAATAGCTCAGTGGTAGAGCGCAACCTTGCCATGGTTGATGTCGCGAGTTCGACTCTCGTTTCCCGCTCCATTTTACATTCTGTTTTGTATTAAACGTGCCCGGATGGCGGAATCGGTAGACGCAAGGGACTTAAAATCCCTCGGAATTTTTTCCGTGCCGGTTCAAGTCCGGCTCCGGGCACCACCTAATAAGCCGGCGCGGCGACATAGCCAAGTGGTAAGGCATGAGCCTGCAAAGCTTTGATCCCCGGTTCGAATCCGGGTGTCGCCTCCAGATCCTAAAAAGGAGTTATTATGAGATACATACTAGCGGCTCTTTTGGCATTGATGGTTTTTAGCGGGTGCTCTAATACTTGGCACGGCGTAAAAGAGGATTCGCACAACGCGGCTCAATGGACCAAAGAAAAGGTTCACAACGGCGCCGAGTGGGTCGGAGAAAAAACCGAATAAATTGCGCGCGCAGGTCTTGATCTGCGCGAACTTTCGGCGGGGTCTACCCGCCCTTAATCGGGAGATGGCTGAGCGGTCGAAAGCGGCGGTCTTGAAAACCGTTGAGGTGAAAGCCTCCTGGGGTTCGAATCCCTATCTCCCGGCCATTTTAATCTAATCCGAAATTCCATTTTAACTTCAAAATTTCACATTTTATCTATACTAATTTTCATTTAATGCTCTTTGCGTTTAAACTCTACTTCACGATATACGGCGTAAATAGGCAGCTAGAATAGCATATTCGCAAATGAATGCTAGAAAGATACGTAGGAAAAAAGCCAAGATTTCGATAGTGGCCTTAATTGATCAGTCCGAATCAAAGTAGTGCACAATGTTGAAATAATATAATGGCATTAAGCTTTGAGCGTTCGTCTGGTATAAAAGTGAACGAAAAACCTAGCAACGAAATTTAGTTATGAGTTTTTAAGACGTAGCATTCATTGTGCCAGGCATAAAATTTTGGAAGCTCCGCGAAATTTAAAATTCCATGCCGCGTGCCGTAAAATTTTAGCGTGCGCATCGTATGATTTAACGTGCACGCCGTAAAATTTCAACATGCATACAAAATTTTAAAATTCGCGCCCAAATTTAAGCTATAATCGCTTCAAATTTTAAGGAGCTGCAAATGCTAAAATCATATCCTCTTACGATGCAGGGCGTGGAGTTTCGCGGACATGGCGTGACGGGCATTTACGAGATAGAGGAGCGGATAGCTTTCGTCCACTTTGCCTTTGCAGCCCCCTAGCGAGCAAAACATCGCCGCGAAGCTAACACCCGGCTACGTGCTACTAGATACGTTTTCGCGCGATTTTAGCGAGCACAAAAGATCGGTGCTCGCCTACGAGCAGCGCGAAATTTTCTCTGCCGCCTCCGCGCTTTGTTACCCGCAGGACGGCCACTTCGTGCTAAATACGAGATATTATGGGGGCTTCGTCGATTCGCCCGCAAAGCTCATCAAAATACAAGACGGCGAAATGACCGAGCTTGGCGATACCCCAACGCCCGTGAAGCAGATCTACAACGATGCGCGAACCTACGAGTTTGACGGCTTTGCCGTGCGGATGAGTTCACCCTTTATGATGGAATGCAGAGCCTCTCAAGGCGGGTCAAATTTAAACGGCGCGGCTGCCGATTTGGGCGGCGCAGTAAATTTCAGCGGCGCGGCGGGCGAAAATTTAAAAAATTCCTCCGAAAATGACGATGTGGCGACTGTTTGTAAAGAAAGCAAAAACGATCTACGCGATAAAACGAGCGAAGCGAAAGATAAAATTTCAAACGGCAGCAAGCGGCCCTGCAAAAAAGCGGCCGCAAAAGGCAAAACGCTTTGGCGGCTGAAGCTAGGCGCGTATCTGTATACGCCCGTTTGGCTGCGCGACGCAGCGACGTCGCATTTTAGCGAGCAAGACAAGCGGCAGGGTCACAAGACGCTGTATTTCGGCACCGCAGGCAAGGGCGGGCACCTATACGCCGTAGACGCGACAAGCGGCGAGGTGATCTTTAAGCTTGACACCGGCGGCACCGAGCATTTCGCGTGGTGCGAGGATAAAATTTTACTCGCAGATCGCCGCGGCAAGCCTGTTTTGATTAGCGCGGAGGACGGCTTGATCTTAAAAGAGGTGGAATTCGGCGAGTTTCAATTCGGCTCGGATCAGATCATGCTCGCTAGTAGGGGTCGCCTCTACGTCGTGGCAAACGACGGAGCCACGATGCATGCCGTCTGCGCTGATATTTAAATTGGACATATTAAAATTCGGCTTGTAGTTGTAGATTAAATTTAAACGCAAGGCTTGAACCGCCGAACATTTTGGATATGAAATTTACCTATTTAAGTCTCATGTCCGCTAGCCGCAGCACCCTTGCGAGCCGTATCCCATCTCTCGCCCATTCGGCAAATGCCAAAAACCGCGAATTCTTTGGTATAAAGCACGTCGTAGCTCACTTGCTAAGTAAAATTTATTTGCCCGGCGCGTCGTTTCGGACTGAAATTCAAACCCCGCGCCTTAAAATTTAAAACAGTCGCGGCAAAATTTCAAGGCGCGAAGTGATGCGAGCTGCCGTGAAATTCCATAGAGCTTTGTGGCGTGCGCGGGCAAACCTCGGCGATGATATTGATCGCGACGCCCGTTTCATTGAAATATCACAAACTGCTTTTGAAATTTTGACGGGCTGATCCGCCGCTCTTTCAGCATGTAGCGGCAAACCCTTTCAAAGTCCGCTCCGCTCATCATAAAACTGATAAATCCGCCCTTGCCGTCATAGATGATCAAAGTATCGATCGCGCGGAAGCTAAATTTCCCCTCCCCGTGATCTTTGAAAAAATCAGTTTGGAGATGAAAAACGGCAAAATCAATGACACCGCGCTCATAATAAAAATTATAAATCCTCTAAGGCTTTGTAAAAATCCGGTAAACGCGACGGCTATTACGATGAACGAAAACACAATACCTACGGAATTTCTAGCTGGCACGATATGTCCGAATAGCGGCGTAGCAGTGAGCTTTATGAGCGATATCTCATCAAATTTTATAGATTTCGTGATTTTGCCCTTGTTAACGTAGTTAATGCTCCTATTCGTCAAATGAACAAAGCGCGTATGGGCACTGTTGAGATAGGACACGACGGCGAATGCTACGGAAACAAACGGCGTATAGTATGGAAAAATATCCCCTATGTATAGAAATACCGGTACTGCCAAGGGAGCGAAGAATAGGTTATAAATAAAGAATACTATTATGTTGTAGTCTTTGACGACGAGGGATTTATTGTCAAATTGCGGCGGATTTAG
Organism: uncultured Campylobacter sp.; assembly: GCF_938045345.1. Lineage (GTDB taxonomy): Bacteria > Campylobacterota > Campylobacteria > Campylobacterales > Campylobacteraceae > Campylobacter_B. The sequence goes on from NZ_CALIMS010000034.1 coordinate 26,202, forward strand.
GCGCTCGGCGCCGTTTTGCTCAGGCTGCTGCGACCTCTGCGGCTCGTCGTTAAAATTTTTCATTAAATTTTTTGCTCCCGTTTTAAAATTTTATCGCTAGCGGCTCGGGCGTTTTGCGGCGTTAAATTTGCCGTTCGTGCCGTACGTTCTAGCGACGCTATCCCAAGCAGAGCCTGTTTGCGTCCTTTCAAAATTTTATTTAGTTCAAATTTATCAGTACCATGTACGCTTGCCGCACCGCCGCATGAAATTTCGAGGCCTCATGGCTCGAAATCAAAACAGTAAAACTCATCCGCCTCGCTCCAAAGCTCCTCTAGCGAGCGCCCGCCTCTTTTTCATATTCTTTAAAATAAGCGGGCAATCAAAATAGATGATTATCGCATACTCTCTGCTACGCAGACGTAGGCTTGGTCATCCATCCTATAATAATTCATTTTAATTGTGTCGGCTCCACGTTTTTGAATGAATAATTTTAGCATTTGTCCACTTTGGGTCATTCAAGTATTTACGACAGAATAGCAATGTATAATGCTGGATTTTATAATCCTTTTTCTCATGAAAATATGAGTTTAAGTTGATATAAAATTCCTGCAGCAATAACGTTTCCAGTAATTCCTTCAAGTATATTTCTAAGGGTTTTTAACGATTGACTTAAAACTACTTTAGAGGGACTTGCTTTTTTTACTTCATTATTAACCGCGTCTAGTTCTTGTTCAAAATCTTTTGGATTGTCTAGCGATACCAAAATGTCTTTTTTATGGGTGTTAATTAATTCTAGGACTTTAACTATTTTATCAATATCCAAACTATTATTAATTGTTTGCGAAGAGTAATTGCTATTCTGCTGAATTTGGCTGTTTGAAACATTGCCATAAAAATTATTTACCGTGTAGTTCTTTTCACTTGCAATTTTCTTTTCTTCATCTGTAAATTTCATATCCACTCCTATAATACCATCTTCTTCCAATTTTAATATCCATTCCATAATAATATTTTTCACGGTCTCAATAATGCCGATTATACTAGTGGGGCTTAACTCTTTTCTATATTTAGTTGGAACACCATCGCTTATAAGTTGGTTAAACGAGTCTGGTAAATTTATACTTATGATGCTCTTATTTTCAGAGCGATTGATTATATTTTCCAATCCTGGAATTCCTTGTCCAATTTTAGACATAGTTAATTTATTATACATTTCAATATTCTCAATTATTACAGAAACCCAACCATGATACGGATTCCACCCTTTAATATCTCCAAAAATATTTCTATACTCTGGAATACTAGCACCTTCTTTATACCCATTCAACTCATTGCTAATCCAAATTTCAAAATCTTTGATCTTTAATTTTCTAGCAATAATATATGCTTGCCTAAGAACATCCGTAGTACTTTTACTCAATATTTGCTTTTGTATATTGATAACTATTGGATCCATAAAATTTATCCGTATTCAAATTAATTTTTTCGCTTTCGTATCTTCTTAGTATAATTAAGCTCATTATATAATAATTTTACCATTTTATACACTAAGTTCACTTTCAATAACAGATTTTAAACTTTGAAATAAGGCTATTAAGAAGTTTAAATTTTGTCGATATATTATGCAATTCAACATTAGATCCTTAGCGCATTGGATTGATTGTTACTTGCTCTTTTACTCCGCCAAAAACCCGAAGCGCTCGATCATATCCAAAAGCATATCGGCTCTGCAAATTTCATCGTCCAGCAGATCGTCGTATTGATCCCGCAGTCGCTAGGCGCCTTGCGCCACGGGCCCTAGATATTCCTTAGCCTGCGCGAAATCCCCTTTCATCACGTAGTATTCGCCTAATATCACGCGAGCTTGCGTCTTGCTAACCTCGTCGCCTTCGCCATCAAGTGCTGCTTTTAGGCTCTGCACGCCGCTCTCTTCAAGCCCCCGCGAGATCTGCGTTACCTTCTGTAAAGCTTCGCATCCATTTTCACTCCTTAGCTAAATTTCATTTAAAATAATAGAACAAATTTCCGCCGCACTCAAGATCCACGAACTCCTTGCTGTCAAAAAACAGCTTAAATTCCATGTGGCTCAGATATTTAGCGTCCTGCGCTTTCTCTATAAAATTTCTTATCAGCCGCTCTATCTTTCCGCCCCCTTCGCGGCGTGCCGCGTCCTGCCTCGTGAAATAAAAAACTACGGGCGCGTCGGACACCGCCGCGATATACCAAATTTTAAGCGGCGCTAAAAGCTCGTTTCGGTTTCGCAGCAGCTCCTCTACCGCGCCTTGGATCAGATCGGTGCGGATCTGCGACTCGAAGGACTCGACCGAGATATAAAAATTCTTTAGCTCGTTTAGCTTCGCGTAAAGCGGCGTGCGGGCGAGATAGCGCTCGATGCACTTTTTATCGGTGATTTTTGCGGCATCTTTATCGAAGCGAAGCACGATCTTAAGCCACGCCGAGTCCCTGCCCGCGCCGTAAAACGCGCTGATAGGACGAACCTTAAATTTAGAGTTTATAAACTCCAGTAAGCCGCTGATATTTTCGCTGTTTTCGGCTCTATTTTCTATGATCTCTTTGCAGCGCCTGCTCTGATACGGGCTTAGATCGCAAAACATTGCGCGCCTTTAATTTAAAGCTAAATTTACTCTGCGCTATAAGCCTGCAGCATATCGAAGGTCGGAGCGAAAAAGAGCGCGCCCGTCTTTGCGGTGCTGAAATCCAGTAGGCGGTCGTAGTTGCCTCGCGGGCGGCCGATAAACATACTCTCAAGCATCAGCTCCAGCGTACTGAAGGTGCTTGCGTAGGCGATGAAGTAGGTTCCCGTCTCACCGTCTTGCATAAACGGCATATTGCCGCGCACGACCTTTTTGTCGTCGCCTACGTTGGCTGCGGCGGAGTGCGAGTTGCTGGGTTTTATCTCCTCGCTCATTTCGATATCGTTTTGCTTGGATCTACCGATGACGCGCTCCTGCTCGGCGACGCCCGCGGCGTTCCACGCGCTCATATCGTGGATATATTTTTGCGTAAAAAGATAGCTGCCGCCCTTATACGCCGCATCCTCGTCGCCTACCTTGGCGAAAAAGTCGCGATCTGCGCCTTGCGGATTTTCGGTGCCGTCCACAAAGCCGATGATAGCGCGCCCGTCGTAGTATTTAAAGCCGCAGATCTCCTCCTCGCACGTCGCGACATCCTTCAGCGCGGCTCTGATCTCGCTTGCCATATCGTAGCAAACGGCTTGATTTGCGGCTCTGATGTGGATGTGCAGATCGCCTCCGGTGGCGGGCGCAGCGTGTTTATCGCCCCTAATCTCTTCGAAATTTTTTAGCTCTTTCGGCAAAGGCTTCGGCAAGCCGAGCATTTTCCATGCCTCAAAGCCCACGCCCAGCACGCAGCTCGTTTCGCTAGCCGCGCCGAATCTCGTAACGGCGGTTTTGTTTAAATTTATCACCAGGCCGCAAAGACCCTCGAAAGCCTTTTTACAGGCGGTTTTGTCTGCGCTAAAACGCCAGATCATAAACACGGTGTTATTGCCGGGCGCGTCGGTTACGTTTTGGGATTTTGCATGCGCACAGGCGCAACTTTTTTCTTTACTCATTTTCGCTCCTTCAAAGTGAAATTTTAAAAGGAATTTTAGCGCAATATCGGTAAACGGCGGGCGTAGAGATAGAATTTAGGTGGCTTTCGGGTTTGATTTCGGCGGAGGAAATTTTGTCTTTGATCGTGGGACTTGCGGCAAGGGTGGAATTTGGGCTTTAAATTTATAAAATTTACGCCGAATGGGAAGCGAAATTTTAGAGTTTTGCGAGGACGAAATTTTAAAGTAGTGGCAGATGGGAAGGGATTCGAACCCTCGAAAGCTTGCACTTTACACGCGTTCCAGGCGTGCTCCTTCAACCGCTCGGACACCCATCTAAATTAAAAGTCGTGATTATAGCGAAAATCTAAAATTTTGCCAAATTCCGTTTTGGCGCGCAATCCGTTTTGCCTTTAAATTTAAAACGCGGCGCTTAGAATTTTACCGTAGCGTTTGAAATTTTATCGCGCTGCTTGTAATTTTGCCGTGCCGCTTAGAAATTCTACCGCGCGCCTAAAATTCTACCGCGCCACTAAGCCAAGCCGCTTTGCGCTTCCTAGCCGAGCGACGATTTCACCTCGCTGCGGCTATTTTAAAATTTAGATTATCTTTGAAATTTGGATTTGCCGCCCGCCGCGGGGCTAAATTTAAAAAGCGCAAGTAGATTTTACTTTCATATAGTCCGCTTGCGCCGTAAAATTTCGGCGGCGCTTTAAATTTACGGGTATTTTAAAATTTCGCGCCGCCAGTAAATTTAGAAAGCTAATTAAAAATCCTATCCTTCGGGAAGGCGGACATATCGGGCTGCACGTCCTGCTCGGCGCCGATAAGCGCCTTTATTTCGCTATCTTCTATGCTAAAGCCGCCGCCGAGCGCCTTGTATGCATTCACTGTCGCGTTTAGCACGTCAAGATCGGTCTGCACTTTGTTTAGCTGCGCGCTAAGTAGGTTTCGCTGCGAATCCAAAAACTCCAGATGATCGCTGTAGCCCGCCTGATACCTGCTTGAGGCGTTTGAATAAATTTTGCTCTGCGAAGCGACGAGATCGGCGAGGCTTGCTTGCCTCAATTTGGCGTTTTGTACGCCTACAAGCGCGTCGCGAACGTCGCCGAAAGCGGTTTTAAGCGCTTTGTCGTATGCGATGAAGCTCGCGTTTTGCTCCAAATTCGCAAGCTCTACACGCCTTTTTTGGCGGCCGAAGTCAAGTAGCGGCCCTACGAGCGAGCCCCCGATATTCCATGTACTCGCGCTTGCGGTAAACAGCCTGTCAAACTCGCCGCTTGCATATCCTGCCGAGCCCGTAAGCGAGAAGGTAGGGAAGTAGCCCGCCTTGGCGACGCCTACTAAGAAGTTGCTTGAGCGCAGATTTTCGAGCGAGCTTGCGACGTCGGGGCGGTGCAGGATCACGTCGCTTGGGATTCCGCTTGGGATCTGCGGTGCGCTAGGCATTTTCGCGGCGGTCTGCGGCGCGCCGCGTAAAATTTCATCGTAGCTCTTGCCCGTTAGGATATTTAGCGAAGTTTGAGCTGCGGAGAGCTGATTTTGCACGCTTATGAGGCTTGCCTCGGCGCTTTGCACCGCAGCTTTGGCCTGATAAAATACGATCTCGCTAACCGCGCCCGCATCGAGCTGCTTTTTGCGGTAGTTTTGCGTATCTTGATAGCTTTTTAGACTGTCTTTTAAAATTTTCTCCTGCTGCTTTAGTGCTAGTAGCGTAAAATAAGTCGTCGCAACCGTGCTAGTAATCGTGTTTTTGGCGGTTTCGTAGTCATATTTCGTCGCATTAAATTTCGATCGCGCCGAATCTACGCTATTGCGCACGCGCCCCCAAAAATCGATCTCGTAGCTTAGCACGGCGCCAATCTGATACGAGCCGTGGGAGTTGCGATCGGGCTGGTTGCCGAAATTATTTTGACGCACTGCGCTGCCGCTTAAATTTACGTTCGGCAGATATTCAATCTTGTTCAGCCCTAAATTTACGCGTGCGTACTCGACGTTATTCAGCGCGGTTTGCAGGTCGGAATTTTGCTCCAGCGCGCTTTGGATAAGGGCATTTAACTGCGGATCGTTAAAGCTTTTCCACCACTGCGTGCTAACATTCGTGCTCGCGTAATCCGCCTTAAAGCCGGTCTGCTTTTGCGGCGTAACGGGCTTGAAGTTGCAACCGCAGAGTAAAATTCCAAGCGTCAAGGCGCTTAAAAGAGCATTATTTATTTTCATCGTTCACCTCGTTGGTTTGGACTTTTTTACCGCGTCTATCAAGCCAAGCGTTGAAGCTTTCGAGCAGGTAGAAAAATAGCGGCACGAAAAAGATCGCGATCGTAGATGCCGCGAGCATTCCGCCTACGACGCCGGTTCCTAGCGCATGGCGGCTAGCAGCGCCTGCGCCGGTAGCGATAACCATCGGAAGCACGCCGAGGCCGAATGCAAGACTCGTCATCACGATAGGGCGAAACCTCATCTTGGCGGCCTCGACGGCAGCTTCCGCGATCGGGCGGTGGTTGTTTAGGTGCTCGTTCATCGCAAATTCTACGATCAAAATCGCGTTTTTCGCCGCCAGACCGATTAGAAGTAAAAGCCCGATCTGAAAATATATGTCATTATTTAGCCCGCGGAAGTACGTAAATACGAGCGCACCAAATACCGAAAACGGCACGGCGGTAAGCACGGCAAGCGGCATGAGCCACCTTTCATATTGAGCCGCTAGGATCAAAAACACGAAGATCATTCCAAATACAAATGCCTGCGAGCCTTTGCCGGTCTCGCTGACCTCTTGATACGCGGAGCCCGCCCAGCCGATAGAATATCCGCTAGGAAGCTCCTCTTTTATAACCTCTTGGATCGCTGCAATCGCCTGACCCGAGGTATAACCCGTATTTGGCTCGCCCATAATCTGCGCTGCTGGGAAGGCGTTAAATCTATTAACGGAATCAGGGCCCAGCGAGCGCTCAAGCCTCACTAAAGAATTTAACGCGATCAGATCGCCGCTGTCGCTGCGGACGTAGAGCGATTTTAGATCGTTAGGATCGTCTCTGTAGTTTTGCGTAGCGCGGATATAGACCTTAAACGTGCGACCCAAGAGGTTAAAGTCGTTGATGTAATACTGCCCGATGGTGGAATTTAGCACGGTGAAAATGTCGGCTATCTTAACGCCTAGCATCTTTATCTTCTCTTTATCTATATAGAGCTTATACTGCGGGAAATCGGTATCCAGCGTCGTTCGCACGAGCTTTAAAGCGGGGTGTTGATTGGCTTTGGCAGTTACGCGATCCATATCTGCGCGAATTTCATCGTAGCTCTTGCCCGTCGTGCTTTGCGCGTAGAGCTCAAATCCGCCCGTAAGCGAAAGCCCCATAATAGGCGGCGGCGTGACGACGTAGGTCATCGAGTTGCGATCCGCGCCGTAGAGCTGCCCGTTTAACGCGGCGGCTATGGCGAAGTTGGAATTTTCATCGCCGGGGCGCTCCTTCCAGTCTTTTAGCTTCATAAAAAAAGCTCCCGCATTTTCTCTAAGCGCTCCGGCTAGCATATCGTATCCCGTGATTTGGGTTATATCTTTTACGTTTGGATACTTTTTAGCGATACTTGCGATGAAATCCTGATCGGCTTCCGTCCTAGGCAGCGTAGATGCCGAGGGAAGCGTAGTCATCGCCATAATCGAGCCTTTGTCCTCGTTAGGCACCAGGCCGCTAGGAGTGAGCACAAGAAGCTTCACCATCGCATAGATGATGATGCCTACAAAAACGAGGCTGATTAGTACGTGGCGAAGAACCATGCCGACGCCTGCGGCGTAAATTTTAGTTGAGATGCTAAAAAGATTATTAAACCATCTTATGAAAAAAAACGGCTCGGACTCCTTTTTTTGCAAGATTAGAGCGCAAAGTGCGGGCGTTAGCGTAAGGGCTACGAAGCCTGAAAAACATACCGAGGCTACGAGCGTTAATGCAAATTGCCTTTGCATAACCCCGGTAAAGCCCTCCATAAACGCAACCGGCACGAAAACCGCTGAGAGCACGAGCACGATCGAGATGACGGGCGCTACGATTTCGCCCATCGCTTTTGTGGTAGCCTCTTTGACGCTAAGATCCGGCTCCTCGTGCAAAATTCTCTCTACGTTTTCGATCACGATAATGGCGTCGTCCACGACGATGCCGATAGCTAAAATAAGCGCGAAAAGAGTGATTAAATTTATTGAAAATCCGAAGGCATAAATTCCGATAAACGCGCCGCAGATCGACACCGGAGCGGCAAGCGTCGGAATGATCGTCGCTCTAAGATTGCCTAAGAACATATACATAACGATGATGACGAGGATTAACGCTTCAATGAAGGTATGAATGACCTCTTCGATCGATACTTTTACGAAGCTAGTCGTATCGTAGGCGACGTCGTAGGTCAGCTCGCCTGGGAAATTTGGTTTAAGCTCGTCTATGCGCTTATTTACCGCTTCAACTACGGCTAGGGCGTTGGCGCCACTTTGCATAAAGATAAGAACAGGCACCATCTCTTTACCGTTAAATTTCGCCGAGATATTGTAGCTTGCGCCGCCAAGTTTGACCTCGGCGACATCTTTTACGCGCAAGAAATTCCCATCTTTTTGCGCGCGTATGATGATATTTTCAAACTCTTCTACGGTTTTTAAACGACCCTCAGGCTTGATCGCATATACGTAGGGATTGCCTAAGTTCATCGGCTGCTCACCCATCTTACCCGCGGCGTATTGGCTATTTTGCTCGCTTATTGCGGCGATTATCTCGGCGGTAGTAACGTTAAATTTCTTAAGCAGCTCGGGCTTTACCCAGATCCTCATCGCGTAGTCTTTCGTTCCCAGCGCCTGCGCTTCGCCGACGCCCGGCACGCGCTTTAGCTCATCTACGACGTTGATAGCTACGTAGTTTTGCATCTCTACGACGTCCATTTGCTCGCTAGGATCGTAAAACGCGAGCACTTCCAGCATCGTGCTGCTGCGCTCGGTGACGGTTACGCCATAGCGGCGCACTTCATCGGGAAGTAGCGTAAGAGCTGGCGTTACGCGGTTGTTTACATTGACTTTCGCATCTGCTGGATTTGTGCCGATTTGAAAATATACGTTGATACGAACGTCGCCGGAGGAGCTTGCCGAGCTTTCCATATAGATCATATTTTCAACGCCATTGATCGCATTTTCAAGAGGGGCTGCGACAACGTCAGCGATCGTTTGCGCGTCCGCGCCGCTATATGTAGCGCTAACGACGATTTGCGGCGGCGTGAGTTGCGGATACTCCTCGACGGAAGAATTTTTAAGAGCCAAAACGCCCGCGATTACGATTATGATCGAAACGACGCAGGCAAAAACGGGGCGGTTGATGAAAAATTTAGAAAACATTATTTCCCGCTTTCCGCATTGCTCTGAGATGCTTCAGGCTGTCCTGCTACGTAAGGATCGGTGCTTGCGGGTACGGGAGTGACCTTGGAGCCCACGTTGATCTTTTTAAAATTATCCAAAATGATCTGATCGCCGTCCTGCAGCCCGCTTGAGATCGTCGCCGTGCGGGTATCTTGCGCCGAAATTTTGACTACTTTTTTAGCAACCTTGCCGTCTTGTACGACATAGACTATGGTGTTGCTAAGATCTTGTTTGAGCGCAACTTGCGGAATTTTAAAGCCGTTTTTCTGATAAAAGCCCTCGACGCTTACTTTAGTAAAAATTCCAGGGCGAATTTCTAAGTTTGGATTTGGAATTTGCGCCTTGGCGCTGACGGACGCGGTGTTTGTATTGATAACGCTATCGATGAAGCTTAGCGTGCCGTTGTAGTCCTTGCCGCCGAGATTTATGCTTACCTGGCGACCCAGCTGCTTCCACTGCCCGTTTTTTAAATTTACATCAAGCTCCAGCCTATCGACGTCCGCGATACCGAATTCCACGTCGATCGGATCAAATTTAGAAAGCCTAACCAGATCCTCGCCCACGTTTACGTATGCGCCTACGTCTTTTTGCGTATCGCCAGCCATGCCGTCAAAAGGCGCGGTTACGAGCGAGTGATCAAGATCGATCTTTGCACTTTTAAAATTTGCTTCAGCCACCATAAACGCGGCCTTTGCGGTGTCGAAATCCTTTTGAGAGATCGTATTGCTAGCTTTTAGCGCCTTGGCTCTTTTGTAGTCCGCCGAGGCGTTTTGCAGATTAGCGTTTGCGCTGTCAAACGCCGCTTGGTAGCGCGAGCGGTCGATCTCGTAGAGCACGTCGCCCTTTTTGACGCTACGACCAGGCTCGAAAAGCTGCTTTTCGATAGTGCCTGAAACCTGCGGCTTTAGCATTATCTCAAGCTCGCTTACGGTCTGTCCGTTAAATTTCAAAATTATCGGCACATCGGCGGATTTAGCGATAAATACGCCTACCGGCAGCGCGGGAGTCTCGCCGCCTTGCTTCGCGCCTTTATCTTCCTTTTTTTCGAAATAGGAGCAGCCCGAAACTAAAAACGCTGCGAAAATCAAACTAGCGACTTTTTTCATGTAAATTCCTCTGTTTGGGTTAAAATTTTGTATTTGTAATAGTTATTACGAATAAATTATAAATTATAATAAAAACTATATAAATAAAACTTAAATTTGGCCCGTAAAATAATATATCGGACGGAATTATAGCGGAATTTCGATATAATCGCGCTAAAATTTTAAAGGCTTTATATGAAAAGAATTCTTACTATCGCGGGTTCGGATAGCGGCGGCGGTGCCGGCATCCAAGCCGATATCAAGACGATTAGCGCGCATAAGATGTTTGCTATGAGCGCTATTACGGCGCTTACGGCGCAAAATTCTCGCGGCGTATTCGGCGTACTAGACGTTTTGCCAGATTTTGTGGAGGCGCAGCTCGATGCGATTTTTAGCGACATCTTTCCGGACGCCGTTAAAATCGGAATGATCTCCAATGCAGGGGTTGCCGAGACCATCGCAAAGAGCCTGAGCAAGCACGGCGCGAAAAACGTCGTCTTAGATCCCGTGATGGTCGCCACCAGCGGCGGAGTTTTGATGAAACAAAGCGCGCTGCATGCGCTAAAATACGAGCTCGCCCCCGCCGCGGAGATCATCACGCCCAACGTGCGCGAAGCCGAGGTTTTGGCGGAGATGAAAATTTCAAGTTTAGCCGACATGCGCGCTGCTGCGGTTAAAATTTCGCAATTTTTTAGCGGCGCGATTTTGATTAAAGGTGGCGATCTTGCGGGTGCGAGCGAGGCTTGCGGCGCGGCGGGAGCGGATACGGCGCGAAATTTTAATGCTTCGCAGCGCCAAGCGGGCGAAAATGGCGCACGCGAAAATTCTGCGGGTTCGACGAAGAGCGCAAATTTCGCGGGTGAAAATTTTACTAGCGAAGACGTAAATTTAACGGCGGGTGCGGAGCCTTCTTTTGGGCAAAATTTATCCGCACCCTCCCTAGGCGCTGGTTTTGAACCGAGCGGCGAGGACGGGGATTTGAGAAATTTCGCAGTCGATATTTTGTACGAAAACGGCAAATTTTATGAGTTTTTCGCGCCGAAAATTGCTACGCGTAACACCCACGGCACGGGCTGCACGCTCTCAAGCGCGATCGCGTGCGCGCTAGCGGCGGGGCTTAGCCTGCCCGCAGCCGTCACCCATGCCAAGGGCTTCGTGCGCAGGGCGCTTGGCTGGGGTGAGCAGATCGGACACGGATGCGGCGCGATAGATCATTATTTCACGGTCCAAGATCCCTTTGGCGCGGACTTTAGCGGATCTTGCGCGAATGAAATCAAAATCATCGCCCCGGATTAAAATTTCAAGCGCTCATTGAAATCCCTGCATTCGTAAAATTTCAAAATTCCGCTGCTATTAAATTTAACCTAGCGGCACGAGATCGTCCGAATGGCTCGTCGCGACTTGTGATAAACGACGGGATTGCGCGGCTAAAAAGCGTGCGCTACGGGGATATGCATACTTAAAATTTTAGTTGATTTTTAGGCATCATAATCCGCGTAGAATTTTAAAGAATTTTTGAATTTTATTATAGGGTTCGCGTTGCAAGTTAGGGCTTTCCTTATTTGCCTTATGCTATAGTCCTGCTTCGCGACATTGTTAAATTTGCGTTATTTCTTATAGGTCTTTATACGCGAAAAAAGTGGATTATAAATATAAGCTAGTCATGCACTCACTGCTCACGTTACTACCTGTCTTCGCCCCTTCAAGGTAGATGCATCGCATTGTATGTCCGACCATTGCGCTATACTTGCCGCAGCATTGCGACATCGCTGCGAATTCGCGATCCATTCCTTTCGTCTCATATTTGCTGAGTTCGCTAAAATTCCAAATTTCCTCGCAAAAGAGTTATAATGGCTAAAATTACGTAAATTTAGGAATTTAAAATGCGCCGCAAAAAAGGACTACTACCCTTAATCATCGCCTCGGGGACAATCTCTGCCGCAGATAACTGGATCGCATCGCTACTGCTACCTAGCATCGCAGATACGTTTGGGGTGCAGGTAAGCGCCGCCTCGGCAGTTTTGACGGCATATCTGATCCCCTATGGCTTACTTCAGCCGGTTTACGGACATCTTAGCGATCGCTACGGCAGAGGTAAAATTTTAATCTCGCTAATGCTTTTTTTGGCGATATTTACGCTTCTTTGCTCCACTGCAAAAAGTCTAGCGTGGCTTGTTTTATTTCGTTTTTGCACGGGATGCGCGGCAGCGGGTATAATCGCCGTCTGCCTCGGCGTTATAGGCGATGCATATGACGATAAGGATAGACAAAAAATCGTAGCGATATTTCTAGGCTCGGTATTTTTAGGGCAGGGACTGAGTGCAGCTTTAGGCGGGTGGGCGGTGGCTAGATTTTCTTGGAGGGAGATATTTTTAGCCTTTTCTGCGCTGTCTGCAGTATCTTTCGTATCACTATTTACGCTAAATTTCAAAGACGCTCCGAAAAGCGGAGGCGAGAGCTTCGTAAAATCCATAGCTAGCTTGCGCGGCGATGCTGCGCTTTTGAGAAGCTATTTTTTGGCTTTATGTAACGGCGTAATCGTGCTTGGGGCGTATTCATTCATAGGTGCTTATCTGCTTAAAAAGCTGGGTTTGAGCTCAAATTTCGCCGGAGCTTGCCTTATGCTTTACGGCGTCGCTTGCTTTTTGGCAGGAAACGCTGCTAGATATTTAAAAGAGAAGTTGCCGCTAAAAGAAATTCTATCCCTCGGCTTTTTGGCGTCCGCTTCGGCGCTGTGCCTTTTGGCGAGTTGCTTCGCTGCCACTGCATATGTAGGAACATTTTTGTTGGGATTTGGCTATGTTTGTGCGCAGTCGGTCCTAGCAAGCGCAGCGCTTCGTTGCGGCTCCGCCAAAGGTCTATCCTCTGGGATCATAGGCACGGCGATATTTTTCGGAGGCGGCATCGGTACTGCCGTAGGTGGCAAGGCGCTTGAATATTTAAGCTACCAAGGGCTATTTTGCGGCTTTGCCGCGTTAGCCGCCACGCTGCTGATTTTTTACCGTGCAAGCTTTAAGGGTACGCGTGAAATTTAATGCTTCGCGACAATAGAAAATTTAAAATTAAATACACTTCGCTGTCGAGAAATTACCTAAAATTACGCTATTTCAGGGCGCCGCATTGGCATCGTCATAAATATCGCAGTGCATTGCATCACGCTGCCGCTTTTAGGACTTACACCACCGCTTTTTCAGCTTCCGTGGTATGAGTTCGTTTCGGGATTTTTTGGGCACGTGGTTTGGTTTTGGGCGATCGAAGTATTTCGCCGCGATTTGCGAAATTGCGTGGCGGGTTAGTCAGATTGATCCTGTGGATTGTCCGAGCGCTTCGTCCTTTTAATTAAAATTTGAAATTCCGCATGGCTCCGCTAGGAATTCCATAATTTCTCAAATACGCTTGAAATTCACGATAAATTTTTATGTTAGAATTACGATTAATAAAATTTTAAAAGGAGTGGCAATGAAATATAAAATTTTAGTTGCGGCCTTTACGGCTACTTTGGGCTTACAGGGAGCGCTTGCGAGCGATTTTGGCGAGCGGGCTTGCGCGGCGCTAAAGGGCACGAAAATTTACGATACAAAGATCAGTGAAGCGATCTGGAATCAAAGCGGCGAAATCGGCGCCGATAGGATGTCTGCGCTAACCGGCGGAGCCAAAAAGACGCTAAAAGCCGCGCCGCACTGCATAATTCACGGCGAGATAGCCTCGCGCACGGGCTCGGACGGCAAGCATTACGGCATAAAATTTGAGCTGCGCTTGCCAGGCGACTGGAACGGCAAACTGCTATTTCAGGGCGGAGGCGGTTTGGACGGCTTTGTAGCGCCGGCTCTTGGCGCCGTATCTATCCGCACTAGCACCGCAACGCCCGCGCTTATGAGGGGCTATGCGGTCGTCACGACTGATTCGGGACATCCTACGCCTACGCCCGAGTTCGGACTTGAGCAACAGGCGCGGTTAGATTATGCGTATCAGGCTATCGGCAAGGTCGCGAGCGTCTCAAAACAGCTGGTTTTCGCGGCGTATAAAAAAGCGCCCGCGCACAGCTATTTTATGGGCTGCTCAAACGGCGGGCGCTCGGCTCTGATGGCGGCGCAGAGGTATCCACTGGAATTTGACGGCGTAATCGCGGCAAATCCGGGTTTTAGGCTTTCGCGCGCGGCGATCGCGGAGCAGTGGGACAACCGGCAGCTTATGAAGATCGCGCCTAAAAACGCCGCAGGGGATAAAATTTTTGCAAACGCCCTTACGCAGGAGGATTTGGATAAGCTAAGCAAGGCGGTTTTGGATAAATGCGATGCGCTAGACGGGCCAAAAGACGGAATCATCGGCGCTTGGGAGCGTTGCGAGTTCGATCCCAGCGGACTTGATCTAGCTAAAGAAAAAATTTCTGCGATAAAAGCGATATTTGAGGGCGCAAAAAACAACAAGGGCGAGCAAATTTACAGCGGCTGGTTTTACGACGCAGGGGTAAATCAGCCGGGCTGGCGCATGTGGAAGCTAGGCGACTCGCAAACGGCAGAGCCAAATGCTAGAAATATCGTGCTCTCAAAGGGTTCGATGAATTATTATTTCTTGACGTCGCCGCAACCGGAGTTTGATCTGATGAAATTTGATTTCGATAAGGACGTAGAGCGAACGTTCGAGACCGCGGCGATAAACGATGCGATTTCGACCAAGCTAGATAGCTTCCGCGCTAACGGCGGTAAGCTCATCATCGTAACGGGCGTTTCCGATCCTGTATTTTCGGCGATGGATCAGCGCGATTGGTTTAAAAAGCTAGTGGAAACGAACGCGAATGCGGACGAATTTGCGCGATTTTTTGCACTGCCTGGGATGAATCACTGTGGCGGCGGTAACGGCATCGATGACGTCGATCCGCTAAGCGCGCTTGAAGCGTGGCGCGAGCAGGGAACGGCTCCATCTAGCCTGCTAGGCAAAAGCACGAGCCGCGCGGACAAACAGATCCCGATCTGCGCGTATCCGAAAGCGGCTGCCTACGTAGGTGGCGACGAAAATAGCGCGAGTAGCTTTGAGTGCAGATAAAATTTATTTAAAGGAGTAAAGATGAGAAGTAAAATTTTAATTGCGGCCTTTGCGGCGGCGCTTTTGTGTGGCTGCGCGGCGCACGACGCAAAGCTAGGCAAGGAGGCAAGCGCAATGGATAAGAGGGGCGAAAGCTCGGCTGCGGACTGCGGCGCTAGTGAGGGCGTCTGCAAAGTGCCCGCGGCGCAGGGGCCGGTGATAGGCGGCGGCACGGATGAGCACGGCTGCTTGGTCGCCGCAGGGCAGAGCTTTTCAAAGATCAAGAATGGCTGCGTGCAGGTTTTTGACGTCGCGGACGTGAGGCTAGACGATCCGGATAACGCTACGCTTGCGATCTACGGGATATTTTCCGCGGATAAAAGCAGGGTAGAAATTTTTTGGTCGAGCTTACCGCAGAGCGAAATTTTAAGCAAAGTTAAGGGAGGTGGCTATGTCTCGAAGGACGGCAAAATTTCGCTGCTAAAAACAAAAAGCGGCAAGGGCTATAAGATCCGCAGAAAATAGCGGGTGAAATTTTAAGTCAGCCAAATTTCGTGCGCTGTGGAGAAATTTAATCCAAGCGCGCCAAAGCTCGGGCTGGCCTAGTAGAGCCTAAGGCTTAAATTTAAGGGCAAGTTAATACCAAGCATTCGGTTATTTGCGGCATCTGCCGCCGATAAAATTTAATTAAAGGAGCAAAAATTGAGGTCATAAAAGTCGATCTACAAAAATCATATCCCAAACCCAGGCGCGACCGCGCTTGTATCGGCCAAATACGATGGCGACGTCAATGCGATGGCGATAACGTGGGCGCAGGCGCTTGACTACGACAAAGTTACCATCGTGCCGCACAACGGCTCGTACACGAGGACGCTCATCGAAAAGAGCGGGTATTTCGCCGTGCAGATCCCCACGGCAGCGCAGGCGGAGCCGCTTAGCGAGCTGGGTGCCGAGAACAACTCGCGCTTTGATAATGCGGACAAGATGAAAAACGTGGAAATTTTTTATAAAGATGACTCCCGCGTACCGCTGATCGCGGGCTGCGCCGCATGGCTCGTTTGCAAGCGTATCCCCGAGCCTCATAACGAGCAGAGCTATGATCTTTTCATCGGCGAGGTCGTCGCGGCGTATGCGGACGAGCGGATATTTGACGGCGGACACTGGCTGTTTGAAAAGATCCCTGACGAGCTAAAGACGCTTCACTACGTCGCCGGGGCGGTCGGTATTATCTGGACGGCAAGGCGGTAGATACCAAGCGCACGCCTATAAGCGACGAATAAACCGCCTCGCAAAATGCCGGCAAATTTGTAAATTTAAGACGAGCGCACGCGTGAATACGCGGCGAGCTTCGATAAAATTTCAAACTAAAGAATCTAAAAAGGATAGAAAATGAAAAAATATATCGTCATCACCGGCGCGAGTTCTGGTATTGGAGCGGCCGCGGCCGAGGCGTTTGCGAGGCGCGGAGAAAATTTGATCCTAATCGCGCGCAGAGCGGAGTTGCTGCAAAGCTTAAAGAAGGAGATCGCGCAGATCGCGCCCAAATCGGACGTAGTCATTAAAATTTGCGACCTTGCACGCAGCGAGAACGTCCTAGCACTTTGGGACGAGCTAAAAAGCTACGAGCTAAAGGCGCTAATTAATAGCGCTGGCTTTGGGGATTTTGGCTTAGTGGGAGAGCAGGATTTACAAAAAACGGTAAGAATGATAGACCTAAACGTAACCGCGCTCGCGATACTTTCGAGCTTATTTACGCGAGATTACAAACGCAAACAAACTCAGCTTATAAACATCTCCTCTGTGGGCGGCTATTTTCTGGCGCCCGGCGTCGTGCCGTATTGCGCTACAAAATTTTTCGTAAGCGCTTTCACCGAGGGTTTGAGCCACGAGCTGGCGCAGAATAAAGACGCCAAAATGCAGGCTAAAGTTCTAGCTCCCGCCGCGACTAAAAGCGAGTTTTGCGACGTAGCTTCGGGAAAGCGCGGATTTGATTACGATGCGGCGTTTTCGCAATACCACAGCAGCGAACAAACGGCAGAATTTTTGCTCACGCTTTACGATAGCGATGCATGCATCGGAGAGGTGGATTTGGCTAGCTTCGAATTTAAACTTAGCGAACCGAAATTTAATTATATAGCAGCCGCCAAATAGCGGATCGGGTGAGGCGCAAGCTCACTTATAGCTTGCGCTGTTAAGTTGCTTCTTTACGTGCGAGCAGGACTTAATTAGCTTCGTAGCGACAAGCTGCGCAGGCAGGCGCCTTTGAATTTTACGCATTTATAGATCGCACGATGAGCCGTGCTGTGCAGACGATATGCGCGTAAAATTTAGAATAACGTAGCGCCGGAGTTAAATTTGACTGCACAACGCGTTAAAATTTAAAGAAATTCAGGGAGTGAAAATGGGAAAATCCGCTCTTGTACTAGGCGCTACGGGCGTCGTAGGCAGGGAGCTGGTGCGCGAGCTTTGCGAGAGCTCGGGTTACGATGAGGTAGAAGTATGGACGCGCCGCGAGATAGGCTTTTGCCGTCCTAAGCTTCGCGCGCGGATCATTGATTTTGAGAGCATTTCGGATATCGCGCCACATAAATTTGACGAAATTTTTTGCGCGTTGGGCACGACGATGAAGCAGGCGGGTTCGCGCGAGGCGTTTTTGCGCGTGGATGTGGACTATGTCTATGCGGCGGCGAAGTGGGGCAAAGCAGCGGGCGTGCGGCGCTTCGTGCTCGTATCATCTCCGGGTGCGAACGAGGATTCGCTAAGCTTTTATCTGCGCGCCAAAGGACGTATTGAGCGGCGCGTGAGCGAGCTTGGCTTTGACAGCCTTCAGATCGTCCGTCCGCCGATAATCCTCGGCGAGAGATCGGATGTTCGCCCGCTGGAGCGGCTCGCGGCGGCGGTTTTTAAACTGCTGCCCGCCTGCGTGCTCGGTAAATTTAGACCGCTTAGCGGCGCAAGTATTGCCCGCTGCGAGCGTGATTTTTAGCTCAAAATCCTATAAAAATTCGCTCATTTTTTCTCTTTATTTTGTTTGATCTCCTCAAGACTTAGACCGCTTTTACCGATGCTGTCCATACCGAGCGTTTCGATCATCACGAGTATTGCGGCTGGGTCTTTGCCTAATACGCGCGCTAGCGTGTCCGTAATCTCGGCGATGATTTGCTTTTTTTGCTCTTTTGTAGGCTCTGGAGCGGCTACTTTTATATTTACGAATGGCATTTTCTCTCCTTAAATTTGATAAAGCAGGGCTAATTATATTAAATTTTAGCCTGTTACCCGTCTCGTTTGCGTTCTAAAATTTAAGTAGATATATTAGAATTTAACTTTAAATTTGATTTAAAGCTAGTATGATTATTATGTGATTCGGTAGTAGTAAAATTTGATAAATTTACCCAAAAGGAGCGAATATGTGTAAGAATTTTTTCGGTTCTATCGTTTTGGCTGCGGCCTTGGTAGGCGGCGCGTTTATAGCGGTGCCGCAGACTGCGAGTGCGGGCGTTTTGGCGCATCAGGTAAAAACCCAGGGCGAGCTCGGCTCGGTATTTATCAACCCCTACGATGTGGCGCCTCTGACCGCCGTTATCGATAGGGCGGGCAAGGATATCAAGGATATCCACGTGCGGGTGCTGGGTAAACCTAGCGGCGGTATCGACATCGCCTATAATGTCTCCGAGCATGCGCTGCTGACGCACGACGGCGTGCCGATCTGGGGGCTTTATCCCGACTATCTAAACGAGGTTGAAGTAAGCTACGTTTTTAACGGCGAAAAGAAGGTCGAAAAGTATAAAATTTACGCTCAGCCGATCGTGACGTATAGCCGCGATTATAGATTTAGCCACATGCAAAAGATGAAGGTTAAAAAGGTCGATCCCGCCTTTAAAAACAGGCTCTATCTCATCAACAACACCATCACGAGCGTCCATAAACCGCTTGATTGGAAAAACGGCGGTGCGGCTAGCTGGAATGATTTCACCGAAAATTTCGTCGTCGATACGCAGGGCGAGGTCAGATGGTATCTGGATTATCAGAAATTTTACGACCGCAGCGAGCGTAGAGTGATGGACGGCGGCATGATGATGGGCTTTCATCAGCTGCCAAACGGCGATCTGAGCTGGGGCATGGCACAGCGATATATGCGCTACGATATGATGGGCAAGGAGGTGTATAATCGCGAGCTGCCGCGCGGCTACATCGACCTTAGCCACGAGGTGATGCCGCTAAAAGGCGATCACTTACTGCTTCGCGTCGGTAAATACAACTACCACCACGCAGACGGCAGGATCTCGCACACAATCAGAGATCACATCATCGAAGTGGACGGTAGCGGCAAGGTCGTGGACGAGTGGGATCTGAATGAAATTTTCGGCAAAAACGTCTACCGCAGCAACCTCATCAAGGCTCTTGACGCTCGCGCCGTGTGCCTAAATATCGATATGGACGCCAAAGAGATCAAAATAAGCGACGATCTGCCTTTTGGCGACGTGACCTCGACCGGCACCGGACGCAACTGGGCGCACGTAAACTCGATCTCGCACGATCCTAGCGACGACGGCATCATCCTCTCGCTTCGCCACCAAGGCATAGTTAAGATCGGCCGCGACAAAAAGGTAAAATGGATCCTCGCATCGCCTGAGGGCTGGAGCGCGGACTTTAAAGAAAAAGTGCTGGTGCCCGTGGATAAAAACGGCAACAAGATCAAATGCGAAAACTCAAGGTGCGAGGGCGACTTTGATTGGTCGTGGACGCAGCACACCGCGTGGCTCACTCCGCGCTATGATAACAAGGGCCCAATCAAGCACATCAGCGTATTTGACAACGGCGACGGCCGCGGTATGGAGCAGCCTGCGC
>NZ_CALIMS010000035.1 GCF_938045345.1 uncultured Campylobacter sp.
AATTCGGCGAGAAAAACTTCGACAACGCCTATTTTTACATAGAAAACTCGCCGCAGAATTACGCCGAGATCAAAGAGATCATCGATCGCCGCTACGAGGAATTCTTGAGCTTCAAGGCGGCGAGGTAGAAATTTTACCGCCGAGCTTAGCCGGTTTAAAATACACGCCTAAGCCGAAACGGCGCGCGATGTAAATAAGCAGAACCGATACGTTGCTGCGAGCGGCAGGGCTTAAAATTTAGGAAAATTTAACTATAATCGCCGCAAAAATTTGAAAATTTTAAAATTTCACAAAGGATTTTATCGATGATCAAGGCACTTCGCGGTATGAACGATATTTCAGGCGAGCAGGCGCGCATCTACTCGCAAATTTTAAGCGTGTGCGAGCGCGTGGCGCGCAATTACGGCTTTTGCCTCATCGAAACGCCCAAGCTCGAGCAGACCACGCTATTTCGCCGCAGCGTCGGCGAGAGCAGCGACATCGTCGGCAAAGAGATGTATGAGTTTAGCGATAAAAGCGGCGATAGTGTCTGCCTGCGTCCCGAGGGCACCGCGGGTGTCGTGCGCGCCTTTATCGAAAAAAAGCTAGACCGAAGCGGCGGCGTGCATAAATTTTATTATCAAGGCTCGATGTTTCGCTACGAGCGCCCGCAAAAGGGGCGTCTGCGCGAGTTTCATCAATTCGGCGTCGAGTGCTTCGGCGAAAATAGCGTTTATGAGGATGCGAGCGTGATCTTGATGCTAGCTCAAATTTTACGCGAGCTGAATGTCGCCACAACGCTTAAAATCAACTCTTTAGGCGATGAGGAGTGCATGCCTGCGTATAAAACCAAGCTCGTAAATTTCTTACAAGATCGCAAAGACAGGCTCTGCGAGGACTGCCAAAGGCGCATCGACACCAATCCGATCCGCGTACTGGACTGCAAAAACGAAAGCTGCCAGAAAATTTTAGCCGCCGCGCCGCTTATAACTGAAAATTTAAACGACGCCTGCGCCGCGGAATTTACGCAGCTGCAAAGAATTTTAACCCAAAACGGGCAAAAATTTGAAATAGATCCGAAGCTCGTGCGCGGGCTTGATTACTACTGCAAGACCGCCTTTGAGTTCGTCTCAAGCGATCTTGGCGCACAAAGTGCCGTAGGCGGTGGCGGGCGTTATGACAGACTCGTGGAGTTTTTAGGCGGCAGAAAGACGGCGGGCGTGGGTTTTGCGATCGGCATCGAGCGAATAGCCGAAATTTTAAAAACGCGCGAAGCCCCACAAGCGCGTGAGGGGCTTTATATCGGCGCACTGGACGAGGCGTTCGTAAGCATGGCGTTTTCGTTTGCGCTAAAGCTGCGAAAGTTTTGTAAAACTCAAATTTCATACGAGCCCAAGAGCCTAGCCAAGCATTTAAAAGCAGCCGACGGGGCGGAGGCTAAATTTTGCCTTTGTATCGGGCAGGACGAGTTTGATCGCGCCGAGGTGTGGTGTAAAAATTTAGAGGATCAAACCACCTTTGCGATTAAATTTAAAGAGGTCGAAGCGTTTTTTAAGGATAGAGCATGAGCGATTACGGACTAAATATTTGGGGGAATTCCAACTTCACGATAGACGGGGGCAAACTATGCCTAAACTCCGATTTCAAGCAGCCTTTGGTGGATATCATAAAAGAGATCCGCGCAGACGGCGTGCGAGGCCCGATACTGCTGCGCTTCCCGCATCTCATCAAAAAGCAGATCGTCGAAATTTACTCAAATTTTAACCGCGCTATTAAGGAGTTTGATTACAAGGGAAAATTCCACGCCGTCTATCCGCTTAAAGTAAATCAATTCCCGGGCTTCGTTAGAAATTTAGTCGATATCGGCGAGCCTTACGGATACGGACTCGAGGCCGGCAGCAAGCCCGAGCTGCTGCTAGCGATGGCGTATAATAACTACGGCGCGCCGATTACCGTAAACGGTTTTAAAGATAAGGAGCTCATCAATATCGGCTTCATCGCCGCAGAGATGGGGCATAACGTAACGCTTACGATCGAGGGGTTAAACGAGCTTGAAACCATCATCGAAACGGCTAAGGAGCGGTTTGCGCCAAAGCCATTCATCGGGCTTCGCATCAGGCTGCATAATTCCGGAAGCGGACTGTGGGCGAAAAGCGGCGGGATAAATTCTAAATTCGGCCTTACCTCGACCGAGCTTATAGAGGCGATAAACTTACTCAAGAAAAACGACCTCATCGAGCAGTTTACGATGATTCATTTTCATATCGGCTCGCAGATTACAGAGATCCATCCGCTCAAAAAAGCCCTCATCGAGGCGGGCAATATCTACACCGAGCTTCGCAAAATGGGTGCGAAAAATTTAAAATCCATAAATTTAGGCGGAGGGCTCGCTATCGAATACTCCCAAGCCAAAGAAAGCTCCAGCCGCAACTATACGCTAAAAGAATACGCCAACGACGTGGTTTTTTTGCTAAAATCAATCGCAGAGGATAAAAAAGAGGCGGAGCCTGATATCTTTATCGAGAGCGGCAGATACGTAGCCGCCAGCCACGCAGTGCTCGTAGCGCCGATTTTGGAGCTTTTTACCCAAGAATACACCGAAGAAAAACTCGCCCTAAAAAAGGATAATCCGCCGGTAGTCGCCGAACTATACGATCTGTATAAAACTCTAAAGCCCTCCAACGCGCTAGAATATCTGCACGATGCTATGTCGCACATGGAGAGCGTGCTTACCCTTTTTGATCTGGGATACGTCGATCTAATCGACCGCTCAAACGGCGAAATTTTGGTTCATCTAATAATGCGAAAGGCGTATGGAATTTTAGGCAACAAGCAAGAATACAGCAATTTCTTAAACTCCCTAGGCAACGCTCAAGAACGCTATTTGGTAAATTTCTCGATCTTTCAAAGCCTGCCCGATTTTTGGGGCATCAAGCAGCACTTCCCGATCATGCCGCTAGAGAGGCTGGATGAGCGCGCCACGCTATCGGCGTCGATCTGGGATATCACCTGCGATAGCGACGGAGAGATAGAATTCGATAGTCAAAAAAATCCGCTCTTTCTGCACGATTTTGATCCCGAAAAAGAGGAGTATTTTTTGGGCTTTTTCCTTGTCGGAGCCTATCAGGAGGTGCTTGGCATGAGCCACAACCTCTTTGCACACCCCACTGAAGCGACCGTGATCTTGCGCGATGACGGCGGCTTTGAGATCAAGGATTTCATCGAATCGCAATCGGTCATCGACATCTTGGAGGATATGGACTACGACGTCGTAGATATCCGCGAAAGCCTAAACGAGCGGATCGAAAAATCAGACCTCATAGACGCAAAAGAGAAAAAGCATATCCTGGGCGAGCTATATCTGTTTTTAAACGACAACAGCTATCTAAAGACGATCAAATGAGTTTTTGGCAAATTTTAAAACGGGACTTCACCGAGCCCTTGCACCAAGACCCCGCATGCAACAGCGTATTTGAGATATTTTTCTGCTATCCGGGCGTCTGGGCGCTGATAAATTACCGCTTCGCGCACTTTTTCTACGAGCGAGGTTTTAAGCTTATAGCTCGTGCGATCAGCGGACTTACTCGCATAATCACAGCCGTAGATATAAACCCGGGCGCACGTATCGGCTCGGGCGTGTTTTTCGACCACGCTACGGGGCTTGTCATCGGAGAAACGGCTATCATCGGCGATAACTGTCTGATCTATCAGGGCGTCACTCTCGGCGGCGTGAGCTTAGAGCACGGCAAGCGCCATCCGACGCTGCAAAACGGCGTCGTAGTAGGCGCGGGAGCCAAAGTGCTAGGCAACATCACCATCGGCGAAAATTCCAAAATCGGCGCAAATTCCGTCGTCGTAAAGGATGTCGAGCCAAACTGCACCGCCGTGGGCGTGCCCGCTAGAATTTTAGGAAGCTGCGAGAGCGATCCTTTAGCGCATAATAAAATTCCCGACATCAGCCAGGAGCTTATCAAATATCTCATCAAGCGTATCGAAATTTTGGAAGAGTGCATCTGCAGCGGCAGAAAAGATATCGCCGCAATGGACGAGGATCTAAATAAATTCTACGAAGAGTATCTGAAATCATTAAAATAAAAGGCTTAAGGTGAAAAAAGCTCTATTTTTTACGATTTGTGCGATTTTATCGGCAAGCAGCAGCGATACTAATAGCGCGAAAAATTCTGCGAACGACGCCAGAATAAGCCTAGTAAAAAGTCTATACATCAAGGATACCTATTTCGGCGATCACAAAAATGTCTTATCGGCTTCTTTCAAATCTGCGCTTATGCAGGATGAAGCATCTGCTGGCGAAGGTGAGGTAGGCTGCTTGGACTATGATCCGATAATCGGCGGTCAAGATGTCTGCGACGACGCGAAATATGATTTTGAGCTAGGGCAGCGCGATACCGTTGTAGTGACACAGACCTGCCCCTACGGCACGCAGACGATAATCTACAAACTCGTCCGTAGCGGAGACGATTATAAAATCGACGATATCTACAACCAAAACCCGAGCGATAGCAGGGCTTTTAGCGTCAAAAATCAAATTTTAAATTGTCTAAACCAATCCAAGGAGCATCAATGAAATTAACACTTTCAAGTCGCGTAAGCAAGCTCGGTGAAAGCCTAACGATCGCAATCAGCACTAAAGCCAAACAGATGAAAGCTCAGGGGCAAGATGTCGTGATCCTAAGCGCGGGCGAGCCTGATTTCGATACTGCAGAAGTCGCTAAAAAGGCGGTTATCGAGGCGATGGCTAAGGGTTGCGGCAAATACACTCCAGTCCGCGGCACGCCTGAAATTTTAAATTTAATCGCGCAGAAGCTAAAGCGCGATAACGGCCTAAATTACAGACCAGATCAGATCATCACCAACGTCGGCGCCAAGCACTCGCTATTTAACGCCTTTAACTGCATCTTAAACGAAGGCGATGAGGTCATAATACCAGCGCCTTATTGGGTCACCTACCCCGAAATCGTAAAATTTTGCGGCAGCAAGCCCGTCATCGTAGCCACCAAGGCGGAAAACCGATACAAAATCACCGCCTCGCAGCTCAAAGCCGCGATCACGCCGCGCACGAAGGCGCTGTGCCTTTTCAACCCAAGCAACCCCGCAGGCGCCGTATATTCGCGCCAGGAGCTGCAAGAGCTTGCGGAAGTGCTAAAAGGCACTGAAATTTTGGTAATTGCCGATGAAATTTACGAAAAAATCGTCTTTGGCAAGAGTTTCATAGCCGCAGCAAGCATCAGCGAGGATATGTTTAGGCGCACCGTGACGATTAACGGGCTAAGCAAATGCGGCGCGATGCCCGGCTGGCGCTTCGGCTACACCGCCTGTGCTATCGATGAGCTAAATAAGGCGATGATAAACCTGCAAAGCCAAAGCGTCAGCAACGTAGCAAGCATCGTCCAGGCAGGCGCTATGCCTGTGCTGCGGGGCGAGGCGGATGATTATATCGAGGAGATGAGGCGCGAATACGAGCGCAGGCGCGATTTTGGCGCAGACGCGATAGGTGCGATCCCAGGGCTTAGTGTCGTAAAACCAGATGGCGCATTTTATTTCTTCATAGATTGCTCCCAGGTAGAACCTGATAGTATGAAATTCTGCATGCAACTGCTAGATAAAGGGCTCGTAGCCACGGTGCCAGGAAGCGGATTTGGTATGGATGGGCACTTCCGCATAAGCTTTGCATGCTCTATGGAAAATCTAAAACGCGGCTTTGAGCGCATAGAAAAATTCGTAAAAAATTACCACAGATAGGCATGCCAGCGAAATTTTGATCTAAATTTTAACGCAGCTCGCCGTAGTAATGGATTTTGAGACAAATTTGACTCGACGATACGGCGAATTTTGTGTAAATTTAGCGCAGCGCGACGACGAAATTTTGACCGTAAATTTAGTGCGCACGACAGCAAAATTTAAAACAAATCTAGTGCGGTGCAACTCGGCGGCAAAATTTGATGTAGATCCTGTCGGGCTTAGCACGGCGCGGCGGTAGAATTTTAACATAATCCCGCGCGGCGCGGCGGTAGAGCTTAACGCTGATCTTACGCGATGCGGCTCCGCACGATACGGCTTAGCGACGGAATTTATCGACCGCCGGGCGCGGTTAAATTTTGTGCCGCCTGAGGCGGCTTGGAATTTTTAGAATTTAATGCGGCGGCTCGGTGCGGTTAAATTTCGCGCCGTTTTAATTTAAGAGCATTTAAAATTTCATACCGTTTTATTTAGGGGCGTTAGAATTTCATACCGCCGCATTACGGAGCCTGTCGCGCGAAATTTTATCTCGGCGGCGATATTTCTAGCGCGGATGGTTCGGCGCGGCGCGCAGGCGCGATCCGACCGCCAAAGCTTAAATCCGCTTAAATTTAAAATTCCAAGCCCGCTCGGGTTAAATTTCAAACCTAGAGCCCGTTTAAGGCGAGTGCGGGGAGAGCATAAATACGCGCGCCGCCCAAACGGCGCATAGACGAGACGATCCGCCTCGCCCTATCGCGCCGGCAGACCTAGATAAATTTCAAATGTGCCGGCGATCCTGCTACGACGCACCGCGACATGCTTTTGCAAATCTCGCACTTGAAATACCAATTTGCGACTTGTATTTCGGCGACATACAGCGGTATGCTTTTGCGAATAGCTCGTTTTGCGGCGGCGATACCGAAGCCTGCGCGAGCGACATACCGCGGTTTTGCGAATGAGCGAAATTCGCCCGTTTATCTTATCCGTTCGTTTCCCGCGGGCGCTTGCACGCGCGGGCTCAATCGCGCTTTGATATTTTGATATACGGTACAGCATCTGCGACGCAAAAACGCAGTGGCGCGAAATACAGAGGTGCAGGAAACGGCCGAGCGGTGCAGACGAAACGAGCGGCGGGAGCAAAAGCGTCCTTTAAATTTTACTCTCGCAAGCCTTAAAAAAATCCGTTGCGTCACGGCTCGACTTCTTTCTCTGCGTAGCTCGCCGCACTGCCAAAATTTATCGCATGACGAAATCAAGTAGTCTAATCGCGCAGGTCCGGCTAAAATCGCTCGCTCAAATTTTAAAAATTCGCGTTAAATTTCATCGTCGCGCTAAGTTAAAATTTAGGCTCTTTTAAATTTCTGATACGCGCAAGCCCTTGCAATAGCTTCTTTTTTAAAATTTTAACGCACATTTAACTAAAAAATTCAATAATTTCAAATGTATATTTTACTTTTTAAAGGAGAACATATGAGAAAAACCACCCTTGTTTTAGCGCTTCCGCTCTTTTTTACGCCCGTTTTAGGCTTTGATGTAGCCAAACTCAACGCCAAAAAAGCCGTGCCGTACGAGCAAAAGACGCAGGAATTTAGGCTACCCGTAGGCATCGACGAAAACGGCGTCATAGACGAGGCAAAGCTCGGCGACTCGCCTTATGCAAAGACCGTCATCTACGGCGCGAAGCTCATCAACGAGACGACGAGATATCTCGGACCGCAGGCGAAGAATGAAAAAATGCGCTTTGCGGGCAACAACCTCTCCTGTTCGAGCTGCCATACGAGCGGCGGCGTCGTGCCCGATCAAAGCCCGTTCGTGGGTATCTACGCGAGATTTCCGCAGTATGTCGCGAGATCGGATCAGCTAGTCACGCTGCAAGACCGCATAAACGGCTGTTTTCAGCGCTCGATGGCGGGCAGAGCGATCCCTACGAACTCCAAAGAGATGCGCGCGATGATCGCCTACATGCACTGGCTCTCCGCAGGATATGAGGTCGGCGCCAAGCTAAAAGGTCAGGGGCTGCCGAAAGCGCAGTTTTTAGACCGCGCGGCGGATCCTAAAAAAGGAGGCGAAATTTACGCCGCAAAATGCGCCGCCTGCCACGGCGAAAACGGCGAAGGGATAAAAAACGAGGGGTTTGCTCAAAGCGGCGATTACTACACATTCCCCGCGCTTTGGGGCGATGACAGCTACAATACGGGCGCCGGTATGTATAGGCTCATCGAAGGGGCGAGGTATGTCAAAGCCACTATGCCTAAAGGAGACGCCTCGCTAAGCTGGGAGGAAGCTTTCGACGTGACGGCGTATATAAACTCAAAACCGCGCAAGATCAAACCCGATAGGAAGAAAGATTTCCCCGATCTAGACGTCAAGCAGATGGATATGGACGTGGGGCCCTACAACGACGGATTTGACGAGAATGATCACCGCTTCGGCCCGTATAAGCGCATGATCAAAAAATAAAATCAAACGCCGTCCTTGCGACGGCGGAATTTTGACGTAAATTTGTCACGGCTTAGCAGCGAAATTTCTACATAAAATTTAATGCGGCTCAATAGCAAATTTAGTGCGACGCGGCACAGAATTTAATACAAATAGCGTGATGTGGCACTGATCTTAAAGCATTCTGCTCGGCGCAGCGCAGAACGGCTCGGGATTTAATGCGGTTGCGCTAGCTAAGCACGATTGAATTTCGTGCCGCTTTAATTAAATTTCGAGCTGCCGTATTCAGGAGCGCTTAAATTTTATGCCGTTTTATTAAAATGCTGCTAATTTTGCGCTGTTATACTACGACGCCTGCTGCGTTTACGCTGCTCGCGATTTTAAATTTCGCTTCAGGATTTTAAAGCTCATCGCACGACGCATCCGGATTTCGTCGCAAAAGCTCCGGCGCAAACGCCGCCCGCGGTAGAAATTTTATCGCGGAATTTTAAAATTCCGCGCCGATGTTTTCAAAACCTGCGCTGCCTGCCTCTTGATACAGCCGCACTAAAATTTAACCAAATAGGCAATCGCACGAGATGCGACGAACAAGACGAGCGTAACGAACGCAATCGACGCCGCAAAGCGACACGCGACGAACCAAAAAGTGGGCGGCGCAGATCGAAAACGAGCTAAATTTTAAAATTTTACCGCGTCCGAGGCGAGGCCTTGGCGCAAACGCGATAAATTTTATGTTTTAGTGCGCCTTTGGGCCCAATCGCATCAAATAAATTTTAAACGGAATTCTAACGCTACGGCACTATTTTATATTTTTATAAAGACTATTTTAGTAAAATCAAAGCTTTATGAGCGAGATAAAAATTTTAATCACCGACGAGGATCTGCGCGCCCCGAGGCGACTTTTGAGCAGGCGCGATAAGAAGCTGGCACGAGCGCGAGCCCATCTGCGCGAGTTTCGCGTTTCGCGGGCGCTTAAAGCGCGCTTTAAAAAGCGCGGCAAATTTTGCATCTCGCACAAAAGCGCGGAGGGCAAAACGATCGTCGCCGTGGCTCTAGCGAGGCAAAAATTCGGGCTCGATCTTGAAATTTTAAAACCGCGGAATTTTGCCGCGGCGAGCGAGTTTTGTTTCAACGACTTTGAACGCGAACTTTTGGCGGCGGCGGACGAGAGCGAAAAAGCGCTCGTTTTTTATAAAATTTACACGATCAAAGAGGCGCTGATTAAGGCGCGAAGCCTAGGTTTTTACGCGCTTGATCGCGTGGGGCTGGCGCGCGGCGCAGATGGAGAGGCTTTGGCGCTTGATGAGCGCGGCAGGGCGTGGTCGCACAAGAGCTATATTTTGGAGGGCGAGATTTTGATTTCGCTCGTTTTTAGGGAGAATTTTTGAGACCTGTTTATCGTTTTTACGCTATTTCTAAAACGGCTTTCGTTCTGCTTTGCGCCGCGTTTTTTATAAGCGGATGTGCGCGCAAGGCGCCTGAGCAAATAGCGGAATTTAGCCAAAAGCAGTTCATCTTGACGGATACTAACGGCGTAAAAAGCAGAGCCCTGATCTCAAAAATTTCGCCCGCAAGCGGCGAGGAGAGCCGCTACAAGCTCGTCTGGCTCGATATGTTAGGCGCGCCGATCGCACGTAAAATTTTATCGATCAAAGGCAGCGAGGCAAAATTTAGCAACGACGGCTTCCTGCCGCCCGATTCGCAAAGCGAGCGAGTATTTTTAGCCCTGCTTGAAAATGCGGATAAAGCGAATTTCACCATAAACGCAAAGGGGCGCCGATATGACGCAGTATCTAAGTAGCCCCGGTCTCATCTGCGCGGGCGCAAACAGCGCCGCAGAGCTTTTTAGCGCGCTGTGCAAAAAAAGATCCTCGCTGCGAAAACTTAGCGTCTGCGGCAAAAATTTCATCTTCGGGCGCGTGGATACGCCGCTGCCGCAGATCAAAGATCGCGCTTACGCTACGCGCACGAACGCTCTGGCGCTTTACGCCTGCCTCGGCGTGCAGGGGCAGATCGAGCAAGCCGTGCAAAAATTCGGCGCACACCGCGTAGGCGTGGTGTTTGCGACCACCAATACAGGCGTGCAGGAAAACTATGCGGAATTTTTCGCTTGCAGCAAAGACGCGGGAAATTTTATCTCGCAAGACGGCGAAAATCCCACGCCGCGCAGTGAAATTTCTACTGCAAACGGCGAGAATTTCACCAAAAATTCAAAAAATGCAAACGATAAATTTAAAAACTTCTGCTTTGAGCGCAACTCCCACGCAAACCCCGCAAATTTTATCCGCGAACGCTTCGGGCTAAAATCCGTCGCGATCGGAGTTTCGAGTGCGTGTACCAGCGGAAACAAAGCTCTCATCGAAGCTTCGCGCCTCATCTGCGCGGGACTTTGCGACGCGGTCGTATTCGGCGGCGCCGACGCATTAGACGAGCTCACGCTGCAGGGCTTTAGCGCGCTTGAAATTTTAAGCGAGCAGCCGCTAAAGCCATTTTCAGAGGCGCGATCAGGCACAAATCTAGGCGAGGGAGCCTGCGCATTCGTGCTTTCGCGCGAGCGCATAAGCGACGTCGCGCTTTTGGCTCACGCCGCAAACTCCGACGCCTACCACATCACCAAGCCCGATCCTAGCGCGCGCATGCAGATCACGGCAATCAAAACCGCGCTAAAATCAGCGCGACTGCAAAGCGTGGACTACGTAAATCTGCACGGCACCGGCACTGCGGCCAACGACGCGATGGAGGCCCTGGCTATGAGCGCCGCCCTGCCCTTAGCGCGCGCAAGCTCGTCCAAATGGGCGACCGGACACACCTTGGGCGCTGCGGGAGCGATCGAGCTTGCCGTGTGCTACGAGGCGATCAAACAGGGCGTGATCCCGCCGAATTTTACGAACGATAAAATTTGGCGCGGCTCGGAGGCTGAAATTTTTCGTGGCGCGCAGGCGGGGCACGGCTCGAACGATGAAATTTTAAACAGCGCAAGCGATCAAATTTTATGCAGCTCGGGCAGTGAAATTCTGCAAAACGCGCAGAGTGAAATTTCAAAAAGCAGCGCGAATGAAATTTTGACTGCGTCTAAAGCTTTGCAAGGCGCGGACGATAAAATTTTAAAAGACGCCGCGGATCAAACTTCGCAAACGAGCGAAATTCCAGCGGCGCTGTCTAAATTTAATCTCGCGTGTGGAGCAAAAAAAGCGCGCGTAGATACCGCGATGAATCTAAATTTTGCCTTCGGCGGCGACAACGCCGTAACCATAATAGGACGCGTATGAGAGCCTCTAGCATCCTCCCGCAGAGGGGATATATGGTCTTCGCGGATGAAATTTTAGAGGTTAGCGACGGGTATGCGAGCTGTGCGTTTAGCGTTAAAGAGGACTCGCCGTTTACCGAAGACGGCAAGCTCGGCAGCTACGCGTATATGGAGATAATGGCGCAGTGTATCGGCGTGTATTCGGGCTACAGAAACGACGGCGAGGCGAGGCTCGGGTTTTTGCTGGGCGTGCGAAACCTGGATATTTCGCGCGCAAGCCTAAAGGTGGGCGAGCGCGTGATTACGACGGCGAGGCAGAGCGTGAGCGACGGCGAGGGGCTATATATCTTCGATTGCGAGATCCGCTGCGGCGGCGAACATATCGCAAGCGCCACGCTAAGTGTAATGCGCGCGAGCGACGAAATGATAAAGAGTATAAATGGCTAAGAGAATTTTAATTACCGGAGCAAGCGGCGGTATCGGCGAGGCGTGCGCGTTAAATTTAGCGCAAAAGGGCTACGGCTTGGCGTTAAACGGGCGCAACGAAGCAAAGCTTAATGACGTAGCGAAGCGCTGTTTGGACGCGGGCGCGGCGGAAGTTCAAATTTTAAAATTTGATGTCGCAGACACTGCCGCGGCGCAGGAGCGGATCGAAGCAGACATAGAGGCAAACGGCGCATACTGGGGCATCGTGCTAAACGCGGGCATCACGCGGGATAACTCCTTCGTGTGGTTTGAGCGCGAGGATTGGCAAAGCGTGATAGATACGAATTTAGGCGGGTTTTATAACGTCATAAAGCCCGCGCTGATGCCGATGATCCGCGCCAAAAAGGGCGGGCGTATCGTCGTGATGAGCTCGGTTAGCGGAATTGCCGGCAACCGCGGCCAGAGCAACTACGCCGCTAGCAAAGGAGGCCTAATCGCCGCGGCAAAATCGCTAGCGATAGAACTTGCAAGCCGCAAGATCACGGTAAACGTCGTGGCTCCCGGGCTCATCAAAACGGCGATGAGCGAGAGTATAAACGAAGCCGCAAGCGAGCAAATTTTAAGCGCGATCCCGCTAGGTCGCATCGGTGAGCCGAGCGAGGTAGCGCATTTGGTGGAGTTTTTGCTAAGCGAAAATTCCGCATACATCACAAAAGAGGTTATTAAAATAGACGGTGGATTATGTTAAATAGAGTAGTCATTACGGGTTTTGGCAACGTCTGTGCATTCGGGCGGGACTGGGCAAGCATCAAGCAGAATTTGGCGCAGCAAAAAAGCGCCGTAGTTTATATGAGCGAATGGGATATCTTCGGCGAGGAGCTAAACACTAGGCTGGGCGCGCCGATACCAAACTACGCGCCGCCCGCGCACTGGAACCGCAAAGATACCCGCTCGATGGGCAAGGTAGCGATGTTCGGCGTTGATGCTGCGGGCGAAGCTCTGGCGGATGCGGGGCTTTTAGAGGATGAGCGCATAAAGGACGGCCGTATGGGCGTCGCAGCGGGTAGCTGTAGCGGCGATGCGAAGGCTACGGGCGAGGTCATAGATATTTTGCACGGCAAGGATAGCACCTTCAACGCCAACTCATACGTCAAGATGATGCCCCACACCGTCGCTGCGAATATCGCGATCTACTACGGGCTAAAAGGCAGGCTCATCCCCACAGGCTCTGCGTGCACAAGCGCGTCTCAGGCGATAGGCTACTCCTATGAAGCGATAAAATTCGGCCTGATAGATATGATGCTAGCAGGCGGCGCGGACGAGCTGCACCCGAGCCAGGCATTCGTATTTGATAAGCTCTACGCGACAAGCTGCAAAAACGACACCCCTACTCTCAGCCCTGCGCCTTTTGATATAGCGCGTGATGGGCTGGTTTTAGGTGAAGGCGGTGCTATGTTTGTGCTGGAAAGCCTCAGAAGCGCACTTGCGCGCGGCGCTAAAATTTACGCCGAGATAGTGGGATTCGGCACGACCTGCGACGGCACGCATATTACCCGCCCACAGAGCGAAACTATGCGCGCGGCGATGCAGCTGGCGCTCAAAGACGCCGCCATCTCGCCGGATCTCATCGGGCACGTAAACGCTCATGCTACGGCGACCAAGCAGGGCGACGTCGCAGAATCTACGGCGACGCATGAAATTTTCGGCTCGCAAACGCCAGTGAGCTCTTACAAGGGCTATTTAGGTCATACTTTGGGCGCGTGCGGGGCGCTGGAGAGCTTCATCTCGGTGATGATGATGAACGAGGGGCTATTCTATCCAAATCTAAATTTGCGCGATATCGATCCGCAGTGCGCTCCGCTTAGATACCTCACGCAGCCGCAGGAGATAAAGACGGATTACGTTATGAATAACAACTTCGCTTTCGGCGGCGTAAACACCTCTTTGATTTTTAAAAAATTTATCGGTTAAAGGAGAGAAAATGAAAAAATTTCTATTTTTCGCAGTTGCGGCGCTTTTTGTCGCTAATTCGGCTTATGCCAAGAACGACATCATGCGCTTCCCTATCGCCGCGGCACTCGCAGAGCCCGACGCCAAAGCCAAGCTTGATCCGAACATAAAATTCTACTTCGGCAACAAATCCGCAGGCAGAAAGATCACGCAGCAGCTAAGCTCGAACAAAAAAACAAACAGCATCAACAAGACCGATCAAGCCGCATGCAACCGCGCGTTTTTGTCGGCACTGCTTAGCTTTCAAGACCGAGCCAAAAAAGAGGGTGGCAACAAGGTCGTAAACATCACGAGCTACTATTACAAAAACGTTTTCGTGAGCGACAAGGAGTTTGAATGCGGCGTAGGCTCGATAATGAACGGCGTCACGCTAAGAGGCTATATTGCAAAATAAACTAAGCTTCGGCGTAGCTTACGCAAGCGCGATAATTTCGGGCGAGCCGGCGGAGTTTTATAAAAATTTCGCCGCTTGCTCGGACGGAATTTCCGAAGTAAATTTAGGCGGAAATTCCGATCTCGCTTGCGATGCAAATCAAAATTTTACGTATGATTTTTTGTCAAATTCTACGCAAGATTTTACAGATATTCCAGGCTGCGAGCAGAATTCCACAAATCCCGCAAATTTTGCAGCGTTCGAAAATAGCGAAAGCGCGGGGCGCGACCTTGCCGCAGGAGGTCTTGATGAAAATTCTACCAAGCTCGGCTCGCAGCGGAGATTAGATCATGAAGCGAACGGGTCTAAATTTAGCGCCTCGCAAGGTTTTAATTGCAGCTCTGAGGGGGCGGCGGAGATTTATAAAAATTTCGTCGCGCGCGATGATGAAGCTTTACGAAAAAGCTCCGAAGAAAATTTAGAAATTTCTGCCAATACCCGCTTAAAAGATGAAATTTTAGCCTTAGAGCCTTTGAAGAAAAAGCCGGCTCTTGAGCACATTCCGTCGTTGCAGCGCCGCCGCTTGGGGCTCGGGGCAAAACTTTGCATCTCGCTTTTAGGCGAAATTTCGCAAAATACGCCGGAAAGTTTAGCCGAGGAAAGCTCCTTAAATCTCGCGCCTCAAAATTTAGATGCAAGCAAAAGCCGTGCCGCTGTGCAAAATCAGCAGCAGCAAGATTTTTCAAGCGAAAATTCTTTGAATTTAGTGTCGCAAAATTTAAATTCAACGCCACAGGATTTTTCAAATGAAAATTCCTTAAATTCGGCAAGGCAAAATTTGAAAGCAGTCGATGATGCCGCGACACAGCGCAAAGGGCTACCGCTCGTTTTTTGCTCGCGCCTTGGCGAGATCAACCGCTGTTTTGGCCTGCTCGGCTCGATGAGCGAAAGCGTCTCGCCTTCGAGCTTTTGTGTCAGCGTACTCAACGCGATTGCGGCGCAAAATGCGATTTTTACGCAAAATCATGCCGAAATTTCGACGATCTCTGCGGCGTGTGCGCTCGAAAACGGCGCAATAATCGCAGCTACGAGGCTGAAAGAAAGCGCGGAAAATTCCGGCTCCGCACAGGATGCGAACGAAGCAGGCAAAAACGGCGAATGCAAATCGGATAACGATAAAATCGCCCTGCTCTGCTATTTTGAGGAGGCAAATAACAACTATCTGAAGCGCTGCGACTTTGCCTGCGCCCTACTTTTGGTGCTTCAGCGCGGAGATGACGTGCAGATCGAAATTTCGCCGCACGTTGCGGACGCGACGGCACAGAGCCTAGAGGCGCAAAATCCGAAACCGCGAGCCGAGAACGAAATTTTACGAAGCTTTAAAGGGGACGGCGAGATCCCGCTAGATACCGCGGTGGAATTTTTGGCTAAAATCCTCTCCGGGAAGCGCGAATGGCGCAGCAGCGACGGGATTTTGGACTATCTTTGGCGCGTCAAAGATCCCGCCAAGATCGCAGCTTTTTTGAGGCAAGATCGTGAGCGCTAAAATGGTAAAATTCCACCTCATGAGCAAGCGCGGCGAGACGGGCAAATTTGATCAAAATCCCAGGTCACGCGGAGCCGCAACGGCGCGAACGGCTAGCTTTAAATTTAACTACTCCGCTAAACGCGGATATAGTGAAGATTTTAAATTTAGCCGCGCTATCAAACAAGAGCTCGTCCAAACGGCGCATCTTAAAAGCACGCCGAAAGGGCGCGTGCCGTGCGCCCCCAAATCGCGTTGCAATGAGGCGCACTGCGAAAATACGCCGCCGAAGCATACGCAACGAACCAAAAAAAATCCGCCTAAACGATGCGAGCTGCGAGCCATAAAAATTTTACCGCAGCGGCGCGTAGAAAACACCGCGCAATTCCGCTATAAAGACAGATGCGTCGAGCCAAAACAGTACGCGCAGCAGGCTGTAAATTTTATAAATTTAGCAGAACAAAGCTTGGGCTACGAGTTTAAATTTAGCCGCGTGATGAACCGAATAGCCGCTCAGGTAAGATGCGCACGACAAAGCGTTGCGATGAATTTTAAATTTAACTGCGCCGCGAGCTATAAATTTAATCAGACGGCGCGTCGTATGGCGGCGCCAAAGCAGCGTATATGGCGCTTCGCAGAAATTCCATCGCAATGGCACGCACGACGAAGCATGCGGCAAGCCGCAGAAATTTCACCGAGGCAATACGCACGGCAAACGGCAAGAATTCTACAAAATCGCAGTTTACCGCGCGCCGCAAAAATTTTATTGCCTCGGTATATACGCGGCGTCGAGATCGTCAGAGCTTCTGCTCAGACCATAAAAGCTCTATTGCCTCGACACATGCCGCAAGCCGAAATATCGCGCACAGAAAGCCGCAAAAACTCCGCTGCGATGCGACGAGCGGCAAGCCGTAGAAATTTTATCGGGGCTGCCCGCATGACGAGCCATCAAATCCCCGCCGAAAGCCGCAAAATCTCCAACGAGAACCGCGAAATCCCCGCCGAAAGAGGCGCCGAGCGATGAAACAGACAGATCCGCTAAGGCGCAAGCTCAAACAGATCGGCATCGCGTTATCCTTCGCAAGCTTCGGCGCGCTGTGTATGATGGGCAACCTACTCTTCCTCCCAGTAGCGCTGCTGCGGCTAAACCGCATAGAGGTCGTACGAAATTTCGTGCGCGATTTTATAATGATCTCGTGGCGCATATTTTTGCTGCTAGCGCGACTTTACGGCAGCATCGGCGTAAGCTGGCGCTGCAAGCTCCCGCCTAGCGGTGCTCTCATCATCGCAAACCACCCCAGCCTGCTTGACGTGGTGATCTTTTTAGCCCACGTACGGCGCGCAAACTGCGTAGTCAAGGAAAGCCTGTGCAAAAACCCCTTCCTCTCCGCTGCCATCGCAGCTGCGGGCTACATCCCAAACACCGGCTCGGAAGCGATGATAGATGCGTGCCGAAGCGCCCTTGCGCGAAGAGAAAGCCTAATCATCTTCCCAGAGGGCACGCGCACCGCGGATCGCATCGCCATGCACAAAGCGGCGTTTTACATCGCGATAAATTTCGCAAAAAATATGAATTGCATCGCGATAAAAATGGATCCTAAAAGCCTAAAAAAAGGACAAGTATGGTACGATACGCCCGAGGTTCGGATGAAATACGACCTCTACGAGCTGTGCGCGCTTGATCTAACGGGCTTCGAGCCGGATCGTCCAAACCCGATCCGAGTGCGCAAACTCTATGAAAAAATATCAAATCTATATGAAAAGGAGAATCTGTGAACGAAGAAATTTTGGAACTTAAGGAGCTGATCATTTCGGGGCTGAACCTCGAAGACGTCGCACCAGGCGACATAAATGACGACGAGCCGCTTTTTAGCGACGGGCTGGGGCTCGATTCGGTCGATGCACTGGAGCTCGGGCTTTTGGTACAGAAAAAATACGGCATCGTGCTTAACTCAAAAACCCAAAATTTAAAGCAAATTTTCTCATCCGTTGCGTCTTTGGCGCAATATATCGCCGAAAATAGGAGTAAAAATGAGTAAAGATGAAATTTTTGAAATTTTAAAAAAGGCGCTCGTGGAGCTCTTCGAGATCGACGAGAGCAAGGTCGTGCCGGAGGCTAAAATTTACGAGGATCTGCAGATCGACAGCATCGACGCGATCGATCTGGTCGATTACGTCAAGAAAAACACGGGCTATAAGCTGATGCCAGATGATTTTAAAAACATCCAAACCCTTGGCGACATCGTGGATGCCGTAGCGGCGAAGCTCGATCAAGGCGCGAGCGGGGAGACTACAGGCGGCGAGAGTTAAATTTCGCCGTGCGGCGCAGCAAGATCGCGCGTGCGACGGCTCGGTAATTTACTTTGCGGCGGCACGGGGCGACGGGCGAGCGGACAACGCACGGCGTCGTTTATTTGACGGCGTGCGGCGAACGTTTTATTAAAGCATGAGGAAGCGAGCGGCTTTACGGGCTTAGCGCTTAGGCGGCACGGCACAAAGCTCGCTTGCCTGCTGCTTTTGAGCTAGCATGTAAAGCGCTTTGTAGATTTAAATTTTAAAATTTTAATTCACGAGCTTGAACAAAATTTTGAAATTTTAAAAGGCTTTGTTTCTTTTGCGGCCGCTGTTTTCATAAAATTTCAAAATTTTAAAATTTCGGCTAAATTTAATTTA
This sequence comes from uncultured Campylobacter sp., assembly GCF_938045345.1. Classification (GTDB taxonomy): domain Bacteria; phylum Campylobacterota; class Campylobacteria; order Campylobacterales; family Campylobacteraceae; genus Campylobacter_B. The sequence continues at coordinate 18,412 of NZ_CALIMS010000035.1, forward strand.
GCGGATCTGATCGCGAGCGCGGCGGTGCGAGTTAAACTAGGACGCAGCTAAATTTAAAAGCGGCACTGCTGAAATTTAAATGCGGCGAGCAAGGCTAAATTTAAATTTTAAAAGCATGGCGCCTAAAATTTGAACGTCAAGGCTAAATTTAAAGTATCGAAGCGCGGTAATAATCGCGCCGATCGCGCCCGCGGCAATAGCCTAACCGCCACCGCAGCAAAGCCTAGCCTGCCGCGGTAAAACAAAAACCGCCGCAGCAGAAACTAAGCCCTTGCGGCTAAATTTAAGGATTGCAAAGATTGCGACGAGCGATATTTTTGAAAACAGCTACCATAATTTTAAGCGTGTTTTACCCTTTCGGCCTCTATTTTTTACACGGCGGCGCGCGAGTCTGCTTGCTCGCGGCGATGAGCGCGCTATGGGGAGCGCGAGCCGTTTTTGAAAGTAAAGATCGCGCTATTAAGGGCGCGAGCGCGGCATTTTTTGCGTTGTGCGCCCTTTTTGGCAGCGGAACGCTCGCATATTTGTATCCGCTCATAATAAATTTCTCGCTCGCGGCGCTTTTTGCGCTCAGCCTAAGATCGACGCCCGCTATCACGCGCCTAGCGCTTTTGAAGCAGCCAGGTCTCAACGAGCACGGCCGCGCCTACACGCGCAAGCTGACCGAAATTTGGCTCGGATTTTTCGTGCTAAACGGCCTACTTAGCGCGGCGCTGCTGCTACCGAGAGATAAAATTTATTGGAGCGTTTACTGCGGCGCGATCTCATACGTCCTCATCGGCGCGCTGATCGGCGGCGAGATGATTTTTAGGAAATTTTATGTTAAAAAATTTGATTAATTCTTTGAAGCCTTACGAGCGCGAAATCCTTGCCGCGGCGGCTCTTGCGAGAGATTTAGCAAAAACTGGATGCAAGCAGAGCGAAGCGGCAAGCTTAAAAGACGCGGACAAACTCCAAAGTAGCGCAGCAAGCGTAAATTTAAAAGGCGCAGAAAATTCTAACAGAAGCGCAAATCTCAATGATGCGGAAAATTCTAGCGACGGCACAGGTGCCGCGCGCGTCCCGCAAATGGCGCAGACGCAAGAGCAAAAAAGTGCGCCGATGATCGAAATTTACGGCGAAGACGCGGCAGAGTTCATTGCGTTTTTTTTCGGCGCGCTGATTGCGGGTTTTGCGCCCGTGCTGCTGCGAGAGCCCAAATTTAGCGGCAAATTTCATCTAGGCGGCGACGTGAAAATTCCAAATCTCGCCGCAGCGCAAAATTTAGACGAATTCAGCCCTCATGATTTAGAAAACATTTCGTCTCGCGATACAGTAAAATCTGCGCTTAAAATTTCATCTAAAAACGCGCCGCAAAATCACGCGCTGTGCGAGCAAGAGGCTGTCTCTTTGCATCTGCTGCGCGCGGATCAAAAATTATATATCAAAACTTCGGGCTCCACGGGCGAGGCGAAAAATATCGAAAAAAGCCTGCGCGATATGGTTTTGGAAGCGGAATTTTTAGTAGAAAGATTTGGCCTTTGCGCAAGCGATCGATTTTTATCGGGCGTCTCGCACCAAAATATGTTCGGGCTTACCTTTAGCATCTTCGTGCCGCTGCTTTGCGGCTCGCGCACGCAAAAAGGTGGCCTAAACTACCCCGAAATCATCCTCGCAGCCGATCTTGCGGGCGCCGTGCTGATCAGCTCGCCCACGGTGCTAGGCGCGCTATGCGAACACGCAGATGCTGCAAACATAGCGCCTTTGGGCACTATTTTTAGCGCGGGCGCGCCGTTAAGTTCTGCGATCCGAGATAGGTTGGCAGCGCTTAGTAATGCCCGCATCGTCGATATTTACGGCTCGAGCGAAACGGGAGTGATCGCCTGCAACGAGGGCGCAGGACTTAAAAAATTCGCTCCAGTTAGCGTGCAGATTCGCGCAGATATTGATAGCGGCAGCGCGGCAAAATGCGAGAATAAGCCTTTCGATCCTGCAGCAAGCTCTTGCGGCCAAAATTCTACAGCAAAGCCTAAAACGAGCCGTGTGGACGGGCAAGACACAAACCGCTTGGGCAAGCAAGCGTCTAAATTTAATGCAGACGTTAGCGATAAAACCGCGACCGATACAGAAAACAGCTCCGCACCGAGCTCTGCGACAAAACACGACGATAAATTTGCGCAGACAGAGGGGCTTTGCGATAAATTTGGGGCAAAGCAGCTCTCCGACAAATTTTCGCAAACGGGCGAGTTTACGATCAGCTCTCCTTGGTGCGAGCGCTTCGAAAGCCGCGATTTCGGCTATGTGCGCGCAGACGAGATCACGCTTTTGGGGCGAGGCGACCGCACCGTCAAAATCAACGAAAACCGCGTGAGCCTCGATCTGCTCGAAGCTAAACTCCGCTCGCACGAATTTATCGGCGAATGCAGGATCGATCTACACCCGCAGCGCGACCGCGCCGTAGCTCTTATCAAGCTTAGCGAGCGCGGCGAGCAGGCGTTTCGCGCAGGAGGCAAAAAGGGCGTCACGGACGAACTGAAGGCCTTTTTAAAGCCCGAATTCGGCGCGATTTTGCGCTACTTTAAAATCGCAAGCAAGCTGCCTTTTAACGAGCAGGGAAAGTTAAGCAAAAAGGACTTTTTAAGCGCCCTGCAGCGCTACGAGGTGCCCGTTTTCGAGCAAAGCGCGGAGAATGAGTTTCGCGCGAAGGTACGCGCTAGCGACTTTTATTTTGACGGACACTTTGCGAAATTTGCGCTGGTGCCCGCGTTTATGCAGCTTCGCTTCGTATTGATCTGCGCAAAAGCCCTCGGCTACGAGCTGGACGGCATGCAAAAGATAGAAAATTTAAAATTTAAAAATTTCATCCGCCCGGGCGATGAAATTTCAATCAAAATCACCGAGGCAAGCGGCAAACTCCGCTTTGAAATTTCAAACGACAAGGTCTGCGCCAGTGGAAGAATTTGCCTTTAAGCCCGCGTTTTTACTGCCCTACTTCAACCACCCCGCGCGTATCGCCGAGCTCGTGCACGCCCTGGCGCCCATCGCGCCCGTGCTGATCGTGGACGACGGTAGCGATGAGGCGAGCAAAAGCGCGCTAAAGGGGCTTGCGGCTCAAATTTACGCCCGCGCGCAAAACGGCGGCAAAGGCGCTGCCGTGTGCGACGGGCTGGCGTGGGCGAAGGAGCTTGGATTTACGCATGCCTTTCAGATCGACGCAGACTTTCAACACGACGTAGGCAGATGCGAGGAGTTTTTGGCGCTTGCGGCAAAGCAGCCCGCCGCGCTGATCTGCGCCACGCCAGTGTATGATGAAAGCGCGCCCAAATCCCGCCTGCATGGACGCAAGATAATGAATTTTTGGTGTGTGATAAATACCCTTTCGCACCGCATAAAAGACGCGATGTGCGGCTTCAGAATCTACCCGCTAGAGGGGATCGTGCCGCTTCTGCCTCGCACTAAAAGCCGCAGGATGGGCTTTGATGCCGAAATTTTAATCCTAGCCGTGCGCGCGGGGCTAGAGATAAAATGGCTCGATCTGGCTGTGCGCTACGAAGCGGGCGGGGTGAGCCACTTCGCGCCGTTTCAGGATAATTTCGGAATTTCGCTGATGCACGCGAGGCTATTTTGCGGCCTTCCGCTATGGCTTGCAAAAAGAGCGCTAGAGCGCGCCTGCGATAAATTTAAAAAGCGCGGCTTTCAGGATGTTTCGCGGCAGAGCGCGAATGAAATTTTGCAAGGGCTAGCGGGGCAAAGCTTTTGCAGCAGCGCGCGGCGCGATAGTTGCAAAGGTGTGAAAAAAGAGATGGGCGGCGGCGCAGACGAAAAAGCTGGTACCGAAAAATGCGGCGACAAAGCCGCAGTACAAAGCTCACAGGCGGAAAATTCAGCACAAAGCCCGCTCGTAAAAGCCTCGTCGCAACATGCCGCCGGAAAGGACGGACGCGATGGCTAAACACTGGAGCGAAAACAACGAAAAGGCGGGCGCGGCGCTTTTAAATTTAGCCCGCTTCATCACGCTTCACACTCCCGATTTTTGCATGCGAGGCACCGCGCTTTTTATCTCGGCGATCTATTTTGCGCTGCTTAAAAATGAGCGACGCGCGATCAGGGAGTTTTTGCGGCGCGCGCTTGATCGCAAGCCCAAGACCCGCGAAATTTACGCGAATTTTTATAAATTTTCCCTCAGTCTGTGCGAAAAAATCGCGGTTTGGAACGGCAAGATCGCGCTGGATCAAATTCGCGTACAAAGCGGCATGAAGGAGCTTTTAAGCGACGGAACGGGTAAAATTTTAATCACTTCGCACTTCGGCAACACCGAGATCGCGCGCGCCCTTTCGGCAAACACGGCGGGGATAAAAATCAACGTGCTGATCTTTCGCAAGCACAGCGAAAATTTTATGAAATTTATTGAAAAAATGGGCGGCGGCGTGAAAATTCTATACGTCGGCGAGCTCGGTATCGGCGAGATGCTGCAAATCAAAGAGCTACTGCAAAACGGCGAGCATATCGCAGTAATGGGCGATCGCATGCCGGTGGGCTCGGATAAATTTCAAAGCGAGGATTTTTTAGGACGCAGCGCGAATTTCCCGATCGGCGGGTATCTGCTCGCCAAAATTTTGGACGCGCCGCTATTTAGCCTATGGTGCTACGAAGGGCGCAGCGGCCACGAGCTGCGGCTGCAGCCGCTGCCTGCGCCGCTAAAGAACCGCGATAAGGCGCGATCGGTCGCGCCGTCGCTTAAATGCTACGTGCGGCAGCTAGAGCTTTATGCCAAAGAATTTCCTTCTCAATGGTATAATTTCTTTGATTTTTGGGCGCAAGGGAAAAATGCGAGCGCTGCGAAGCGCGACGGCGCGCAAAATTTCGGCGAGACGAGCACGGATACTGCGTCAAATTTAAATGGCGCAGCGGGTTTAAATGACACGGCGAGTTTAAATACGGCGCCAAATTTAAAAAGTATGGCGGGCTCGGATACTGCGCTAAATTTAGATAATTCAAATTTGAGCGCTGCAAAATCCGCCTCGCAAGACGAAAAATTTCATAGCGGAGAGAAAAATGAAAGAGTATAAATTTCGCGCCAGATTTTACGACGCCGATCCGATGGGCGTGATGTGGCACGGCAACTACGTAAAGCTCTGCGAGGACGCTAGATGCGAGTTTTGGCGCGACGCGGGCTACACATATATGCAGATGAGAGATGATGGATTTATATATCCCATTATCAAAATGGAGTTTAAATTTATTGCGCCGATACTTTTTGACGACGAGGTTGCGGTGAGCATCGAGCTGCTTGAGTGCGACACGATCATAAAATTCTCCTACCGCATCAAAAGCCTATCGGGCGCGCTCCTAGCCAAGGCAACCACGTCGCAAGCTGCGGTGGAGCTTGACTCCAAAAGGACGCTGTATGAGATACCGCCGCAGTTAAGGGCGTGCGCGGATAAAATTTTAGCAAAGAAAAATTCCGCGAGTAAAATTTCAGCGGCAGATAGAATTTCAGCAGCAGATAAATCCGCGTCCGAGCAAAACCGCCCTCAAAACGCCGCGGCGAATGAAATTTTGCCTAGCGATAACGAGCAGTGAAATTTAGCGAGCATAAAATTTAAAGGACTACGATGAAAATTTTAGCTTTATTTTTAGCGATTTTGGGACTTACGAGCGCGCTTGAAGTAAGCGATCTGGCGCTTAAGACCGACAATATCGGCGGCAAATTTAGCGAAACGCTCAGCATTGAGGGCTTTGCCGAGCCCGTGCGAAGCAGCGGCGAGTTTAGGATCAAAGGCGGCGAGCTGTTTTGGACGACGCTAAAGCCGGTGCGAAGCGAGCTAAAAATCGGCGCGGACGGCGTTTTTGAGCGTAGCGGCGAAGCGTGGGTCAAAAGCGCCGATTCGCTTTTTGATAAGGACACTTTTTTGGCGATCTCGCGCCTGGACGTAGCGCGACTTAGCAAAAATTTCTCGATCGCGCTAAGCGGCAGCAAAGATGCGTGGCGCGCCGAGCTAAGCCCCAAAGGGATGCTGCAAAATATCTTTAAAAATATCGTGATCGAGGGCGGTGCCTACGTCAGGGTGCTGCGGATTAGCAGCGCTAACGGCGACGTGAGCGAAAACGTATTTTCGGACGTCGTGAGCTTAGATGAGTAAGAGCGCGATTTTAGCGGCATTCGGCGCGGCATTCATCGCGCTTTGCGCCTTTATAGCGTTAAATTTAAACCGCGTAAATTCCGATTTTTACGAGCTGAGCGGCATCGAAATTTCGGGCGAGCAGAAACAGAGCGTCGAGGATTTCAACCGCGAGATCGCGAGGCAAATAATCGTCGCAAGCGCGGAGAGGGCGAGCTTTGACGCGTTCATTGCGGATATGCAAAAAAGCGGGCTTTTTGAGAGCATAATTTACGAGGTCAAAGACGCGAGCGTGTATCAGAGCGAGCTTGCGCGCTTCGCGCCCGCGATGCTCGATGATGCGAGCGTGGAGCTTTTAAAAAGCGATCCGCAGGCCTTTTTTGAGCGTAGCGCGCGTGAGCTTTACTCAAAATTTCGTCCGCTTAGCCTCTCGCAGGACTTTTTCTCGCTTAGCCTTCACTCGCGCCTCGGCGCTCGCGGCGCGATTAAGCTCGATCCTGCGCAAAACCGCTTCATCGCGGCCATTGACGGCGCGCCGCACTACCTCGCTACGGCCAAACTCGCTCCGAAAGCAAACGACGACGCGCTTAGCGCGCTGGTGCACAAGGCGCAAAAGAGCAAAATTTTAATCTCAGGCACCGCCCTTTTTAGCGCATTGGGTAAAAGCGCGGGCGTGCGCGAAAGCTCCATAGCGGGCGCCGTATCGCTTAGCCTGTGCGCAGCGCTGCTGCTGGCGGCATTTTCGCGCGTACGGATCTTCTGCCTGCTGCTGCCAGCGCTTTTCGGGCTTGCCTGCGGCGTAGCGGCTACGATGGCGATCCGCGGCTCGATCCACATCCTAAGCGCCGTGGTTTCGACGAGCCTAATCGGGCTGATGCTGGATTACGCGGTGCACTGGCTCGGCGCAAACATCTCGCGCCGCATCGAAGCTCGCTCGATAAAAAGTATGCGAAACATCCTGCTTCTAGGGTTTTTCATCACCGCAGGAGGCTACTTCGTATTTTTATTTAGCCCGTTTTTCCTGCTCAAAGAGATCGCGATCTTTGCCATAGCCGCACTTGCGGGGGCGTTTTGCTTTAGCTACTTCGCCCTGCCGCTACTTCTTGAAGGAGCGGAATTTTGCCCCACCCCGCTCTTTGCAAAAGCTCTTGAACTCTACGCGAAGGCTCTTTGCAAGGTAAACCTAAGCCTAAAAGCGCTCGCCATCGTTTGCGCGGTACTGCTTGCGTTTTTGTATTTTAAAATGGAGCTTAAGGACGATGTCAGCGAATACGCGAGCCTGGATAAAAACCTGATCGCGATGAGCGCCAAGCTCGCAAGCATCGGAGGCTCCAGCTTCGATCTGATCGTGGGCAACGATGCAAGCGCGGTAGCCAAAGAGGTCGTGGCGCGCGGTCTTGCGGACTCATACACCGGCGCGCCGATTTTGGATCCCGCTACGCAGAGCTTTATCAAGCAGGCCTTTGCAAACTACGATAGAAGCGCGTTTTTGCGTCTCGGGCTTAGCCGCGAGCTCGTGGACGCAAACTTTGCTAAGATCGCAGATGCGCCTATTTTAAGCTACGAGCAGGCGAGAAGCTCCGTTCTTTTTGCCGCGATGCCGAGCATCGATCCGCACATCGCTTTTTTGCGCGGCGTGCGCGATAAAGCAGCCGTAAGCGAGCTTGCCGCGCAGATGGGCGCGCTGCATCTAAACATGCGAAGCGCCATAAGCGAGGCGTTTTCGCAGATCAAAATCAACGCCTTGTATCTAAAATGCGCCGCATACGCGCTCGCGCTCGCACTGCTGTGGGCGTTTTTCGGCGCGCGGACGGCGTGGCTGATCGTCATCTGCGTTTTTGCGACAAATTTAGCCGTGCTTGCCCTACTTAGCGCATTCGGCGTGAGCGTGAATATTTTTGCGATCTTTGCGCTGATCCTCTCGGGAGCCGTGGGGATCGATTATATGATCTTTGCAAATAACGATAAGATGGCGCTTAGCGATAAAATTTTCGGCATCACGCTCGCGTCTTTAACCAGCATAATCTCCTTTTTTACGCTCGCTTTCAGCTCCACTAAAGCCGTGGCGCTGTTTGGGCTCTGCGTCAGCCTTAACATCGCGCTAGCGGCGATCTTAGCGCAAGTTTTGGCGGCGAGCAAGAAAAGCTAATCAAGCGGGAGCCGAAAGTACTAAATAGACGCTATTTGCGTCGCTTGCAGATAAAATTTTATGAAAAAGTGTGCCGTAAATTTACGTAGCCGCGACGAATGAAAATTTAGTCTAATGCGCCGCGAGATAAAATTTAACTGATTAGCGCGAAATAAAATTTTAGATAAAATTTCGACCAAGCAAGCTGCGAACCGAAATTTAAAAAACAAGGTTGCGGGATAAATTTTAAAAGTTGATCTTTGGCGCAGCGTCTCGAAGCATGCTATTAAATTTGAACCTATGTAGTGTATTTTTAAATTTAAACCCTTGCGGCGCGTTATTAATTTAAATCTGCGCGCCGATCCGCCCTACTCGCCGCTTTTGCCCGCTTTTATCATCTTTATAAATTCCTTTGCGAGCTTGGATGGTTTTTTATACACGACCGAAAACGACACGTCCAAAAGCGGCTCATCCGCGACGTCAAAGAGCGTGATGTAGTCCTTTTGCGTCTCAAAAATATACCGCGCGAAGCTGAAGCTGACGCAAAGCCCCGCCGCGACCATCGCGTTAGCCACGTACAGATAGGAGGTGTCGCAGAAAATTTGAGGCGTAAAGCCGGCGTTTTCAAAGATCTTTTTGAAGTTCGATTCGCTTTTTAAAATTTTACTGCTGATTGCAAATTTATCGGATTTGAACTCGCTAAGTGCGATCTTGGGGTATCTCTCGGTAGAATTTATACTCGCTCGCGAAACAGCAGGATGAGAGGAGCAGACGCTTAGAAGCAGCCTGCGCTTTTTTATAAACTCGCACTCAAGCCCCTCTGCGAAAAGCTCGCCAAAGTGCGCGGCATAGACGATATCAAGCTCGCCGCTTTTTAGCATCTCGATGAGCGCAGGCTCGGAGTGAGCGTGCACGACCCTGATGTCGGCTTTAGAAAACCTACTGTAAAACATCGCGATGATCTTTTCGATAAATTTAAAGCTGGTCGAGGTCGCGCCGATTACGAGCTTGCCCGTCTTGATTGACGAAAGCCCGCGGATTTCGTTATTTAGCTCCTTATTGAGCCTAAGCATATTTTTCGCTCTGGCGATGTAAATTTCGCCCGCATAGGTAAGCTCAAGGCCATTTTTCCTATCGAAAATTTCGATCCCGAGCTCCTTTTCTAAAAGCATAATGCTCTTTGAAAGCGACGGCTGGGCGATTCCAAGCTCGCTTGCCGCTTTTGTAAAGCTTTTAAGCTCCGAAATTTTTACCGCAAATTCCATATGTCGCAGGCTCATATTTTGCCCCTTCGGTTGAAATTTTATAGCCTTTAGCTATTAAATTATATACCAAATAACATTTGACTTACATAAAGATTTAATATAAAATTACGACATTAATCTTTAAGATTAAAAAATCTCTAAGTAAAGGGGCAAAATATGCAGAGACGCGACATACTGAAAATGGGTATGATAGGAGCCGGTGCACTCGCACTTAGCGCGGTAAATGCGCAAGCAAGCACAGTAGACGCAAAGGACGTCAAATTTGACGAAGAGTGGGATGTAATCATCATCGGTAGCGGCTTTGCTGGACTTGCGGCGGGCTTAAAAGCAGCCGAGAAAGGCAACAAAGTCTTGATTCTCGAAAAGATGGGCCGCATCGGCGGAAACTCCGTCATCAACGGCGGCGGTATGAGCGTGCCAATGAACCCTGTACAGGAAAAAACGGGCATCAAAGACAGCAAAGAGCTATTTATGAACGACTGCTTAAAGGCGGGTCTTGGCATCAACCACCCAGAGCTTTTAAGCACTCTAGCCGATCGCGGCTTGGACGCGTTTAAATTCCTCGTCGATAGTGGCGTGCAATTTAAGATGGATCACTGCGCGCACTTCGGCGGACACAGCGTCGCGCGCTCGATGCTAACTACAAATGATAGCGGCTCTGGCTACATCCAGCCGATGCTTGAAAAATTTGAAGCGCTAAAAGACAAGGGCTGTGAGCTTCGCCGCCGCGCGAAATTTGACGATTTCGTAATGGACGGCGAGCGAGTAGCGGGCGTCGTGATCCGCGAGGAGTATAAATTTGATCCGAATCTTTACAGCGACGATCTTGAAAACACAAGCGGCACCAAAAAGACGCTCAAAGCCAAAAAAGGCGTAGTGCTCGCAGCGGGCGGCTTTTGCCGCGATAAAATTTATCGCAAGCTTCAAGATCCGCGCATCCCCGATGACGTCGATAGCACAAATCACGCGGGAGCTACCGCGGGCGTGCTGTTAAAAGCCTTTGAGATCGGCGCGTATCCGGTGCAGGTCGATTGGATCCAGTTCGGTCCGTGGGCGAGCCCAGATGAGAAGGGCTTCGGTACCGCTCCTATCCTAACTCAGCAAGGCACCTTTAAATACGGTATCGCCGTGGACGTTCGCAACGGCAAGCGCTTTATGAACGAGCTTGCAGATCGCAAGACTCGCGCAGATGCGGAATTTAAAATTTTACGCGAGGATCCGAAAGCCTATCCGATAACCTTCGCCGATACCAAAATGGCGTTTAAAGACCTAAGCGAAGAGGTTATTTCTAAAGGCATGGCAAGTGGCAAGCTAGTGGGCGAATGCGCGAGCCTAGATGAGATCGCCAGTAAATACGGCGTGCCTGCGGATGCCTTAAAAGAGAGCATCAAAAAATACAACGAAGGCGTTAAGGCAAAAAAAGACGAGTTTGGCAAGCAAGAAAGCGCGCTTAGCGAGATCAACGAAGCGGGGCCTTTCTACGTCATCCGCCTCTCACCGAAGCCTCACCACACGATGGGCGGTCTAAAGATTAACGAAAAGGCAGAGGTTCTATCCTCTAAAACCAATAAGCCGATCCCTGGGCTTTGGGCTGCGGGCGAGATCACCGGCGGAACTCACGGAGCAAGTCGCTTAGGCACCGTCGCGATTACCGACTGCATAGTTTTCGGAATGATCGCGGGCGAGCAGATCGCCTAATTTGGTCTGAGCGTAAGCTCTTTAAAGCCTTGCCGGTAGCGAAAGCGGACCGGCAAGGCAGTTTTATAAAAGGTTGTAAATGAAAAATTTCAGTTTTACGGCGCTGTTTCTGTGCTGTATCATCGCGACTTTGTTCGGCGCGCCGAGTGCTAATGACGCCAACGCCACGAACATAGTCGTTTCAGATGAGCTTCGGGCAAAATACAAAATCAAACCTCATCACGAGCATTTGGCGTTTGACTGCGTCGATTGCCACGTAAATCAAGGAAGCGATCCGTCTAAATTTAAAAGTATCGGCGACAAGGGCTGTATCAGCTGCCACGGCGACAAAAAGAAGCTCGCTTTGAGGCTTAAATTTATGGATACGCTTAAGGCCAATCCGCATAACTCCGTCCACGACGGTCCTACGCTATACTGCGACGAATGCCACAACGAGCACAAGGCATCTACGAATATGTGTACGGAATGCCACGAGCACGAAGTGCCGCAATGGATGGGGGTGACACCATGAGAATTTCTAAAAAATTACTAGCGCTTATCATCTTAATAAGCGGCATTATAGGGTTTTTCGTCGTCGTGCCGGTGCATTACGCGCTTGAAAAAACTAGCACCGATAAATTCTGCGACGTCTGCCACGAGATGGATCCGATGGTGATCGCCTATCAAGACGACGTCCACTCGGGCAAGGGCAAAACGGGCGTCAAAGCCAAATGCGTCGATTGTCACCTACCGCACGACAATATCGTAAAATACGTCTATCAAAAGGCCAAAAACGGCGTGTTGGAGGGCTACTCGCACTTCTTTGACGAGCCCGAAAAATACGACTGGAGCGCAAGGCGCAAAAACCGCGAGCACTATGTGTTTGACAACGGCTGCACGAGCTGCCACGCCACCGTGATCGACAGCAAGATCACCTCCGAGCAGGCGCAGCGCATGCATGCGCACTACAAAAAGCTCTTAGGCACCGAGCGCGAGCTCAAATGCGCGAGCTGCCACGTAAGCGCGGGGCACGGCATCGGGCTTCGCAACTACCTAGAGTACTGGCGACCGACGTATAAAATTTACGAAAAGAAGATGATGCAGGAGAAGATCAAGGCGAAAAAGGAATTTTTCGGCGACGAGTACAAACCGAGCGCCGAAGAGCAGGCCTTTATGGACGCTTCTAGCGCGAAGAAATAACGCTTTGAGATTATAAAGCGTTCGATTCACGCTTCAATTCATGCTCCGCCGCGGATTAAATTTAAAGCTTAAATTTAGGGCTTAATTTGATCCGCGGCGATTAAATTTAGCCGAGTAGAATTTCATCTCGCTTTTATTCCGCTTGATCCGGCAAGTAAAATTTTATCCTTTCTCATCTCTTTTACGCTTTACGGGCGAGCTTTAAAATTTATCCAAATTTAAAATTTCATCGAAAGAAGCCGTGCAAAAATCATCGCTTTTTTTTGATATCTTAGCGCCGTATACTAGGGCGCAGTCAATGCCCGCTATATTAAGGGCTTAAAGACAAACATCAGTTTGCCAATGTCAGATATACAGTGTGCTTATTCTACGAAATGCTGCTGAAATTTTACTAGATTAAATAGCTGCGTTAAATTTAATAGCGAGGCTTTGGAATTTTAAAATTTCGCGGATCGGATCGGCAAATTTAAAATTTCATCTCTCTAGGTTTCGCCGAATCTATCATTTAAATTTATCGTCTAAATTTCGTCCTTGCTTCATTAAATTTAAGAGTCCGTGTAAATTTAGAGAGTTTGGATTGAAGCATTTAGCGAGCAAGGGCTCGCTTGATAATGCATGACGGGAAAGAGTAAATTTTTCGGGTTTAACGCCCTTTTTTTGCGTCATATACGAGGCAAAATAATGCAGATAAGAAAGAGCGGAAAAACTCCGCTCTTTAAAGCTTTAGTTGCCGCTTAGATCAAATTTATACGCAGCTTGCAACCATATCTCGTTCTCGTCGAACTTTCTATTTACGCCGCTAGCGTAGTGATCGCTTCTCTCAAGCGCAGTGTAGGTTACGCCCAAGCTTAGCCCCTTAACGGCCTTAGGAGCGTAGTTTGCCGTTACCGCCCAGCCCTCTACGTCCATGCTGGTGCCGACCTTTTGGCCCGCAGCCCCGCTAGCATTGATATTATTCGTGCCGCCTACTCTGTCCTGATCGCCCTTTACGTAGTGTAGCGCAGTTTTGAAGCCGTCCAGACCGATAGCGCCGAAGTCGTAATCAAGCACGATCTTGTGCGTATCCATACCCGCATATCCCGTGAAGACGAACGGACCTCGGATAGGTAGCGCGGTGTATGATCCAGGGCCGTTGCCGACGCCTAAAATAACGGCATCGTCATCGCTAACGGTCGTATAGGCATACGATAGGCCGAATCCGAAAAACTCGCTAACCGAGACTCTTGCGCCGAACATATCGCCGTCAAGCCTTCTTGGCTCCAGCCCTCCGTCTACGCGCGAGCCTTTGTAGTTAAGATCAAATCCCAGCTTCAAAACCTCGCCTACCGGCACTTTTACATTTGCCTCGGCAAGATACAGGTTAACGTCGCCGTCTTTTAACGCGTTAGCAGGTTTTACGTCCGTTACCGCTGCGTAAGCGCCGGTTAAAGTAGTATAAGGCAAGGATTTATTTTGAACATATGCGGAGAAGATATTTTCAAATTTTACGGCGACCGGACCGGTCATATTACCCAGAATCACCCTATCTTTAAACAAAGGAGCCTTTCCTTCGCCGGCTGGAGCGCCCATAGCGGTTTTACTCCTTCCTTGGAATTTATAAAACCATCCGCCCCACAAGGTAGTATCGGGGATATCTTTGTTAGATATCGCTACGCCCTCGAAAGCCTCTTTAAACGCCCTCGTATAGTTGCCTGCTACCAGCGGAGTAACGACATATTGTCTACCCACTTTTATATCGGTATTTCCTATGCCGTATCCCAGGTATAATTCAGATAATACCGCACCCTTGGTATACCACTCCTTATCGTAGGCGATCTTATTGCTTGAGCCTACGCGATACGGCATCAACCAGCCTTGCCCGGTAAGCCCTATTCTAAAGCCGTAAAGAGGATCGGTAACATATCCGAGCTCAAGACCCACGCCGAATGCCTCGTAGTCGCTATCGCCCGTAGCGGCTTCGCCTCTATTGTCTACGGTTTTACTGGCGTAAGTAGTCTTTACCGTTCCGCCAAGCTTACCGTTAGTGATCGCCTCGGCTACGCTATCCGCCGCGCTTAGCGAGGATACCGCACATGCGCAAACCGCCGCAGCTAAACTTAGTTTGATGAGTTTCATTCGTAATCTCCTTTCATAAAGATTTACAAATATTTATAAAATCAATTATATCAAACAATCTCGCTGTTTACGATAAAAAAGGGGGAAATTTAAAATAGAATTACGCAACTTTGTAAAGATTAAATTAATGAATAGTGAAATTTATCGCCCGATTTATGATTTCATGATTTGACGGATATTTTCGGCTCGCGCTCCAACCTCGGCTCGAAGATAAAAGCGATCAAAATTTTAAAATTTCAAAAACGCCGAACCGAGCCGCCAAATAAAATTTTTACCGAAATCAAAGGGTGAAATTCCGCCGCTTTTAAATTTTAAAATTTAAAAAGCTCGTGAAGTTTGCCTGCAGAAATTTCTCTTTAAATTTAAAACGCGGCCACATAGATATATGCAGCCGCGCGGAATTTTGCTAGCAGATTGAAGCTCTAAATTTAGATAATCTACAGAGCCTTTGCGATCAGCTCGTTTACGTTTTTGATAAACCCGCTCGGATTTTCCAGCTCCTGCCCCTCGCTAAGGCGTGCCAGATCGTAGATTATCTCGGCTACTTGCGGCAGCATCAGTTTATCGGCCTGCAGCTTTTTGATGATCTCGTGATCTGCATTGATCTCCAAAATCGGCTTTATTGGCGGTAGATTGCGGTTTCCCATCTGCTTAAGCAGCTGCTGCGTCGCAAAATCTGGGTCGTTCTCGTCAAAAACAAGGCAGGAAAGCGAGCCGCTTAGACGCGATGAAATTTTAACATCCTTGACGCGTTCGCCTAAAATTTCTTTGATCTTTGCGGCGATCTCTTTGGCTTGCGGCGTCGCGGCGTCGTCGCTCGCAGCTTCCTGCTTGATCGAAGTCGCATTTTTAACCGGCGTCTTATCAAACTCAAAAACGCCCGGCATCACGATCGTATCGATCTCATCGTCGCAGAGTAGCACCTCCGTGCCTTCGGCGTTAAATTTCTCGATCAGAGGCGAGCTTTTAAGCATCGCGGCGCTGTTTCCCGCGATATAATAGATCTCTTTTTGACCCTCTTTCATTTTTTCCTTATACTCGCTAAGCGTGATGAGCCCGTCTCGCAGGTTTGATTTGAAAAGACAAAGCTTTAAAATTTCCTCTTTGTTTGCGCCGAAGCCGTAAAGCCCCTCTTTCAAAACCTTGCCGAATAATTCGTAAAATTTTATGTATTTTTCGCGATCGCTTTGCAAAAGCTTCTGCAGCTCGGATAGAATTTTTTTCACGCTCTGTTCGCGAACGTAGGCTAAGATTCGATTTTCTTGTAAAATTTCGCGGCTTACGTTTAGCGGCAGATCCTCGATGTCCATTATGCCGCGTACGAAGCGCAGATAGCTAGGCAGCAGCTCTTTGGCATCGTCGGTGATGAAAACGCGCTTGACGTAGAGCTTCACGCCGCTTTGATAATCGACGCGATATAGATCGAAAGGCTCGCTGCTCGGCACGTAAAAAAGCGTCGTGTATTCGTGCGTGCCCTCGGCCTTTGTGTGGATATAAAACAGCGGATCGCCGCTATCGTGGCTGATCTGCTTGTAAAATTCATTGTAATCGCTCGGCTTTAGGCTGTTTTTTGGCAGCTGCCAAAGCGCGCTCGCGCGGTTGATCTGGACGTTTTTGATTTCGCTATGTCCCTGCTCGCCCTCTTTTTGCGCAGGCACGTATTCTTCTTTATCCATAAAGATCGGATAGGGGATGTGGTTGGAGTATTTTTTGATAATGCCTTCGAGCCTGTAGCCGTCCAAAAATTCCTCATCTTTCATATGCAGGATTATCGTCGTGCCGAAGTCCTCTTTTTGCGCCTTTTCGACTGCGTAGTTGCTCGCGTCGCTGCTCCATTTAAAGGCGTCCTGCGAGAGCGGCTTGCGGCTGATAACATCGATACGATCCGCGACCATAAACGCCGAATAAAACCCGACGCCGAACTGCCCGATGAGGTTGCTGTCCTTCGCCGCATCGCCGCTAAGGCTCGCCATAAAGCCCTTAGTGCCGCTGCGTGCGATAGTGCCGAGATTGCTCTCGAGCTCGGCCTCGTCCATACCGATGCCGTTGTCGCCGATGCTTAGCGTTTTGGCCTCTTTGTCGATCTTTATATCGATGCGCGGCACATACGAAAGCGCCTTGTAATCGTCGTTCGTAAGGCACAAATAGTTTAATTTATCCAGCGCGTCGCTTGCGTTTGAGATCAGCTCGCGCAGGAAAATCTCCTTGTTTGAATAAAGCGAATGGATCATCAAATTTAGCAGATCATTCACTTCGGTCTTAAATTTTTTCTTTGCCATTATGCGGTCCTTTTTAAAAATTTTGGCAGATTATATCATGGAGTGCTAATCTTGTCAAGAGAAGAATAAATAAACTTGATATGAATCCTATCAAGTTTTGGAAATTTAGAGGTGCGTTTTAAAATTTAGCGTGGAATTTTGCTCGATTTGCTACCTACGAAATAGCCGCTCGCTCGACGTAAAATTTTGACTTTCTACGCGCGTCAAGCTTCTAGTTTTCAGGCGTGCCAAACACAAAGGCGCCGCCGCGAAAACCGAAAAATCCGCAAAAATCGCAAAAGCCGCAAAAATTTCAAGCGCGGATTTCGATAAGAATTTCGACGCATCATAGCGAAGCTTCCTTCCGGAGAGGAAAAATCAAAAATTTATCTCTTAAAAAAACGAGAATGAAATTTATCGATTTTTAAGGGGGGGGGGGATAGAATGCGCTAAATTTTTGGTTGAAAGGAAAAATATAGCTGAGGATAAGATTAACGGGAACGAAGCCTTGACCCAAAACGGCATGAACAACAATAAGAAAGAAAGTGAAACGAAAAATATAAATGAAGATAAAGAAAATGAAGCTTTTGTCCAGGTTTCTTTATCGATTTTGGGCGGTATAGTAGGCGGCGCATGGGCTAATATATTAGATAAAGATTTATGGATTAATGTATTAACTATAGCTGTAGCGGGCTTTATTGTCTATGCAACAATAACTTGGCACGATAAGAAATTAGATAAAAAGATAGGATTTCCTATTCTGATTGTTCTTTTGCTCATAATAATGGCTCTACTTGCGTGTTTAGCATATTGCATTCACAAATAATTTCAAATGAGAAAAGAATGAAAAAAGTAATTTTGGTTTTGGCAGTTCTAGCGAATTTGGCGTTTTCTGCTGAAGAATTAACACAAGCTCAAATCGAATATTTCGATAAAGAGTGCGAGGGTAGAAATTTAAAGTATTGCACTGTAATCGGTGAATATTACTTTATGGTTGGCGGAGAAAGGATAGATTACAAAAAAGCAAAATACTATTTTGAAAAAGTTTGCAAAATGGACAAAGCTGTTCAAAAAAAAATGAATATTTTATTGAAAGCTGCGGAAATCTCGCAGCTATGTATTATAAGGGGATTGCCGGGATCGAACAAAATTATAAAGAAGCGGCTCGCTTATTGAAAGTGACTTGCGATATTGGAGACCCTATGGCATGTAACAATCTTGGGATAATGTACAATAATGGATATGGCGTGAAAAAAGATATAACAAAAGCCGTATCTTGCTATAAATACGCTTGCAATAAAAACAATTGGCGAGGATGCTCGAGTCTTGGTGCATATAAGATTGCTTTAGGCAATAAGAATACGGCTGTTAAATATTACAAAAAGGCTTGCGAGTTGGGTAAAAACGACTCAGAAGCACAAAATCCAAGCAATAAAGATTTTTGGCAACTCACTTGTGAATTGTATAAAAAATTAAAATAGACTTAAAGTTACCCGAGCTGAATTTGCGTTCGGGTAAACCCGCTCAAATTTTCCCAAATCAAATTTAAATTTTCGCCACTCTCGTTTTCGCCGATCCTTACGCTGCTTTTTGTTATTAAAACGTCGCATCCTGTCCTCTTTAGCCGTATTTGCCGCGTAGCAGAGCGCGCGAAAGAGAAAATTTTAATTTTATTCGCCCTGCTCTGCGATGAAATTACGCGCAAAGTATGGGCATAAAAAACGGAGGCGCCTTAAATTTTACTCATTACGTCGCCAATGATCGCTTGTGCGCCGTTTCGATCCGCAAGCTCAAGCAGTCCTTTGCTCGCGCGCGCCACGTCGAAGCTCTGAATCAAGCCCAAAATCCGCTCGCCGCTTGCGTCCTGCTGGCGTAAAATTTCGCAAAGCCCGCGCTCCTTAAGAAATTTAGCGTTATAAAACTGATGATCCGCCGCCGCGAACGGAAACGGCACGAATATCGCGGGCAGGCCGTTTGCGCAGAGCTCCCACAGCGTGCTGGCGCCGCTACGCCCGACGCAAAGATCGGCGCTTGCGATAAGCTCGTGCATGTTTTTGCAAAAGCCCACGAGCTGTACATCCAGACCCTGCTGCGCGTAGATATGCGAGATGCGCTCAAACTCGCGCTCGCCGCACTGATGGATCACGCCGTAGCCGAGGCTCAAGAGCTTAGGTGCAAGCTCCACGGCAAGCGAGTTGATAAAGCTCGCCCCCTGCGAGCCGCCCAAAAAGATGACCGTATTAAGCGCCGTGCGCGGCCGCGCCGTCTCGAAAAAAATATCCGCGATCGGATAAGCAAACGCGGGCTTTTCATAGGAGCTGTAAAACGCGCGCGCAAAGGGCCTTAGCAGGCGGTTGAGCCGCCCGCAAACGGCATTTTGCTCGTGGATAAAAAACGGCACGCGAGAAAGGATCGCCGCGATGGATGCGGGCGCCGAGCTGTATCCGCCCACGCTGATGAGCGCGCGGACGCCGTTTTGCTTTAAAATTTTACGCGCCGCAAGCGAGAGGCGCAGGATATTTAGCAGCGAGGCTAGCTTGGCAAAGCCCTTTTTATCGACGACGCCCGAGCTTTGCAAAAAATAGGTGTGCGCAAAAAGCTCGCTATTTTCAAACCACGCGCGATCCTGCCCGCGGTTTGAGCCGATAAAGATCGCTCTGATGCCCTGCTTCGCAAGATGGGCGGCTAAATTTTTAGCGATAATCAGATGCCCACCGGTGCCGCCGCCGCTGATTGCTATGACCATACTTTTCCTTTAAATTTATAAAATTTCGCGCTTAAATTTAAGCCTCGGCGCGCTTCGGCGTAGAATTTTAAGCGCAATTCGACTCTAAATTTACGTCTAAATTTAAATCGCGTTCGCCTCAAAGCCTGCAAAAGCCTTAGAATTTCGCCCTTTTCGACGCCATCAAAACGAGCCCTACCGCAAACGACGCCGCGAGCAGGTGGCTGCCGCCGTAGCTTAGAAACGGCACGGCGATACCTTTAACCGGCGAGATCGACGTAATGCCGTAGGAGTTAATAATGAACGAAAAGAAAAACATAAAGCCTATACCGAGGCAAAAGAGGAAATTTACATTACTCGGCGACTTACTCGCGGTCTGAAAGATGCGAAATAGCATCGCATAAAATAGCGCCACGATGAGTAAAATCCCGACGAACCCCCACTCCTCGGCGATACCTGCAAGCACGAAGTCGGTATGCACCTCGCTCAGATATCCTAGCTTAAAGCTTCCAAGCCCAAGTCCCTGCCCAAAAAACTCGCCGTTGTTTATCGCATTTAGCGAGTGTCCGACCTGATACGGCGCGCTAGCGTCCTCTATACGCAGCCCGGCGGCTGTTTCGGGCGACATAAACGATAGCACGAAATCCTGCACGCCGCCCCACCACGAACGCACGCGATCGACCCTGTGCGCGCTCGTGACGATAAAAACGTAAGCAAGCCCCAAAATCCCCATAAAGCTAAAGCCGATGAGCTTGAAGCTCGTGCCCGCAAAAAGCGACATAAAAATCATCGTAAGCCCCAGCACCGCGACCTGCCCCAGATCGTTTTGCACGATGGCGACTAGGATCACCACAAAGCCGAAAAGTGCTACGTAAGGAAGCAACGTCGCGATCTCGCGCCCGATGCTTTTTTTGGAGTGATCAAGCTTGCGCGAGAAGCTCCACGCCAAAAAGTAGATGAAGCCCACTTTGAAAAATTCCACTGGCGCGAGATTAAAAAACGGCAGTCTGATCCAGCGCGCCGCGCCGTTAACGTCGGCGACCAAGGACTTGGGCAAAAAGCCCATCGCGAGCATCAAAATCCCCATTATCGCAAAAAGCGACATACACACCGGCGTTAGGCATTTATCGGGATCGGCGCGCGAGACGATCCACATCACCGCGATGCAGGCAATCCCTACCGCGCACTGACGATAAAAAAAATGCAGTGGCGTAGCGCCCAGCAGAAGCACCGTATATGAGCTCAGCGACAGCGAAAATATCATGCCGATCGTAATGAGCGCGCAGGTGAAGTAATATAGCCATTTATCGGTTCTCAATCATCTCTCCGTTTTAAAATTTATTCGCATTTACGCGCGCCGTGCACGCTTTGTCTGCTACGCAAGACTCAAACCTCGCATCGCACCCGTGCCGCACGGCGCCGATCGTGGCACCGCCTTTTAAAAAGCGTACGGTACGACCACCTATTGTCTCTTTTGGCACGTAATGCGATCATGCGTCTTTGACGCGTGGCGCAAATTTTATTCTCGCACATAGGCAGCTTTGCGGCGTACGCTGCGGGATAGCGCACCGTAAAGCACAGCACGTCCTACGTCGCCTTGCAAGTACGCATTTTACCCTCGCGCATCGCGCAGTCTTTCGACACACGCTGCCACGCCGTAGAGCGCAACCGCACTATCTTTTAATACACAGGCGGGTGCATTCTAGCTCCGGCAGGTGTATCGCGGCGGCTTTCGGCACGCTATAGCATGGTCGTAAACCGCGACTATGCAAAATTGCACATAGGCATTCGTGCCGCAAATCAGCCGCCACGCATGGCAAGCCAATACTCCGGCAGTTTCTCCCGCTTGCGCAGTTGCAAGACATTTCATATTGGCACGATGCGATTTAAAATTTAGGTCCGCTGCAGCAAATTTTAAAATTTTAAAATTCTAAAATTCTAAAGCCCAAAAAGAAGCAAAATTTTAAAATTTTAAATTCTGCAGGGCTCTATAAATTTATAAAATTTAAAATCGCAAAATTTTTAGTGCTCAATTTTTAAATTTTTAAAGTTCGCTCTATTTTCGTTCCGCTTGCACTTTAAAATTTCGCGCCGCGGTTCAAATTTAGCGCCGCGGTTCAAATTTAGCGCCAAGAACACAGCGCGCAATTAAACCGCGCTTAAATTTCAAATGCGTCCTAAAACGGGTGCACCGCAAACGAGCTGTAAAACGCGCTGTTTGTACCTGCCGAGCACTACCTTAAAGCGCCCCGCCATACCGTAAAAAACCTCGATCACATCCGCGCAAGTCGCCATTTTGCCTCAGCCGCAGAGATACAAGTGCGAGCTGTGGGGCATGGACATACAAATTTAAAAATTTAAAATTCGCAACAGGTACTGAAATTTTAAAATTCCACCGCTTCAAATCCAATAAATTTCAAAATTTTACCGATGCAGACCGATCAAATTTCAAAAATTCCGACGCCGCAAATCCAATAAATTTCAAAATTTCGCTGCTTAAATTTTATCAAAATTTTGAAATTTACTTGATTATGTCGCGCTGGCCTTTGGCGTTGATCTCGCTTAAAACGCCCATCTGTTCTAGCTGCTCGATGATCGTCGCGGCGCGGTTGTACCCGATACGTAAGCGGCGCTGCAGGTAGCTGATCGAGGTCTTTTCCTCCTCCAAAACGATCGCTTTCGCCTCGTCGTAAAGCTCGTCAAGCACAATATTTTGCGGATTGATTATACCGCCTTCTTGCTTGGCGCCCTCGTTTTCGATCAAAAATCGCTCGTCGTAAACGACGCTTTCTTGCGCTTTTAAAAATTCCGCGATCTTGTTGATCTCATTCTCGGTCGTAAACGGCGCGTGTAGGCGGATGAGCCCCGGCGCGGTAGGCGGCGTAAAGAGCATATCGCCCCGCCCGAGCAGGCTGTCCGCGCCCATCTGATCCAAGATCACCTTGCTGTCGACCTTCGAGCCCACGCGGAAGCTGATGCGACTAGGCAGATTCGCCTTTATCAGCCCCGTGACGACATCCACGCTAGGGCGCTGCGTCGCCACAATGAGATGGATACCGCTGGCGCGCGCCATCTGCGCCAGACGCGCGATATAGTGCTCCACGTCCTTGCCGCTCGTCATCATCAGATCCGCGAGCTCATCGATGATAACGACGATGTAAGGCAAAATTTCGCCCCCCTCGCGCAGCATCTTTTCGTTGTAGTTGTCGATGTTTTTTGTCCTGTTTTGCGCCATGAGCGAGTAGCGCTGCTCCATCTCGGCTACAAGGTTGCTTAGCGCGATGATCGCCTGCTTAGGCTGCGTGATGACGGGCGTTAGCAGGTGCGGGATGTCGTTGTAGATGCTAAACTCGAGCATCTTCGGATCGATCATTATTAGGCGCAGGCTCTTGGGCGAGTTGCGATACAAAAGACTAAGCAGCATGGCGTTGATGCCCACACTCTTGCCGCTTCCAGTGGTGCCTGCGATGAGAAGGTGCGGCAGCTTTTTAAGATCGGTAACGAAAGGCTGGCCCACGATGTCCTTGCCAAGCACGATGGTAAGCGGACTGGAAGCGCTTTTAAACACGTCGCTTTCTAAAATTTCGCGCAGATAGATCGTATCGATATTTTGATTCGGGATCTCGATACCCACGACGTCTTTGCCCGGAACCGGCGCTTGGATGCGGATGGTCTGCGCCCTAAGAGCCATCGCCAGGTCATCTTGCAGCGTGAGAATTTTACTTACCTTGATATGCGCGGCGGGGCGAAACTCAAATGTCGTAACGACCGGGCCCGAATAGGTCCGCACCACGTCGCCGTCGATCTTAAATTTACGCAGCTTATCGAGCAGGTCGTAAATTTTACGATCGATCTCGCTCTCGTCGATATTGCTTTTCTTTTTCGGCGGCGGGTTTAAAAAATCAAGCGGCGGCAGCTTAAAATCCTTGGGCTTAGCCACCCTGCCCTTATCGAGCTGATCCAAAAGCCTTTTATTTTCGGCGACCTCGCTTAGGCGCTCGACCCTTTTTAGCCTGCTCGGCTTTCCCTTTTGCGGCATTTTAAGCTCGCATTCAGCGGAAGCCTGCAGACCCTGCGCGTCACCAAAATTCTGCTCATTTTCAGGCTCGCGAGTATCGTTTAAATTTTGAAAATTTTGCCCGCCTTCAAAACCGCGCTCGCTTGCGCCCTGCTCCATAAAATTACCCTGTTTCGCCGAATTTTCCTCTGCGCTCAAAGCGTCATTCGAAGCGTTAAAATTTTCCGCACCTCTCAAGCCTTGCGCAGACGAATACCTTGCGAGCCCGCCTCTTTGTGCTGCATCTGCGTCGCTAGCAAAATCGTCTCCAATTTCATCCTGCGAGCTTTCATCTCTTGAGCCAATAAAGCAGTTTTTGATGATGTCGGTAAAACGATCTTCAAATATAAGCACTAGCGAAAGCACAAAAATCGTAATATTAAAAATCCATACGCCGACGCTTCCGATCATTCGCCTAAGTCCGTTCACCGCGAAGCTACCAACTGCTCCACCACTAGCGCCAAAGAGACTCGACTGCACCATCAAAATGGTAAAAAATAGCAAAATCGCGCCGATGCTAAACTCAAAAAATCTAAAGTCAAAACCGCGAAAATGCTTATAGGCTACGTATGCTAAGGCGAGCAAAAATAGCGGATAGATGTATGCAAAATAGCCGAATAGCTGGGTATTAAATGAGCGGATGGCATTGCCGGCGCTGCCTACAAGCGCAGAATCGGGCGCAATAGTAGCAAGCCCAAAAAATATTATGATAGCCGATATGACGATAAAATATATTTCTTTAACTATGATTGATCCTTAAATTTAAAGCGGTATTTTAGCCAAACGAAGGTTAAAATTTTATTTGAAGGATGAAATTTTAATGCTTTGATAAAATTCCGCGCCCTCGCAGGCGCGGAATTAAAGGGGTTAGTTTTTGACGGCTTTGCCCAGATCCCACATAGGCATAAAGATACCAAGAGCCAAAAGAAGAACCATGCCCGCCATAAAAAATAGCATGATCGGCTCGACGTAGCTTGAGATATTATCGATGATATCGTCGAATTTCTCTTTGTAATAGTCAGTGACGTTACCGAGCATCTTATCGAGGTTACCGGCCTGCTCGCCCGCACTGATCATCTGAATAAGCATACTCTCATAAAGCCCTGTATTGTTAAACGCCTCTGTTAGGCTCACGCCTTGCTGCACGGCGATTTTAACGGTAGAGAGCTTCTCTTTTAGCGTATGATTATCCACCATCAAAACAGATGTATCCAGCGCATCTGCGATAGGAATACCCGCTCGCACGAGCTCTGTAAAAATAAGCATAAATCGTGACATCGTAGAGAAAAATATAATCTTGCCAAATAGGTAGACCTTCAAAATCGTCTTGTCAAAGCCCTTTTTAAACTCATCGTTATTGCGATACGCCCATCTAAGCCCCACAATAGTAAGTATGATACCCGCTAAAACAAAAATTCCATAATTATTAAGCGTGCTTTCGATGCCAAGTAGAATTCTAGTAGGTAGTGGCAAATCCGCGCCCAAATCCTCAAAAATCTCGCGGAATTTCGGCACGACATACATCATCAAGACCGAAAATGCAATCGCCATAACGATCATAAGGATCATCGGATAACGCATCGCCTTTTTAAATTTACGCTGGTTCTCCCAAAGCTCTTGAAGCATAGCGGCAAGCTTGGCTAGAGATTCTGCCATATTACCGGTAGCTTCGCCCAGACTTACCATCGCAACGACGACATCACCGAGCTGACCTCTAAATTTCTCCGTAGACTCTGTCAAGCTAAGACCTGCGTTAAGATCGTCGTTCATCGCGCTGAAAATTTCTTTTAGCGTCTTATCCTCTGCCGCTCTTGCGACCTCTTTGATCGAGTCGTGGATTGAAATTCCCGCATTTGTCATAACCGAAAGTTGACGGATCGACGCTACTAACGGCAGCGTTCTAACTCTTCCGCTACCACCTAGCATGCGCGAAACCTGCGCCTTAAAATCGCCGCCCGTATTCGCTACGACTTGGGTTTCACCTCTTTTTACAATCGTCCCGCCTACGCGCTGCTTCATTAGGTTGTTTGCTTGCACCTTATCGCTAGCTTGCAAAAACATCTTCTTTCTTGCGCCCTTGGCGTTGTATTCAACTTCTAATTGCTTTTTCATTGTTTAGCCACCCTATAAATTTCTTCTATACTAGTTACTCCGCGCGCAGCACGTATAACACCATCTTCAAACATATCTATAAAACCCTCCTCCTTCGCCAAGGCCCTCATATCGTCCTTTGAGCCGCCGTTAGCGATCAAGCTCTGCATTTTATCGGTAATAGGTAAAATTTCACTAATCATCTCACGCCCCATATAGCCCGTCTGACCGCATTGATCGCAACCTACAGCCTTGAAAAATGTGTATTTTTCAGGCAAAAATTCCTTCAGCTGATCAAGCATCGATTTAGGCAGATTTGTAGGCTGCTTGCAGTGCGGGCAAAGCTTTCGCACGAGACGCTGCGCCTCTACTGCAATGAGCGCACCACTTATGAGGTAGGCCTCTATACCCATATCCACTATTCGCGGGATCGCACTAACGGCGTCGTTGGTGTGTAGGGTCGAGAAAACCAAGTGTCCAGTAAGAGCAGCCTGGATCGCGATCCTAAGGGTCTCTTGATCACGGATCTCACCGATCATTATGATGTCAGGGTCTTGTCTTAAGATCGAGCGCAATGCTGAAGCAAAGGTAAGACCCGCTTTTTCGTTAACTTGGACTTGTTGGATTAAATTTACTTGATACTCGACTGGATCTTCTACGGTAATAACCTTAGTATCGATATTTTTAATATCGTTTAGCGCTGCATATAGCGTCGTAGACTTACCGCTTCCCGTAGGTCCGGTAACCAAGATAATACCGTATGGAGCCTTCATAGCGTTATTAAATTTCTTAAAGCTATCAGGGTGCATGCCGAGCTTTTCCAGGCTTATGATAACTTTGGATTTATCTAGAATACGCATAACTGTAGATTCACCGTTGATAATAGGCAGTGTCGAGATACGAAAATCATATTCGCGACCTGAAATTTTCATACTAAATCTACCGTCCTGCGGCTTACGGCGCTCGGCGATATCCATATTTGAAAGTAGCTTCAATCGGCTTACTAGCGGTGGATAGATATCCTTATCAAAGATAAAAATTTCAGCGAGCATTCCGTCGATTCTGGTACGTACGACGCAGTTATTCTCGGTAGGCTCGATGTGAATATCACTACCGCGCATCTTAATAGACTGGCTAATTATCATCTCAATGAGCTTCAAAATCGCCGAGGTATCATCGCTGCTTCCGCTACCGCCGGTGTTGGCGAGCTCTTTGCGGATCTCCGCTACGAGCCCTTTAATGCTCTCTGAAAGCTCAAGCTTAGATAGATATTTATTTACCTGATTTGGATCGGCTACTACGATTTTAAGCAGCTGTTTGCTAAACATAGCCTGCGCTTTATCTTGCGACTCAAGATTAAACGGATCAGAAAAAGCAACGTAAATATTCAGATCATCCGCTTTAACCGGTATCACGCCGTATCTTTTAAGCTGTGCGGTAGGAGTGCGTTCCGATAGCCTGAAGTCTATATCGATATCATCTAAATTCATATACGACAGGTTCATTTTCTTGGCTAGAATTTGCAAAAATTCCTTTGGATCCATCGAAAATTTTTCGCTTATATCGTCAAATGCTATCTGACGACGCTTGTACAGCTCAACTAAAATTGAGCAAAAATCATCCTGGCTTAGATAGTTATCTCCGACTAAAACCTCTCCTAGCGTCAAGCCGATATCCATCTTGTCCTTGATTTCCGGAACAACGGTGCTAGTAAGGATATTGTTTCGTATTAAAATCGCAACGATCTGTTCTTCAATCTTTGTCATCGCGATCACCAATAAATTTTAATCGAGCTAAGCTTATCGCCAGCATAAATTGCAATTACCATCTTTTTTACCTCTTCTTCTTCTTTGATAAAAAGCTCGGCGCGCTCGCCGTTTTCTAGGGTAAAGACATACGTATCACTCTTTTTTACGTATGCTCTCTCCGTAAATTTATCAAAAATTTCAGACAAAATATAATTAATTTTAGGCGTTCTTATATAGCTTATGTCTACACCGTCGCAAAGCGCCAAATAAAGCATCTTTTTTTGAAAAATTATGGTCGAATAAAGAGAAGCGTTCTCGCGAGCCTCTTTGGTTTTATAAAGCATCACCGTAGGCACTACAAGCTCATTTACTTTGTCCATCTTCAGGCACGCTTTGGCATACATATTTGCAAGCGCCTCGCTCTGCTCCTCGATGAATAAATTTCGCACGCTTTCTTGGCAGATACGGTTATACTGACCGATCTGATCCCAGTTGCGCACGTCATCGGCACTAACTGCAAATAACGACGCGATCGCAAAAGCTAAAATATATAAAATTTTCATAGTTTATCGCTTCTTATCTTTGAAATGAGGTTAGAAATTTCGCTATTTTTCGCCTTTGCATTAAAGGTCTCAAGAGCGTAAAGCGCGTCTTCCTTACGACCTTTTTTATAATTGGCTTTAGCAAAAATTATCCAGCTGGCGACGTTGTCCTTATCAAGCTCATTTGACGTAAGAGCCCATTTGATCGCATTGTCGTAGTCTTTCTTATTATACGCTTCTTCGGCTAGCGATAGCGAATACTCAATCTTATTCGTCGCGTAAAATTTGCTCTCCAAGCTCTGCTTATCTTCGCTTAAATTTGAAGTTTTTATCTCAATTCTAGAACTTAGCGGAGTGCTACTTGCGGTATTTGTAGAACCTCCAGAGAAATTTGATTTAGGCGGCAATGGAGCGCGTCCAAAATCGATAACCTCATTTTTAGGTGGCTGATTTGCAAAAGCTGCGTTATTGGTATTAGGTACGTTAAACGTAGGAGCATTTTGATTGCCAAAATTCTGATTGCCAAAATTTTGACCGCCGAAATTCTGCGCCTGAGCCTGCCCGCCATAGTTTCCGCCATTTTCGTAATTATTGGTTATCTTAAATCCACCGGAATCCTCGCTGGATAGCACGCCTACGTCATTTAAATTTAAGCTTGGACGTTCCTTTTCGTGTTTAGAGTTAGAGGTGCGGGCAACTTTCGGAGCGCTGATATTATAATCTTCTTTGGAGATATTATTTTGCACTGCAAGATCTGCCGCCTGCTGCTCGGCATCATTAGCAGAATTTGTAGCTCCGCCCTTATCTTCAATATTTTGATTGATACTTGCCATGCTAACGCTATCGCTATCTTTAAGCAGCCAGAATATCGCTCCGATCGCAACCGAGATCAATATCAAAAGCCCTAAAATCGTCTTGTCAAATCTCAATACGAAATTCGGCTTAGATTTTAGGAAAGAAAACTGCTTTCTATTTTTGTTATACTCTTCCCATTTTTTTTCAAGTTCGTTTACTTCGTAAAATTCAAGCATTTATTATCCCCGAGCCTATCGCTGCCATCTCTATGATTTTATTATTAATCTGCG
Source organism: uncultured Campylobacter sp. (assembly GCF_938045345.1). Taxonomy (GTDB): domain Bacteria; phylum Campylobacterota; class Campylobacteria; order Campylobacterales; family Campylobacteraceae; genus Campylobacter_B. Next base: position 47,404 of record NZ_CALIMS010000035.1, read on the forward strand.
AAAAACTAATTTCCGTAGGTTTATTTACCTCGTAATACTCAAAAAGCTCATACATCTTATACATAAGCTTGTTGATATTCCTCATATTACCGTCCGTTAAATTTAAAATCAAATCGAAATTATCGTCGCTAAACATAAAATAGTATTGTTGAAAGCCATGAAGCACAAGCTTTTTTTCAATATACAGCTTGACTTCGCCTAAATTTGAATTAGGAAGCTCGATGCTCTCCCAAATTCTGGTTTTAAAATAATCCTTTGCGAGGCGATCTTCCTCGTCAGTCTTATGAACCGTAAATAAAAATTTAAATAATCTAGTATCTGCCATAAGACGAATTTTTTCTATCAAATTCCCGGGATACAGCTGAGCCTCATCAAGCAAAATAACGACCTGCTCTACCGCTCCTACGTTAGTAGAAATTCCAAATCTCTCTCTGTAAACCCGCATAAAATTTTCATAATTATCAATCGGCTCGCTAGGAGTTGAATGAAAAATCTGCGAATACAGCTCTAAGAAAAATTCTTTCTCATCAAAAAACGGCTGCGGCACAAATACAACTCTTACCTTTTTTTCAAGATCGACCTTGATTTTATTAAGCAAAAATGTCTTGCCGCAACCCGGTTTGCCGTAAAAAAGTATGAGTTTTAACGGCTTTTGCAAAGCATTTAAAATTTTATGATAAGCAAGGGTAGATTTATCGAGATTAACGAAGTCTGAGACTTCGTTATCCTCGATAAAAATCTCCTTGATCGCCGTATAGTTATTACTCATTTTCGTAGATGGACTTTGAGTAACCTAGCTCTTTAAGCGAGGTAGCAAGCGGCGCGCCAGTATTGTCGATGATATGTGGAGTTACAACAAATATTAGCTCCGACGTGCTCAAAACATCGGCAGTACTTTTGAAAAGATTTCCGATTAATGGAATTTCGGCTAGCACAGGCACCCTAGTATTATTCTTGGACTTAGTTGCACCAATCAAACCGCCTAAAATTACAGTATCGCCATCATCTACCCAAACTACACTAGAGAGTTTCTTTTGCAAAGTATCAGGTGCGATATCTCTTCTGCCGTTTTCTTTTCTTACATTATCTTCTGCATATTTAAGAGAACTTAAAGATGGATTGATTCGTAGCATAATCCTATTATCATCTGAAATTTCAGGCAAGATATTCAAAAGAATACCTACAAAGATCGAATACTGATCATCCGACTGAGTATCTCCGCCTTGATAATCACCTGTAGTAGTAGATTTCAATACGTAGTTAATAGTATCACCTACGGAGATAATAGCAGGCTGATTATTCATCGTAGTTACTTTAGGGCTTGAAATAATCTTGGTTTTACCTTTAGTCTCTAGAAAGTTAATCAAACCGTCGATATTAAAATTTAGATTAGCCCCTATCGTCCAAGTTCCGTGAGTATCGCTAGCCTTTCCTCTATTGCCGTTATCTATATGATAGCCTGAAAGTTTAGTCGGATCTCCACCTACATAGGTATTAAATCCTAGTTGAAATTTACTCCAATCTATACCGGTGGTGTATTCGTTATTTAGCTCGACAGATATGATATTTACATCTAGCAAGACTTGGCGACTAAGGCGTTTTTGCATACCGCTTAGATATCTATCTACGCGAGCTATCTGAGACTTCATAGCAGTAACGGTTACTAAACCGGCATTTTGATTTATAATAGGAGCGACTGCGACGTATTTTTCGGTACCGTTATTTAAAACAGAGGTGATTTCCTCGCTAATCTTCTCCCAAAAATCAAATTTCTCTTTGGTAGTGATCTTATTATCTTCTTTATTTTCTTTATCGTCACTATCATCCACTTTCGTAGGTGCGGAATCGACAGAAGATTTAGTAACAGCAGTACCTTCTCTAATAGAAGTGATGTAATCCACTTTAAAAGTCCTAGTCTCTAGCGCTGAAATTTTTAATATGCCATGAGAATACTCATAGCTTAGATTATTCTCTTTTATGAGTAGATCTAAAACTTCGCGTAAAGAAAGGTCTTTGATGCTTACGCCTTGCAGTGGCTTACTCATCTCCTCTTGAGCGATAGCATCTTTTGCTACCACCGAGAAGCGGCACATATCGGATAGCTGAGTTAGCATCTCGTTTAGCGTAACGGTATCGTTAATCTTGATATTTAGCGCCTTCCTATCGCAGTTACCTGCAGTTGCGGGAGCGGCATATAGACTAGTAGCCGTAACAGACAAAGCAAGCATAGCGGCTATGCTAAGCTTTTTACTTATATGTAATAATGACATTTTGACTTCCTTGTTTTAGTGTTAGTTCGACTTTATTTTCATCGTCGTTGGTAATAATAACGCTATTGCCCGTTATTTGCACGATCTTATATGAGCCTACATATTCGCCCAAACCATACCACTTATCGTTTAGCTTAACCTTATCGCCCATAATACCTACTAGCTGATAACCTAGATCCACCTGCTGATTAGCTTCTCTAGGCGCATTAGCTTCTTTAGGATAAAACGGATCTTGCAAAGAAGCTATCTGCTCATCGCTAAGACCCACTCTAGGCTTACTAAGATCATCGAATATCGCATCGTACTTAGCTTTATAGGCTCCATTACTAGGCGCCACCGTCTGATTATTATCTACAGCAAATAGAGCAGTAGAAAGTAGCAAAGAGCATAAAATTAACTTTTTCATTAGTAATTTACTCCCCAGATAGATATACCGATGCTTCCACCGATTTTGCCATTTTTAGTGGCATTGATATCCATCTTATTTACATCTACGATCATCTCCGATTGTTCGATAAGGTTGATATACCTAAGGACGTTCGAAAATGCTCCTTCAAATTTCACATCTATATCCAGCAAAGCTTCAGGCTGAAAAATTTGTTTGATGCTAGGCTCTCTTCTATCGCTGTGAATAGCATAAATTTTAATATTGTTATTCTCTGCGATCGTTGAGAGGCTATCCATAAATTTAGCCCAGTTCTTTTCATTATAGGTAAGCTTTGAAATTTCTTTTAGCTTACCGTCTAGATACTTACGCTCTTCAACGATATTGTTAAGGTTGGTCCTAGCACCATTGAGGATATTGCGTTTATTATTAACAAAAGCATCAGGATCACCGCCAAAAAACTCGTTATACTCTCTTTGTGCGCCTTCAAGCTTAGTAGTGGCAGTACTTAGATTTGTTTCGCTCTCCTCTAAATACGGATCCGCATAGCCACTCAAAATAAAGTAAGCTACCACACCTACAAACAACAAAGCTATGTAAAAATAGTTATTTGCACTATTTCCCTTGGAGGCAAACCATTGATCAAGTTGATCTAATGAACTTTTCTTTTTCATTATTTAACCTCCACACTGATATTACTATCGTAAAAGACGGTTTTATTACCCTCTTGTAGCGCGATTGTTTTAGTATCCACGCCGTACACCTCTTTTTTACTGATATCCTCTAAAAGCTCGGTCATCTGCTTATCGTTTTTGGTGCGCACCTGAACAGTTAGAGTCCTATTCTCATCACCGATCCTAACCATATTGCCCTTATTTTTAACGACCATATTGGTTAGCTCAAAAATAGAAACACCCTTCATAGCGTAATTGTTTTTCTTGTCTAAGATGGCATTAATTAGATCGCGCCTGTCGTTAAGCTCCTTACCACTCTTAGCAGCCTGGGCATTTACCTCTTTAGTCTCTTTATCCAAACGCGCATTTTCTGCTCTAGCAGGAACCATCTGATCTTCCAAACCTTGATATTCGCTAGTTTTATCATTAGCTACCATATTATTATAATAGCCGTAGCCGAAGTTATACGCAGGATACACAGCCCCAAGTAAGCAACCTAGCAACATATAGCCTATCAGCTTGCCGGTTGATCTTTGAGTCAAAGGCGGAGGTCTCATAAACGGCGAGTAGTTGTGATCGTCGTCTTTAGTAACCAAATAATCTTGACCCACCAAGAACATTAAAATATCTAGCTGAGTGAGCGGATAATCTTTTGCGTTGATTGCAACGTTAAAATTAAAATCTTTGTATCTTAGCTTTAGATTATTTTCTACAAAAACCTCGATCGCAGGAATTTTACCAATATCCGTTCCGATATAGACGTTTTGAATATTGACGTTGTAAATTTTACTAATACCGTTCAATACGTCGTTGATGTAGTAAAACATATCGTCAAAAATTTGGATCATATAATCGCGTTCGGTTGGATTTTCTAAATTTACTCCCTGTTTGGAGAGCAATCTATAAAAGCTCTCTTCATCAACTCTACTACCGACTAGCTCGACATATTTTTCATGCAAAAATTTTAGGTTGTATCTTACTTGACGAGATTGAAAATATTCGCCGTTTTGATACACTACCAAAAACGCATCGTCGCGTTGCAAGTAGATGAAGCAGTCGATTCCGTCGCGAGTTAGGACGCCTCTATTATACAAGCCCTCGTATAAAAATGGAGCCATTGCCACATAGTCGATGTAGTTCGTCCTAGCGGCGATCGCATCGAATTCTGAAGTGAGTTTGGCATTATCTACGACAAAGACGTTGAAAATTCTATCATCGCCGCCAGCGCCTATTACCTCACTATAGGTGATTTTGTAATCCAAAGCGGTGTCAAGCCCCAGCTCCTCATACACCTTAACGACGATCGCATCTAAAAGATCCGCGTCCTCTACCGATCTGCTTATCTCAACCGTCGCAGTCATTATATCCTTATACGGAATATATGAGACGTAAGTTTCCTTCGCACGATTTGCTTTTGAGAAGTCGTGCTCGAAAACTTCATTCTCACTTAGACCGAATATGGTTTGCGTGACTTTGTTAATCGCAACAATCGAACTAGCATTTTTACTATTCTTTGCCATAACACTCCACTTCCAAATGAAATTTTCTACGCTGCTAATACTAATAGAAATAAAATAAAATGTCAATAGATAAAATCGGTTTTTACCCTAAATTCGTCATTTTTCCAGCTTTTTTTTACAAAAACTGTTAATTTTAAGTAAATTTTGACCTTAGAAAAATTTGAAATTAACTTTTTTGCTCGAATTCCGATCCGCTTGATCGCCTCGCCGTTTTTGCCGATCAACATCTCTTTGTGTGAATTGCTGTCCGTTATGATCCGCGCATACACCGAGGTTAGACCAGGTTTTTCCACCACTTTTTCCATCACGACGTCGCTGCAATACGGGATCTCGTCGCTCATACTCTCAAAGATCGCCTCGAGTATGAAGTCGCGGTAAATTTCGCGCTCGTTGGTCGCGCTTAAAATTTCAGGATCGTAAAAATACTCGTGCTCGGGCAAAATTTTACAAATTTCATCCAAAACCTGCTTTTTATAGACCTTTTTTTTGATGCTAACGGGGATTATTGCCTCAAATTTATCGGTAAATTTTTGATATTGCAGCAGCTTTTGCACGATCTTTTCGTCGTTTGCTTCGTCAATTTTAGTTAAAATCACGATATGTTTGGTGCCTGCGTTTAAATTTAAAAATTTTTCATATTCCGCGGTATCGTCGTGCACGGGCGCCAAAAACAGCACCAAATCGCAGCCCTCAATCGCTCCGAGCGCCACTTCGACCATCAGTTTATTCATCAGCTTGGCGCTTTCGTGCAGCCCGGGCGTGTCCGTGAAAATCACCTGATCGGCGCCGTTCATCGCGATGCCGTTAATCTTACGACGCGTGGCATTGATCTTGTGTGAGACGAGCGAAATTTTCTCGCCGCAGAGATAGTTTAACAGCGAGCTCTTGCCCGCATTCGTTCGCCCGATGAGCGTTACAAATCCGCTTTTCATATTTTCCTTAAATTTATAAATTTATCTTGCAACCGCAGCGCTAAGCCCTTACGGGTAAATTTTAAAATCTCGTTTTGTGCAGGCCGACTCCGCACGAGCGTAGAAATTTTAAAATTCCCACGCCGCGCAAACAGGTGAAATTTTAAAATTTCAAGCTGCACGGTAGCGCTCAATTTTACTCGCCTCGGCGCAAAATTTTATCTACTTCAAATTCTGCGCGCCATAGATTTTGCGACTTCATAAATTGATCGAGAAATTTTAAATTTTATCCTGCCATGCGCTACGGCTTGACATACAGCTCGCACCGCGCAGAATTCAATCATCCTAGAAATTTTACAGACTTAAAATTTTAAAGCATCGTCAAATTTAAAAGGACGAAGTTCTGCGCATTTTAAAATTTCGCTAAATTTCATACTTAAAATTCTAAATTGCTTTGCAAATTTAAAAACCGTAAAATTCCGCGGCTCCGCAGTTTTCTAAGAGCAACTGCCGCGCCGCCTTATAAAATATATTTCGCCAGATCCTCGTCGCTTGCGATGCCTGCAAGCTTTTCGCTTACGAGCTTTTCATCCACGACGATCTTTTGCCCTTTAAACTTATCCGCTTCGAAGCTGATATCCTCAAGCACCTTTTCCATTATCGTATGTAGCCTTCTAGCGCCGATGTCTTCGACTTTTTCGTTCGTGCTCGCCGCAAATTTCGCGATCGCTTTGACCCCGTCCTCGCTAAACTCTAGCTCGACGCCCTCGGTCTTTAAAAGCGCCGAGTACTGCTTAAGGAGCGAATTTTTTGGCTTAGTTAAAATTTCACACAGCGCTGCCTCATCTAAGCTATCAAGCTCGACGCGAAGCGGGAAGCGCCCCTGAAGCTCGGGGATTAGATCGCTCGGCTTGCTGATATGAAAGGCGCCCGCGGCGATAAAAAGGATATGATCGGTGTCGATATTGCCGAATTTCGTGCTTACGCTGCTGCCCTCCACGATCGGAAGCAGATCGCGCTGCACGCCCTCTTTGCTCGGATCCTGCCTGCCGCTATTGCCGCTTGAGACCGCCACCTTATCGATCTCGTCGATAAAGATGATGCCCTCGTTTTGTGCGCGCCTAACGGCTTCGGCTTTGATGCTCTCCATATCGAGAACTTTCTCGCTAGCCTCGCTTTTAAGGGCAACCTTGGCGTCTTTGACCTTCATCTCTTTTTTGCTTTTGCGCGTCGAAATTCCAATTACCTTGATGAAGCTTTCCTGCATATTCGCCATCTCGGGCGGCAAATTCGGATTTGATTCAAGCGCATTTTCGCTTACTTCGATCTCGATGCTAAGATCGTCCAGATCGCCGTGCTCGAGCTTGGCCGCCATCTTTTCGTAGCTTTTTTCGTAATCTGCGACCTTCTCCTCGCTCGCTCCGCGCGGAAGCGGCGGAAGGACTTTTTCTAAAATTTTACGCTTGATATAATCATCGATCTTGTCTTTGTTCTTTTCAAATTCCTCGCCGCGCACTAAATTTACCGACGCGGCGACCAGATCGCGCACCATGCTCTCTACGTCGCGCCCCACGAAGCCCACCTCGGTGTATTTGCTCGCCTCGACCTTGATAAAAGGAAGCCCAAACATCTTCGAAAGCCTGCGCGCGATTTCGGTCTTGCCCACGCCGGTAGAGCCGATCATCAGGATGTTTTTGGGCATCACCTCGTTTTTCATCTCATCTTCGAGCGCCATTCTGCGGTATCTGTTTCGCAAAGCCACCGCTATCGTGCGTTTAGCGCTATTTTGTCCGATTATATATTCGTCTAGTTTCTCTACGATCTGCTTTGGCGTCATCATCTCTTTTCGTCCCAAATTGCGTATGTTTTGATGTTTTCGTTTGTGTAAATACAAATCTCGCCCGCGATCTTAAGGCTCTGCTTTACTAGCTCCTCTTCGTCTAGGCTAGCAAATTTATCCAAAGCTCGCGCCGCGCTAAGAGCGTAATTCCCGCCACTTCCGATCGCCGCGATCTTGCCGTCGTCCGGCTCTACCACGTCGCCCGTGCCGCTAAGCAAAAAGATATTTTTGCGGTCCAACACCAGCATCATCGCTTCGAGCTTTCGCAGATACTTATCCTTGCGCCACTGTTTGCTAAATTCTATCACTGCCCTTAAAAGATCGCCCTTTGCGCCATCTAAGCACTTCTCAAACATATCAAAAAGATTAAACGCATCGGCAGTGCTGCCCGCAAAGCCCGCTAGGACGCCCCCATCTTTGCCGATCTTTCTAATTTTAGTCGCATTGCCCTTTAAGACGGTGTTTCCAAACGTAACCTGTCCGTCGCCGCCGATGACGGAGCCCTTCGCGCCTTTGTAGGCTAAAATGGTAGTCGCTTCAAACACTAGCCACCTCTATCTCAAATTTAGCGCTTATACCGTGCTTTAGCTTAGCATTTACGTCGTAGATCCCAGTCGTTTTGATAGCCTCGGTCTCTAAAATTTTCTTATCGATTTCGATCCCCTTTTGCTCTTTTAGCGCGGTTGCGATCTCATCTTTGGTAACCGAACCGAAAAGCGCGCCGCTCTCGCCCGTCTGCTTTACGATCTTTACGCGGATCTTAGCTAGCTCCTCGGCCAGCTTTTGTAAGCTCGCGACCTCGTATTTTTCAAGCTCGGCCTGCTTTTTCTTATCCGCTTCAAATTTACGCAAAACCTCAGTCGTAGCGGCTTTGGCATAGCCTTTGCCGATTAAGAAGTTGTTGCCGTAGCCGTCCTTGACCTCCTTTACCTCACCCGCCTTTCCGAGCCCCTTAACGTCTTTGATCAATAACACTTTCATCCATTATCCTTTTAAATTTAGCTTTAAATTTATAAAATTTTATAAGCGGCGCGGGCGGATCTAAAATTTCGTGAAATTTTATGAAATTCGCCCGCAGCCGCTCGCGCTTTTCCGATAATTTTAAAATTTCGTTTTGTGAAATTTGCCTGCACACCTTGCCGCTATAGGCAAAATTTCATCTAAAGCTTGCGTCCGTTCTTGCCCGCGATGATAAATCTTAGCGCGCTTAGCTTGATAAATCCGTCGCCGTCTTTTTGATTGAAAACCTTATCCTCTTCAAACGTCACGAAATCGGTATTAAACAAGCTATCGCTCTTGCTTTCCCTGCCCAGCACGGTCACGTTGCCCTTATAAAGCTCTAGCTTAACCTTGCCGTTTACGTGCTCCTGGGATTTGTTTATCAGCTCTTGAAGCAGCAAGCGCTCCGGGCTGAACCAAAAGCCGTTGTAGATGAGCTCGGCGTAGCGCGGCATTAGATCGTCTTTTAGATGCGCCGCGCCGCGATCTAGCGTGATGCTCTCAATCGCGCGGTGGGCCTTTAGCATGATCGTGCCGCCCGGAGTTTCGTAGCAGCCACGGCTCTTCATGCCGACGTAGCGATTTTCTACTAGATCGAGCCTGCCGATGCCGTTTTTAGCGCCAAGCTCGTTAAGCGCTGCTAGCATCTCGTGCGGCTTAAGCGCTTTGCCATTTAGCTTTACAGGATCACCATGCTTGTATTCGATCTCGATGATCTCGCTCTTATCTGGCGCATTTTTAGGGCTCACGGTCCATCGCCACATATCCTCCTCAGGCGCATGAGCGGGATCTTCCAGCACCAAGCCCTCGTAGGAGATATGAAGGATATTCGCATCCATCGAATACGGCGATTTGCCTGGCTTTGAGGCGATGTCGATGCCGTTTTTCTTAGCGTAAGCAAGAAGCTTCTCGCGAGAGTTCAGATCCCACAGCCTCCACGGCGCAATTACCTTAATATCGGGATTTAGCGCGTATGCGCCAAGCTCGAAGCGGACTTGATCGTTACCCTTGCCGGTCGCACCGTGGCTTACGGCGTCCGCGCCAGTTTTTTTCGCGATCTCGACTAGTTTTTTAGCAATTAACGGGCGGGCAATCGATGTGCCTAAAAGATACTCGCCCTCATAAACGGCGTTTGCGCGAAACATCGGAAATACGTAATCGCGCACAAATTCCTCGCGCAGATCCTCTACGAAGATATTTTCCTTTTTGATGCCCAGTTTCACAGCTTTGTTTTTGATCGGCTCCAAATCCTCGTTCTGACCGATATCTGCGGTGAAAGTCACCACATCGCAGCCGTAAGTATCGCCGAGCCACTTTAAAATAATGCTAGTGTCAAGTCCTCCAGAATACGCCAAAACGACCTTTTTTACATCTTTTTTTGCCATCTCAAATCCTTTACGTAAAATTTGGCGAAATTCTACCAAAAATAGTTTAATAGTTGCTTTTAAGGCAAATATCGCTAAACTCACGCCTATGAGAATCGATAAATTTTTAAACGCAGTAAATATCACCAAGCGGCGCGCCATCAGCGAAGATATGTGCAAAAGCGGCGTCGTGGCCGTAAACGGCGTCGTAGCAAAGCCCGCCAAAGAGCTTAAAATCGGCGACGTTATCACGATAAGCTTTTTAGATAGAAAACAAAGCTTTAAAGTCCTAGCCTTTCCTAGCGCGAAAAATACGCCCAAAAGCGAGCAGGCGAAGTATGTCCAAGAGCTTTGAACTCATCTGCGGCGAGGATGAAATTTCGCGCCTCGTGCAGGCTCTGCCAAAAAGCGGCATAATATTGTTAATCGGCGATCTTGCCAGCGGCAAAACGACTCTTGCGCGCGCGATCGTGCGGGCTCACGGGTTAGACGAGCACGTGAGCTCACCTACGTTTTCGATCATGCAAAACTACGGCCAAATTTATCATTACGACATCTATAACGGCGGCTGTGAGGGGATTTTAAAAAACGGACTATTTGAAAATTTATTTGAAGAGGGGCTTCATCTGATCGAATGGGCGGATGAAAATTTGATAAATTTACTTAAAAAATATGAGCTTGATTTTTGCGTAGTGAGGATCACGCCGCACGCGCAAGGGCGAAAATACGAGGTAAGCTATGCATAAACTGGAAGTCAGGGGTCTAAAAAAAACCATAAAAGGCACGCCGATCATCAAAGGAATCTCGCTAGAGCTTTACAATGGCGAGATCGTGGGGCTGCTAGGGCCCAACGGAGCGGGCAAAACCACGACGTTTTATATGGTCTGCGGGCTGATAAGCGCTAGCGGCGGCGATATCTTGCTTAATGAAAATAGCATCGCAAAGGTTCCGCTTCACAAACGCGCTAAGCTGGGCATAGGCTACCTGCCACAAGAAAGCAGCATCTTTAAGGAGCTTAGCGTTGAAGAAAATTTAATGCTCGCCGCGGAGATCACCTACAAAAACAGGGCCGAAGCCTCGCAAAAGGTCGATGAGATGCTAAATCTACTCAACATCGAGCCGATCAGATTGCGCAAAGGCGTAAGCCTAAGTGGCGGCGAGCGCAGGCGCTGCGAGATCGCGCGAAGCCTAATGATAACGCCGAAATTTCTACTTTTGGACGAGCCATTTGCGGGCGTCGATCCGATCGCCGTTAGCGACATCCAAAGCATCGTGCGAGACCTAAAAAAGCTCGGCATCGGCGTACTCATCACCGATCATAACGTCCGCGAAACGCTTGCGATCTGCGACCGCGCCTACGTCATCAAAGACGGCGAGCTATTCGCAGGCGGCACCGCAAAAGAGATAGCCAGCGATCCAAATGTGCGCAAATTCTACCTCGGCGAGGATTTTAGCATCTAAGTCAGCCAGAGCGCTTTGGATTTTCACTTCCCGCTTCGGCGCGCGCATTAATTTCTATAATTTAAGTTTTACGATTTAAAATTCAAGTGTACGGCTGCGACTGGCTGTACGCGTGCCTCTCGACCTAAATCTGCGTATTAAAATTTTAAAGCCCGTAAAGCCTCGGCGCTCAATAATTTCACGCCCGTTTTAATTTACATATTAAATTTTGAGGCGTAGCGCTTCGGTGCGAGGCGCGTATCAGTATGGTTTGAATTTTGTGCTTAAAATTTTGAAATAGTTATGACGGCGAGATTTAAACTCGGCGTCTAAATCTCGCGCATCAATTTTTGAAGTGCGTCTCGGGCTCGTTTTTAAATTTCAAAAGGCGTTTTGTGCACTGCAAATTTTAAATAATTTTTGCGGCAGGTTCTCTTTTCGCAACCGCAATTTACACCCGTGGTACATAAAATTTAAATTGCATTTTAATCACACTTTGTTTAAATTAAATCAAATTTTAAAGCAGAGGCGTCTTTAAACGTAACGCTTTCATCTGCGCATCAAAATCACGCCCACAATTTGCAAAAGAATATCCGCTCGTAGAATTAAAATTTTAAAGCAACAGCCTCAAATAAATTACGTATGCGAAACTTGCGGTCCGCGCGATGTGGCTAGCGAGTGGCAGCGTAAACCAAAGCGCACACAAACCTACTCACTTCGGCTTCGACGCATCAAATTAAAAGCGACGCGCGAAGCAAGACCTTCCAACCCGCTAGAATTTTGCCGATTAAGCCGCTTTGTTTAATTAAAATTGCGCTTTTATTTGCTCTGCGGGTTTAAATTTCGCTCATCTTAAAGCTCGCTGCGAATTTTAAAATTTTAACCCGGCACTCGTCGCTTCCTTTAAAATTTTAAAATTCTTAAAATTTTGGCGAGATCAAGGAGAGATTATGAAAAAAGTTCTACTTTCGTGCGCCTTGGCGGGCGCGCTTTTTGGCCTAGGGATCGACGGATTTAGCGCACCTAGTGGTTCGCTCATTACCGATGACGCTTTTTACATCGCAAATCGCGGCAGTAGTGAAGATCCACAAGAGCGCGACGGCTTCATCAGCCGCATAGTAAAAAATTCCAACGTCGTTGAGACCAATTTTATAGACGATCTGGTAAATCCTGGCGGAATGGCGCAGATCGCGGGCGTGCTCTACGTGTGCGATCTGGACGCGATCAGGGGCTTTAGCAAAGGCCAGGAGGTTTTCAATCTAAAAATCGAGGGAGCGCAGGCCTTAAACGACGTCGTGGCGCTCGGTAGCGAGGTTTTGCTCGCAAGCGATCCCGCGCGTGGGACGATCTGGCGCATCGACCTGCTCTCGCGCACCGCGGATGAGTTTGCGCGCATCGATCCATCGCTAGGCAGCCCAAACGGACTTTTGGCTAAAGGCGATAAGCTTCTGATCACTACATTCGATCTTAGCGGAAAGGTCCCGGGGCGCGTACTAAGCATGGATCTGAAATCTCGCGAAATTTCGATCTTTGCCGATATGAAGGGGGTTTTCTACGGCATAGCGCGCGGAAAAAACGGCGAAATTTTAGTTAGCGATTGGGGTGAGGATCTTTTAAGCGGTAAAATTTGGCGCATCGGTACGGACGGACGCGTGCTCAAGCTAGATCTGGGCGCGATGCAAAGACCTGCGGACATCTCAAGCGATAGCAAGGTTTTATTGATCCCAAAATCGCTGGAAAACAAAGTCGAGCTGATAAATTTGCCGTAACCGACCGTCTTATTGCGGCTTCGCAGTTTGCTTAAATTTTATAAATATATGCTGTATCGTGCTTTATAAGCCATCTTTTTGTGCTTCGCCGCTTGTGCGGCAGTATCAGTTACGGACCAGAACCAATCGCGATATCAAAATTAGGTCAATGCCGAAGCCGGTCGCAGCGCCAAGGCTAATTGCGGCAGCGTAAGAGTTATATTACGAAACCGATCGCCCTTTTTCGCGCGCACTCAAGAGCCAAGTACGCCCAAAAGCCGCGCGTGCCGTCTTGCGACACGCAAATGCCGAGCCTGCCGTAAAATTTGCAAATTCATCTGCCCTCCTTTTAAATTCCATCGCCTTAAATTTCATCGCTGCAGATATTTTCACAGGCCGAGCGGCGCTAAATTTCAGCGCAAAATTTAACGCCCGCTGCGACTCAAAAGCCTTGAAGACTCATAACGCGCGAAATTTCAGCGTAAATTTTAACGATGAGAGGCGCTTTTACATACCGCGTCGTATCTGCGCGCGACCGAATTCTATGCGGCGGCGTGATCTCGGCTACTGCGCGCTGTCGCTGTACGGATGCGTGAAGCTTACCATTCTACGAAGCGCGTATGCCTAGGCTACTTCTGGGCACCCGCGCAGAACCTACCCCTCTATGCGCCCCTCCCACACGGCGGGAGTGTCAAGCTCTACGTATGAGTTTAAAATTTCATACGGCTCGTAGCCAAATTTATACGCCAGGCTCGGGCACTGCTTCACCGCGTAGCCCAGATAGATCCAGCGAAGCCCCAGATCTTGGGCGAACTCAATCTGTTTTAAAAGCGAAAATTTACCCAGACTTAGATGCGGCAGATACGGATCGTAGTAGCAATACACCGAGCTAATGCCGTCATCCACGATATCGATGAGATCGACGCAGATAAGCCGCCCGTCCTCGCCATAGTAAGAGATTTCTTTGCCGAAGTCGCCGTGGCCCTGGACGTAAATTTCATCATATCGCTCAAAATCGATCTCTTGCACAGGCCAGCCCTTTTTTAGATGCATGTAGTCGTGATAGAGCGCGAAAAGCTCCAAACGCGCATCGTTTAAAAGCGGGCGAGATTGCCATACATAGGCAGTCGTGCGATTATTTTTATAGACGCGGCGGTGCGATCTGCTAAATTTAAAATTTAAAGCATCGACGCGCAGGCTTTTACACTCCGCGCAGGCTGCGCAAACGGGCTTTTGAAAATACCTGCCGAAGCGGCGATAGCCATGTTGCACTAAGCTTGAATTATACTCGAAGTCGCAGTCTTTTATGTAGAGATACTCGCTACGCGCGGCTCTGCCGCCTAGATAGGGGCAGGCAAAATCCAGCGTACAAAATGGAATTTCAGTCATTCAGCTTTTTGATATTCGCCGCGTCCACGTATTTTAAAAACTCGTCTTTGAGGCGCTTTTCGCGTGCGGCGATGCTCTCTTTGGCTGCGTCGAATTCCTCCGCGGCACCGTCTAGGCCGCTTTCGCTATCATCATCTCTGAAAATATCTTTAAACTCGTCGCGATTTGGATTAGGTTTTTTGGGCTTTTTGGGCGCAGAGCTTGCCGCCTTGTCCTTAAGCATATCCTTTTTTATATCTTTCAGGCTCTCTAAAAAATCCATACTCTTTCCTAAATCCGTGCCGATTTGCGCATCGCAGCGACGATGGCGGCGATCGCTTCGTTTTTATTCGGCTGCATATCATCGATAGTGTTTTCTAAGATTTTATCTAAATTTTTCTCGACATAGCTCGTGTCAAAAAAGCCGAGTCGGAATTCGCGCGACTTGCTGATGCTAAGCAAAAACGGAATGATCGTGCGCACCCCCTCGATACGAAACTCCTTCAGCGCGCGCTCTAGTTTATTAACAGCCAGGTCGTAGTCGGTGGTTTTGATGATGAGCTTGGCTAGAAGCGAGTCGTAAAACGGCGGAATTTTATAACCTTTGTAGATGTGGCTATCGACGCGCACGGAGGGACCTAGTGCGGGATAATAATCGCTGACGGTACCGGGAACCGGGGTGAAATTTTTCCAGACGTTTTCGGAGGTGATTCTAGCCTCAATCGCGTAGCCGTGCGGCTTGATATCACTTTGCTCAAGCTCTAAAATTTCGCCGTTTGCGATGCGGATCTGGCGCACGACAAGATCGACGCCCGTAACCTCCTCGGTGATGCCGTGCTCGACCTGGATACGGGTATTCATCTCCATAAAATAGAAGTTATTGTAGTCATCGAGCAAAAATTCCACCGTGCCGACGTTGGTATAATTCACCGCCTTTGCTGCAGCTACCGCGGTCGTACCCATCGTCTTTCGCAGATGCTCGCTTATCGAGGGGCACGGCGCGATCTCGATAATTTTTTGATGGCGGCGCTGGATCGAACAATCGCGCTCGCAAAGATGGATGATGTTGCCGTAATTGTCGCCGATGATCTGAAACTCGATGTGGCGCGGCTTAACGACGAGCTTTTCCATAAAAATTTCATCGTTATTAAAAAAGGTCTTCGCCTCCCTCGTGCACGAGTCATAGGCGCTCTCCATATCCTTCTCGTCCCACACTTCGCGGATACCGCGTCCGCCGCCGCCGCCGCTAGCCTTTAAAATCACGGGGTAGCCGATCTCGCGCGCATATTTTTTGATCGTATCCATGCTCTCGTGATTTAGCTTTTCGGTGCCGGGCACGATCGGGATGCCGTTTTTGCGCATCAGATAGCGAGCGATGTTTTTGTTGCCCATTTTGCGAATAACGTCGGGTTTTGGACCGATGAAAATAATGCCCGCGTCCTCGACCTCTCTTGCAAAGTCGTAATTCTCGCTCAAAAAGCCGTATCCAGGATGTATCGCATCAGCACCGCACTCTTTGGCGACTTCGACGATCTTTTTGGCGTCCAGATAGCCTTTTAGCGCATCGGTGCTGACCTCGTAGGCCTCATCGGCGATTTTTACGTGCAAGCAATCGACGTCGGGTTTAGTGTAGATCGCGACGCTTCCGATATGCAGATCTCTGCAGGCTCTAATGATCCTAACCGCGATCTCGCCGCGATTGGCGATAAGAATTTTACGTATCATAAATAATTGCCTCTTTTAAAGAAATACCGCGGTAATAATAGTATAAAAAATTTTATAGCAAGTTGAAATTCATGAAAGGCGGTTGAAATTCCGGATAAAATTTAAAGAAGATTTATGGTGCCCGAGGTCGGAATCGAACCGACACGAGGTCGCCCTCGCCAGATTTTGAGTCTGGTGCGTCTACCAATTTCACCACTCGGGCATTTTAAAAAAGTTTTGATTGTATAAATTTAAAAAAGATAAGCCCCGAAGACGGGGCTTGGAGCAAGAAAATTATTTTTTCTTCTTGCCTTTTGCAGCTGCAACAGCCTCTTTTAGCTGTTTGCCGACTTTAAATTTTACTACTTTAGTAGCAGGAGATTTGTAAGTTCTGTTTGTGCCAGGAACTTTACCCTCGCGAGCTGCACGCTCTGCAATACCGAAAGATCCGAAGCCGATGAAGCTTATGTCATCACCTTTTACCAAAAGCTCTTTGATAGCCTCAAGTGCAGAATCAACTACCTTAACAGTATCTTTTTTAGAAAGACCTGCCTTATCGGCAACTACTTGGATAAAATCAGCTTTTTTCATGCTAATCCTTTAAAATAAAGTGGTTTGGGCGGTATTCTACAATAGTTTCGCAAAAAATACAATAGTTTTTTAAGAAAAAAACGCAAAAATCGGCAAAATTTAGCCGAATTTAGCCCAAATTCGTCAATTTTTTAGATTTTGCTTCTTTAAATTTCAAAATTCCGCCATATTTTTGGGGCTGATTTTATAAATTTTGCCCGATTTCGAAAAATTTCAAAATTTCTTCCCCTCCCGCTTCATTTTTATAAAATTTCGCCCCAGCCTGCCGCTTTAAAATATATAAACTATATTTTGTTATAATCCGCGCAAAATTTAAAAGGCTTTTTTATGACTAAAATTTTAATGATAGAGGACGATTTAGAACTCGCCGAAATTTTAAGCGAATATCTGCAGCAATACGATATCGATATCACCGTCGCGGACGATCCGTTTTTGGGGCTTTCTAAGTTAAATTTAGAAAATTTCAACCTCGTAATTTTAGATCTCACGCTTCCCGGGATGGATGGGCTTGAGGTCTGCAAAGAGATCCGCAAAAACACCGATATACCGATCATAATCTCAAGCGCCCGCCACGATCTGACCGATAAGATCAACGCTTTTGATTTCGGCGCGGACGATTATCTGCCAAAGCCCTATAATCCGCAAGAGCTTTTAGCGCGCATCAAACGCCACATCGAGCGCTACGACATAAACTCCATTCAGCGCGCCGCAAAGCCAAAAAAAGACCTCGAAGTGGATGATTTCCGCCACGTCATCAGCTTCAAAGGACAGCCACTATCGCTCACCATCGCCGAATACGACGTGCTTTCGTATCTCATCAAAAAGGAAGGCGGCGCGATCACCCGCGAGGAGCTCATCTACAACTGCAGCTCCATAAGCGAGGAATCCTCGAGCAAAAGCATCGACGTCATCATCGGTCGCATCCGCCTAAAGCTTGGCGAAACGTCCAAGGCGCCCAGCTACATCCACGCCATCCGCGGCGTAGGCTATAAGCTGATACAATGAGCGGACTTGCGCCGTCAATTTTGAAATTTAAAATGGTGAAAAGCTCGATATAGCGCAAAAGGGCGCAAAATGAAAGGACAAAGATGATAGAGTGGATACAAAATTTTTTTAGCGGAGTGATTCCGAAGCTGCTACTAAACGCGACGCTGGAGACGCTGTATATGACCTTCGTAAGTACGGCTTTGGCGTTTATTTTGGGGCTCGTGCTTGCGATCGTGCTTATCCTTACGCGTCGCGGCGGGCTCTGCGAAAACCGCATCATCTACGCTGTGCTGGACGTCGCGATAAATACGCTGCGAAGCTTTCCGTTTATAATTTTGCTGATCGTGCTCTTTCCGCTTACAAAGCTTCTTGTCGGCACGAGCATCGGTACCACCGCAGCGATCGTGCCGCTTACTATCGGCTCAGCGCCCTTTATCGCGCGGCTCATCGAAAGTGCGCTGCTGGAGGTCGATAGCGGCGTGATCGAGGCGGCGAAGAGCTTCGGCGCGAGCAAGACGCAGATTATCTTTCGCGTGATGTTCGTCGAGGCGCTACCTAGCATCATCGGTGCGATTACGCTCACGCTCATCGTCATCATCGGATTTACGGCGATGGCGGGCACGGTCGGCGGTGGTGGGCTCGGCGACGTGGCGATCCGCTACGGCTTTCAGCGCTTCCGCCCCGATATAATGGCATATACAGTCGTGATCCTGATCGTGCTCGTGCAGATAATCCAAAGCATCGGAAATTTACTCTATAAAATCACGAAAAAGTAGGCTCAAACCCATAGCTTAACGAGATATCAAACATTTTCTATTAGTATAAAATTGCAAAAAGTAGATCTTAAACTTATAGACCGTTCGTTTGTATAGCCTGTTTTGCTAAACTGTAAAATTATAAAAAATGTAGGTTTGCAATGCTATGAATACCGCTTGAAATTCTATAATCGCGAGCAGATAGATTTACCTACCATCAAGGTCTAAATTTAAGGCTTTGTGTAGCTAAAGCAAAGCGCGCCAAGACTTGTTTTGCGTAGAGTAAGCTTTATTTTTATAATAGGTCGCATCTTTGAAACGGGCGATCGAAACTATGCTGGATAATTTTAAAATTCGCAGGCAAGATTTAGGCGCAGAATTTTAAAATTTCATTGTCTAAAATTTAAATTTAGCCTAAATCTTAATGAGAAGCGTAAGTTGAAATTTGAAATTCTAAGGCACGGAATTTTAAAATTTTAAAAATTTAGACCTTGCGAAATTTTGCTTATAAATTCTAAGACAAGCAGTTTTAAAATTTTATAATTTTAGGTTTTGCGGGATCTTTCTTATATAATTTCACTTTTACTTAGAAATTTCGTAGCTTACTTTTAAAATATAAAGCGCAGGATATAAATAAAAGCCAATAATGATGGTATTGCCGCTTTGACAAGCTTTTTGGCTTTGATAAAAGAACCTAAGATTGCGCCAGTTCTTTAAACATAAAGCAGACTATGAAATTCCTTTGTGAATTGAGCCTAAATTCTTTCTTATTGAGGAATTTTTAAATTTGTAGAATTCAATAAATTGCCTTACGCCGCTTGCGGTAAAATTTTACGCGGGCGGATACGGCGCGTTTAATAAGA
>NZ_CALIMS010000036.1 GCF_938045345.1 uncultured Campylobacter sp.
AAAAATATTAGAAATTCTAAAATTTCGACGCAGAAATTTAAAAAATTTTATAAATTTTCATGAAATTTGCAGATCAAAATTTTAAAATTTTTATGGTACGGCAAAGCGAATTCCTAAAATTTTGCTATAGCTTTTAGTGTAAAATCTTCCTAATTGAGATACAAGATAGAAATTCCAAATCAAATTTTCGCGACGTGAAGCGCTTCCTTAATTATGAATTTAAAATTTTACACGCTACACAGTGCAACATATTTCTGCCGAGATAAAATTCGCAAGTAAAATTCCAACCTCGCAAACCCAAAAGCATACAACAATTATTTCTTGAAATTTTAGCACCACTTGTCCGCGGACAAATATCGCGTTGCTTACGAAATTTCGGCCTCACGCCGTAAGATCATCTCGCGTTCTCGCTAGAACGGCGACCCGTCCACACGCCGCTATAGCGTCTCGTCGCCGTCTTGGTTTTGAAGCGCGTCCGCTTCGCCCTCCGTCGCAATCGCCTCGAGACTTAAAATTTCATCGACATCCTCCAGCTGCGCTACGCCGCTTCCGGCGATGCTTCTGATACTTGCGTGCATCGCGATCGCGCCGTCTCGCGCACGCGCGATCTGTTTTTCGCGCTGTTTCCAGATGCGCTCCATCGCGTTGCGTTCCTTATTTAGGCTTTCTTGCATGCCGACGAATGCCGATACGATCGTCTTTATCTGGTTGGCAAACTCGGGCGAGGTCAGATAGTCGTAGAGCATCGCCGTTTTGCTATCTTGATTTTGCCCCGATCTTTTGGCAAAAGCAAGCGCCACGACATGTTCGCGCAAGACGGCGCAAAGCCCCTTAAATTCCTCAAACGAACAGATCCAGATGCTAGCATCGCTCGGCGCTTGGTGCAGCCTAGGGCTGTGAGGCGGCATCTGCTCGGTTACGATAACGCCGATCTGCGCGCCCTCGCCTATCATATCGTCTTTGAGTTTGTCGATCCATTTGGGCTCGAAGCTTTTCGTGCGCTTGCTCTCGTATAAAATTTTACCGCAGCCCACAAACTCCCTCGTATGCACTATCTGCACGCAGTCTGCGCCGCGCGCGCCCTTTTTGACCTCGTCTATCTCGTCCAAAGGAAAATTGAGCCGCAGATACTCCTGCAGCGCGAGCTCCTGCACCTCGCCCTGAAGCTGCTGCGAGCCTACTTCCGAGCGGCGCTTGAGCTCGTTTATTTGGCCGATTAGGCTTTGGATCTGCTCATCTTTTTGGCGGAATTTCAGCTCGTTTTCCTGCGAAATTTGCTTCGAAAGCCGCTCGCGCTCCTGATTCACGCGGTTGGTTAGCTCGATCTCGGATTTAGCTTTATTCTCGGCTTCAAGCTCGCTAAATTTACGCTTTTGTGCCTCCATTTCCGCCTTTATTAAATTTAGCTCGGAAATTCTTTGCGATTTTTCTTGCAGCTCCTTTTGTAAAATTTCAAATTTCGCCGCATTTTCGCTCTCGATCTGAGATTTTGCAAGCGCTAAAATTTTCTCCCGCTCGCTGTTTAGCGCAGAATAGGTCGCCGCTTTTACGCGCTGCTCAAAGGCGTTTTCCTTCGCTTGCAGCTGCGCTAAATGCTTAGCATACTCCTCGCGCTTAGCGGCGATCTCGGCTTCAAATTTAAGCGTGGCTTCGTTTTGCTGCTGCTGCCACTTTCGCTTCTGCTGCAAAATTTCATTTTCGAATTTAGCCTTGATATCGCGTTGCAGCGCCTCGTCTATATCAATCTGCGAGCCGCAGTGCGGGCACTTTACGTTAGCCATCTTTACCCCTTAAACTTTGCTCCTTCATCTTTTCAAATTCCTGCGAAATTTGCGCGGCATTGGGCTCATCCGCCATCTTATCGAGCACGGAGTTGTAGCGATTTACGAGCAGTATCGCAAGCGCCGAAAAGCAAAAGCCCGGCAGCAGCTCGTAAACGATCGCCGAAAGCCCCGATAATATCCAGCAAATGACCGTGATACCGCCTACGAGCATGCCTACTAAAGCAGAGAGCGCGCTCATCTTTTTAGAATACAGGCTGAAAAGCAGCACCGCTCCAAAGCTCGCGCCAAATCCCGCCCAAGCGTTTCCGACGACGTTTAGCACCGTATCGTTTGAGCCGAACGCCAAGATCGCGGCGACCGCGGCGATGATCACGACGGCGATACGGCTGCTTAGCGTCTGCGTGCGCTCGCTCACCTCTTTTTTATAAAACGCGAAGATAAAATCCTTCGTAACCGCGCTCGCGCTTACCAGAAGCTGGCTTGAGATAGTACTCATAATCGCCGCCAGCACCGCAGAGATTATGACGCCTAGGATGAATGGGTGAAAGAAAATTTTACCGAGCTCCAGGAAAATTTTTTCGGGATCGTCTATGCTAAGGCCCTTTTGTGAAAAATACACAAAGCCGATCAGACCGCTAAGCATCGCGCCCGCAAGACCTAACACCATCCACGAAATTCCGATGCGGCGCGCGCTATCAAGCTCGCGCGAGCTTCTAATCGCCATAAAGCGTACGATAATATGCGGCTGTCCGAAGTACCCGAGCCCCCAAGCAAGCAGACCCAAAACGCCTAAGAAGCTTTGATTGTAAAATAGATCAAGGTGGCTCGCGCCGTATAGCCGCACCTGTGCCAAAAAGGAGCTGTCCGCGGGGATCTGCAGCGCGCGGTAAGAAAACAGAGGGATCAAAATAAGCACCGCAAACATCAGTGCGCCCTGAAACGCGTCGGTGATCGCGACGGCCTTAAATCCGCCGAAAAAGGTATAAAACACGACGATTAAGATCGTAGCGACCGCGCCGTAGGTAAAATTTAGCCCGAAAAAGCTCTCAAAGGTCTTGCCGCCCGCGATTATGCCGCTGCTAACATAGAGCGTAAAAAATATGATGATCAAAAGTCCTGAGATGATGCGAAGCGTCTTGGTATGGTCTTTGAAGCGGTTTTCTAAAAAATCCGGGATCGTGACACTGTCGCTTGCTACCTCGGTGTAAATTCTAAGCCTTTTTGCAAGAAATTTATAATTGCACCACGCGCCCACGCAAAGTCCTAGGGCTATCCAGATATTGCAAATTCCCGTCGCAAACATCGCGCCGGGCACTCCCAAAAGCATCCAGCCGCTCATATCGCTAGCGCCCGCGCTAAGTGCCGTTACGAATGGACCCAGGCGGCGGTTATCGAGCAGATACTCGCTTAAGCTCGCATTCTTGTCATAATAATACCTACCTATAAAAATAAGCGCGCCGAAATATATCGCGATTGCGCAATAGGTCCAAAAGCTCATCGTTGCCTCCTTTTAAAAAAGCTAATTTTACTCTATTTCAAATAAAATTTTACTTTCGGAATTTAGCCAGATTTTAACGAAATTTTAGTATTCTTGCCGTTTAAATTTTAAGAAAAAGGCGCCTTGGTTGAACGAGAAAATTTTAAAGGTCGTATTTGTTTTGACTGTAATCGCCGTGGGGCTTTATTTCACCTATCCCGAACTGAGCGAAGCGCAAAAAATTTCATACGCCAAAAGCTACGGCATTACTCTTATTTTGACCTCCGGCGGCATTGTGATCGGTATCGCATTAGGATTTATGCTGGCATTTTTAAAATTTCTAAACAATAAATTTTTAAGCTTCATTATCGACGAATACGTAGACATCATCCGCGGAACTCCGATCGTTATCCAGCTGATGGTGTTCGTGTTTATTATTTTTGCTACGTGGAGCAATAATATCGCAGCTGCGATCTTTGCGCTGGGGCTTAATAGCTCCGCCTACGTCGCGGAGATCGTGCGCGGCGGCATAAACAGCGTCGATCGCGGCCAGATGGAAGCCGCGCGTGCGATGGGTCTAGGCTACGGCACGGCAATGAAAGAGATCGTCTTTCCGCAGGCGATAAAAAACATCCTGCCTGCGCTTGCGAATGAGTTTATTAGCCTATTTAAAGAGACCTCGGTCGTGGGCCTCGTAGCAATTACTGATCTTACGTTTTTTTCAAAAAGCATGCAGGCTGCGCTTTATACCGTCCAGCCGATACTTTTTGCCGCAGTACTTTACTATGCAAGCGTGAAATTTTTTTCGTTTTTAGTAAAAATGCTAGAAAGTAGGTTAAACCGCAATGATTGAAATATCAAATTTAACCAAATCCTACGGCAATTTATCGGTGCTAAAAGGAATTTCAAAGAGCATAAATAAAGGCGATATCGTAGCAATCATCGGTCCAAGCGGCGGTGGTAAATCGACCTTTTTGCGTTGCTTAAATCTGCTCGAAATTCCGAGCGGTGGCACTATTAAAATAGACGGCGAGGATATTACCGATAAGCACACTGATATTAATAAAATTCGCCGCAAAGTTAGTATGGTGTTTCAGCATTTCAACCTCTTTGCAAATAAAAACGTGCTGGAAAATTTAACTCTAGCGCCCATAAAAGCGGGCATTTATACTAAAGAGCAAGCCTACGCAAAAGCAGAGGAGCTGCTGCAAAAGGTCGGTCTTAGTGATAAGACCTATACTTATCCGCACAAGCTTAGCGGCGGGCAAAAGCAACGCATCGCAATCGCTAGAAGTTTGGCGGTAAATCCGGACGTGATTTTATTTGACGAGCCCACTTCGGCATTAGATCCCGAGATGATCGGCGAGGTGTTAGGTATAATGAAAGAGGTCGCCAAAGAGGGCATTACGATGCTTGTGGTAACGCACGAGATGGGCTTTGCACGCAATGTCGCGAATAGGATTTTTTTTATGGAGGGCGGCAAGATCGCTGTGGACGATACGCCTAAAAATGTATTTGAAAATCCGCAAAATCCGAGATTGAAAGAATTTTTAAATAAAATTTTAAACCACTAAAGGAGAGGGAAATGAAAAAATTTATGAGATTTCTAGTTGCGGGCGCTTTGCTTTGCGGTTCGCTAGCCGCTAAAGACTTTACCAAAGATACGCTTATCGTAGGCACGAACGCCGAGTATCCGCCGTTTGAGTTCGTGGATGAAAACTCCAAGGTTACCGGCTTTGATATGGATCTGGTAGCCGAGCTTGCAAAGCGCACGGGCGTAAAATATGAAATTTTAAATATGAGCTTTGACGGGCTAATCCCTGCAATTAAAAGCGGCAAGATCGATATGATCGCCTCGGGCATGAGCGCGACGCCGGCTCGTAAAAAGGCTATCGATTTCACGGCTCCTTACTATAAAGTCGAGAATTTATAT
This sequence comes from uncultured Campylobacter sp., assembly GCF_938045345.1. Taxonomy (GTDB): domain Bacteria; phylum Campylobacterota; class Campylobacteria; order Campylobacterales; family Campylobacteraceae; genus Campylobacter_B. The sequence continues at coordinate 5,195 of NZ_CALIMS010000036.1, forward strand.
GTCAAGCGTAAGGACGATAGCTCGTTAAATTCTAAGGCGGATCTACAGGGTAAGCGCCTTGCCGCGCAGCTAGGCACCATTCAGGAGCTTGCGATCAGAGATATAAAAGGCGCCGAGGTTAGCGCTACGGAGAACGTTTTTGTAGCCGTTATGTCGCTGAAGAACAAAAAGATTGATGCGCTTTGCGTGGATTCATCCGTGGGCTACGAATATCTTAAGAAAAACGACGATCTAACCGCATTTTTTAAAGAATCCGACGGCAGCGAAGGTTTTTCGATCGCATTTGATAAGGGCAAGTATCCAGAGCTACTCACTAAATTTAACGCAGCGCTTGAGGATATGAAAAAGGATGGAAGCTACGAAAAGCTTTTGGAAAAGTATAATTTAAAATAATCCGCAAAATTTAGGCGCAAATTCCTCTCACAGAATTTGTGCCGCCTAAGAGGAATCCTATGAAAAAGATATTTTTAGCACTTGCGATTTTGCTCTGCACGCAGAGCTTTGCGGAGCAAAAAGACAGATACGGCATCGCTGCGTTTGCAGGTCTTGGCAATGACGGCAGAAGCTTCGTTTTTACCTTCAGAAAGGCTCAAAAAGATCGTTTTTTTCCCTGCGACTTAAAAAATTTAAACATAATCGCCGCGGGCGCTTCAAGGTGCATAACGGACGCCAAAGAGCTAAGGAAATTCGATAAAGAATATAAAAAAGCTCTCGAGTCCGTGATAAAACCCGGCAAGCGCTACTACGTAAATTTAATCAATCGCGGCAACGACGCCTATGTTTGCGACGCAAGCGATCCTAAAAGCAATCTGCGATTAGACCTAGTGGCAGCAGGGTTTGCCGTGCCGACAACCGACGATAGTGAACTTCTTTTAAAAGCCGCCGAGGAAGCCAAAGAGGCTAAACGCGGAATGTATAGCGCAAAATTTTGGGATGTTACCAACTGCATCCTAAACGGCGCGCCGATGCCGAAAAAGATAGATGAGTGAAATTTACGCACTTAGCGACGATAGCTTAACGCCGCCGCAAACTATCTTTTCGCAGATAGATGAAATTTTACGCTGCGGCGTAAAGCTCGTGCAGTATCGCAGCAAGCTCGCCGCGCGGAATGAAGCTTTAATCCGCTCTCTCATCGGTCTTTGCGAGGATTACGGCGCCAAACTCATTATCAACGACGATGCAGCGCTTGCTAAAAAGCTTGGTGCGCATGGCGTGCATATCGGAAAGGACGACGGCGAGACGGCGCAGGTGCGTGAGTTTTTAGGCGCGGATAAGATCATCGGCGTTAGCTGCTATGCTGATCTTGCTCGCGCGCAAAGGGCCGAGGCGCAGGGCGCTAGCTATGTAGCCTTCGGCTCGCTAAGGCGCGGCAAGACAAAGCCTGATGCGCCGCTTTGCCCCGATGCGCTTGTGCAAGAGGCGCGAAAATCTTTAAACCTCCCAATCGCCGTAATCGGCGGCATAAGCTTAGAAAATTTAAATGAAATTTTAATTCTTAAGCCCGATTATATCGCGATGGTAGAGGCGATCTACAGGCCCGCTTCGATCACGCAAAATTTAGCAAATTTAAAGGAAAAAATGGATGAATATATTTGACGCCGTGATTTTAGGCATCGTCGAGGGGCTGACTGAGTTTCTACCCGTAAGCTCGACCGGGCACATGATCCTAGCTGCAAAACTGATGGGCCTGCAGCAAACCGATACGCTTAAATGCTTCGAAGTCGTTATCCAGCTAGGCTCGATTTTAGCGGTCGTCGCGATGTTTTACAAGCGGCTTTTGGTTGATTTTAAGCTCTGGTGCAAGCTCGTCGTGGGTTTCATCCCCACCGCCGCGATCGGATTTTTGCTCTATAAAAGCATCAAATCGCTCTTTGCGCCCCAGACCGTCGCCTACGCGCTGATCGGCTGGGGCGTTATTTTTATCGCGGTCGAGCTCTTTCGTAAGGCGCGCCCGAGAGAAAGCGAGCTAGAGCATCTGGATCAAATTTCATACGTTCAGGCCTTCATCATCGGGCTTTCGCAATGTTTTGCGATGGTGCCGGGCACTTCGCGCAGCGGCGCTACCATCATCGCAGGGCTTTTGTGCGGGCTAAGCAGAAACCTAGCCGCGCGCTTTAGCTTCCTACTCGCGATCCCTACGATGTTTGCGGCGACTTTTTACGACACCTATAAAAATTTAGACACCTTCGCGCAAAACTCTGACAATATCACGACCTTTCTCATAGGCGGCGCAGTAGCGTTCGTCGTGGCGCTTGCGGCGATCAAGCTATTTCTAAGCTTCGTTTCGAAGTTTGATTTCATCCCGTTTGGAATTTATAGAATTCTAATCGGCGTCGTATTTTTTATCTTCGTTTTTTAAACGCAATCATCAAAGGAATTTCATGAGCCTAGCAAAAAATATCGGCGCATTTTTAAAAGACAGATTTAGCCTCCTATCGGTATTTGATGGCGCGGTACTAAACACATACGCGCTAGTTTTAGTATTAAATTTAGCGCTCGGGCTGCTTCTTATCGCGCGTGGCGGCGAGCTGTTCTCCTCTCAGGCGCTGTTTTTCGTGGCGTCTGCGATCTGCGGCGTGACGATACTTTTTTTCGCGCTTTACGTGCTCAGCTTTTACAGCGCCAGGCTATATAAAATTCTCGCCTTTGCGCTTTTGGCGCTAAACGTAGCCTTCGCGATCGCTCAGATTTTTTTGATCTTTAGCCTGGAGCTTACCTACTCGCACGGCACGCTGGACGCGCTAGTGCAAACGACGCCTAAGGAGGCCTTTGAGTTCGCGCATGCGTTTTTAAATTTCAAGCTTATCGCGGCTTTTTTGGCGCTTTTGATCTTCGTCTTCGCCGCTCTTAGGCTTAGAGTGAGCCAGCGAGCACGGATGAAGCTATGTCGCGCGATAAAGCTAATCTTTTTGCTTAGCTTGCTCGTTTTTATCGCGCATGCGGCGTTTAAAAGCTACGTAGCCAAAAGCTCGAAAATGCGCGCCAGCATCATAATCGCACTGAATAAAATTCCGATTTATAACTTTGCTTTCGTTACGAAGGATTATTTCGGCGCCGATTTTAAAAGCGTGCGCGAGCTGCAAGCCGGATACCAAAGCATTTACGCCTCACATTCGCATAAAACCGCGCCAAACCGCATCTCAAACGTCGTTTTTATTATCGGAGAGAGCCTGCAGCGAAATTTTATGAGCCTATACGGCTACTATCTGCCCACCACACCGAATCTGCAAGCGCTTGAGCAAAGCGGAAATCTAATCGCCTTTAGCGACGTCGTCTCGCCGGGTGCCAAGACCAACGACGTATTAAAATACGTGCTAAATTTCGGAAATTACGAGAGCGAAAAGCAGCGCCCGTGGAGCGCCAACCTCGACATCGTAAATCTCGCGCGGCTGGCAAACTACGAGACCTTTTGGATCAGCAACCAGGAGCGCTACGGGCAGTGGGCGGTAGCAAGCGGCGCGAGCGCGAAGATGACGGATCATTCGGACTTTACGAATCAAATCCCGGTTTACAAATACGCCTACTCGCTCGACGAGGTCATGCTTCCGAGTATAAAAAATTTCAAATCCAGCGCGAAAAAATCGCCTCTTGCGCGCAAGGACGAAAGCTCCGCCGCAGAGGTAAATGGTACGCAGAAAAAGGATAAATTTTTCATCCTTCATCTGATGGGCTCGCACCCGAGCTACGAGTTTCGCTATCCGAAAAGCTTTGCTAAATTTAGCGCCGCGGATATTTCGCGAGAGCCGCTTGATGAGGGGCAGAAAAAAGAGCTCGCGCACTACCTAAACACCGTGGCTTACAACGATTTTATCGTGAGCGAAATTTATAAAATTTTTGCGAGCGACAACACGCTGATAGTCTATTTCAGCGACCACGCTCAGAGTCTTTATCAATACCGCGGCAAGCTGATCCACGGCGGCATCAACCGCTTCACGCTCGAAATCCCGCTGATTTTCATAGCGTCTGATAAATTTAAAGAGCAAAACGCTGATCTTTGGGCGCGCATCGCGGCAGCCAAAGACAGGCCGTTTTTAAACGACGATCTCATCCACGCGATCGCAGAAATTTTAGAGATGACCGATCTACCGGAGTACGATCCCGCTCGCTCGGTGATCAATGCTGATTTTAACGCCTCGCGCCCGCGCATTATCGAAGGGGTCGATTACGATAAGGTTTATAGGCTGCAGAAGGAATTTGGCGAGTAAATTAGGTGAAATTTTAAGTCTTTCAGCTGCGCAGAATTTTGCCTCTTAAAATGCGCTCTTATCACAAGCGGCTCGCGCCTTAATTTAGCTTTCGGACGGGCGCGGGCGCGTCAATTTACGCCGCCACGAGCTCTGCGGTAAAATTTCTCGCCGCGGAAGTCTGCCGAGTAAAATTCGGCTTTGTAAAATTTCAAAATTTTGCGGCTAAAATTCCACGGCGCAGAATTTTCCATGCGGTCACGAAATACAAAATCCGCAAAACTTATTTGAATAGGAAAATTTCAAAATTTCAAAATTTAGCGGTGTAAAAATTTATCCGCGCGGCACGGAATTCTACTGCTCAAATTTCACGGCGCAAAACTCCTCAGCACAAAATTTACCGATAGAATTCAGCTCGCAATTTAAAATTTCAAAATTCTAAGCCGCGAAATTTTATGCCGAAAAATTTCACGTTCCAATCGGCACGGAGTATCTGCTGCCCGAGCCGCGCATAAAATTCTACGCTTTAAAATTCCAAGCCATAAAATTTTACGCTACAAAATTTCACCGATAAAATTTTATGTCGCAAAATCCCGCGCCGTAAAATTTAAAAGCGGCTCTTGCTACAAAATTCCGCGAGCTTAATTTACGCTGCCGCAGCGGTATTTGCCTGCTACGAAGGTGATTTTATCGCGGATCTGAGCGATCTGTCTTAGCGCCTCCGCCAAGAAATCTACGTCGCTTTCGTCATGGATGAACGAGAAGCTAGCCCGCACCCAAGCGGGTTTGCGCGACATTTCGGTATCGGGCTGCAAACCGAGTAGATCAAAGCCGTAAGGTGCTGCACAGTCGCATCCTGCGCGGGTCTGGATCTCAAATTTCTGCCCGAGCACCCCGGCTAGCGCGTCTGCGCCGAGACCTTTCATATTAAAAGCAAAGATCGGCACGCGCGGCGCGGCGAGATTGCCGTAAATTTCAATCTCGGGGATTTTTGAAATTTCGTTTATGAAGCGCCTGCAAATCGCCTCCTCGCGCGACTTGATAGCCTCTAGCCCCACGCTTTTACGAAGCTTTAGAGCAAGATAGGTTCGCACCAGCGCGATGATGCCGGGCGTGCCCGCTTCCTCCAAGCGCTCCTTGTCGATTATAAAGCGCTGCGTTTGGGCGTCTGCGTATTTGATCGTGCCGCCTCCCGCGAATGTCGGCTCCTCACCGAGCAAAAGCTCCTTTCGCACCGCCAAAATCCCGCTAGCGCCCACGCCGCCCAAGAGCTTGTGCGCGCCGAAAAATACTCCGTCGCAAAAGCTGGTATCTACGTTTTCGTGCGCGATAAGCGCGCTAGCGTCCACAAACAGCCGCCCGCCGTGCGCTTTAAGCATCAAGTAAGCGCGCTTGTAATCGAGCTTTAGCCCCGTCACGTTCGATGCCGCGGTAAGCACGCCGTAAATTTCGCGCCCTTTGTTTGCGGATAAAATTTCGCCCAAGCGCGCAAAATCCATCAGCCCGCTTGGATCCGGCGGCACGCGCACGACCTCGCAAAGCCCCTGCCGTAGGCTGATCTCCACGGAATGATGCTCAAAAGGCGAGATGATGAAAAGCGGCAGTTGCTTTAAGCTCTCGCGCCGCAAGCCGAGCCTATCTCGCGTCGCGGGCGGCAGGTAGATGCCTAGAATTTCCCAAAGCTTCTTAATCGCCGCGGTCGCGCCAAATCCGCACGAGATCAGGTAGTAGCGCTCCTCGCAGCCCAGAAGCTCCTTGATTTTGGCCCTTGCATTTTCATAGTAATCACTCGTAATCTCGGCGTTGGCTCCGCCTGCGGAGTGGACGTTGGCATATGTTGCAAGCACGCGCTCGATCTCCGCTTCTATAGGGCGATACGCGAGCCCCGAGGCGGCGCAATCGAAGTATTTGATCCCCTCTTTTAAGATGATATTTTCTTTGATCGTTTGAAAATCCAAAGCGCGACTCCAAAATTTTTGCAAATTATATCCAAACTCGCTAAAATTACGCCCGCAAGGAGGACGAAATTTACCAGTTAAAAGACACTGCGCGAAATTTAGGCGATGTTGGTATCGACGCGATTTTGCAGTTTCATTTCGTATTTGACGAGATAGGTTGCATAAGCGGCTACGCGGACGTTTTCGAAGCGATCGAAAATGAAATTTTGCTCTGCTTTGAACATCTCGGCGAGCGCTTTAAATTCGGCGGCGAGTACGAAGAGCAGATCAAAAAGGCGCTGATGAAATTCGCTAGAAGCGACCGCAAAAAAATAGGAATTTCAAAAATCTTGCCGCGGTTTACGGCACAAAAAATCACCGCAGATCTCATAAACGCGAAGTTTTTAATCACCGAAAAATCAAGCGAGCAAAGAGCGCAAAAAGAGCGCAAAAACGACCGCCTCCCGCGCGCGCTGCGCCGCTACCATATCACCGACAAAGTCCATTTTAGCAGCAACTTTGCAAGGTTTTGGTTTAGATTTATCGAGCCGAACCTGCCCGCGCTGCGACGCGGCGAAATAGGGCGCGTGCTAAGCCTGATCAAAGCGGATTTCAACGCCTACGCGGGGCTCGGGTTTGAAATTTTAAGCAAGGAGCTACTCGCGAAGTATCTAAATTTAGAGATTTCGCAAATTTCGAGCTTTTGGAACAAAGAGGTCGAGATCGACATCTACGCGAAATTTGAGAGCTTTTGCGTCGCGGGCGAGTGCAAATACAAGGAACGAAAAATTTCAAAAAACGTACTAAACGAGCTAATGCTCAAATGCGAAAAAGCGCACCTCACGCCCGATCTGCTCGCGCTGTTTTCCAAAAGCGGCTTTAGCGGCGAGCTACGTAACCTAAAAAGCGATAAAATTTTACTCTTTTCGCTCGATGATTTTAAAATTTTACTTTAAGCTGCGCGCCAAAAAAGCCTAGAATATGGCGCGAGCGAGCGGTACCGTGCGCGTACGGTATGCCGCAAGCAAACGAATGAGGCGTTAATGACGAATACGCTATCTACGGGCGGCACGGGCAGAGCATAGGTAAGCACAAGGCATGACAGACGCGCTATTGATAGGCGGTATGAAGGTGTGTTTGAGCGGACGGGGCGCTATGGATAGGCAGACAGCGCGCCATCAGAGGCGCGCGCTATGGCAGCAAATTTTAAACACAATCTGCAAGCAGAAAATCCGCCAAGCGTAAAATGCGAGTTTTTAAAATTCTATCACTAAATTTTAGCACAGGCTTAGACGGTTACGTCACCCACGCACAAATCAGTCACTTGCGAATTTGCCGCGACTATTGATAAAAGCAAACACTCGCTGTTCGCGCACAAACTTCGCGCTTTAAATTCCGTAAATTCAGACTATTTTTTCACCTTAATCACGTATGGGACTGATTTGATCACGCCTTTGGAAAACAGCGTCTTGGTGTCCGCATATACGGCGTCAAGCTCGGCTTTTGAGACGTCCGCATCGCTTACCTGCGCGTCCTTATTATAGTATTTCTCGATCACGTCGATCGCGCCCTTTTGATCGCTCGGAGAGAGGGCCTTCAGATGCTTTAAAATCAGCGCCGATTTGATAAACGCGCTCTTGCCGTGCACCGGCGCAAATATCAATTTTACGTTGCTATTGCGAAGATGCTTCGTGATCCTCTTCATCTCCTCGGCGCAATACGGGCACTCCGGATCGCCCACGATGTAGGTCATATAAGGATTATTTTTATCAAACGACTCGATATAGGCAAATCTCGCAGGATCTATGCTCTTTAACAGCTCAAGCGCGGCAGCGTCCCTGGCGTCCTTTAAAATTTGAGTTCTCATCTTAAATAGCGCCGCGTCTGCCGCGTCCGCGAGCTTGGGCTCCTCGGTCACTGCCACTAGGCTTTTGCCGTCGTCGCTAGCCAAAAACGCCTCTTTTTTCTCGCCCGAGCGGACGATTAGTAAATTTAGCCCGTTTAGCGAGTTTAGCTTGTCGATCGAGATGAGCTGAGCGTTTTTATCATTTAGACTTTGCTTTAGGTTTTTTACGAACTCCGCTTCGTTCGCATTCGCACCGAGCACAAAAGCCGCACACGCAGCCAAAACGTAGATGAGTTTTTTCATAGCTTCCCTCCCCTTAAAATTTCGCCAATTATATCAATTTAAAATAAAATTTGTTATAATCGCGCCTCATTAATTTAAGGAGAAATTTATGGCTTATTCAATGGGCGATCTAAAAAAAGGTCTAAAAATCGAGGTGGACGGAATTCCGTTTAAAATCATAGAATACCAACACGTAAAACCGGGCAAAGGACCTGCTTTCGTGCGCGTTAAAATAAAATCTTTCATCGATGGCAAGGTGCTTGAAAAGACCTTCCACGCGGGCGATAAATGCGAGGCGCCGAATCTTGAGGAAAAAGAGATGCAGTATCTCTACGACGATGGCGAGGCGTGTCAGTTCATGGATACCGATAGCTACGAACAGATCGCGATTAGCGACGAGGACGTGGGCGAGGCGAAAAAATGGATGCTAGATGGTATGATGGTAAATATAATGTTTTACAACGGCAAGGCAATCGGCGTGGATGTACCGCAGGTGGTGGAGCTTAAAATCGTAGAAACTGCGCCAAATTTCCGCGGCGATACGCAGGGCAGCAACAAAAAGCCCGCCACGCTTGAGACCGGCGCCGTGGTACAGATCCCATTTCACGTGCTCGAAGGTGAGGTCATCCGCGTTGACACCGTCCGCGGCGAGTATATCGAGCGCGCAAATAAATAATCCCCCCCTGTTTTTGCGAAATTTTGATTTCGCAAAAATTCCTCTTTCTTTTAAAATTTATAAATTCCAGACGATAAATTTAAACCGCATCGGTTGCGTAAATTTTGATTAAAATGGCTTTTCGAATTTGCCGCAGCATGGATCATTTAATCTAAATTTTGCGTAGCGCCGATCTGGCAAATTTAGGATGGTTTTACGATTAAATTTACGGATTTGAAATTTGAGTATAAAAACGCCCAAAAGCAAATCTTGCGACCCGCTTTCGGGCTTTGAGCTAGGCTGCAACTTTAATTAGATTTAAAATTTCACCTTCACTTGGAAAACGAGGCTTAGCAAAATCTTTATTGAAGAAAAGCTTTCTGCCGTCAACTTCTACTAGAAAGTCTCCGCTGCCACCAGGGACCAACTCGACAACTGCATCTTTATAGACGCTTGTTATTTCATCTCTCACACGGAGAGCTTGCGGTCTATAAGATCAAGAATTACAATAAGTAATTACAACCTTCATCTTTATTCCTTTCTAAAAAAAGTGCCACATTGTAGCCAAACTAGCTTAAATTTTAATATAAAGGCTCAATTTCGCGCGCCTCAGCATTTAAAAATTTATGAGCGAAATTTCGTCGTTTGCAAAGCTCTAAATTTCACTACTGCAAGCTTGAAGCTAGTCCTCAAATTTTAAAATTTCATCGTAGCAGAGATAAAAATCGCAGCCGTGCGCATGGAATTTCTTATCGCCGTGAAAGTGTCCGAAATACCACCGCGCAGGCCTTACGAGCTCAAAGATCCTCTCTAAATACTCAGACGTTTTATCGGGAGTACTTTTGCCGCACCAGAGGTATTCTTTTAAAAATTTCATCGCAAACCCCGGTGCCGTGTGGCTTAGCACCGCATCGATCCGCCCGCCCGCGGCGATGAAATCGCGCGCATTTCGCATCGCGTAGCTAAACTCCTCCTCGCTTGGAATCTCGCGCGCCCACCAGCTAAGCCCCGGTATCCGATGCGCCTTATCGACGCTAAGCGCGCCGCCGAAACACAAAAAATGTCGCCCCGCAATCTCGTAAATTTCGCCGCGTCGCAGCCAAAAAATATTTTCGCCGCCCACGCCTACGCTGCCGCCGAATTTCCGCTCGCGCGGCAGTTCGTCCAACATATCGAAATTTTCGTGGTTGCCGTCGATAAAAAGAAGTGTGGCGGGAAAATATCTTTCTATATTTTTGCGCGCCATAAACTCATCTATCCGCTCGCTCCAAAATAACCCGAAATCCCCGAGCACGATGACGAAATCATCGGTGCTAAGCCCGCTAGTAAAGGCTTTGTTCGTGATTTTGCCGATCTCGTTTATGCCGTGCGTATCACCGCAAAGATATATCATCTGTCTCTCCTTTTTTACTTTCTTAAATTTAACTCGCCGCGCTTTGTCGCAGCCCATGCGAATAGAATTTTAAGCGCTAAATTTACGCGGCACACGCGTCGCAAAAACCCGACTAGCGTTCCGATCCGCAACCACGCAAATTTAATCCAAATTAAAAGCGTAAATTTAGATGACGAAATTTTAAAAGCGCGGGCATCAAGCCTATTACCGAATAAATTTAAAGTCACGGCTTCCGATTTAAATTTCGTGGCGCAGATCTAAGCGGCGAAATCCGAATAGGCACAGCTTTGCTTACTGCCGCTAAATTTTAAATTTAGCGACCAACTTTGTAAATTTTACGGCGAGCCACCTAAATTTAAAGATTAATTTTAAAGCCTGCCGCGCAATTTCGTCGCCAGCGCTGCGCCGATTTTTTCGTAGCCCTCTTTTTGCAAGTGGATTTCGTCAGGGCGGATCAGCCCACGCTCGCGCCAGCCGCGCCAGCCGCCATCCTCATCCATAAGACCGGCTATGTCGTAAAACATTGCCCCTTCGTCTCGCGCTAGATGTGCTAGTACCTCCGCAGCGCGTGAGGCGTTTGGCACTTTAGGGCTTCGCGGCGGCGCTACGAGCAAGATTTTTGCACCGGGAGCTGCGGAGCGAACGGAGCGAAGCAGCCCACGGACGCTTTGGTAGAATTTTTGCTCGTCAAATTTCGGATCCATCGCGTCGTTTGTGCCATAAGCGATAACTACGAGATTGTATCTAAGTCCCGAAAAATCCCTACCAAAGGCATCTGCGCCCCATTTTTCATAGAGGTTGCTAAACGCGCCGTTGCTCGCGCAAGAGTCTGCAAAGCGCGCGTTTTTACGGTAAATTTTATATCCTCCAAGCTCTGCTCCATCACGCAGCGATCGAATTTCGATAGGAAATCTAAGTCGCAGCTTAGAATACTCCCATTTCTGCGGCACTTCTTGCGAAATATACGCGCTTAGCCCACTTGCATCGCGCACGCGAAAAATCTCGCCGCCCTGATCCGATTTATGCAAAATTTCGACGTAAAAATCGCCGCTAAGCTGCTTTAGCTCCAGTCGCACATTAGCGCCTTTTTTGCCGGTAGCGATCACTCCGCATAGCGGGAAATCTGGGTCTTGCTCGGTGCGAGACGAGATCACATTAAAGCCGCTTTGCTTAAATTCTATATTTTCGCTTTTGTGATATTTAGGCATCATTGCAGGCACGAAGCCGACGCTATTTTGCACGAAAAAGCCGTGCCTGAAAGCATCTATCAGCGCGTCGCTTCCTAAGTGCGAATCGCCAAAAAATTTCACTCCAAAGCCCGCAGAGCTTTTTACATTTGCGGAATTTATGCCGCGGACGCCTGCGTTTGCCGCGCATCCGCCCAATAATGCGGCAAATAAAATCACTATAAATTTACTCAACTTCAATCCTTGATAAAATTTCTTTCGCTACCGCTTCGCAACCCTCTTTGCTCATATGAATGCCGTCGTCTTGGCGCACGCGCACGAGCTTGGAGCCGCTTTGCAGATAGGTTTTATAGACGCCTTTTTCGCACACCAGCGGGGTTGTTTGCATAAAATACCCGCCAAGCACCATACTAGCGTCGGCATATATTTGATTTAGCAGCTGCGTTTTCTCCTCAAAATCCGGCTTTTGCATACACGGCATCGCTAGCCACAGCACTCCCGCGCCGTGCGAGTGCGCCGTATCGTAGATCTCGCGCACCCTTGAGGCGTAAAACTCTCGCCAACGCGGCGTTTTAATACCATAGGTTTTGCCGCCCGCGCGGTACTCCCAGACGTCATTGGCTCCCAGAAGCACGACTACGAGCTTAACGCCGCCGTTTTCGCGAAGCGCGGTATCGAGCGTCTTTTGCCAGTCAAAAGATTTCTTGCTCGCAAGCCCCGTCGATTGCTTGCTAAGATCGATCACCCTCAGACTTCGCTTCGGGAAAAATTTCTTAGCGTTCATCCCCACGTATTGCATCAGACTATCGCCCATAAAAAGCACCTCATCGCCTGCATTTAGGCGGATTTTGCCATCGTCGCTAAGCGAAATTTTAGCATCGATCCCCGCGGAGCTTTGCGTCGTTAAATTCTGCTCCAAAGCCTGCGGAACAGGAAGTTGAGAATCGGAATTTTCGCCGCTTTGCAAGGTTGCGCTTGCCGTAACGGAGTTTTGTGACGCAGAGGAGCTGCGCGGCACAGAGCTTGTTGTAGCCAGGCTTTGTGACACGGAATTTTGCGAAGTAGAATTTTTAGAAGCGGAATTTTGTGCGTAAGGCCCCTGCGCAGAATCGCGCGTCTTTAAATGATGCGTAGAATTATTTAAAGAGGAATTCTTTGCAGCATGAGCTTGCGGCTTGCTATCTTGCGGTTTAACGCTTTGCGAAGCATCGTGATCTCGCGCCCTCGTGCTTTGCAAAGCTTGATTTTCCGCCATGCGATCTTGCGCAGATTTTTTAAAATTTTCGCTTCCGCTATGCGGACTTGCGTCCTCATCCTTGCTAAGATCCTCGCCTTTGATACGCTGCTCTAGCTTATCTGCGACATTTGCAATCTTTTCGTAGATCTCTCCGCCTACGCGAAACGGCGAGCGGCGCAGCCATTCTTCCAGCCCAAAGTCATCGTGAAATCGCTGCTCCAAATAATAAAGCAGCGAGCCTTGCATAAAAAATGCCGAGAAAAACAGCGCAAAAAGCAGAGTCGAAACAAACCTAAGCATCTAAAATCCTGCGTAGATGAAATTTGGAATTCCGCTTGGCATCAGCGCGAAAATCAGCGTGAATATCACGCCGAGCGCGAGAGCTTTAGGCAAAAACGGCAGCTCGGCAAAAAGCGCGATCAAAGTATCTTTAAGAGCTGAGATTTTAGGATAAACAAAAATCCCCGCTAATATCACCGCCAGCACCGCTAGCTCACTAATATCTCCGAAAGCTCGTGCGCGGGTAAAAGCGCCCAAAATCGCCGCCGCATCTGGAAGGGAATTGGCGAAAAAAATCCAAGCGAAACTTACAAAAATATAGGTGCAAAATAGCGCCAAATGTGGATTTAGCGGCTTTACGCCCACTTTGGCAAGACATTTTAAAAATACAAGCGCCACTCCGTGCAAAAGCCCCCAAATCAAAAAATTTAATCCCGCGCCATGCCAGATACCAGATAGCGCAAACGCGATTAGCAAATTTACGCAGGTGCGCGTAAAACCCTTGCGCGAGCCGCCAAGTGGGATATAAATATAATCGCGTATAAACGTGGATAAGCTGATATGCCAGCGATCCCAAAACTCGCCTAGGCTCTTAGCCGCGTAGGGCATATTAAAATTCTGCGGCAGCTTAAAGCCCATCGCAAGCCCAAGCGCTCGTGCCATATCGATAAAGCCGCTAAAATTCGTATAAAGCACCACGCCGTAAAGCAGCAGTGCAGCTAGAATTTGCGCCGCGGAGGACTCAGGCTCGTCGCCGTAAACGCCTGAAATCACATCACTATAATACGCGCCCAAATAGCCGCTAATAAGTAGCAGCTTAACTAAGGCAAAAATTATAAGCACATAAATTTCATCGGCATTGCCAAAGTGCTTGAAGCGATCAAACTGTGGCAGCACTGGCTCTACGCCCTTAGCCGCGCTAGCGCGTCCGATAGGACCCATTACGACGCTAGGGAAAAACGCCAAAAAGCACGCCAAGCTCAAAAAGCCCTGCTCACAGCATTCGCGCCTATAAACCGAGACAAAATAGGTGATTGACATAAAAACATAATATGAAATTCCAAGCGGAAACGCCACGCTATCTACGGCACCTAGGTGCAGCGCGGCAAGCGCGGCATTGAAAAACTCCCTGACGTAGCCGTAATATTTAAAAAACGCAAGAAAAAATAAGCCGCCAGCAACCGCCGCAAGCATCACCGCACGCGCCTTCGCAGTGGGTAATGGGAGTTGCCTCGCTAACCCCGCTTTTTGCACCTGCTTTGCTATGCCAGCTTGTTTTGCTGCGCTCATCTGCTTGGCTGCCGCTTTACGCGAGAGCTTTTTCTTATGCGAAGACTGCTTTGCGGGCGGTATAGCTTTTGTGACTACGCGATTAGCGCGCGCGATACACACCCCTGCAAAATATACGAAAGCACTATAGGCTGCAAGCACTAGCGCAAAGCGCGGATTTATGGAGCACATAAAGCCGTAGCTTGCCAGCAGGATCAGAATTTTTTGCGCGAAAATGTGATTTTTGAGCGTCCAATAAACGATTAAAAACGCTAAAAAAACAAGGACAAACTCAGGCGAAAAAAATGTCATTCAATCTTTCCAATTTAAATTTTTAAAGCTCTTGCGGCTTTTAAACGCTTGCGGTGCGAAATTTATACGAAGCAAAAAAGCCAAAAACTTTTTTAATCGCTTGCAGCGCGAAATTTTATGCGCAGGCGCGGCATTACGCCATTAAATGCGCGAATAAATTTAACGTCCAAACCCTTAAATTTCACGGGCACCTTGCATGCGAGCCCTTGCCGCGTGAGCGAAATTCCGCCACAATGGTAAAATTTGAAACGCAAATGAGGGCTCGACGCATGAATAAAATTTTTAAATGCGCTGAGCGGTTTGCATCAAATTCTTACAAAACCTCGTAAACGCAGTCTCGCAGGTTCTACCCGCAGGATTTCAAAATAAGCGCCTTTTGAAATCATGTTATATAAATTAGACGCGCGCGATGCCGCTAAAATCCTACGAAATGAGATGAGCCACACTTCATCACAACCATGAGGGCTGAAATTCTACAAAGCAAAATTTTAAAAGCCAAAAATTTTGCAGCGATAATAGAATTCCGCCCGTTAAAATCTGCCGCGTGAAATTACTAAGTAAAATCTCACTTTAAGGCGTGATAGAAACCATCTAAAAGCTGCGCCTTATGAGCCAAAATCATAGCTTTTAATTTTTACCGCAAATTGCAGACCTGCGCCACCATAAAGCCCCTTTTAAAATTTTGTATCAACGCAAACGCACCTTACGCTAGCCTCGCTCTTTCTTGCAAAAAACACAAGTTAAAATCAATGAGCTTTGCATCGTAAATTTTAGCTCTAGACTCGAATTTTAGCGCGACAACGCAACTTCAGACTCGCCAGGCAAAATTAGTCGTAAATTTCAATGCGGCTACATAGATTTTGACTTGGCTGAAATTTAACGTAGCAGAGCCGAATCTCGCTTCGCAATCCAGCCATTCTAACGAGATAATGTAAATTTTAATTTGTAATTTAAAATTTCTAGCGCAACGATACCGGCTTTGGCTCGCGTTTTGAAATTCTAATTTAGCGGCGCGAGTAGCTCATAAAACGCCGCGTAAAATTGCAAATTTCAGCGTTTTTTATTCGGCTAGCGAAGAGATCTGTGTGCGCAAGAACTGATTTGTGAAAATTTTAAAATTTTATCGCTTGCCCCAGCCCGCCTTCAGGGCAATCGCGATAAAATTTACGCTCTGCGTCTCAAGCAAGCGAGTAGTTGCGATGAAATTCCGAGCTAGCAATCGAGATAAAATTTTACGCCACATTTTCAAGAAATGCCCGTCTCTGTGCGTCTGTAAAAGCCGTAAAGCCTGCACTAAATTTCATATTGCTGCATTACTTAGCGGCTATCAAATATGCTTGCCAAGCAGACGCGTAGAAATCTCTCACCGTCCTTTCATGCTCGTTCGAAGTAAAATTTCGCACAAATATTTTAGTGGTCCATACTCGAAATAAACGTTCCACATAATTCTATCGCAAAACGGCTGCCGGGCGGAATTTTGCCCAGCAGCAAAGTCTTTTTCTTGCGCGAAATTTACCCCTCTGCGCGGATGATCCTAACCGCTTCGACCATATTTTTTAGGCTAGGGCGGACCTCCTCCCATTTACGGGTTTTTAGGCCACAGTCCGGATTGATCCACAGCTGCTCTTTAGGAAGCACCTCAAGCAGCGCGCGGATCTGGCTTACGAGCTCCTGCACACTAGGAATTCGCGGACTATGGATGTCGTAAACGCCCGGACCGACCTCTTGCTTATAGCCGACTGATTTGAAAACTCGAAGTAGCTCGTTGCCACTGCGAGCGGTCTCGATGCTTATGACGTCGGCATCCATCGCCTCTATCGTTTTGATTATGTCGTTAAACTCCGAATAGCACATATGTGTATGGATCTGCGTGTGAGCGCTTGCGGCGCTGACGGCGAGCTTAAAGGCGCTGACGGCAAATTTTTCATACGCAGGGATATTTTCCGCGCGTAGCGGATAGCCCTCTTTAAACGCAGCTTCGTCCACCTGAACGATCTTGATATCTGCGTCTTGCAGATCCGAAATTTCATCAAAAATCGCAAGTGCGAGCTGTTTTACTATCTGCTCGCGAGGCTTATCGTCGCGCACGAAGCTCCAGTTCATCATCGTAACAGGCCCCGTTAGCATGCCCTTCATAATCTTTTTAGTACGGCTTTGAGCGTATTTGATCCACTCCACGGTCATTGGTTTTGGGCGGCTCACGTCGCCGAAAAGTAGTGGCGGTTTCACGCAGCGGCTGCCGTAGCTCTGTACCCAGCCGTTGGCGCTAAACGCGTATCCGCTCATCTGCTCACCGAAATACTCGACCATATCGTTGCGCTCAGGCTCGCCGTGAACCAGCACGTCTAGACCAATCTCATCTTGAAATTTAACGCAGTCGTCGATGTAAGCTTTGATGTCACGCTCGTAGGCTTCGCGGCCAATTAAGCCCTTTTTATAGGCGTTGCGAACCTGGCGAAGCTCGGCAGTCTGCGGGAAGGAGCCGATCGTAGTGGTAGGCAAAATTCCATATCCGAGCTCTTTTTTTTGAACTTTGATGCGATCCTCGTAGCGATCGGTGCGCTCGAATTTATTTAAATTTGCGGCACGGCTTTGCACTCGCTCATCATGAATAAGCGGCGAGCTAGCGCGAGTTTTAGCGGATTTTTGATTTTCCTCGTAAGCCTTCATGCCGTGTTCGCACATCGGAATTTCAAAGAAAAGATGGGTTAAAATCGAAATTTCGCTTAGTTTTTCGACCGCGAAACTTAGCCAGGATCTGATCTCGGTGCTTAGCTTGTCCTCATATTTTAGCGTAAAAGGCACGTGCAAAAGTGAGCAGGAGGTGCCCACATAGATGCGCTCCTTAGGAACGTAGGCTTCGATGGCTTTGAGCTGAGCGAGCTTTTTGTCGATGTCGCTCTTCCAGATATTACGCCCGTCGATCACGCCCGCAAAAAGCACGGTCTTAGCGTCTTTTAAAGCTTGAAGCTCTTTTTTGATATTCTCTTTGCTTGCGTAAACAAAATCAAGCCCGATCGCCCAAACATCAGTCTTTACTATCTCGCGTACGGCCTCGGTCGCATGCTCGAAATAGGTCATAAAGATGATTTTTACGTTGCTTGCAGCCTTGCTTAGGCGCTGATAAATCGGTGCTATCTTTGACGCCAACTCAGCCGCGCGATCCGTCACGAAGATCGGCTCGTCGATCTGAACTATAACCTTGCTATCAAGCTCGCTAAGAAGCTTTAGCAGTTCCTCGTATTTCGTGGCAAGGGCATCTAAATGCGCGAGTGGATCGCTTTTATCACTTGATTTGCTAAGCGCAAGATAGGTGATAGGTCCGATTAAATTTATCTTTAGCGCGCAGGAATCCTTAAAATCGTTATTTTTCGCAGCTTTGTACTCGCTTAAAATTTTACTAGGATTTAGGCTAAATTCCGTATACGCCGAGATCTCAGGCACGATATAGTGGTAGTTTGTGTTAAACCACTTCGTCATCTCCATCGCGACTGCGTCTTTGCTGCCGCGCGCCATCGCAAAGTACTGCTCATGTGCCGAAAGGGCCATAAAGCGCTGCGGGATCACGCCGAAAAGCACACTGGTATCGAGCATCAGATCATAGTATGAAAAGTCATTTACGCTAATTAGGCCGCTCCAAGCGTCCAGCTGATATTTGATGTGGCGATCTTTTAGCTCTGCGGCGACTCGCTCTAGCGCGTCATAATCGCACTTGCCCGCCCAATAGCTCTCCAAAGCCTTCTTTAACTCGCGCTGCTCTCCGATACGCGGAAAGCCCGTAACGTAACTCTTCATCTCTATCCTTTAAGTAAAATTTTGATATGAAAATATTGATTTTATCTAAAATTTCTTTTGCCGTCATTAAAATTTTAATCTAATCTCGAAAATGAACGAAATTTTATCCAAAAGCGCAGGGGTGGAATTTAGCCAATAAAATCTGAAATGGAATTTTTATCGACGAAATTCTATGAGTTAAAATTTGATGATGGAATTTGAAGACGTTAAATTCATCATAATTTAAACCTCATCGCAAGATTCTACTAAAACTTAGTAAAGCCTTGCGACGAAGCTAGCCTTACCTGATACACCGCAAAGCCACTGAGCATCAAGGCTCTATGAAAGCAGTGCAACGCCTCAAATATGAAAATTCTTAGAATTTATAATTATATCCTGCGTAAACGCCGTATTTTTTACCGTCGTTATCTTCGATATAATCGCCGTCTTTGTACCACGCCTTGCTTGCTTTAAAGCCCATTTCAATCTCGCTATTGGAGCCAAACTCATACGCAGTACCTATCTTGCCGCCCAAAATGAAGCCGCCCAGCGTATCGTCCGCTCTAACCCAGCCGCCATTGCTATAGTCTATTTTAACTTCAGTATCTAAAACCGAAAGCCCAGCGTAAGCGCCTAGGATAAGCTTAAATCTACCGAAAAGCTCCGGCGTAAAATCCGCACCAGCTACGAAATCGTGTGTGCTCCATTTAACCTTTCTTTTCGAATTGGCATTCGAGCTAGAATCCTCGCCCTTAAATCCGTAAAAATACCCGCCGTAGGCCCTAAACGTGCCGAAGTCATATCCGGCTTTAACGCCGATTTGCGGCTGTCCGTCATCAAAACCTGCGGCTTGGTTTTTGAAATTATATCCGCCTTCGCCGCCTATGAAAAGACCCTCCGCCATCGCGCTTACTGCAGCTAAAGAGCTAAGAAGGGCCACTTTTGCAACTAAATTTCTCATTTTTACTCCTTTTGGTGAAATTTTATCTCAATGATAGCGACACGCTTCGAAACCTAGGCTAAATTTAAAGTAAATACATAATATTTACGATTTTTAGTGACAAAATTTTGAAGTATTTTTATAACTTATTTATAACCAGTATAAATTCTAAATCTAAGCATATAGCTTGCATTATAAATTTTATCGCTTAGTAACATACGCTTTGTAAAAGCATAATGCAATAAGAATTTACGCAATATTCCTCTGAATATAAATTTATCTTAATAACTTGTAAATCCGCGCATAATTACTTAAATAAACGGGCTCAAACAGATCTTTATCATAGTTTTCCAGCACAAAAAGTTGGATAAAGGCTGACTCAAATACCTTTTTATCTAAGATTAAAATTCTTTGGTAATCCGGTAAAAATATAACGAACAGATCAGAGCTTTCATCTACCTGCTTTGATAATTTAACGAGTTTGCCGTCTACTTCGCCTACCTGATAATAGGAATTGATAGGTTCCTTTTTGCCGTTAAAAATTAGATATTCCGGATCGGCGCTAGGTAGCGTGCACTCATCATTTACTATGATACTCACTCCATCTTTACCCATTCTAATATCATAACCCACATGAATAAATGGTGTCCAAGACTCTTTACCTGTTTCTATATCTACAGTAGAAAATTTTAAAATATTGGGCAATATATCTATCATGTGCGGTACAAAATAATAATATATATCCCTAGTTTTCCGTGGAAGCTTGAAATTCTTATCACTCAAAGAACTTAAGAATTTATTGATATCGGCTTCGCCATAATCTTTTTGAATTTGATATAGATTTAGTTTAAATTTATCTTCCAGTTTAGGATCAAATTTTTTACCTTGCAACTTTTGTATATATTCGACATTAAGCCTTGCCATATTAGCAGAGCTTACCTCATCTTTATTAAAGGAAAACGCACTCATAAAAGTGTATTCTCCTGCCTGTCTACCTCCGGGATCAGCTACTACTTTTACATCGGAGTAATATCTGATTAAATATCCGTAATCCCACCACGATAGCACATAATCCTCCCTGCTAGCCTTATTTTTTAGCTCCGCAAGAGGCATTATGGAGTCTTTCGTAAGCGTAGGCGCAACTCGGAATTTATAAATAAAATCTATGCTAGGCATTAGCGCTAAACAGGTTAAAATAGCCAACAAAGTACTTCTAAGCCAGGTACGTATTTCAAAGTAATTCAGCGTGAAATATATAAAATAAGCAAATCCAAGCGCTATCATCGGTGTAGCGTACATTGTAAAGCGAGTTCCACCGAAAAGTGCTAAAACTCCAAGCGCTATCATCGGCAAGGTTAAGATGAACGAACGGAATTTTATCAACAATAGAGCCAGTCCCCCTACTGCACATATAAATATAAATAGATGCCCACTAGATTCAAGCACAAATTTCATGAAATTAGCGTTTTCTACCTCATTAACCGTATTCCTAACGCCATAGAAGTAGAAAATTTCCTCTTTGCTTACATCCTTTAAGATGTAAGCTTTAAGCTGCACTGCTATAGGCACAAGTCCGCCGAATATGACGAACGTAATTACGGCGATCGTACCCAAAATCCAAAGAGCTTTTTTGCTTTTATGGCTTGGAATTTTAATCATTAAAAAATATAAAAACGCAATTAGTGCAATCTTAAGCAATAAAATATAATTTACAATTATTGTCTCGCCTTCGTAATACGCGCCAAATTTTATAACCGCTGCGACCATAAGAATAATCGCTTTGTAATTTTCCTCATTGTGTCTATTAAAAATCAAAGTATAGATTAAAAATATCACTATAATCGCCATATTTAGTGAATACGAGCTAGGATACCACCAATCATAAATCACCGTAAAAACGGTAGGTAAAGCAAAGCCGCTCTGCTCGCTTCGCCCTATGAGCCTAATCAAAGCCCATAGCGTTAGCAGCGGCAGAGTAACATTTAACATATCGCTATCGAAATACCCACCCAAGGTTCTAATATAATACCCTGGCAGTATGCAAGCAAGCAGCGCCGCGATGATGCCGGCGCCCAGGATCTTATACTCTCTTGCTATTAAAATAATCGGTACGGCCACTAGCGGCGCCAAAAATACGCTCATATAGATCGTAATGCTGTTTAAGCTGACAGGTAAAATTTTGCTAATTAAAAATGCCAGAGTTGGGATCGACGCGCCGTACGGGCTAAGATCGCCAGTTTGATGAAAGCCCGCTATCATATCGCGCGCGCCCTCGGCATTGGCAAAAGCGTCATTTGTAGTCATGATGAGCTCGCCGTCAAAGGAAAACTGCTCGATCCCGCTCGCCCAATATATCCAAAAAAACCTACACGCCATGCCGAATATATAAACCAGCGTCATGATCAGAAAAATATCCATGCGGGAGTATTCGCCGTTTGTAATTCTAAATTTTTGCATCTTTTTCCTTGATTTACCGTTTGAAGTACCGAGCGGCAGGGTTAAAATTTGCCTCTACAAATTTTACTCGCTTTATCGCGCCCGCGCTACGTTTTTAACGGCATTGTTTAATTTCCGTTTATTATAGCAGAATTTACCTGATTTACGATGCAAGATGTAGAAATTTATACGACAAATTACTGCGGGGGGCGCGAGCAAACCGAAATTTAATCCATTTTACTCGCGCTATAAAGTATCAAAATTTACGCGATTTAATACGCGTCGCACATAAATTTACAGACGGTTTTCGTGCGCAGATTAAGTATGATCGAGCTTAGGCATCTGCCGTCCTTGTTGCCGCTTAGCAGGCGCACGGCGTCGCCCTCTTTCCACTGCTTGCTGTCGCCCTCGATCGTCCTGTAATGCGCGCCGTTAATGACAAGCGACTCGCCGCCCTTTAGCGTTTTATCGATCTTTAGATCGCTTGCGATCTGGCTTAGATCGCCTTTTAGGGCATTTGCGATTAGTTTTTCCTCGGCCTGCTCATGCGTCTTCATCGAGCTTTTAGCAAAGTCCGGCACCTGCACAGTTTCGGTCTGAGCCGAAGCAAACACGGCGAGCACGCAAGCAGCGTAAATTAGTTTCATATTTTCTCCTCGGTTTTTTCAAAATTTCGGCGATTATAGCAAAGTTTACTTAAAAATTTCGGTCTAAATTTAGCTAGAGTTTAAATTTAAGAAAGCGCCCGTCTGTTTAAAACAGAGCCGGACTCGATGGCAAATTATAAAATTTCGCCGCAATTTAAAATTTACTTATTAAATATGCAGCAAGCGCGCTTAGCCAAACAAACAGCGCTATGATCCAAAACATCACTCGCGGCGTACCCGCGGAAAATGCCGCAAGCATCGCCGAGGAGAGTATTCCTCTGCCGTATTGCAGCAAGCCTAT
Source organism: uncultured Campylobacter sp. (assembly GCF_938045345.1). Lineage (GTDB taxonomy): Bacteria > Campylobacterota > Campylobacteria > Campylobacterales > Campylobacteraceae > Campylobacter_B. The sequence continues at coordinate 27,874 of NZ_CALIMS010000036.1, forward strand.
GAGTGCGGTGGCATTCGAGCGTGAGGCGGATTTTGGGGATGCTAGTTGTGTAACGGAAAGCGGCTAAAACTTTGCTGCTGTTAACTTCAAATTTCTTTTAATCCAAATAAATTATATCAGTTGTCTTGAAACGACTTGCCCAATTTTCTATGGTTTTTGGAATTTTATTTTTGTATCTTTGTTCTGTTGTAAAGTAGTATACTTTTTCTGCATCAGAGTAGGCACCCCAAATTTCTTTATTATCATCTATTATTAAAATCGCAGCATAGTCACTATAGAATCCTGGAACAAATGCGTCAATTATAGTTGCTTTAAAGTCATCAAGATTATCAATGCATACACTGCTACTACCAAAGCATTTTAAAAAATCATCCCATTTGGATTCCGGACTATAGTTTTCTAAATCATGTTTTTCATCTTTAGTGATTAATGCATATATTTTTGATAAAACAAAATCATCTATGATGTCATCATAAAATGTAAAAATATCCTTTTGAAATTCATAAATACCGTCGAAATATGCACCTATGCCACACAAATTTTGACAGTTTATCGGATCTATTTGAATTCCGTCTTTTATTTTCACAAATTTAATTTTACTTTCGCCTTCTTCGAATATAGCTTCATTTTTTGATATAAATTTGGCATATTCATTTCCCAATATACCCAAATATGCTCCATTTTGAACCATTAAATCAAAAATAAAACCATTTTGTTTTACGTCTTTTATAAATAAAGAGCCCGTATTGCTAGGCACGATACTATCTCGCTCCCATTTACCCCACCATCTTTGATTAAAAACTAATCCGATTTTCTTAATAAAAAAATCTACTATCTCTTTTGGTGTTTTATTTTTGGCACTTATATATGCTAAATTTTCATTAAGACCAGGCAACTCTGTATTATCAAATTTAACTGGAAGTATATATTCTTGGTCTATTTCGTTTAACGCTCTTACTTGAACAGATCTATATTCATGCCTGGTCCACTTTTTATTTTTATATTGCTCGGAAATAAAAACTATTGTGTATTTAGCCTTATTTTGATAGATATCTTGAAGGTATTCAAATAAATTTTTACCCCAAATTTCATCTTGGTTAAAATCATCATAAAATACTTTTACGCCAAAGTTTTTAAGAAAACTGGCAACTTCTTCTACATACTCTCTATTTTCTCCAGCAAATGACAATGCTACATCATACTCGTATATTTTATTTTGTTTCATATTTATCCTTTATGGTTTATATAATGTAAAAAATTAAATTACAAGTATATTATAAGAGTATCACTCCGCTTCATACCTCTCGCCGGGTTTCATTTCTATCATCTCCCACGGTAAACCCTGCTTATTTAGCTCATCCATGAAAGGCTTGGCGTCGAAATTTTCCATATTAAAGACACCCTTTCCGCTCCAGATACCCTTTGCCACCATCATCGAGCCGATCATCGCAGGCACGCCTGTGGTGTAGCTAACGGCCTGTGCGCCCGTCTCGGCGTAGCAAGCCTCATGGTCGCAGACGTTATAGATGTAGACTTGGCGCTCTTTGCCGTCTTTGAGCCCGCGAATCACGCAGCCGATGTTGGTTTTACCCTTCGTTCTAGGGCCTAGCGACGCAGGATCAGGCAGTAGCGTCTTTAGAAACTGTATCGGCACGATTTTGGCGCCGTTATGCTCGACCTCGTCGATACGCAGCATGCCGACGTTTTCTAGGCATTTCATATGCGTGAGGTAGCTCTGTCCGAATGTCATGAAAAAGCGGATTCGCTTCAGCCCTTTGATGTTTTTTACTAAGCTTTCTAGCTCCTCGTGGTAGAGCAGGTAGCTGTCTTTGACGCCTACTTTCGGGTAGTCCCATTTGAACATGATCTGCATCGGCTCGGTTTCTTTCCACTCGCCGCGCTCCCAGTAGCGGCCTTTTGCGCTTACTTCGCGCAGGTTGATTTCAGGGTTGAAATTCGTCGCGAACGGATAGCCGTGATCGCCCGCGTTGCAGTCTAGGATATCGATCTCGCCGATCTCGTCAAAGAGATTTTGCTGCGCGTAGGCGCAAAATACGTTCGTCACGCCAGGATCAAAGCCGCTTCCTAGCAGCGCCATCGTGTTTGCGGCTTTAAACTCGCCGTCCTTCGCCCACTGCAGCTTGTATTCAAATTTGGCGGTGTCCGGGTGCTCGTAGTTTGCGGTGTCGATGTATGGAATGCCGGCGCGAGAGCACGCGTCCATTAGCGTTAGGTCCTGGTACGGCAGCGCCACATTTAAAAGCAAATCGGTGCCCGTTTTTTTGATTAAATTTACGACCGCGTCGGTGTGGTCCGCGTCGATCTGGGCGGTGCCAATTTGCACGCCTAGGCGGTCTTTGATAAATTTAGCGATCGCGTCGCACTTACTTTTGGTGCGGCTTGCAAGTGTGATTTTTGTAAAAACGTCCGCGTTCATCGCGCATTTTATGGTCGCGACTTGGCTCACGCCGCCCGCGCCTATGATTAAGATATTTGACATTTGGGCTCCTTTAAATTTTAAATTTTGCTGCAATTTTAGCAAATTTAAGATGAATTTTAAGAGGCTAGGTGTAATTAATCATAAAGTTTGGCTATGGCTAGCACGGCGCACAAACCAGTCATAACAAGAGCGTCGAAAGCGGCACGGCGTTAAAATTTTACGCGGATAGCAGCATACCGATTGACGGCAGCACGAGATTAAATTTACCGCCCTGCATCGCGCGATAAAATTTTTAAGCTTTAAAGCGCTCGTTTAAATTTAACGTTCCGCGGCAAGGCGTGGATAATTTAAAATTTAAAGCTCGCCCGCTTCGCCGCTAAATTTATCGCGCTTCTTGCCCAGGCGCGCAGCAAACCGCATACCGCAGCTAAATTTAGCGCTTTAGCGAACAGCGGTTTAAAAAGTAGCAAGCCGGACAAAATCCCGTGACGCCCACGATAAAGGGCACCAGTCCGATCAGTCCCCACCAGCTGCCAAACACGACTCCGGCGATCATTATCGCTAGCCCGATCAGCGCTCTTATTATCCTAGTTTTTCTGCTTAGCATTGCGTTTTCACTTCTTTGTTTTTACATTTTGCACGTATTAATGCTTAAAAATTTTTAAAGTAAGCAATGGCAACAAACCGCCATCTAGCGTATCATCTTTGAGCTCGCCTTCCTACATACGCGCCTTGGTTAAATTCGGCTTCGTTTAATTATCTTTTCTTTTGCGTAAAAGTGCGATACAACAAAATTTATGTGCCTAAGAAATAAAATTTTATGCGAGCGATTTAAAATTTTGGCAAGCGTAAAATAAGGTGAACTCGAATGCCGGCGGGCAGTAGGATAAAATTTGCGTATCGAGGGATAAAAATTTGTACGCAGCTTTAAATTTGGAATTACGATAAATTTTAACCGAGCGGAATTCTATCGTCACAGAAAGCTTGTCTAAATTTAGCTCGCCGCGTGTTTTAGGGGGTTTAAATTCAGACGCTGCAGCAAAAAAGCGTAGTGCGATATTTACGATCGAGGCGGCACCGATCTTGCGCCGCACCGCTAAAATCAAATTTCGTAGCGATAAATTTTGCCGAAATTTTCATCCAGAGTGTAGCTAAACTCGCCGCCTGCGTAATAGATTGTCTCGCCGCTCTCCAGCTCAAAGCGCTGATATACGCGCAGCACGACCTCGTTTTCGCTGATGCCTTGGACATGGATAAAGATATCACTCTTTCTGCCCGCGGTCATCGCCATTTGGTAGAGCTGATTAAATAGTGCATATTCCGGATCTTTCTCGGCATCCTCTTGGGATAAAAAGCCCTCCAGCACGCCCAGCATCTCCGCGCGAAATTCCGTCCTGGCGCGCGCATAGGCGTTTTGGATATTTTCGATCTGGTTGGTATCGAGTAAATTTAAAAGCGAATGTTTGCCCACGTAAAGCGTCGCGCTCGATGTGATTTTGCCGTCCTTATCGGTCACTAGTCGCAGAGCTTTCTCTACGCGCCACAAGGCCTCTTTTAGTTCGAGCCCGCTTTCAATTTCAATCTTCATCATAGATCCTTTATCAAGAATGCGGAATTTTAGCGTGAAATTTTAAATTTTAAAGACAAACTTCGTGATCAGATACGCCATATACAGCATCAAAACTCCCACGAGCGCGTCGATTATGCGCCACGCTCTGCTGCTTGCAAAAAGCTTCGAAAGCGCCCCTGAACCGTAGCCCAAGCCGAAAAACCACGCAAACGATACGAACATAACTCCCGCGTAAAACCACGGCTTTTGGGCATCTACGATCGTAGCGCCGAGCGAGCCCACGACCACGACGGTGTCTAAATACACGTGCGGATTTAGAAGCGTCACCGCAAGAGCTTTGGCTACGACGGGCGCCAGCGGGCTATTTGCAGAGTTTTGAATCTTGGCAAAATGCGAGCCTCTGTAGGCGCTAAAAAACGAGCTTAGAGCGTAGCAGAGCAGAAATATAACCCCGCCTATGCCTAAAATTTGGGTAAGAAGAGAGTCTTGCTTAAGAGCGCCGCCGATTAAAAATATCCCTACGGCCGTAAATACGGCATCGCTTAGCGCGCAAACCATGCAAACAGCCGCGACGTGGTTTTTCGCAAGGCCTTGGGAGATGACGAAGATATTTTGCGCGCCGATAGCAACGATGAGCGAGAGCATCAGCGCGGCTCCTTGCAAGAAAATTCCGATCGATAAGGAGTTCAAAGCCGCGCCTCTACTTGTTTTTACTTTCGCAGGCGGAGTTTCGCATCGCGGTATCGACGGCATCATAGCTAGCCGCTGCCGCACTTTCAGGCGCAGCGTCAGATCCATTATCGCCCGCGAGAATTTTAGGCGCGGAATCCTCGGCGCCTGTGAAATTTTCGCCCGCGCTGGCGCTATTTAAGGAAGCGGCACCATTCGGCGCGGCGGAGCTTTGTTCGTTTAAATTTGAAGCGCCCTTCAAATTCTGCGCGCCGTTTGAATTAGCGGCGCTATTAGAATTTTGCACGGTGAAATCCTGTGCCACGCGGAAATTCTGCGCGCCTAAATTTTCATCTAAATTTTGTGCGTCGCAGGAATTTTGCGAAGCGGAATTTTCATCGCGAAGGTTTTTAGTTTTAAAATTTCTACCGCTACCCGCGCTTTTTTTAAAGCCCTTAGCGCCCTTGCGAGCTTTTGAGGCGGCTTGCTCTTCCTCAGAGCTTTGCGAAAGACCCGCTTTTTCGCGCAAAATTTTACTCAGCTCGTAGATCGAAATTTCAAACGAGCCAGGCAGCGTGGCCTCCGTGTCACTGTAAAATCGTAAAAAATTAAAGCGGTCCTGTGCCTGCGGCGCTTTTTTGAATACAAAATTTAAAAGCTCCGTTTTGTTTCTGCCTGCGACGAAGGTTTTGGTGCCTAAATTTGCGATATCTTTGTATTTGAAGCTCTCGGAATTTGCGCCGCGCACGATTGTAAGGGCGTCCTCGCCGATCTGCAAATAATTTTTAGCGCCGAGTCTGAGCGCGCAAAAAAACGCGCAAAATGCCGCCACTACGGAAGCAAAAAGCGCCGCGCCGCCAAAGCCCGCGTGGTAGCAATACCCGCTAGCGAGCGCCAAAATCGCCGATCCCGCCAGCGTCATCGCTACGGGCTTTTTATTCTCTTTTACTATCATCTTCCCTGCTTAATCAGTTGTCTTATATATTCGTAAATTTTAAAATTTAGCGCATCCATTACCGAGTCTTTAGAGCCCGGATTTTTGATGCTTTGGTAGTTGAGGTTCGTTACGTAGTCCTTCCACGCACCCTTGCTTTTAACGCTTATGTAGAGGCTAATCTGCGAGTCGTAGAAATAATCTCTGTAATAATCGTCGTCGTCCCACGGATCATAACCGAACGGCATCCCCCAGCCCACGCCTACGCCCGTATATCTGTAATATCTGCCAAATCCCATACCAAAGCTAAATCTTGGATTATCCCACGATCTGCGCGAAAAATCCGCCTTGCGGAAGTAGTTTAGATTGCCGCCGATTTGGACGTTCGCCGCGCCTTTATTTACGACCTTAAATCCGTCCGCACGCAGATGCTGGATCACTGCTTGGGTTAAATTTGAATCCGTCGTAGAGGTATTGGTGAAATTTACGCTTATGAGTTTATCCTGCGGAAATTCCATAATGTGAAGCGGCTCGGAAGTGCGCACAATGCCGCTATTTACGGGCACATTTTTAGAGCAACCCGTAAAAATCAAAAACGCCGAAATGACCAAAAAAAGTGAAATTTTATTTTTCAAGACAGATCCTTTCGCTTAAGATTTCAAATCCTAAATTTGAGTGATTGTAGCATAAATTTAAAATTTTAATGTCAGCAAGAGAGGATTTTTTGAAATAACTTAGCGGCAAATAGGCAAGAGCGAAATTTTTAAATAAAATTTTGCGCCGAGCGACCGCTAAATTTAAAGCTGTCGCTCGGTTGAAATTTCTGTGAAAGGAAGCGAAATCTTAAACCGGAGCGTTTAAAATTCCACAATCTTATAGGCTCACGCCGCGCGTAAGTACGCGCTTGCGATAAACCTCCGAAACTCTGCTCGCGTCGCCCACGATTAGAGCGTTCGTGCAGCAGATCGCCGCACAAATCGGAACCTTGCCCTCTGCGATGCGGTTTTGACCGTATTTATGCAGTTCCTCGTGCGAAAACGTAGGCTCCGGTCCACCCGCGCACATAGTGCACTTATCCATCGCGCCTTTGATACCGAAAGCTCCGTCTCTAGGGAATTGCGGAGCGCCAAACGGACACGCGTAAAGGCAGTATCCGCAGCCGATACATTTATCTTTATCGTGTAAAACGACGCCGTCGGTTCTGATATAGAAGCATTGAACCGGGCAAACCTGCGCACAAGGCGCGTCGGTGCAGTGTTGGCAAGCGATAGAGCTTGAAACCTCCTGCCCCTCTATGCCCTCGTTTAAAGTAATAACCTTGCGCCTATTGATCTGCACGGGAACCTCGTGCGCCGAGCTGCAGGCTACCTGGCAACCATAGCAAGCGATGCAACGCTCGACATCGACGTAAAATTTTAATCTTGCCGGCATTTTATCTCCTTATGCTCTTTCTAGTCTGCAAAGACCGGCGTTAAATTCCGAAATTTGCGTATTTATGTCAAAGCCGTAGTTGGTAATCGTATTTGAGCTCTCGCCTCTGATATATGGCTTAGTGCCCTCAGGATAGCGCTCGCTTAGATCCTCGCCCTGGAAAATTCCCGCGAAGTTATACGGCATAACAATACGATCGGGCGTAACGGCGTGCGAATAGATGCACTTGACTTTGATCTTCGTGCCTTGCGGTGAATGAATCCACATCATCTCGCCATCTTTGATACCTTTATCAGCGGCAAGCTTAGGATTTACGTGCGCAAACATCTCCGGAGTAATCGCCGAAAGATACTTGCTCGTGCGCTCTATCATGCCCGCACCGCTTAAATTTACAAGCCTTAGCGAGCTTACGATAGTAGGGAAGTCCTTGCTCCAATCCTGCTTTTTCTGCTCGGAGATAAATCTAGTAAATACGCGGAAATTTCGTTTTTGATCCGCAAAGGTCGGATATTTCTCCACTAAATCCCATCTAGGCGAGTGGATCGGTTCGCGATGCTTTGGAATTTGATCCGCAAACTGCCAAACCTTCGCTCTGGCTCTTGCGTTTCCGCAAGGACAAATTCCGAACTCTCGGCATTTTTTAGCGATAATGCCACTATAATCTGTGCTCCACGTAGGCCCCATCTTGGCTTTCTCTTCCTCACTTAGCGTAATGCCTAAAACCTGCTCGATATTTGCCTTAGTAATCTCTGCGTGTCCGCCTTGAATTTTTGATCCCGGAAGGGTAATGCTCTCGTCGGCTAGCTGCGAAACGCCGTCGTGCTCTAAGCCAAAGCGGTTTCTAAATCCCATACCGCCGTCGGCATAAGGCTTAGTTACGTCGTAAAGAATCGGCGTGCCCGGGTGTTGCGTATCCCAGCAAGGCCATGGAAGCCCGTAATATTCGCCCTCGACCTCGCCACCTATGCCGCGCAAAGTATCGGGATCAAATAGATGCCAATTTTTCTGCTGTCTGCGAAATCTAGCTGCGGTGCGTCCGTTATTTCCAATACTTTGAGTATTGCGTGCGATCTCATCGGTAGCGTCGTCAGGCCAAACAAAATCGTCTTTAACCTGCTTAAGCTCACCGTCAACGATGCCCATCTTCATGCCGCGAACATATTCGTCGTAAAAGCCGAATTTTTTCGCGAATAAAAACATTACTTCTTGATCCTCTTTGCTCTCAAATAGCGGCTTAACAATCTGAGTTCTCCACTGACCGCTGCGGTTTGTAGCACTTAGATGACCTTCGCTCTCGAACTGCGTAGCTACCGGCAAAACATAAATTCCATCCGGTCTATCGTTTAGAATCGCTACTTCGTTTAAGAACGGCTCGGCGACTACCAGCATATCGATCTTGCCTAGCGCTTCTTTAGTCTCGCGAACGTGAGCCATAGAAGTAATTCCTGTGCCTTGCACCCAAAGAACGCGGACATTGCCACTACTTAAAACGGGCTCGTTTTTCAAAACGCCCTGCCACCATTTAGATAGCGAAAAGCCCTTTTCGTTGCGCCAGTTTATCACGTCCTGCTCGATGCTCGGATCGTAGTGGAAATACTCGGTAAAATTCGTACCAGGCACTTTTTCACCCTGCTTTTCGTGCGGCTGCTTAGTAGAGACGGCAAATCTTTTAATAAACTGCTCGTAATCTACGCCCCAGCCTTTGCAGAAGTGCTTCCAAGCGTTATCGGCTAGTCCGTAATACGCAGGTAAGCTATCGGAGAGATTGCACATATCAGTAGCGCCTTGAACATTATCATGGCCTCTAAGGATATTGCAGCCGCCGCCCGGCTTGCCCATATTGCCTAGTATGAGCTGCAAAAGAGCCAAAATTCTAGTATTTGAGCTACCGATCGAGTGCTGTGTAATGCCTAGAGCCCAGCACAAAGTAGCGGGCTTTGTGGTAGCAAACATCCTAGTAAATTCTATCAGTTCCTCTTCTTTGCAACCAGTAACATTGGCTACCTCTTTAGGATCCCACTTCTCAGCTTCCGCCTTGATCTCCTCTACAGCGTAGGTTCTGGTTTTTATTAGCTCTTTATCTTCCCAGCCGTTTTTGAAGATTAGATGCAGCATTCCGTACACAAACGCTATATCAGTTCCCGGACGAATTCTAATATACATATCGGCTTTAGCCGCAGTTCTAGTAAAATTTGGATCGACGACGACGATTTTCGAGCCGTTTCTATCGCGAGCTTGAAGAGCATGCTTCATAGCCCCCACGGGATTTGCAACCGCAGAATTCGCACCTATGAAAAGGATCATTTTAGAATTTTTCGCCATATCGCCTACGTGATTTGTCATAGCTCCATAACCCCAAGTATTCGCCACACCGGCGACTGTTGCGCTATGTCAAATTCTGGCTACGTGGTCGTTGCTGTTCGTACCCCAAAAGGCTGCAAATTTTCTAAAATAATATGCTTGCTCGTTGCAAAATTTAGCCGAACCCAGAAATACCACACTATCTGGACCGTCCTCTTTGCGGACTTGAAGCATTTTATCGCCGATTTCGTTAACGGCTTGCTCCCAACTTATGCGCTCCCACTTGCCGCCAACCTTTTTGAGCGGATATTTAAGACGCATTTTAGATTTGGTTAGATCGATTTGATCGATTCCCTTACAGCAGTGGCTGCCTTGCGAGATCGGGTGATCTACTGCCATATCTTGGCGAATCCAGGTATTGGTGCTCTCATCCACTTGAGCCTCGATACCGCAGCCTACGGAACAGATCGAACATATCGTTCGCTTCATAACGGAACCTGGAAATGGGTTTTTGATCTCTTGCTCAGTAGCGGCTCTTAGCGTATTATTTTCGCCAAATGCAGCTACGCTGCTCGCTCCTAAAGCGGCGAGTTTCAAAAACGATCTCCTTCCGATTGCATTCTCACTCATGAAAATTCTCCTAGTAAGCTACTTTATAGTATTTTTTCCACGCTTCACTCTCCCAGTAAAGCACCTCTTTTTTCGGTGATTTGCCACGAACGGTATCGCCATAGTCCTGCTCATTTTTTGCTAGAGCCTGAGATGCAGCAATGCCCACAGCGCCTACTGCGCCGATTTTTAGAGATTTTTTAAGAAAATCCCTGCGTTTGTTCTCCATGGTTTTCCTTTGTGAAGAAATCGCTTTAAATCTTTTATTGTAGTAACGCCTGTTACAGGATTTAAGTCTAATGAATTATAACGAAAAGGCAGTGAGATGGAAATTAAATTTTAAGTTACTTTTTAAATTTTATTTAAAATTCAAAATATAAAGTTCTAACTAAAAAACTACTCGCAAAACTCGAGTTTGCGAGTTTAAAATTTAACCGAAATTCTGCTTTCGCGTTAAGATTTCCGTTAAAAATTTTATTTATCAATCCAGATCAAAAATATCTTCCGGATTGGTAAATTTATTTTGATAGCCGCCTTTTTTGATCGCTTCTTTAACGACGCTGCGATCTTTCTTTTGCGGAGCGGCAAGCGCTAAAAGAGAGCGCTCAAGCGCAAAAAAGCTTCTCATTAGTGCGCCTAATGATTTGAAAAAATCCGCCCGCACATGCCCGCACAAAAGCTCGCTAAACTCATCCACAAAGCTGTCGGTGACATTCGTAAAAAGCTCTAACGCCAGCGCTTCGCCGTCTTGCGCGCCGACGAAATTTTTAGCGTATTGCGCGCTCGCAGTATTTTTACCATCCTGCGGGCCTGTAAAATTTTTACTGCCATGCGAATCTACAGAATTTTTTCCGTCTTGCGCCGTTAAGCTCACGCTATTTGTGGAATTTTGCTCGTTTGTCACAGAATTTTGTCCGTTTAAAACCGCGCTGTGTTTTGCAGCTGCGTCGCGAAGCAGAGTCGAATGCAGGTAAAAAATAAATCCCACATAGTCCTCGCACTCTTTGCAAAGCTCCATATTGCGGCGAAATTTACTCTTTTTTAGCACGTCGATTACCGCGACACGCATACGCCCATCGTCGCGTCCCTCGTCGTAGAAGCTCGCACTCATCGGCACGTTGGCGTATGAAAAATCAAAAAGCACGGAATTTTGCTCGCTTTTAAACGCTGCAAAATCGAATTTCGCCAAATTTTGAAATTCCGCCTCATCGCTAGACACGATGGGCGAGCTACGTAAAAACTCCAGCTGCTCCTTCCAGCGCTTAAATTTCGCATCCGTTTCATAGAAAAAAAACGGAATTGCAAAAAATTCATAGTAGTAGCTTCTTGCTTTGATTAAATTTGCATCCATTACATTGCCTCTTTTCTAGCATCTTCTATCTGCTTTTTTATCATTATTTTCGCCTTGCAATCGCCGCAGCAAAAAAGAGTCTTCATCTTTTCAGGCTCGTTTGCAAAATGCGCACCCATCATATCCGCGATCTTCATCACGGCTTTGCTCGTCGCAAATTCCTTACCGCATTCAATGCACTTAAAAAGCTCATCTTTAGCTAGCATTTTGTAATTAAAAAATCCCGGCTCAAGCTCCACGCCGCAAGGCTTAAGCTCGATCGTATCCTTTTCAGCGCAGCTTAGCACGCAGTAGTTGCACGTCGTGCAAAGCGAGGCGTTAAATTTAATCGAATTGTCGCTGTTGTCGGCATACAGCGCGCCGGTATTACAGGCACCCACGCAGCTAAGACAGAGCGTGCAACTCGATTCGTTTATGCTAACCTCGCCGAATCTCAGCCGCTCGCCGCTCTTTACAGTGCCGAAGCTGCCCTCGCCAACCATTGCGCTTACGCGTTTGGAAAAAATTTCTTTCTTGCTAAGGCCCTGCTCGTTTATCGAAAGCCTCCACGGCTGCGCGCTTTGCGCCTGCTTTAGCGCCTCTTGTAGCTCGATTAAATTTCGCGCTAAAAATACTGCGTCCTTGCCGTAGATCGCGCGCGAAATTCCATTGATAAGCTCCGCCGCCTCGCGCGTGCCCTCGCCCGCGTCCGCGCCGTAAACGATCACGCTCGAGCCGCTTTCCTGCATAGCGCTTAGCAAATTTACCTCATCTATTTGCTTGCTTCCAAAAATTCCAAACGGCAGCACGCCGCACGGAAGCTGCACTGCAGGTGCGGATGCGGTTTCGCTCTCTGCGATGAGAAGCGGAATTTTGCCTGCATAGAGCTTTGCGATCTCGCCAAATACGCTTTGGGGCAGCTTGGCAAATTTCAGCGCGCCGCTAGGGCAGACGCTTACGCACGCGCCGCAACCGATGCAGTCGATATATGAAAATACTAACTCGCGCTTTTCGTCGTTTTTCAAAATCGCCACTGTAGGGCAAACCTCCGCGCATGGCGCTCGCAGCTCATTTCGCCTACCTTGATACTGGCAAATCGCAGGATCAAAGATCGTGGAATTCTTATAATGATAAACCGGGCTTTTGGAATTTAAAATTTCTAAAATTTCATCGTCTTTTAGCCCCGAGATCTCGTAGCAGCCGCTTTGTCGTAGCTGATAGGGCGCTGCGCCGCTAATCAAGAAAAAATCAGCCTCGGTCTCAACCTCATCCCGCTCGCTTAAAATCGTAACCGCAAGATCACCAATCTCGCCGTAGACAAACTTAATCTCGGCCCTGCTTAACGCGATCACCTTAAATCCGTGCTGCCTAAGTAGCCCCACAAGCCCCTCTCGCGGCTCATCACAGGCGAGAATTACGTTTTTGCCGACGGGCTTTTGATAGTCGCTATCTAGGGCACCGTCAAAGGCGATATCTTTGGCGCGATACAAAATATCTACGTTTTTAGCGATTTGTAGCGGCTCATCTGCGGAATTTTCTATATAAAAATTTATCTCGGGCGCATAAATTTGTGCTTTTAATTTCAGCGAATTCGCAACGATAAATTCCTCATTTTTCGTCTCCTCTTCATCGCCGCAAATTTCGATATCGTCGCTTAAGACGACATCCTTTAGCCCCGCGGCGTAAAATCCATGTTCTTTCATAATCTATCCTAAATTGATAATTAGGTGGGTTTTACTCTTATTTTCTAAACAGCTTTTAAATTCTGCACTTAAAGTAAATCAAATTTAAATTAATAATTTTATAGATAAAGCAAAATCAAAGCTTTAAATGATAAAATCGCCTAAATTTTAAGGCATCGGGGTCGCAATGCAACGAATCAAACTACCAAAAATCGACAAAATCGCAAACGCGCAGGAGTTTCAAAACTGCCTCCGCCCGCAAATCATCAAAATCGCGCAAGAGCTCATCGGGCAGGAGCGCGAAAAGGCGCTGCAAGGAGGCGAACTCGCAAACGAAAGCGAGATCATCGCGCGCATCAAATCGCGCTACGAAAAATTTCAAAATCTAAGCCTCAAACCGCTCATTAACGCAACCGGCGTCGTGCTGCACACAAACCTCGGCCGCAGCGTCATCAGCGCAGAAATTTTAGCCCGCGCGCAAAAGATCATCACCTCATATTCAAATTTAGAATACGATCTATCAAAGGGCGCGCGCGGCAATAGATACGACTACATAGCGCTTTTGTGTAGCGAGCTCTTCGGTGCGCAGGACGCGCTCGTAGTCAATAATAACGCTGCGGCGGTATTTTTGGTGCTAAATACCTTCGCGCGCGGACGCGAAGTCGTGGTAAGCCGCGGCGAACTAGTCGAGATCGGAGGGAGTTTTCGGGTAAGCGAAGTGATGGCAAACTCAGGCGCAAAGCTCGTAGAAATCGGCACTACGAACAAAACCAAGCCGGACGATTACGAGGAAGCGATCAATGAAAACACGGCGATCTTGATGAAGGTGCACCGCTCAAATTTTAAAATTTCGGGCTTCAGCTCGAGTGTAAGCGCTGCGGAAGTGGCGGCTCTCGCACGTCGCGCCTCGCAGGCAAAGAGAGAATTTTTAGCGCTTAGAGCGGCGAATTTTAAAAATTTAGCAGATCTTTGCGGTGGTTCTTCGGATTCGGCGGGCGAAATTCTAAATTCCGTGCCGAACGGTTTAGGCTTAGCGGCAGGCTCTGCAAATTCTTTAAATTTAAAAAGCGGCGAGCCGTCCGTAAATAGCGAGCGTTTTTATGAAGGCGGCACGGGCGAAATTCTGGGTGAAATTTCTAAAATTTGCCCCACAAAATTTAGCATGAAAAAAGAGGAAAGCTTTAACGAGATCATCGATTATTACGATCTTGGAAGCGGCTACGCGAGCGAGCTGGGATTTGAGCTCGGCAAAAGCGAGCCCTCTATTTTTGAGCTTTTAAAAAGCGGCGTACGGCTGCTTAGCTTCAGCGGCGACAAGCTTTTCGGCTCTGTGCAGTGCGGCATCATCCTAGGAGATCGGCAGCTTATCGCGCGCCTGCGCAAAAACCAGCTACTGCGAATGCTGCGCGTGGATAAGATCACGCTAAGCCTGCTTGCCGAGACGATCAAGGCGTATATAAATAAAGAATTTCACCTCATCACGACGATAGATCAGATCCATCTGAGCCTGGACGAGCTGCGTGAGCGAGCGGAGCTAGTGCAATCGCGCATCGGCGTAAAATCGCAGATCGTGCCTACTACCACCTTTGTAGGCGGCGGTACGATGCCCGGCGCCTCCTATCCTAGCGTCGCGCTTGCGATACTTGACGGGGCAGACCCGCAGAGCACGCAGGCAAAATTTCGCGCTGCGGGCATAATCGGGCGGATCGAGGATGATAAATTTTTGCTCGATTTCAGATCGATTTTAAAAAGCGACTTGCAAGATTTAATAAAAAAGATCGGAGAAATTTATGAATAGCGTAATCATCGGCACCGCAGGCCATATCGATCACGGAAAGACCGCGTTAATCAAGGCGCTAAACGGCTTTGAGGGAGACCGGATGCCGAGCGAAAAGCAGCGTGGCATCACGATCGATCTTAGCTTTTCCCATCTGCGCTCGGGGGATACCAATGTTGCTTTCATCGATGTTCCTGGGCATGAAAATCTAGTAAAGACGATGATTAGCGGCGCGTATGCCTTCGACGCTGCGATGCTGGTAGTCGCTGCGGACGACGGGCTGATGCCACAAAGCAAAGAGCATATTCAAATTTTATCGCTGCTTGGGGTAAAAAGCGTGATCTTGTGTATCAGCAAGTGCGATCTGGTGGGCGACGCGCGCAAGGCAGAGGTCGCGGCGCAGTGCAAGGAATACATCAGTAAATTTAAGGATTTGCAAATTTTAAATACCTTTTTTATCAGCATAAAAGATCCCGCAAGCATCGCCGAGCTGAAAAACTATCTCTTTAATATCAAGCCCGCGCAGCGCCAAGGAGGCGGCGTGGTGCACTACTACATCGACCGCGTCTTTTCGCTTAAGGGGCTCGGCACCATCGTAACGGGCAGCCTCATTAACGGCGCGATTTCAAAGGGCGAAAAGCTTTATAACTGCGATCTGGGTAAAATTTTTAACGTCAAAAGCGTGCAGATCCACGACGAGGATACGCCGCTAGCGCAGGCTCCAAACCGCGTCGCGCTAAGTCTGGACGCCAAAACGAGCGAGCTGCAAAAGGGGCAAATTTTAACTAAAAAAGGCTTTTTCCGCGGCTTTAATGAAGCGGACTGCACCTTTAGCGGCGAAATTTCGCATAATCAAGACGTGCTGTTTTGCGTCGGAAGTAAGCAAAGCGCGGCAAAAGCGCTCATTTTAAAAGAACTTCCTAGCGGCGAGAAGCTCGTGAGCTTTAAATTTGACAAAAAGATGTTTTTGAAATTCGGCGAGCCCTTCGTCTGCTTGTCAAACTCGCGCGTAATCGGCGGCGGACGCGTGCTAAACGCCGTAGTCGAGCCGCTAAAAAAGCAGAGCAAAGCCGTGCTTCTCACCGCGCTTTTGAAGCGAAATTTCACCGAAGCGTTTAAAATTTTAAGCCTCTTTCACAAGCATGGATTCGGGCTATTTTCGGCGTATCAGCGCTTCGGAATGGAGTACGACGAAGCGATAAAGATCGCGCGCGGCATAGAAGGGACGTATTTTGACGAAGCAAATTTATGCGTTTACGATCTAAGCGCGATCGAGGACGTAAAAAGCCTCATAAAATTTATCGTCTCAAAAAACGACTACGCGATCTTCTCGCCAGCCTCGATCGCCCTAAAACTCTCATGGGCTAGCGAAGATCTCGCCGCGCGCGCGCTTAGCGAGCTTGAGCGGGGCGGCATCGTCTCCAAAAAGGGCGGAGTTTACGTAAAATCTGGAGTGGATTTTGACGCGCTCAAACAGAGTCTGGAGAGTAAAATTTTTGATCTCATCAAAAAGGGCGGCATAGCGCCTCTCGCGCCCTATAACGTATATGACGAGCTGGAGATCGACCGCAGTAGCGGCGATGACGCGCTAAAGAAGCTGACCTACGCCAAAAAAGTCGTCCGTCTCGCGCACAATCTCTTCGTCGAGGCTGAAAATTTGGCCCTAGCGATCAAACGCCTCTACGCAATCATCGAAAAAGATGGCTTCGTAAACGTCACTAACGCCAAAGAGGAGCTTGGGCTTAGCAGGAAATTCGTCATCTGCTATCTCGAGTACCTAGATAAAATGGGGAATATCGTGACGATTGATAATAAGCGCTATTTGAAAAAGTAAAAATTTAAAATTTTGCACTACAATGCGCGGAATTTTTTGCAAAGGAAAAAAATGAAAAAAGCTATTTTAACTTCAGTTGCGCTCGCAGCGAGCCTAAACGCGGCTTTAAGCGACAGCGAAATTTTATCTATCTACGGCGGCGCGCCTCAAGGCATCGAAATAAAGGTCGCCGAGCGCATCCCACTTAGCGAGCCAAAGGGCGTTGAGGCGGTCGTTTTAAAAATCTCTCAAGGCAATATGTCGCAAGAGGAGATCATCTTCACCCAAGGCGATCTGATCTTTACCGATATCATCGATCCTAAAAAACGCGTAGTCTATAAGGAGCAGATCAAACAAGACCGCATCGCAGGACAGCTAAGCAAGATCTTCAAAGCAGAGAGCAAAGACAATATTATCAAGCTAGGAAACGATCCCAAAAAGCCTACGATTTTGATGCTGACAGACGCTTTGTGTCCATTCTGCCGCAAAGAGATGGCAAGGATCGAAGAAACGTTAAAAAATAACAATGTCGATATAATCATGACCTCCGTTCACGGCGATGACGGCCACGCAAAATCCGCGCTCATCTACAAAGAGATCAAAAATGCTAAAACCGACGAGCAAAAGATAGCGGTTTTTAAAAAATATTACGCTGAAGATAACAAAGCAGGTGCCAAAGACGTAAGCGCTGCCGAGCTAAATGCTGCAAAAGCCCTAGCTGCCAAATATTTCGGTGCGGGAGTAAACTCAGTGCCTTACATCATCGAACTAGACAAGCTAAAATAATCTCTTTTAAATTTTGCGGAGCGATCCGCAAAATTCTACCCCATCGTCTTAGTCTTAGCGATTTTAATTAATCCGGATTGACCTTTTATTTCACGCGGACCATTGCTTTAGAATTTTTATAATCCCGCCGCTTAGCAAAATCTCTTTATCGAACCAGATTTAAAATTTTAAAATTTCTTTGCATATGGAATTTTAAAATTTAATAATCACGGAATTTAAAGCAGGCACAGATCTTTAAAATTTCAGACCACTTTTAAAAGACACGTGCAAAATTCTACTGCAAAATCCGCATTATTCTTTATATTGAAAGTAGCATAAAAGCGATAGTGTATGAAATTTAAAAGCGAGAAAATATATAAACGAAATCCACGGCCAAAATTTTAAATTTTGCGGCAAAGCCCAGATAAAATTTAGCCGCAAATTTCATAAAATTTTCGCTTTGCGGCAAAGAGGAATTTGCAGTTGTGCTTCAGCCGCCTATCTTGGGCTACTCCAATTAAAATCAAAACTCCACGTCAAAAGCCGCTCTAGCGAGGCTATTTTTGCTCTCGCTTAACTCGTACGACGCGCTGAGTCCGACGCTTTGAAGGATATTATATTTCAGCCCGATCGCGCCGTTAAATACGCCGCTAGAATAATCAAGCCCCTCGACGTCGTATCTGTCTGAATACTTTCTGCTCGCGTGATACGAATCGCCGCTAAATCGATGCTCGTACTCCGCATTTGCGAATATCTGCAGATCGCCGAAAGCTTTGATCGCGTAAATTCCCGCGGTGCCGTTTGGCGCGGTTTTTGAAGCGGAGCTAAATCTAAGCCTGGAGATCGCATCCTCGTCCACTCTAATCGCTCCAAGTCCCAAATATGGCTTAATATAGCCGTTTTCAAATAAGAATTTATACCCGGCTCTCGTGCTGAAATCCCAAATTTGCGACTTGTATTTCGCGCCGTAGATAGCGCCGAATCCGTTGTTGGTTTCAAATTTATGATCGTTCGTCGAATATGTTAAATTGACCGCCAGATCCACGTTCTCGTTAAAATCGTATCTACCCGCCAGACCGAGCTCGTAGGATTTGATATTTTCTTTGACGCCGTCAAATTTACCCTCATACCAAGCGTCTGATTTTTGATACCCAAAGATCACGCCCAGCGTAAGATCATCTACTCTCTTGGAGGCTCCGAGTAAAATTCCGTCGCTCTTGTGATCGTATTTGACGCCACCCGAGCGGTCTTTGTAATCCCCGCCGTAGTTTCCAATCGCGCTTACGTTTACGTTAAACTCCTGCCCGTCGGTATCGGTTAAATTTTTATAAGCAGAATTTCTTGCAAGCTTTGTAAGATCCAGATCGACCTTCGAGCGCGGCATCTCGATGCCTATGCGGTTGCCGCCTCTTGCGACCTGCGAAAACAGGCTGCCGTTTTTAGGCGTGAAATTATTGATCGCCAGCATCAGCGCTTCAAAATAGGTAGGCAGATCGTCGTATCCGCTAGGATAGGCATTCGTATCGGAGGTGATAAAGAGATTTGCCGCGTTGCGCTCGCGAGATAATCTTATGATCTCGTCGTATTGATCGGGTCTTGCGTTGTATATCACGTGCAAAATTTTAGAGGAGTTTGCCGGGTCTTTTTCAAACTCAGAGGTTCTAGGACGATAGTGGTTTATGTAGTCGTCCGCGCTCACCTCTTGCAGCATCCAAACGTCCGCATAGGGAGCTATGGCGTCGCGCACGCCCCAGCCGTTGTTTGCCAAAACGAGCATTCCAGGGTATTTGGTCTTGATATAGTTGTAGATATTCGCCATATAGGCGATAGTTGCGGGATTGTTTTCGGTATTAACCTCGTCGATAAAGTATCCTGCGATATTTTCTCTGCCGTAGAAATTTACGAAATTATCGATATCGGCATAGACCAAATTTAGATTTCTAGTAGAATTTTTGGTATAGGTATAGCCTAAATTTGCTATGCCCGCCGCGATATTTCGCTTCATCTGAACAGCGTCCTCGTCCCTTCTGACCAGATATTGCGTAGTTTGATCGCCCGGTATCGCCGCCTCGTAAGAGCCGAAAGCCACATAAGGAACCAGCGCGCCGCCTATATTGGTAATGCCGTTCCAAAACTCGGCATTTACGCCGCTATTGCCCGTCCAGCGAAACGCAGGCATCATAACGCGCTGATTATTAAGCCTGCCCGAATATGAGCCCTTTTTGGCAAAGCCTCTTGCGTATTCGAGTTTGATACGAAATGAACTCTCATACTGCTCACTCTCGGAGTTATCGCTAGCCGCGTCGCGCCTGCTTAATTTCGCGCCCAAGCTGTCCGCAGCGCTCATTACGTCGGAATGGGAAGTGTTGTTGGAAAGAGATTTTTGTGCGTTTGCATAGCTCCAGGAATTCTGCTCGCTCGCATAGCCGAACCCTGCTGCACCGATAAGCGCAAGAGATACGATTTTTTTCAAAGACTTTAGCATTCTGCACCGCCTCAAATAAAATTACCCAAATTCTTAAATTTCGACAAATTTGCGGACGCGCTTTTAAAATTAAAAGCTTTGTCGAAATTTAAAAATTTAGCCGCCTTGGAGCGGCCAAATTTTAAAGTTTATTTTAATGCCGCTTTTGCCTTCTTTGCGACGGTTGCGAAAGCTTCAGCGTCGTTCATAGCCATATTTGCTAAAATTTTTCTATCAAGCTCGATGCCAGCTTTTTTCAGTCCGTTTATAAATTTAGAATAGCTGATGTCGTTTAGCCTGCAAGCTGCATTGATGCGCACTATCCAAAGTCTGCGGAAATCGCGTTTTTTCGCGCGTCTGTCACGGAAGGCGTAAACGAGGCTTCTTTCTAGCTGCTCTTTAGCCTTTCTGAAATGTTTGCGTCTTGCGCTATAAAATCCGCGCGCAAGCTTTAGCACCTTGTTGTGACGGCGGCGTCTAACGATGCCCGTTTTTACTCTTGCCATATTAATCCTTTCTTAATCGGCGTCCCTTTGGGGATCTTGCCCTAAAATCCATAAATTTAGGGGAGTTTGAATGACTTTCGTCAAAAACTAACTTCGCACTATTTGCAAAGCATTTTTTTAACCGCAGATACGTTCGTAGAATCGACGTATTGGGCCTCGCGCAAATTCCTCTTGCGTTTTTGAGACATCTTCGTCAAAATGTGGCTGCGAAACGCCGAGCCTCTTTTGATCTTGTTTTTGCCCGCTTTAAAACGCTTGACGGCACCGCGCACGCTTTTCATCTTTGGCATGGTCGTCCTTTTTTTAAAGTGAACGGGAAGTATATAATAAAGTTTCTTTGAAAAATTTGAATTTAAGGAATTTTATAGCTTAAATGAACGCAAGATAAATTTAAAGTTAAATTTTGCCACTCGCTTAAGATTCGGTTTGGCTGGATACAAAAAATTTTATACAAATTTAAAGGGTTAAATTTAGAGATGAACTTAGCCCGCATTAGATTTTAAAACTTCGCTATTTAGTTTAAATTTACACGCTGTACCGCAGGAAAAAACAGCGCGTAAATTTTAAAATTTTACCGCACGCAGCGCAAATGTCGCTAAATTTACGCTACGCCTTTTTCGGCGTGATCAGCATATTTACGTAGCGACCCTCCAGCGCGGGCGCCTTATCGCGATCGGCAACTTCAGCGAAAAATTCATCCCAAATTTTATTGAGCAAATTTACGCCGATTTCCGGGCTCGACATCTCGCGCCCTTTTAAAAATACGCGAAGCTTGACGTGTTTGCCGCTACTAAGGAATTCTTTTGCGTGTTTTACTTTGTAATTAATGTCGTTTTGAGCGATTTTGGCGGACAGCTTGATCTCTTTGACCTCGATGATTTTTTGCTTTTTTTTCGCCTCTTTGAGCTTTTTTTCCTGCTGATAGCGAAATTTGCTGTAGTTCATGACCTTGCAAACGGGCGGCTTTGCATCGGGCGCTATCAAAACCAGATCCACACCCTCTCGCTCGGCGATTTGCAGCGCCTGCGCCTTTGAAATTATGCCGTAAACCTCGCCGTTGTCGCCTATGCACCTGACTTCGCTAGCCGGAATGTCCTCGTTTAGAAAAACCTCTTTTCCTCTGCTCAAAAATTCACCTCGTTTAATTTAGCTTTTACGAAATTTAAAAACTCATCCAGCCCTAAATTTCGCTGTTCGCGCGCCCTGCGATCGCGCAGGGCCACGCTGCGAGCCGAAACTTCATTATCGCCTAGGACGATGATGAGCGGCACCTTCTGCTTTTCAGCCGTTCTGATTCGTTTATTTAGCGTCTCGTTTTTATCTAAAATTTCGCCGTCAATGTCCGCTTCGCGCAGCAAATTTAAAATTTCCTTCGCATAGCTTGCGTGCGCCTCGCCGATCGGCACGATCGATACCTGCGTAGGACAGATCCAAAACGGAAGCTCGCCCGCGGTGTGCTCGAGCAAAATCCCTACGAAGCGCTCGAAGCTTCCCAAAATCGCGCGATGTAGCATCACGGGCTGCTTTTTTTCATTATTTTCGTCGATGTAGCCAAGCTCGAAGCGCGCAGGCAGGTTAAAATCGACCTGCACCGTTCCGCACTGCCATTTTCGACCGAGCGCGTCGGTGATTTTGATGTCGATCTTAGGTCCGTAGAATGCACCGCCGCCCTCGTCTAAGCCGTATTTTAAGCCCTTTTCGTCAAGCGCATCTTTTAAGGCCTTCGTCGCGATATCCCAAACCTCGTCGTCGCCGACCGCCTTTTGCGGTTTGGTCGAAATTTCAAGCTCATATTCAAAGCCGAAAGCTTTCATCAAGAGCTCTACGAAATCTAAAATTTCATAGACGTTTTCCTTGATCTGGCTCGGCATCACAAACAGATGCGCGTCATCCTGCGTAAACTCGCGCACGCGGAAAAGCCCGTGCAAGACGCCGCTTTTTTCGTGGCGATGTACGACGCCGTACTCGCAAAATTTAAGTGGCAGATCGCGATATGAGCGGATTTCGCTTTGATAAACCTTGATGTGACCGACGCAGTTCATCGGTTTGATGCCGTATTCTTGCTCCTCGATCGTCGTAAAATACATATTTTCTTTGTAGTTGCTGTAGTGCCCGCTGATCTTCCACGCGTCGGATTTTAAAATTTCAGGGCCGCGCACCGGCTCGTAGCCGCGCTTGCGAAGCTGCCTATAAAGGCGCTCCTCGAGCTTTATGCGCATCCTCGTGCCCGCAGGAAGCCAGATCGGAAGTCCCGCGCCGATCTGCTCGTCGAAGGTGAAAAATTTCATCTCGGCTCCGAGTTTTCGGTGATCGCGCTTCTTGGCTTCTTCTAGCATCGTAAGGTGTTTTTTAAGGCTATCTTTATCGGCGAATACGACGCCGTAGATGCGAGTTAGCATCTCGCGCTTCTCGTCGCCGCCGAGATACGCCCCCGCAATGCGCGTAAGGGCGAAATTTTTCAAAAATTTCGTATTTTGCACGTGTGGACCGCGGCAGATGTCCTCAAACTCGCCCTGTGCGTATAAGCTAACCGGGCCTTCGGGGATGCGCTTTAAAACTTCCTGCTTAAGATCGTCGTTTGCATATTTTTTCGCGACCGCCTCTTTGGTGGAGGCTATCTTTTTAATCTCTAAATTTGCCTCGGCGAGCGCTCGCATCTTTTTTTCAATCGCCTTTAAATCCTCTTCGCCGAGCTTCTCGCCGTTATCTTTGCTGACGCGGATGTCGTAGTAAAACCCATCCTCGATCGCGGGTCCCACGAAAAATTTAGCGCTCGGATAAAGCTCGCGCACCGCCTGCGCCAAAAGGTGCGCACAGGAGTGGCGCAGAATTTTAAGCGCGTCCTCGGAGTTATCGAAATATATCGGCTGCGCCTCGCTTGTGTGCTCGCCGATACTTTGAGTATCGTAAATTTCACCGTTAAGTTTATATGCGATAATATCGCTCATTGGCTTGTTTCCTTTTTTACCGAATTGTCTTTCTTACACTGAAAGAACGAGAGCTAATTTTAGCTAATCAATCCTTAACGATAAATTTAAAAAATATTAAAATTAAAATTTTTGATTCTTTTCTCTCAATAAAAAATACACGGCGTTCGCGCAAAGAGCACAAATCACCATCACACTTGCGAGCAAAAACGGCTTATTCGCTCCCACTGCACCCACGATAAACGAAATAGCCCCGGCAATAGCAAACTGCGCAGTCCCCAGTACCGCCGAAGCTGCGCCAGAGTTGCCGTCCTTATATAGCGCCATCGCAAGCGTCGTGGTGTTAGGCGCAACAAAGCCAAGAGACGAAAGTAATACGAAAAGCGAAGCCTCAAAGCAGATGAAAGGAAGGTCAAGCATAGCGCATGCGAGCAAAATCAGGCTCATCACGAGCATCGCTATTAGACCGAAATTTAATAAAGCGGCGGGTTCGCGATTTTGCACGAGTTTGGCATTTAGTGCCGAAACAAGGGTCATTCCAAGAGCGTTGATGCCAAATATTACGCCAAAGGCATGCTCGCCCAGCCCATAATAGCCCAAAAATATAAAGCTAGAGCCCGTGATATAAGCAAAAAGCGCGCTCATCGCAACTGCAAATCCTAGCGTATAGCGCATAAATTCTTTATTTCGCAAGATTATGCCGTATTCGCCAAGCACGCCTTTTACGCTAAGTGTAGCAGTCCTGTCTATCTGAGCGCTCTCGCTAAGTCCGAAAAATATAAATGCAAAAAGCAAAATTCCAAGCGCGAATAAAATCGCAAAAATCGCTTGCCACGAGAAAAAATCTAGCACAAATCCACCTAGAGTTGGTGCTAGCATCGGCGCTAGCGAGCCAACGACCATCATCAGCGCAAACATCGCCGCAGCCTCGTGCAGCTCGAATTTGTCGTTAATAACGGCTCGCGCAAGTACCACTCCCGCGCACCCGCCTAAAGCTTGCAAAAATCTAAAAAATATAAACGCGTAAACGCTATCAAAGCTCACGCAAGCAAGCGACGCACATATAAAAAGCAAAATGCCCGCGTATAACGGCTTTTTACGACCAAATTTATCGCTTAACGGCCCATAAACGAGCTGTCCTAGCGCAAAAGCGATGAAAAAACTCGCAACCGATAGCTGAGTGTAAAACTCGCTCGTAGCAAAGCTTGCCTTTACCTTTTCCAGCGCGGGCAGATACATATCGGTAGATAAGGGCGCCAGAGCGGACATATAGGCGAGTATAATCACCAGCTTAAATTTAGCGAATTTACTTTGTTTGACCATCGTTTTTCTCAATTATTTTTAGGCAGAGCTCAAACGTGCGCACAAGCGCGTTTAGATCTTTAAATTTTTGCGGCAAGAGCCTGGCGATAAAATATATCGGACGCAGCGCAAGCACCGTAACCCACGAACTTTGCACTACGCCTTGCCCGCCGCTTGAGGCATAGGTGCGAATGCCTGCGCGCACTAAGCCTTCGCTCAGCCCTTCGCGACACAGATCATAGACAAACAGCAAAAAATCTCGCATTTTGGCTTTTTGCAGATTACCGCGCTCGCTGCGATTTTCAAAATCTATAAATTTCATCTCGCCGTTTTTTACTAAAACGTCGCGCAGCGCGGGCCTGCCGTGTATGAAGCCGCGCGAATGCAGCTGTGCTAACGCCGCAGCGTAGCCCTCAATGAGCGCCACGCAAGATGCCTTATCCGAGCTTTTTAGCACCTCGTCCACCGGCGTGCCGCCGTCTTTGAGTACGAAAAAGCTCTCGTCTCGCAGCACCAGCTGCGGCACAGGCGCGCCGGCTGCGTACAGGCTCTCGCATTTTAGCGCTTCGTAATCGAAAGCGGCTTTCGGATTTGCTTTAAATATTTTCGTAAGCAATCCGCCGCGGATGCGCAGCTCCGGCTGCTTGAGCCAGTATTTCTCGCCCTCGAAACCAAAGCTCGTGATGCGCTCGCCAGGATGATTTTTTAGAATTTCATTTACATATTCTTTAAAATTTTGCATTCAATAAATTTAGCGAATTTTTTTTAGAAAGAGCTAAATTTGCGAGTTTTATTTCATTAAGTTCCATATGTCCGCATAAAATTTATTACGTAAATTCGGCGGGGATAAATTTTAAAATTATCAGGTAGAATTTTTATTGCAGTCTTGGAATTTTATAGCGCAGGAAGCAACAAAAGCGCATAATTTTAGAATTTAGTAGTTAGATAAAATTTCAGAATTTTACAAAAACTAAGATTTGCGTCAAAAAATTTTAAAACTAGAAGTGGCGACCCCTACGAGATTCGAACTCGTTTTACCGCCGTGAAAGGGCGATGTCCTAACCGTTAGACGAAGGGGCCACTTTAATCTGGTATTAAGATTAAAGGCGGTATTCTACTCAAGACGCACTTAAACCCAACTTAAATTAAGGATTATTTATGAAATGCTCTTTTCTGGCGCCACTTGCACTTTCGCTTCTGCTCGCAGGCTGTGCTACCACCGCACTCAAGCCCGCTTCTACGCAAGCTGTAAATTTCACCGTCATTTCGCCGCTTACCCGCACCAGCGACGCGGGCTTTATGCGTAAATTTAAAAACCAAACCGAGGTTCAAATTTACGCAAGCGGCATCAGCGTGCTGAGCCTGGTTTTAAAAGGCGATAAAATTTGCATGAACGGCGCGTGCGACGACGAGCTCGTTTTCAATAAAAAATTCTTCGGCGCCGAGCACTACCGCGGGCTTCTCGGCGAAATCCTAGAAGGCAAACCGATCTTTGGCGGTAGCGATACGGGCGGTCACTGCTTTGAACAAAGCCTACAAGAAGGCTCTATCGATTATAAGGTTTGCCGCGGCAAGGACGGCGGCGGAAGGTCCATAAGCTTTGCCGACGCAAAGCGCGGCGTAAAGATCAAAATCCGCGAGCTGCAGTAAAATTTTGCGCTAGCCGCGAGCAATATTTGTAGCACGTGAAATTCAATTTCGTGGGCGGCGTGAACAAATCGCGAACGAGTAAAATTTCGTGCGGTGCGTTCTTGTAACCGCACGGAAATAATGCGCTCTAGTAGCCGCCCAAAACACGGCGCGAGCGGTCAAAATTCCATTATTCGGCGAGGTAGCCGCCTAAGCTTTGCAAACGGCGCGGTTTTATTGACGCTCTGCGCCGGCTCTTCGCGGCGAAATTTACCGAGCAGCGCGTATTTGCGAAAGAAAAAGCGCGCATTTAAATTTAAAAAATCCGCGCGCGGTTCGGGTTTATGAAATTTCGGCGCACGCGGCGTAAAATAAAATTTAGGAGGTAAAATGAAGCGGATCGGAGCGCACGTGAGCGCTAGCGGCGGGGTTTCCAACGCGCCGCTAAACGCCGCAAAGATCGGGGCGGACGCGTTTGCGATGTTCGTCAAAAATCAGCGCAGATGGGATGCGCCGCCGCTTAGCGCGGAGGAGATCGTCGCGTTTAAGGACGCGCTGAAGCAAAGCGGCATCCGCGCGGAACATGTCTTGGTGCACGACAGCTACCTCATAAATTTGGGCCATCCGCGCGAGGTGGAGCGCGAGAAGTCCCTAAACGCCTTCATTGGCGAGATCCGCCGCTGCGAGGCGCTCGGGCTTAGGCTTTTGAACTTTCATCCGGGCTCGCATCTAAATGAAATTTCAGCTCAAGTGTGCCTGGATAATATCGCAGAGTCGCTAAATTTCGCCATCGCAAACACCGCAGGCGTCAAGCTCGTGCTCGAAAACACCGCCGGGCAGGGCTCCAATCTGGGCTATGATTTCGCTCAGCTCGCCTACGTGATCGATAAAATTTCAAACAAAGATCGCATCGGCGTCTGTATCGATACCTGTCACGCGTTCGCCGCAGGATACGATCTGCGCAGCTCGCAGGCTTACGAGCGCACGATGAGCAAGTTTGACCGCGCGATTGGCTATAAATTTTTAAGCGGCATGCACCTAAACGACACCAAAAACGAGCTTGGCGTGCGTAAGGATCGGCACGAGAGCCTCGGGCGCGGATTTTTAGGGCTCGCGGCGTTTGAAAACATCATGAACGACCCGAACATCGACGAGATCCCGCTGATTTTAGAAACGATCGACGATAGCCTCTGGGCGGAGGAGATCGCACTTTTGCGCAGTATGCAAGGACGCCGCAAAGCCTAATCGGGCGCCTTTTGCGCCACGTAGAATTTATCTCTTTTCGCTTCAAAGTGGCGTGGAGCGACAAGAGCCTTATGCCGTGCTAATTTAACATCGTGAGATTTATCGCTTAAATTTTAACAAGCAAAAATAATGAGGAACTTCGCGCTAAAAATTCTGCGCCGTAAAAAGTCGCGAAATTCTGCGACAAAAACACATCGTCATAGCAAAAAAAGCAAAATTTTTATAGAAAAACGCAGCGGCGCAGCAGAGATGAAAAATTTTACACTGCATAATTAAAATTTTCAAGCAAGATTTTTAAAGCGATGCGGCGGCAAATTTTAAAATTCTATCGCTACGATATTTCAAGGCTCAGCGTCAAATTCAAAGCTCTATGAATTTTAAAATTCTAAATTCCACATCAAAAAATCGGCGCTAAGCTTTATATTTGCGACTGCGTAAATTCCAACCTCACAATTCTACTTTCACCCGATCCTTGCAGAGGCGCAAGCACATAAGGCCTCCATAATCCTAACTTAAAATTTTGCTACGTACCAATCTATGCTTTTAGCGCGCATTTGCTTATGACAAATCTGCTTCTTTATTTTAGCGCTTTGCTCGCGCCAAAATCTGTGCAGGATCCGTGTAAATTTACGCTAAATTCTACCGCATATCGCCCGATCAATTTAAAATTTTATCGTCGCTTTGAATTTACTTGCGTTTTAAATTTAGACGCGGCGGGATTTTAAGCCGCAGCCGACGCGCATCGTACCAGCCGCAACTCAGCGCGCTATTTTAGCAGCTCATACATATCGCAGGATTCTTTATATATTTCCGACTCTCGCAAAATAAGATCGTCTTTGCATGTATCGCAAGCTTTTTTAAAGTACTGCGCAGCTTTGCTTTTATCTTTCATAGTGTAATAATTAAAATTTGCAAAGTTATTGCACGCGACACAATCACTTAAATCACAACCTTTCTTCATATAAACCCCCGATTTTAATTTATCCATTTTTACCTCTTTACCCTCATCATACATTTTCATTAGACTTTCGCAAGAGAAAGCATCTCCTATCTTAGCATTACAAGCCTTGTCGTAATAATTTATCGCCTCTTTTATATTTTTTTCTACAAATTTTCCAGTATGATATAACATCCCTAAATTTAAGCAGCTTTTTCCGCTTCCCTCACTGCATTTTCTTTCGGCAAATTTGATACCCTCCTTTGGATCTTCATCTATTATTTTGTAAATCACAAAGGGACAAGCCAAATCCTCTCCTCCGTCGCAAGCTTTTTTAAGTATATCGACCCCTTTATCGGGATTGCCGTTATTAATATATGACAAACCGGCTACATAGCAAGAGTTCATATCTCCGCCTTCGCACTTCTTTTCCGCAGCCTCAGCAAATTTAAGACCGTCTAAATCAGCGAACGCAAAGTAAGCGATAAACGCTAACGCAAATAGCGATTTTTTCATTTAGTATCCTTTCCGGGTAAAATTTGGCTAATTCTACCCCCCCCCCCCCTAAGAAATTGATTAAATTTGCCGCTAATTTTAAAAAGGCGGCGAGAATTTAACGGCCACGGATCCACCAAGCCCGCTCAAAATTTAAATTTTACCTGGATTGAGCTATAATCCCTTTTTTGAAATTTAACCTTGGATAAAGATTTGAAAATAGCGTTTTTTGACTCGGGTATCGGCGGGCTGAGCGTGCTCGCCGAGGCTTTGCGGCGGTTTAACGGGGCGGAGTTTTTGTATTTTGCCGACGAGGATCACGTCCCCTACGGCACGAAAAGTAGGGCGGAAATCGTGCGCCTGAGCCTTGATGCGGTGGGGTTTTTGGTCTCGCGCGGCGCGGACGCGGTCGTCGTTGCTTGCAACACCGCCACAAGCGCGGCTATTTCCGAGCTTCGCGGCGCTTTTAGCGTGCCGGTTATCGGCATGGAGCCCGCTATCAAGCTCGCCGCGGACAGCTTCGGCGCGTGCCCGACGCTGCTCATCGCCACGCCGCTAACGATCGCGGGCGAGAAGCTAGCGCGCCTCGTGGGGCGGCTGGAGTGCGAGACGTGGAGCCTGCCGCTGCCCCGCCTCGTTGAGTTTGCGCAGGATTTGGAGTTTCGCTCGCCCGCGGTTCGGGCGTATCTGCGGGAGGAGCTGGGCAAATTTGAGCTTGAGCGCCTCGGTTCGCTCGTGCTTGGTTGCACGCATTTTAACTATTTCAAGGACGTTTTGCGCGAAATTTTGCCGTCTCACGTGCGCATCATCGACGGCATAGACGGCACGCTAAATCGCCTTGCAAGCGAGCTGGGCGGAGGGCTAAAGCTTGCGCGCGGCGAGGATTTGTCCTCGCGGGCGGCTAAATTTAACGCGGACGGCGACGTAAAATTTGATACGAATTCATCGGCGCAAGCCCACAAATTTGGCGCGGAAGGGCGAGGCGCAGGCGACAGACAGAGCGTAAGAGACAAGAGCAAGCAGGGCGAGGGGAGCGATGAAAGTAGCAGTGGCGAACAAGGCGCGAAAGGGGGCGACGAAAGCTGTGTCGGCAAAAATAATGCAGAAAGATGCGACGAGAGCGACGGCAAAATTTACTATCCAAACGGCAACAGCGTGGAGTATTTTTGCTCGGGTAGGGCGCTAGATGCGGCGCAGCTGCGCAAAGTAGAACTGTTTTTAAAGCGGCTCGATGCGATGCGAGCAATCGACTAGGCTACGCGCCCGTGCGTCGTAGATCCGTAGCGCAGGTTGGGATTCCAGTGCGTCATAAATCACGTCAAATTAAAATTCCTGTTCATCGCGGATCGCGCTACGCGACTTAAAATTTAGATACATGGTGGATTACTCTGCACAAGTTAAAATTTTGATGCGCTATAAATCGCAACGCAGACTCAAAATTTCGCCGTTTTGTAAATCGCGCCGCATAGGCTAAAATTTCGGTGTGCGAAAATTTAACTCGGCTCGGCGATTTAGAAGCGGCTTCGCAACGGCGTGCGAGCAAATGGTGTCTCGCTACCACCCAGCGCGCGAAAATTAAAATTTGACGCACAAATGCCGTCATTACCGCCACCATTTCAAATTTAATAGCGTAAGCCGAGATCGCCATATGTTAGGAGTTGCCTCGCGTCGTACGAATTATCGCTGCGGATTTGAAATTTTAAATTTAGACTAGAGAGCGGATAGGAGGTGCGAGCAAGGTTAAATTTAGCACGGCGCGCAAACCGCCGCCGAGTGAAATTGAGACTAGCCGCGCGGCGTAAATTTTAAAATGTTTAAATTTTAAGGCGCTGCAACGCCCGTAAGTCTTTTCTGCGCTAGCCAAAAGCTTGCAGGCTTTAAAATTTAAACATTTTAAAATTTGCCCGCACGTTTTTGAAATTTCGCTTTAAAATTTTATCCGCGCGACGGAATTTTACAGAGCGGAATTCTGCGGGATAAAGCAAAATTCCGCCAGGTAGAATTCCGCATCGCTGCGGAATTCAAAATTTAAAAGCAAATTTAAAATTTGCGAGAGCTACTCCTCTATCTTTTTACCTGCGAACCGCACGAGAGCCCACGTAACGGCAAGTCCCATCGGTAGCGCGATCCAGACGCTAAGTCCTAGCGCTACGGGCAGATAGCCCGCTACCACGGCGACCGCGCCGATGGATAGAGCGTAAGGCATCTGCGTCTTTACGTGCTCGATATGATCGCAGCCTGCACCCATCGACGAAAGGATCGTGGTGTCCGAAATCGGCGAGCAGTGATCGCCGAAAATCGCGCCGGTTAGCACGCCCGAGATATTTACGATCATATAGGCGTGAAGCGCGTCGCCCGAAAGCCCGTAGTGTAGCCCCACGGCGTTTGCCAAAGGTATGGCTAGCGGCATTAGGATCCCCATCGTGCCGTAGCTGGTGCCCGTCGAAAAGCTAATGAACGAGCCCAGCACGAAAATCGCTACCGGAAGCAAAAATTTCGGCGTATTTTGACTTAGCATATCGACTAGATAGCGCGACGTGCCGAGCTCCTTAATGACGGAGCTGAGCGACCAGGCAAGCAGCAAGATCACGATCGTGACGATCATCGTCTTCCACCCCTTGATCCACGTAGAGATCGCCTCTCTGACGTCAAAAATTTTGCGGTAAACGCTCATAAATATAGACACGACCGTAGCAAGAAGCGCCGCTTGAAAAAGCGCGACCGACGAGTTCGCGTTGCCGAACGTCGCCTGAAGCGTCGCGAAGCTTAGCGGAGCGGCTTTTGCGGCTGCGAGAGCATCGCCCTCAAGCTTGCTTAGCCCGCTAAAATAAAAGCTCGCAAATGCACCGCAGATTAGCACTATAAGCGGGATAACGGCGTTTGAAGCTTGCGGCTTGATCCCTTCTTTAGGCTCTAGCGTTTTATCTTCGAGCTCGGCGATATTAGAATTTTTAGAGTGGATTTCGCCCGTCGCCGCGCGCCTTTCGGCAGAGAGCATCGGTCCGAAATCCCTACGCATGAACGCCACGTAAACTACGAAAGCAAGCATAAAAAGATTGTAGAAGCGATACGGCATGGTTTGCACGAAGATCGAGAAGGCGTTTACGTTTTGCACGCCGATCTGATCATATCCCGCTCTTATCAGAGAGACCTCAAGACCTACCCAAGTGGAAATTAGCGCGATACCCGCAATCGGTGCGGCGGTGGCGTCGATGATAAAGGCGAGCTTTTCGCGGCTGACCTTAAATTTATCGGTGATCGGCCTCATGACGGGACCTACGATCAGTGCGTTTGCGTAGTCGTCGAAAAATACGAAAAGACCCATAACCCACGTTGAAATTTGCGCCGAGATACCGGTTTTAGCGCGCTTGCTAATCCAAAGCGCCACTGCTTTCGTGCCGCCCGTCCTGCTAATCAGCGCGACTACGCCGCCGATACAAAGCACCTGCAAAAGCACGCCCGCGTTGCCTTTGCTAGCCATCGAGCCCACCACGCGCGAGACCAGATCCGTAAAGCTGCCCACAAGCGCGGAGATAGGATTGTTGCCGACGACTGCTAGCATATAGGTGCCGCTAAAAACGCCGATGAAAAGCGATAAAATCACCTCTTTGGTGATAAAGGCAAGCGCGATCGCCACGACGGGCGGCACCAGCGTCCAGATACCGAAAAGCTCGGCATTATGCTGCCTGGTCGCGTCATCCACCGCAAACGCGGCAACCGATAAAAACATTAGTAATAGAATTTTTTTCATTTTCTCGCCTTAAAATTTAATGCTTTTCGATAAAAAGCCCAGCCCAGCTCTGCTGCGTCGCCATCGCCTCTACGACGTTGATATTTACTCGGTGCGGCATCGCTAGGCAGCTTAGCACGATCTGCGCGATGTCCTCTGGCAGGATCGCATCGACTCCCTCATACACGGCCGCAGCGCGCGCTACGTCGCCTTTAAAGCGCACCTGGCTAAACTCGCTCTTACAGATTCCCGGCGCGATTTCCGTCACGCGGATGCCCGTGCCGCGCAGGTCGTTGCGGATATTGCGGCTAAACTGCTTGATAAACGCCTTGCTCGCGCCGTAAACGTGGCTACCAGCATAGGGCCACGCGCCCGCAGTCGAGCCGAGATTGAAGATATAGCCGCTTTTGCGCGCGATCATCAGCGGCAGCACCGCCTTGGTCGAATACAGCACGCCTTTGATATTCGTATCGACCATCGTCTCCAAATCCTCTACGGGCGTCTGCGCGATCCCCTCAAGCCCGAGCGCAAGGCCTGCATTATTTACGAGAACCTCGACGTCTTTGAAATTTTCAGGCAGCGCACTCACGGCGTCAAACACCGCAGCTTTATCGCGAATATCCGCGGCGATAATGTGCGTATTGCCTAGCTCGCTCGCTAGCTTCTGTAGTCGCTCCTTGCGACGTCCAAGCGCAACGATCTTATAGCCCTGCGCGCTAAGCGCCCTGGCGATCGCCTCGCCAAAGCCGCTCGTAGCGCCCGTTATGAATGCCGTGTTTTTCATATGATCCCCTTTGCGTAAAATTTTAAATTTAGCGCAATGATAACGCAAAACGGATTTAGAATTTATGAATTTTATCTTGCGGTGCGGGCGCGGATGAAATAATGCGAAGACATTGAGCGTGCTTCTAGCGCGCACGAGCTCGCGATAGGCAGCGGATTCGGCGAGCGCACGGGCTAAATTAAAATTTTGCGTCGTTTGTTTGTCGCGGTTTGCTATAATTACCTAAATTTAGGAAAAAGGCAAATGAGCAAATTTATACGATTTATCCTTGTTAGTATCTGTGCTTGCGCCACTTATGCGGGTCTGAAATATGCTTTTATACTCTTTATCACGTGGCTCATGTTTAGTGGGGTATATTTTGATGGACCGGGTACGCTGCTCGCCATACCGCTCACGTTTCTAAGCTCATCGGTTATATTTGATTATTATTGTATTGCGCTGGGCTCTCATCTGCTCTTTTTATCACTACTTAAAGGGCGCGACGTGAAAACGCGGTGGATTTTGCCTTTATTTTTTCTCATAACGCTCGCGTTTTGTAGTTTTTGCGTCTTAATCGGGCACGAAGATTATCAGCGTATAAACGCGCTTTTTGCACTCTTGCTTATCTCTCCTTTTACGCTCATCGCATACGCCATCGTTACGACCGTAATCCTTGCCAAAAATAAAATTTCGGATTATTATCCGATCTTAGTCGCGATAATTTTTGTGCCCATTCATGCCGCTAGCATAGGGATATGGGGATTAGAACGGATATATTTTGGAGTATTTCTAAACGCGACAATACTGGGGATTTTTTATTTCACGGCGAAAATCGGGCGCGTAAATTTGATCGCACACAGACCCACACCCGACAAAACGCAAAATTCTAAAGACCGCGTTACCAAAACGATACAAAGCAGCGCGAGATTTTTAAACGATGATATTTTAAAGAAGCGCTAAATTTTATCCTTTTTTAAGAATTCTACATAACGCTTTCGTCGCGAGCTACAAGCTTATATGCTTCTCGATAGATCTGAGCTTTACCGACAGAACCTTCAAAAACTGCGCCGTTTTGCCTCTTGACACATTGACGTCGCTATTTGATCAAATTTAGATCCAGCGCGATCTCGTCGTTTTTAATCACGCCGATACCCTTATTTAGCGCATTTTGCGCGATCTGTTTAACTTCTGCTAGCGAGTACATCGCGAAGGTGCCGCACTAAAATTTATTCAGCTCGGGGATGTCTGCTTGAGAGCCTACGCCCAAAATATCCCTTCATACTCGCGTTTCACGCCGTCGTGATGTTAATATTTGGTTTTAATAGCAACTAGCTCCAATAAAATTTTATCTGTCACGCACAAAGTTTTTTGCGTTTTTCGATCTAAAATTTGAGTTGCAAGAATTCCATTTGTCGTTTACGGATACTCAGAATAAATATTGTGGCTATATTATACGTGTAGAACGAGATAAAATTTACAGCCTTCAGGCGCAGCAAAATCAGCACGCCACATTTTACAAATGGCAAAATAAAGCGCGTTGGAATCGGCCTTCACTTGAAATTTTATTTAAAAAGCAAATCGGACTTTAGCTTGGAATAAACTTGCTCGCCTTTTAACTCACGGACGATTTGTAGTGCGAATTCCATCGCAGTAGCAGGGCCTTTCGAAGTCATTATATTTTGATCTTTTACGACATTCGCCGAATTCGTATAGCCTGGGTGAGCGATCTGATTTTCAAAACCCGGATAACAAGTGTAAGAGCTTTTTAGCACACCCGCGGTAGCTAGCGCCCATGGAGCGGCACATATTGCGCCGATTTTTGCGTTATTTGCATCGAAATCGCGCAGTACTTGCCCCAGCCTCTCGCTCTTTGCCAAATTTTCGGCTCCGGGCAAGCCGCCAGGCAAAACGATCATATCAAATTCCGAAACTTTTATATCGTCTAAAATTTCATCAGCGATCATCTCTACCCCGTGCGTACCGCAGACGCATTTCTTATCCAGCCCCACGGATACTGCATCGATCTCCGCGCGGCGCAAAATATCGATCAAACTTACCGCCTCGATCTCTTCAAATCCGTTTGCCAAAACGATCGCTACTTTCATCTACGCTCCTTTATTTTAGGTATGAGCCCTGCTCGCTCGGGGCGGTCGAAATTTCAGTATTCGTGCTCCTACTAGACGAGCTATCGTATAGGAACGAATCGTCGCCTTTTAGATAAGCAATGATGTAGCCTAGCTCCGTAGCGCCCGTCTTAGCGGCGATCGGCTGCATGATATTTTTCATCTTGCCACCATAACTTAGATCTGTAGTGTATTGCGAAATCGCCATTGCGATCTCCTTACCGCTTAGATCTTTGATCTTACGAGACGCGCCGTAAGCTCGCTTCTGCCCGCTTTCACCGTGGCATGAAGCGCACTTCTCAGCAAAGATAGCTCCACCTCTTTCTTTTAAAAAATTTATATTTCGATTTACCTTGCCGCTATGGGTTTTACTGCCTGCGACCGGAGCGTTTTTGTAGATATTTACAGTTACGTTTTCATCTTTAGAATGCTTTTCGATCAGGGATTTTAGCTCTTTGGCAAACTCACCTTTGGCTTCGAATACATATGTATCGTCATTTGTGTTATCTGCAGCGTTTAGAGTAAAGGCAAAAAAACATGCTAAAAAAGAAATTTTAAAAATTTTCATAGAAAACCTTGATTTAGAATTTAAAAAGGGCGAAGCAAAAGCTTCGCCCTAATTTTACCCGTATAAGGTAAATAATTAGAAGCTGTATTTAGCCTCAAATCTGATGCGATCTTTTTTCTCATCAAGACCTGTGCCATAAGCATCATCAATTTTATAGTGAGAATACCAAGTTTTGAAGCTTAGCTTTTCATTATATTTATAAGAAATTCTACCTACTACCTCATATGCATTATCACCATCTGCTTTACCGTCTAGGTAATCAGCGCCGATTCTGATGCCAGTATCAGGGATGGTATAGCCTGCTACTACATACCAGTAGTGATTTTTACCACTGAAAGTTCTATAGTCTAGCAGCTCTTCACCTGGGCTAATAAAGGAGCCTTGGTCTTCAAAAGATACAAAAGAAAGTTTATCTTTATCATCAGGTTCGAATTTTAAATAACCTGCAGCTAAATCAACGCCAAAGAAACCAGCATTAGCCTCTGCTGCCCAGAAGTCTGCATCACTAGCGCCCGCATCTTTATAATCTCCGTCGAAATCAGAGAATGCGTATTGACCTTTTACGCCAAGATTGAAATCATCGGAAATATCAAAATTTAGAGCTAGCTCTGCAGCGAAAAGCTGTGCTACGTCCTCTAAAGCGTTATACCATAGTTGGAAAGATACAGGATCATATGAGCCCATAAATCCTATACCATATAGGTTATGATCGGTAGTTAATTTTCCACCTACTCGACCAATATCATTCATCCAAGCTCCATTTGAATCTATAGAGCTAATATCGCTATCATTCTCTAAAGAATCCATCCAAAAGCCGCTAATTGTCAAGCCCTCGATATCGGTACTAGTAATCTTAACACCATCTCCATACATATCGTCGGTAAAGAACGAACCTATGCCCTGGCGACCGACTGCAATAGTGGTACCGCCGATAGTGTATCCTAAATAAGCTTTAGCGATATCGAAATCAGAATCTTTGTCGCTTGGATTTTGTGTACCGTGATATTGGCTATTTGAAGAAGAAAGCGACTCGCCATTATCTCTATCTAAGAACCTAACGCCCACTACACCAAAGAAATTATCATCGATTTTAGCTTTGAAATCTACTTCGGATTTAAATTCCCAAACGCCCTTATTGCTATTTGTTTCATTTTTAAGGTGATCATGGGTATATCGCATACGAGCGTATCCGTTTAGATCCACGTCCTTGATAGCTTCCTCTAACGGAACAGCACTTGCACTCATAGCAAGAGCACCTACAGCGACTGCTGCCGCTAAACTAAGTTTAACTAGTTTCATTTTGAACTCCTTTAAAAGTTTGTAAGCGCAATAGTAGCACAAAAAGACAAATTATATGCTTAAAATAGGCTGAAAAATACTAAAATTTTACCAAATTGTTACCGAGTATTTACCGAAAATCCGAATTTAACGGGCATAAAAAAAGCGAGACCCACACAGGTCTCGCTCATTATTGAAAGGAGTTCTAATTTCGATGTGGGGATTATATCAGGCTGCGGTAAACAGACGGCAACACCTCTTTCATGCGGGAGAAATTTCATAAAATTTTACGATGTAAAAATTTATGTATAAAATTTCAAGACACGAAATTTGCAAAGCGTGGGTTTTAAAAATATCTACGCGACATCTTATCGGCGGAGAATATGGCACTTAGAACGAGCAGTGCGCGAAAAACTACGAGAAAGAAAATTTATAAGAATTTCGCAATCAAAATTCTAGCACCAGCTGTATTTCTATAATATAAAATTTACGGACAAAATGGCACTATGCAGCAAGGAATTTTAAGCGCGAAAGCAAGCGGATATAAAATGCGAGCCGAGCCATATAAGCAAGATGTGCAGCGCAGAATTTTGTGAAATATAAAATTCCACAACTTATAAAATATAAAATTTATGCAGGCAATCGCATAAAGAATCAGCGGACTTTAAGGTGCAAGCAAATCGCGCAAGTCCACTAGATTAAAAACAGAAGCCATTGCCTTCATAAGAGTAGAGAACGAAACAAAAAGCATTCATCGCAAATTAAAAGCAGGCTCGCTTACCTTCAAGGGCATAGCGGCTAAAAATCGCATAGGATTAAAAGTTGATATTTTCGCTCTCTGGTACAGCAATAGCGTCGTTTTTATGCATTTGTTTGGTCTCGATTTTACCGATATCATAAGCGCGCGGAGTAACGGAACCCGCTTTGCGCGAGATGATTCGCATATCGGTGATAGCGCCTGAAGCGGTACTTATGTAGGCAGTATCTCCCGCAGCCGCATAATATCTGCTTGCGCGAGCGGTGTATAGCTCGCCGCTGGATAGGTCTTTAAACGTATATACGTAAGCTGTGGAGCTTTGGCGAGTGTAGTTTACGATCTCGGATTTTAGCGAGCGTAAGTTGCCTGCAGGCGTCGGAGCGGTGCTTACGGCGCAGCCTGCGATGCCAAGAGCCAAAAGTGCGGAAAATATGAAATTTTTCATTCAGTATCCTTCATTTGTAAAATTTGAACTTTTAGAGTAGTAGGTTTGGGCTTAAAGTTTGCTTTTTTGAGGGGCGTCGAATTGGAATTTAAACGACGATGGATGCGCTTGCGTCGCTGGCATTTGTTTTTGAGGAGCGTCGAAGTGGAAATTTAAACAGATCTCTCTTAGCGTTAGGCGAAGCGAGAATGCGCTTTTGGCGATTTTTCTATATAAATGGAGCAAAATTTAGCGACAATCGCGAGCGAGACTTGGTAGTCGCGTCTAAATCAAACACGGCAGAACTTTAGCTTCTTTTACCCGGCTGGCTTGCATCAGCACTCTTTGCGGCGCTGACCGCGATATTTGCAAAAATCGGACTCGAAGGGATCAACTCTCACTTCGCGACTTTTATTCGCACGATCATCATTGCCCTATGTCTCGCCGCATTCCTACGCTACGCTAAAGCCTGGCAGCCGCTATCGAGCCTGAGCCCTCGCAACTGGGTATTTTTGATACTAAGTGGGCTGGCGACGGGTGCATCGTGGCTAGCGTATTTCAAAGCTCTACAAATCGGCAAAGCCTATCAAGTAGCACCGATCGATAAACTAAGCGTAGTGC
>NZ_CALIMS010000037.1 GCF_938045345.1 uncultured Campylobacter sp.
GAAAACGGCGCGGCCTTTTATATGTATTGCCTCGCGGCGGTTTTGTTGCTCGGAGACTGGATTTACAGCTACCTTAAAAAGCGCAGCTTGCGACGCGGTTAAATTTAGCGGTGCGGCGGAAGGTAAATTTAAGAGCAATACGGCGCGGCGGAGCAGTAAATTTAAGATAGTATTGCGGTTGTAGCGCGGCAATGCGGCAAAATTTGGGTACTGCGATTACGAGTACGACAAGTGTAAGTAAAGAGAGACGGCTCTACCATTATTTTTAAAGCGTTCCATTATGGGCAAGGCATCATGGCGGTGGGATGTGATAAACGGGCCATAAAAGCTACAGGTATTGCATTGTATGTCGGCGCGCAATAATGAGGCGGCGGGAGATAACGGGACTCGGTATAAAGTGGCAAATAAGATGTACAAAGCAAGCTTTGTGGCTTTTGCTTTTTGAGACCTATTTAATTTCGCCGTGCGAGGGTTATTTGAGGCATGGTGAGCTCCACTAAATTTAAAGGCGAAACGGGAAAGACATCGTTTTTGCTTACGACGATGGGCGCGTGCTGAAGTACCGCTTTGGCGGCACACTTTGTTTTAAATTTCATAGCGTCTGTTGGCTTAGGCTCGCGCCGTATATAATTTTAGTGGCAAAATGAGCGTAAAATTCCATGCTCTATTTGCACGGAAGCACGCAAACTAAGGTATTGTGTTAGACCTAGCAAGCGTTGATGTCGTACCGCTTCGGCAAAATTTCATTTTCAGTATTTTTTGTATCTCATTTGTGCTTATATGCTCGAGTGTTGCTTCGGCAAAATTTTATTTGCTAAACGCGCACTGCCTACTTATCGCCACATTTGTTCGCACTGGGCAATTATTGCTTCGTCTATATCTCCTAAGGCGCGCAGCATTTGAATAGTAAAATCAATAAATGCGTTTCCGTTTGCGGTGATCATTTTACCGTCTACTACGGCTTCGCGACTTGTTTGTATAAAGGCATGCTTATTTTTGTATTTTGGCAAATTAACGATGTCTGCTAGACTATTTGCGGTGTGATGGCAGTCATTTAGCGCTCCTGCCGCCGCTAAGAAATACGCCCCGTCGCAAATACCGCCTACCACCTTGCCTTGTTGTTTAAATTCCTCTATTAAATTAGCAATTTTTGAGGCGTTTTCGCTAGGCAGTTCGCGCCATGAATTTCTAGCGCCGATTAACACGATTGCCGCGGCATCTGGCGAAATTTCATCTATTGTTAAATCAGGTTTTGCGCGTAAAGCTCCGAACGATACTTTCTCGTTTTTATCGGTTGAGGCATAAAGGATGCTATAGTCCGTGAAATATCGTAGTGCGGGAGCCAGTAGCGAAGCCTCCCAGTCGGCAAAGCCGTCTAAAATAACGATTACTAAAGTTTTCATAAAGTCTCCTTGAATAACCTACACTACTCAGTTCGGTTCGCATATCAAACTAAGCAAAATCGTAGAATTTATAAAATTTTTTATAATTCCGCTTTGGATTTAGAGCGGAATTCTATGATTTTACAAGTACGCGCGATAACATCGCTTTAAAAAGCCCGCTACCTCGGCGTGTGCTAGATCGCTATATCGGCGTTTTGTTCTAGCTCTCGATATAGGTTTTGAGTTTGCGGCCGATTTTTGGGTGTTTTAGCTTTTTGATCGCCGAGCTTTCGATCTGGCGGACGCGCTCGCGAGTGATGTTGAGCTCCTTGCCAATCTCTTCAAGCGTGCGGTCGCTCTCGTCGTCAAGCAGTCCGAATCGCATGCGGATCACCGTGCGCTCGCGGTCGTTGAGTTGCTCTAAGATGTCGTCGATCTGCTCTTTTAGGTCGGATTTTAAAATTTGCTCGATCGGCGAAACCGAGCTTTTATCCTCGACAAAATCGCCGAATTTGCCGTCGTCCTCGTTTCCGATCGGCGCTTCTAAGCTGATCGGCTCCTTTGTGATTTTGATGA
Source organism: uncultured Campylobacter sp. (assembly GCF_938045345.1). Classification (GTDB taxonomy): domain Bacteria; phylum Campylobacterota; class Campylobacteria; order Campylobacterales; family Campylobacteraceae; genus Campylobacter_B. The sequence continues at coordinate 1,959 of NZ_CALIMS010000037.1, forward strand.
CCTGCTTTACCTTATCGACGCTAAGGCCTACTTCTTGCGCGATGACGTTTATGTCGGGCTCCTTGCCGCCTTCTTGCATATATTTGCGCGTGATTTTATTAATTCGATTTATCGTCTCGATCATATGGATCGGGATGCGGATCGTGCGGGCCTGATCGGCGATGGCACGCGAGATCGCCTGGCGGATCCACCACGTCGCATAGGTCGAAAATTTATAACCGCGCTTGTATTCAAATTTATCCACAGCCTTCATAAGCCCGATATTACCCTCCTGGATGAGGTCTAAAAACGGCAGTCCGCGGTTAGTGTAGCGCTTGGCGATGGAGACGACCAGGCGCAGGTTGGACTTCGCCATGCGCGCCTTTGCGTTATCGCTGATGCGCTTGCCGCGCTTGATCTGCTCTAAAATTTCTTTCAGCCGCTCGGGCTCGAGATTAAAGCTTTTTTTGCTCGCCTCTTTTGTCAAAAAGAGCTTTTTTATATCGACGTAGGTCGAGACCATCGTAGCTTCCGGCACGCGCGCGATGATGTCGTCTTTGCTAAGTCTCGTGATCTCTTTTAGAATTTTTTTGTGATTTTCGCGCAGTTCGGCGCTAAACATCGGCAGCTTGTACTCTAAGCGCTTGAGCTCCTTTTCAAAGCCTTCGTCGCTTTTTAGCGCGGTCTCCATCGATTTTACGATCTCGGTGATGAGCTTGCTCGTAGGACCCAGATCCATGAGCTTTTCTTTTAAAATTTTCTTTTTAAACGCCAAGTTTAGCTTCGATAAAATTCCCTTGCTCTGCTTAATCGCCTCGGCGTTTTTCTCGGCAAATTTCATCCAGTCCTTTTTGGCTTTTTCGAGAGCCTTGAAGCTTTCGATGACCTTTAGAGCACGCTTATCGTTCTTTCTGGAGCGCTTTTGCTTCGCCTCGTCCTCATCCGTGCTCTCCTCCTCATCATCGTAATCATCCTCCGACAACTCCTCTTCGTCCTCATCTTCACCCTCCTCGTCGCTGTCGTCAAAGCTCTTAAAAAGCTCCTTTACGCGGCGTTCGCGGTTGATAAGCGGCTCTTTATAATCTAAAATGAAGTCTATTAAGTACGGCACCGAGCAAAACGCGTCGATGATGATGTCTTCGCCGAGCTCGATTTTTTTGCTGATCTCGATCTCTTCTTCTTTCGTCAGCAGCGGGATCTGTCCCATTTCGCGCAGATACATCCGCACCGGGCTGTCCGAACGGCTCCACTCCAAAAGCTCGACGTCGCTGGATAGGTCAAACTCCTCGTCCCAGCCCTCGTCCAGCAGCTTTTTTTGCGTGGCTTCTTTGAGTTTTGCGTCCTCTAAATTTTTGATTTTGGAGATTTCTGCGGCGGAGATCAGCTCGACGTCGAATTTTTTCGTAAGCGCTTCGACCTTCTTAACGGCCGTCGCGGTGGGGGCTTTGTCGAAAAATTTTATCAGTCTTTCGTAGGTGATGTAGCTTTTCTGATTTTCGTCGAAGAACTGCTCGATGGGCGTTAAGGCGTCTTTTGGGCTCGCCATAAAATCTCCTTGTGTCGTTGTGTATTTGGTTTTGGAAAATCGGATTATACCGAAACGCTCTTTATTTTTGCTTATATACGGTGCAAACCATCTAAATTTAATGATTTTTTAAATTCTAGAAAGTAGGCTAAATTTTAAAATTTAGGTTATATTTTTAGCTAAATTTAAGATTGCTCGCTAAAATTCCGCTTCCTTCACGTTGCCGCTTTAAAATTTAACGCCTCCACACTTCCTATCTCTGCGCTTTGGCGTTTAAATTTAGCCCTAAATTCTAAGCGAGGAATTCCACCCTCATATCGGAGCGATTGAGCGGATTTTAATAAATTTGTCGGTAAAATCGTGCATCTATTTTAAAATTTAAGGCGGAAATATGGCAAAAGTATGGAAATTCGGCGACGATATCGACACCGATATTATTATCGCGGCGCGCTACCTAAATACCTCCGATGCGGCGGTGCTTGCGACGCACATTATGGAGGATGCGGACAGGGATTTTTCGTCCAAAATCGCTAAAGGCGACATCATCGTAGCGGGGAAAAATTTTGGCTGCGGCAGCTCGCGCGAGCACGCTCCGATGGCGCTTAAGGCTGCCGGAATTTCATGCGTGATCGCAAAAAACTTCGCTAGGATTTTTTATCGAAACAGCTTCAATACGGGCTTTTTGATCCTCGAATGCGACGAGACGGATAAGATCGCGCAGGGCGACGAGCTTAGCATCGATCTAAAGGGCGGCGTAATTAAAAATTTAACTCAAAAAACGCAGTATAAATTCGGCGCGATACCGGAGTTTATGCAAAAGCTCCTCGACGCCGGCGGCGCGATAAATTACGCAAAAACAAAGATAAATTTGTAAGGAATTTGGATGAAAAAATACGACGTATGCGTGATAAAAGGCGACGGAATCGGCCCTGAGATCATCGAAGAAGCGATCAAGGTGCTGGATGCCGTAAGCCATAAATTTAATTTTGAGCTAAATTTTGACTACCGCTTGATGGGCGGCGCAGCAATCGACATTATGGGCGTTCCGCTTCCGGATGAAACGCTAAATGCCGCTAAATCAAGCGACGCGGTGCTTTTCGGTGCGATCGGCGGCGCTAAATGGGACGGCTTGCCGCGCGAACTGCGGCCTGAAAGCGGGCTACTGAAAATCCGCAAAGAGCTTGGAGCTTTTGCAAATCTGCGTCCTGCGATGATTTTTGATGAGCTGATAAACGCTTCGACGCTAAAGCCGGAGATCATCAAAGGCGTCGATATAATGGTGGTGCGCGAGCTTACGGGCGGGATTTATTTCGGGCAGCCGCGCGTTAAAAACGAAAAGGATGCGCTAAATACGATGTGCTACAACGCCGCCGAGATCGAGCGCGTCGCAAAAGTTGCCTTTGAGGCTGCGCTTTTGCGAAACAAAAAGATAACGCTCGTGGATAAGGCCAACGTGCTTGAAACAAGCCAGCTGTGGCGCGAGGTCGTAAGAGAGCTAGCCAAAAATTACGAGGGGATAAATTTAGAGTTTATGTACGTAGATAACGCCGCGATGCAGCTCGTGCGGGCGCCCGCGCAGTTTGACGTGATTTTGACGGAGAATTTGTTCGGCGATATTTTAAGCGACGAAGCGAGCATGATCTGCGGCTCGATCGGGCTGCTTCCGAGTGCGAGTATCGGCGGCAAGGTAGGCATCTATGAGCCGATTCACGGCAGCGCGCCCGATATCGCGGGGCAGGGGATCGCAAATCCGATCGCTACGATCTTAAGTGCGGCGATGATGTTAAAATACGCATTCGGCGAAAATGAAGCGGCAGAAGCGATCGAGAGCGCCGTACGCGCCGTGCTTCGTGACGGATACCGCACCAAGGATATCGCGCAGTACGACGCCAAAGAAATTTGCTCGACCGCAGAGATCGGCTCGATCATCGCAGATTACGCGGCCAAGGCTTAGGAGCCAGCTTTGAATGGTGCGCTAGCATACGCTATGGAGCTTGAGAAAAAAGGCGATATCTACGGCGCAATGCGTATTTGCCGCGGTATTTTACGCGATAATCCGCAAGATGGCGATGCGGCTGTGCTTTTTGCACGGCTAAATTTAAATCATCGAGTAAGCTCGGGCGTTAATATGGCGATGCTGGAGCGCTTTTTAAGCGTCGATGCGCGCAAACAAGCGGAATTTAAGAGGTGGCTAATTGATGTATGAAAATGAACTGGAAGATATCATCGAAGCAGTAAATGAGATGAAAGTGCAAAAGCGCGCGCAAGATTTGGCAGTGCAGCAAGAGGGGGCTGTGAATGCGAGCAGTACCGAAGCAGGATCGCAGGCTTCGCAGGATGCTTTAAGCCCCGCTTCTTTTGCGCCAGATCCCATTGCGCCTGATGCCTTAAATTCTACATCTGCGCCGGATATCGCTTCATCAAACGTGCAAAATTTCACTTCCTTAGATACTAAAAATTCCACTTCACGCTTTGTTTCATCGGACGCTTTAAATTCCACCCTAGATTATTCAAATTCCATGGCGAGTAAGAGCTCTACGTATAGCAGCACGGAATTTGCAGCGGACACTATTTTAAAAAAATCTGCTGTAAAAGATGAAAATTTTACTTTTTCAGGCGAGGAGAATTTTAAAAACTCTGATCTTACAAGCAGTGAAAATTCCGTGGTTTCCGTCTCTTTAAATGGAGGAAATTTTATAAATTCCATTTCTGCAAGCGGTAAAAATTTCGCAAATACTACCTTTGCAAACGATGAAATTTTAAAAAGCTCCGCCGCAAAATTTGACGAAAGCTTTCGTGATTTATCGGGCATTGCAGGCGAAATTTACGATAGTTTAGGCAGCGATATGAATGGGTTTATTTCGCCGCAAAGCAGGGACACAAGCATACCGCGAAGCTCTGCCAAAAGTAAAGATTTTGAATTAGCACTAAATTCTACGGATGACGACTCCCAAAGTAAGCAAGATTTGACGCCTCGTATTTTAGGCGCGTATTTTAAGGAGCTAAGCAATGACGATTTTGGGCCTGGCTCTGATTTCAAAGAAAACAAAGTTGACGATTATTTCAGCACAGCGCATTCTAAAAAGCAGGATTTTGCGTCGCTTCAAGCTCAAAATCCCGCCGCACTAAATATCCGCAATGCTGCCGCGCAGCAGCAAAATTTCGTTTCACAGCCACAGAATTTTACTATGCCTGAGGCGCGAGACGATGAGCTCGCCACGCCGCAGTTTCGTAATTCTGCCGCGCAGGATATGCAAGCGGGAAGTTTTGCCTCTTATGGTGCTCAAAATTCCGCCGTGCGCCAGCCCGAGGAAGCACGACATCTCGGGGCCGCGAGACAAGCGGGTGACAAATCAAAATATCTCGCAAATGCAGATTTTAAAATTTCAAGCGAAGCGGAGTTTTTGAGCGCGATAAAAGAGCGGATTTTAGTGCTTTTTGAGGGGCTGAATGCTTTTGATCGGGGTGATTTGAACGCGCGCGTGGAGCTAAATTTAAAATTTATGGAATTTTTGCTTGCAAGTATCGAAAATCGACTTGAAAATCTATCAAAATAACGATTTCATCGCGCTTTTAGATTATCTTAAAAAATTTAGCTCGCGTATCTATCTAGTAGGCGGCTGCGTGCGCGATCATTTTTTGGGGCGGGCTAGCGCTGATGTGGATGTGGAGCTTTACGATGTGGATCTGCACCGCTTCGAGCAAATTATGCAAGACTTCGGCGCACAGGGCGTCGGCAAAAGCTACTTCGTCTATAAATACAAAAACTTCGATATCTCGCTTCCGCGCACCGAGAGTAAGACGGGCATCGGACACAAGGGCTTCAGTGTCGCTTTGGCTACGGACGAACATGAGGCTAGCAGGCGGCGCGATTTTACGATTAATGCGATGATGATAGACGCTATAAGCGGCAAAGTGCTCGATTTTTACGGCGGGCTTGCGGATCTGCATGCGAGGATTTTGCGAGTGGTCGATCCACGCACTTTCGTGGAGGATAGTTTGCGCGTATATCGCGCGGTGCAGTTTGCCGCAAGATTTGAGCTTCGCGCCGAGCCACGCACCTTAGAGCTCATGCGTAGTATCGACGCTAGCGATCTTAGTCGCGAGCGCATTAAAGCGGAGCTGATTAAATTTTTTTGTGCACCTGCGCACCGATATGGGATGATGCTAATGCAAGAGCTGGGGCTTTATGAGCGGGTTTTTGGATTGCGGATTGATCCGCGTACGCATGAGCGACTGATAAAATTCATAGAGCACGGCGAATCTTTCGTGAGAAATGAAATGTTTTTTTTATATGCGTTTTTGAATTTTTTAGGATTAGATAAAGATAAAATTTTAAAGAATTTAGGGCTAAATTCTCTTTATAAAAGGCTACTTAGCGAGCCGTTTTTTAAGCGGGTAAGCGACGAGCGACTATGTAAAATCGCTCTAAAAATGCCGCTTAAGCAGTGGCTCGGGCTATATTGTAAAGGTAGGGTGCAAGCGGCGAAGCGGCTTGGGATTTGGGATAAGAAATTTAAAAGCTTGGTTTGCGCCACGGATGTCGCTCACAATCTGCGCGGCGCTGCGATCGGCAAGGAGATTGAGAGGCTGCAAGAAGCGGAGATTAGGGCGTTTGTAGCGGCTTTAAAAGCGTAAATTTAGAGAGATTTCTGTAAAATCGCCGTTTTATTTAGGAGCTAGTTTTATGAAAAAATTCTATCGTCGCGACGAAATTTACGCGTTTTGCAAGAATGCTGCGTCTTTGCAAAAATGCGCTTTTTGCTTTGATCGCAGGCAAAATTTCGTGATTTTTGCTGCGCGAAATTTTATCTTTTATGGCGAGCGAAATTTAAATTTTTGCGGCGTAAGATTTCATAGCGCAAAGCTTAGCTCGGTAGGATTTCACGACGCGGAATTTTACCTATTAAAATTTCATCCGTCGTGCCGCCACACGGAGAAAATCCACGAGGCGAAGTTTTATGGATCGAGAGAATTTCGCAGATCACATCGATGCGGCGAGAAATTATATGAGCCGTGCAGCAGCGATGCGGAATTTCACGGCTCGCATTACAGCGAGATGAAATTTTGCGGATTAGGACATTTTGGCACAAAATCTCACAGCCTGCGTCGTATTAAACGTATTAAAGCAAAATTTAGCGAGCCGTATCGCGCGTCCTGTGCTATGGGAGTATCTGTCGCGCCGCACCATAGAAAGACGCAAGAGCCGTATTGCTGTGAGAAAAAATCTGACGTCCTGCAGCGTCGCAAAATCACGAACCTAAATTTTACTTCAAAGAATTTCGAATTATGGAATTTTACCCATTCAAATTTGCAAGGCTTTACCGCGCGAAATTCCAAGCCGCGTAATTTAGCTTTTCGAAATTCTAAATCTCAAAATCTCGCTTTGCGGAATTTTAAATTGCAAAATTCTGCTCATGCAAAATCGGTGATTTTTGATGTTTAATATCGTGTTAGTATATCCGCAGATCCACACAAACACCGGCTCCATCGGGCGTATGTGCGTCAATGCGGGATGCCGCTTGCATCTGATCAAGCCGCTCGGATTTATCATCGACGATAAGCATCTGCGCCGCGCGGGGCTTGATTACTGGGCGAACTTGGATCTTAAAATTTGGGAAAATTGGGACGAGTTTATGGTAGCGAACGAGAAATTTAAACAGCGCTTCTTTTTTGCGACGACAAAGACGAACAAGCTCTACTACGAGGCGGAATTTCAGCCGGGCGATTTTTTGATTTTCGGCTCGGAGGGGCACGGACTGCCGCTTGAGATCATGCGCACAAACCGCGAAAACTGCATCACGATCCCGATGAGCGGGGCGGGGCGCAGTTTAAATTTGGCCACCAGCGTGGGCATCGTAACCTACGAAGCGATTCGCCAAAATATCGATGAATTCGACTTTAGGAGCGCGGTTTGCGAGTTTTAGCGCTACTTTTTGCGGCGTTTTTCTGCGGTGCGGGTGCGGCGGAGCTGAAGATCGCATCGTTTAACGTGCAAAATTTATTCGACGGCGTAAACGACGGCACGGAGTATGCGGACTTTGAGATCGGGCGCGGAGGCTGGAGCGAGCAAAAATACGAGCGCAAGCTGCAAGCGGTAGCGGACGAGATAAGCGCGCTTAATGCCGATATTTTGGGGTTGCAAGAGATCGAAAACGAAGCGGTGCTAAAAGCGCTTGCGCAGAAGGCGGGCTATAAATTCTACGCTTTTTCGCGCGCGCAGACTGCACCTGCGGGCGTGGCGGTGATGTCGCGCATATCGATAAAATTTCAAAAAACTTACCGCCCGACAGAGCTTAAAACACGAGATATTTTGCGCGCTGATTTTGCGCTTAACGGCGCTGATTTTAGCTTTTATGTCGTACATATGCTCTCTGCACGCAATCCGCTTAGCGAGCGCAGGCGAAATTTCGCCTTTTTACGCGAGGTTTTGCAAGGGCACCAACGCGCTATCGTAGCGGGAGATTTTAATACGAATTTTGGGCGAAATTCTTTACTAAACGAGCTTATCGAGCGCGATGGATTTAGTGATTTGTGGGCGCTGCATCCCTGCTCGCAGCTAAAGCATTTTGGCTCTTGTGAATCTTATGAAAGTGGTGCGGTGCTCGATCATATCTTACTTAGCGACGATTTTTTTAGTAGCGAGCCGGGATATAAAAAGGACAGCTTCGTGGTTGCTAAATCCTTTACCGCTTCCGATCATTTCCCGATTAGCTTCATTCTGACGGACGAAGGCGCTTTAAAATCTATGCCGAAAAAGCAAGAATTTTTAGCTAAAAATACTGCTAGTGCCGCAAAGACCGTCACGATAGAGGAGCTTTACGGGCGCATTATAAGCGAGCCTGTGCTGATAAAAGGCGTAGTCGTGAGTTTTACAAACCGCCATGGCTTTGCGATTTCTCAAGATGGAAGTGGAGTTTTTGTCTATGGCGGCAGCGGGCTACAGCTAGGCGATAAACTCGATCTGCTAGTAAAAAAGACGAAATTTTATAAGCAAAGCTTTGAAATCGACGATTTTGAGATCGTAGCTAGAAACGGCAACGTAGGCTCTATCGCGCCATACGTTTTGCCTAGCGCATCGGTGCGGCAGCTGCGCGCAGGAGATGTGATAAGCACGATCAAAGGCGACGTTGAAGACGGCATAATTGATCTAAAAAGCGCGGGCGAGTTTAGAATTTTTCGCAAAAGCGCTCCTGTACAAAACGGCAAAAATTTAGAATTTAAAAATGCCTATTTTACGATTTATAAAGGGCAAAAGGAATTTATAGTAGAATGATACACGCCGTTATAACCGCACTTTTCGTGCTTTTTATGATATTTATGATCGTAGGATTTAACCGCGAAATGATGGAGAAAAACGAAAAACGAAATCAACGAAAAAAGGATAAAGATGGAACTACTCATTGAGATTGGGGTCGAGGAGCTGCCTGCGATCCCGTTTTTAAAAGAGCGTGCGAATATCGCGCCAAAATGGCGCGCGGTGCTTGAGGCTAACCGCATAAATAGCGACTTTCGCTTCGAATTTAGCCCGCGTAGATTCGTGCTATTTCACGAGGATTTTCCGCAACGCGGCGATGATGCGCAGATCGTAAGCACGGGCGCGCCAAAATCCGTCGCGCTCAAAGACGGCGCGTGGAGCCCTGCAGCGCTAAGTTTTGCTAAAAAATGCGGCATAAGCGAAAGCGAGCTGGAATTTCGGCAGATAGGTGGCAAAGAGGTGCTCTACCACGCTGCGGTGCAAAAGGGGCGTGATAGTCGTGAAATTCTGGGCAAAATGATTGAGGAGTTTTTACGATCGCTAAATTTTGGACGCGCGATGCGCTGGGGTAGCGGCAAGTTTGAGTTTATCCGTCCAATAAGAAGCATAGCCTGCGTTTTGGGCGGTCGAAACGTAGATTTTGAAATTTATGGCGTGCGAAGCGCAGCTGCATTTTTTCCGCACCGAAAATTTGGATACGAAGCGATTAAATTTAAAGACGCCGCGGATTATTTCGCACTGCTGGAGCGTAACGGCGTAATTTTAAGCGAGCAAAAAAGAAAAGATAAAATTCTAAGCGAGTTTGCAAAGCTCGAGAAAAAGCATGGCTTTAAGATCGAGGTCGATCCTGCGTTGCTAGATGAAGTAACGGCGATCACCGAGTATCCGACGGCGCTGTTAGGCAGCTTTGAGCGAGATTTTTTAAGCGTGCCAAAAGAGGTCATTATCACTTCGATGAAGGAGAATCAGCGCTATTTTCCAGTTTTCGAGGATAAAAACTTAAGCAATCACTTCGTTGTCGTTAGTAATGCGATTACCGATGATGACGAGCTTGTAGTACGCGGCAATGAAAAAGTTTTACGCGCGCGCCTAAGCGATGCTATGTTTTTTTGGAAAAGCGATTTGCAAGCGGAATTTAGCCCTGAAAAACTTAAGCAAATCTCCTATATGCAAGCTCTTGGCTCAGTTTATGATAAGCAAGTGCGCGAGCTAGCCGTAGCAAGGGCACTGAGCGTGGATTATGCTACGCAGATCGAGGCGGAGATCGGCAAAAAGGATTTCGTGCTGGATGTGGAAAATGCCGTAATGTTTAGTAAAGCAGATCTTAGCAGCACGATGGTGGGCGAATTTAGCGAGCTTCAAGGCATTATGGGTAGTTACTATGCCGCACATGCTGGACTGGCAGATCATATATGCCGCGCGATACGCGAGCAATATCTGCCTAGCAGCGAGGATAGTGAGCTTCCAAGCGGTGTATTTAGTGGCGTAATCGCTGTGGCGATGAAATTTGAAACGCTCCTGGGGCTTTTTAGCATCAATAAAGTTCCAAGCGGCAATAAAGATCCGTATGCGCTTCGCCGCGCAGCTACGGGGCTAATTAAAATTTTACTAAATCAAGGATTGGGCTTTGATGCAAATGCGCTGGCGCAAAAGCTGGCGCCAAATTATAAGAAATTTGACATTTCTAAGCTGCTGGATTTTATGAAAGATAGACTATATGGAATTTTTGACGAGATAAATCCGTCCGTGATCAAGGCGTGCATCGCAAGCGGCGAAAACGATCTATTACTACTAAGCAAGGCTATAAAGGCGCTGGGCGAGATCGCAGCAGCAGCGGATTTCGGAGAGAATTTCGCAACTTTTAAGCGCCTAGCCAATATCATCAAGGACGAAAAAATAGGCGCGGTGGACGAAAGCCTATTCGAACACGACGCTGAGCGTGCTCTAAATGTGGCGTTCAGGGCGATTAAGCTCAACGAAAACGACGTGAGTGGGCATCTGCGCTCACTATTTGGGCTTAAAGGCGTGATTGATGATTTTTTCGATAACGTAATGATAAACGTCCAGGATGTCAAGATACGCGCAAATCGTATCGCAAATATCGGACAAATTTATCGCGCGTTTTTGCAGTTTGCCGATATCAAAGAGATAGGATTTTAATTTCACTTAGAACTCATTTGCCCAAGGTTGCACGAATCTTGGGCAGAATTTTACCGCGCAAAGGAGCGCAAATGCTAATCATCAACGCAAAATTACCAACTAAAAATCTAAAAATCACAAAATCTCTCTCGCAGCTGATTCAGGGCTTTCTTTATCGCTATCTGCCGGCTTCGGAGCACGTAGGATATAGGCACGAATCAAGCGGTAAAATTTTTAAACGCACGGTGTTTGATTTTATCTTGCGAGGAGAGGACTTGCGCGTGCGATTTACTTCATGCGAGCCGGAGTTTGAACGTAAAATCGCGCTAGCAGTGCTAAAAGACGGGCTAAGCTTGGGTGAAATTCTATTTACGCAAACTACCGTCGAAGCGAAAAATCATAAAATTTTCGAGAACGAAGCTATTGTGCAAGGCTACGTGGCGTGCGTAGTAAGCGGGCTTTTGGGGCATAAAGTCTATTTGCAGCCGCAAGATAGCAGGCATTTAGAGATGATGAAGACGAATATTTTACAGCGATTTGAAACGATTATGGGGCGAAAATATGATGGCGAAATGGAGTTAAATTTATTGTGGCAAAAGCCGGGTGAGTCTGTGAAATTCTATTACGGCAACAATCGCGAGCCGGTATATGCGTGGCAGGCAAGATGGAAAATTTCAGCTAATGCAGAACTAATAAATTTGATCCTTGGCACGGGCGCTGGAAGTGGGTGCATGAACTACGGAGTAGGGGTTTTGGAGGTTGTAAAGCAAGACCTTATTAAAGTACAAATTTCAAATCCTAAAAAGGATAATTGCTTGCTTTGAAATCGATTGTATAATAAAAATTTAAAAAAGGCAAATTATTTTTTTAAAATACAATAACTATTGACAATATAATTAAAATTTAGTTATAATTCGCGTATATTTTAGAAAGGATAAATTTTGGGCGATATAGTTAAAATTTTTTCTAGTATCGGCGAAATTTATGATAAACAGAAAACCAAAATTAACAACAAGAGCTACGAATACGATGCTATTAAAATTTATCTTTGTGATATTAAAAGCAAAGAAATATCGGTAAATAACAATATTTCAAGAGACGATTTAATAGTTTGTAGATTTGGCATAGGCGCGAATTCTGGCAATTTGTTCCCTAATGTCCAATTCATTAGCAAAGCCGTAAAAGACGATACGCCTAAATTTATAAAAGGAATTTTAAAAGCCGTAAAAAATATGCTCTCTTGCTTCAATCCTGACGATATCAAAAATGATAAAATATTGACGGATTTATCTAGTTTAAACGAGAGCTTTTTTGATGATATTTTAAGTGAAATTGTAGCTCTACAAGAAGAGCCTAAGAAAAAGGGCATGAAAGTGGCTACTTTTTTTGCATTATCTTGGGAGGGTAGACCGATTTCAGCGTATTTCAAAAATATTTTTACGAGTCATTTAAGTGATAGCGATAATGGTAAAACTGCCAAAATTTATGGTTATGATATGCTTACAAATAGTATTGGTATCGGCGGAGATGCGAATTTAGCGTTTTGTTCCGTAAATGAGCTACCGACTGCTTTACAAGACATTAAAGTTAGATTACTACCTCTAAATGGCGCTAATGCAAATTTGGTTAAAAACGGTTTTATGGTAATTGATAAGGAATTATCTTTTAATTTTTACGGGGATAAAATGGCGGTCTTACCGACGTTAATGGTAAATGATGTAAATTTATTAGAAAAAATAGTGGAAATTTTAAAAGACCCGAGCGAAAAGAAAAAAGATCTGCAAGGCATACAAAATATCGAAGAAAGTATTAATTACGAATTGGAATTCGTAGCTAAAGCACAAGCAAATATGCCCGTGCTAAATACAATTCTATTTTATAAAAAAAGCAATGCTGCGGTTAATGTATTATTGCAAATAGATGATGTATTGCCGTCTTATATTTCTAAAATTTCCGATTTAATGGGTAGATATAACATTAGGGCGATTAGGCGAAAAGATAGTAAAGATCAACAAGACGATACTATTTACATGCAAAATTTATTTCTTAAAAACATCGATATTATGGATTTTTTATTATCGCAAAATAGGATGAATTTAGATGATATGATGGAAAAATATGCTGCTTTGATTTATAAAGGCAATATTAACTCTAGTTATGCGTCAAAAATAGAGTGGGGATTTTATTTTAATTGCGTTAAGACATATCAAAATAGAAGTATAAAAAGTATCGAAAAATATCAAAATTTCTTTAATGAAATAGGTGCTTTAAATGGAAAAATATCATTTGCAAGGGAGGTTAATTTGCAAGGCTTAAGCGATAAAAAAGAGCTAATAAGCTCGATTTTGAAAAATAGCGAATTTCTAAAAGATAATGAAGTATTGCAGAGTGCATATTTGCTAGGAATGATGTCCGCAGGGTTGATAAATCGCCAATTTGCTATTAGCAAAAATAGTTCATTCGAAAAATGGCTGAATAATGCCGGACTAATTACGAAAGAGCTTTTAGAACGGATTTGGACCAAGTGCGATGAAACTAACAAAAAACTCTCCAATGTATCGCGAGGAAAAAGAAGTGCTAATATAGAAATCATGCGCGATATTTTGATTGGAATTTTACCAAGTGCGTTTTTATCTCAAAAGCGGGTTAAGAGCGCTTATGTAACGCTAGCTTTTGCTATGGGCGGAAGTGATTTTACGAAATATATTAAAGATAACACTCAAGGAGACGAGTAATGAAAAAGAAGGAAATTCTATTTCTTTGGGACGGCGAAAATTTTAATCCAAACGGCGATATGCTAAGAGATAACGCTCCTAGGATAGACGATGAGACGGGTATAGCAGAAGTTACTGATGTACGTATAAAGCGAACAATTAGAGATGAAATTATGAAAAAAGACGAAAGTACGATTTTCATTAAAGAGTATAAAAGAGATGAAAATATCTTAGATTGCAAAAGCGCGATACGTGAAGTGATTAATGTAAAGCAAGAAAAAATCGAGATTGAAAAAGAAATTTTATCTAAATTTATCGATATTCGCGCATTTGGTGGAGTTTTGCCGATATCGGATAAAGACGAGATGAAAAAAGAAGGCATAAAAACAGCCGGAATTCAATTTGTCGGACCTATTCAGTTTAGAATGAGCAGATCGCTTCATAGAGTTGCGGTAGAGCATATAAAAGGCACCGGCGCGTTTGCAAGCGGTAGCGATAAGGCGAATAAAACGTTTAGGGAAGAAGATTTTTTAAATTATGCAATGTTTGCAACTTACGGAATAGTGGATAATCATAGTGCAAAGATTACGAATTTGAGCGAAGATGATGTGAAAGTGATTTTAAGCGCGCTCTGGAGTGGGACTAAAAATTTAATTACTCGCACGAAAATGGGTCAGATACCTAGATTTATGCTAGTAATTACATATAAAAATGATACTTTCGCTGGAGATTTAAATAACTGTGTGGCTATAAATAGTAGCAAAGAAGATGTGGAGATAAGAAGTATAAATGATTTTACAATTGATTTTTCTAGATTAAAAGCTAAACTTACTAGATACGCGCAAGAGATCGAAAAAATAGAGTATATGAGTGATTTTGACTTCGAGCAAAATAACAGATCACAATTTGATAGTAATTGGATAAAAATAGGATTTTAAATGGATATAATAGCTTTTGAGCTATCGGGAGATTATGCGCATTTTTCTCATCCAGCTACTATCTACTCGTCTCTTACATACCCGGTGCCGCCAAAGACTGCTGTCATGGGGCTTTTGGGAGCGATTATAGGTGAAATGAATTATTTTAAACTTAACGATATAGGTTATAGCGTTATTTTAAGTTCGCAATTTCGCAAAAAAACTATGATTTTTAACGGTATAAAATTTGCTCTATCGTCAAATATGCATATCGAACAAGGCTATCAAGATTCTAGTGAGAAAAAGCAGTTTTATAAAGAGCTAATAAAAGATCCTAGATATGTCATATTCGTTGATTTAAGTGCTTTAAATGCTTCTTATAAAGAAAAGATAATCAACAGCTTAAAAGCTCATAGATGTGTCTTTACACCATATTTAGGTATAAATTTTTGTATAGCGGATTTTAAATATATCGAGATAAAAAATTGTGAATTGGTGCATGAAAAGGAAAGTTTTATAGATACGTTCGTTTTGATGGACGATTTTATATTTGATGCACAAAACTTTGATATCAGACTTACTACGGCTAGAATGGCTTGCGGGTGCGAGGAGGGTAGAATTTTTAAGGATTTTAAAGATTTCGTTATCAAGCTAAGCGGCAATAGTCAAATCAAAGCAAAGAATAGAGGAAATATTTATCAAATAAATGACTACAAGGTCTACTTTGCAAAGTGAGCTGCTATCGCATCCTAATAAACCATTAATAAAGCATATAATAAATATGCTTGCCGAAGCGGATAGTAGGCTTTTGCAATGCGTTAAAATTTATCACGATATAGCCAAGCTAAAAACTAATTTTCAGATTTATATAAAAAATCCTACCGAAAAAATTGCAGATAAAAATCATGCTTTATTATCCGCTTACATATTTTTACTAAATTCAGAATTTAATGAGCTAGATACGGCTTTTGGGTTTTTATCCATCGTATCACACCACGGAAATGTAGAAAATTTTTGTGAGCTTACAACGCAAAATAAAAATTTCGGCAAATATTTTGAGAGCTCGAAAGAGCTAGGCTTTTGGGATGAAGTCTTAGATAAAGCTTTAGGTTTAGAAATTTACAAAGATATTAAAAGGGATAAAAATGAGCTTTTAATTAAAGCTAAACATTTAAGAGAATACTTCAAATTTGCGAAAAAGAAGTTTGATTACGATGACTTTTTAAATTTCAAAGACATATTTTCGTCACTTATTTATAGCGACAAATATGAAGCTATTTTTAATCAAAGAATTCCTGCTTCTAAACCGGCGAATTCTAATACGATCGAAAAATATATCAAAGCCCTGGAAAATCGTAAGCCAAATGCGAAAAGAAGTGAGTTTAGAAAATTCGTTTTAAATAATTTCGATGTAAATCATAATCTTTTTACTTTAACTGCGCCTACGGGCTACGGTAAGACTTTGACTGCGCTAAATTTTGCCGCCAAATTTAATAAAGAACGTATTATTTACGTGCTGCCGTTTACGGCTATCATAGATCAAGTTTATGATGAGATAAAAGAGATTTTCGAAGACGATAAAAATATATTAATTCATAAAATTCATCACAAAACTACGATAGATGAAAGTACCCCGCAAGATCGCTATTCTAAAGTTAAATTTTTGATAGATTCCTTTAGCGGAGATATTAACGTAACCACGCTATATCAATTTATATTTGCACTCTTTGGAAACAAAAATAAAGATAGCGTAAAATTTAACCGATTAAAAAATAGTGTAATAATAATCGATGAGGCGCAGGCAGTACCGTATAAGTTCAGGGCGGATTTTATGAAACTTTGCGAGATGATGGCGGAGAAATTTGGCTGCATTTTTATCTTTATGTCCGCTACGATGCCTATTGTTGATACGACTAAATTTAAAGAAATTTCAAATTTAGATTATTTCAAAGATCAAAATAGATACGTTTTAAAGTGGTTTGATGGCAATGAGAGTGCTTTAAAAGACAAGATTAAACAGTTAGCAAAAAGCAAAAATACACTAGTCGTCGTAAATACCATTAAAAAAGCCCAAGAGCTATTTTTGGAATTTTACGATGAATTTAAAATTTTTTGCCTAAACGGATATATGTGCGACGATCACAAACGAAAAAATATCGAAAATATAAAAGACGCGATTGCTAAAAATAAAAGTGGGCACGGTGATCCGATCTTGCTAATTTCTACACAGTCTATCGAAGCTGGCGTAGATTTGGATTTTGATGTCGGATTTAGAGAGATAGCGCCCATTAGCTCGATTATCCAAACTGCCGGTCGTATAAATAGAAATTTTACAGCTCTGGGAGAATTATACGTATTTAACGATATTTGCGACTATTCCGATCTCATTTACGGTGATTTAAAACGCATTAGCGATAATATTTTAGTAAAAATTCTAAAGCAAAGAGATATCATCGAAAGCGAAATTTTAGATATTTCCACTAGGTATTTCAGCGCCATAAAGCAAAGCCTAGAGAGTTTATTTTTGGTGGAGCAGATGCGAGAGCTCGGATTTTACGATATAAACGAAAAGATTAGCGAGGCGATGGATGATAGACTTAAAATTTTAGTAATAATTGAGCCAAAAGAAGATTATATTAAAGAATTTCAAAATGAAATTTTTGAAATCAATAGGCTTGATATTGACAAATTTAATAAGAAAGATATATTTACGAATACTATTAAGAAAATTAATAGATTTGGTGTAAATATCACAGAATTTGATGCAAAGCGTTTAAATATAAAGCGTATTGATGGGCTAAAAGATGTCTATTATTTACCATTCGGCGATACTTCGTACAATAATAATTTCGGGATTAAAAAGGACGCCGCCTTAAATCTCAAAAATGAGTTTTTCGACTAATGTTTTGCAAAGACCAAATCACCGGTACGCTTGTGAATTATTATGTTACCTGCAAGCGCGAGGCGTGGCTTTACGCGCATCATATCCACGCCGATCAGGAGGATGAAAACGTGCTGATGGGCAAGGCGCTAGCGGATATCAAAGAGAACGGTTTGCAGGACTTTGCATTTTCAAATTTGAAATTTGATAAGCTTTCCAAGCAGCGCGGACATTATCTCATCACCGAATATAAAAAGAGCCTAAAAAATCCAGAAGCAGGCAAGATGCAGCTACTTTTTTATATCTATCTTTTAAAAACAGGCTTAAATTTAAAAGAGGTGAAAGGCAAGCTAATTAGCGGCAAAACCGTCATAGCCATTGAGGATAATGCCGAAAATTTCACTAAAATCGAAACAATTCTAAACGGCATTACCGCCATTGTAAACGAGCCAAAGCCGCCTAAATTTAGCCCGCAAAAGATTTGCGAGAGTTGCGCTTATCGTGATTATTGCATTTAGGAGATAGAATGTACGCTATTTTATTTTACGATATTTCAAACAGCGACGAAAAGAAGAAAAATAACGCTGCGCGCGTCCGAAAGGCGGTCGAGAAGTTTCTACCTCGCGTGCAATTCAGCGTTTTTGAGGGTGAAATCAGATCGAGCGATCTTAAAAAATTAATGGCGATTTTGCAAAAAGAATGTTCTAACAGGCTTGATTCGGTAGTAATTTATACTTTTAATTCGCTCAAATATTCACAGCGTCTCGTCATCGGGTGCGATAAAAACGAGGCAATATTCAGCTAAAATTTAAGGATAAAGTATGCAAAAATCGGATCGCACGCATTTTATTTTAAGCCCAGGCCGATTGCGCCGCAAAGATAATAATCTATACTTCGATAAATTTAACGACGAGGGTGGAATTTTAACTAGTAAAATTTTGCCAATTAACGCGATTGATGAAATTTATATTTTGGCGCGAGTGGAGCTTGATACTTATGCTATGGCGTTTTTGGCTGATAATAACATTTTGCTGCATATTTTTAGCGCCTATCAGAGCTTTCGCGGCAGTTTGTTCCCGAATACTTCAAATTCTGTAAATAAAAGTGGCTTTGTGCTTTTGGCGCAGTTGCGGGCTTTTGATGATCTTTCTAAGCGCCTTTTTATTGCTCGCGAGATTACTCGCGTTCGCATCTTAAATGCAGCCATTAATTGCAAGGTTTACGGTGTCTCGCTCGATACTGCGCCGCATCTGGATGCTCTAGCGCGCGCCTGCGACATAGCAGCGGTAATGGCGGTGGAAGGCGGCTTTGCCAAGCAGTATTTCGCGGCTTGGAACGAAATCATCGAGGATCAGCGCAGTTTTAAATTCACGACGCGTTCCAAACGCCCGCCGGCAGATAAAATTAATGCCCTCATTAGCTATGTAAATACGCGTATTTATAATATCTGCCTCAGCGAAATTTACAAAACCGAGCT
The DNA here is from genome assembly GCF_938045345.1 of uncultured Campylobacter sp. Lineage (GTDB taxonomy): Bacteria > Campylobacterota > Campylobacteria > Campylobacterales > Campylobacteraceae > Campylobacter_B. Next base: position 20,849 of record NZ_CALIMS010000037.1, read on the forward strand.
TGATCCGCGCATCGGCTTTTTACACGAGCCAAACTACCGTGCGCTAAGTCTGCATCTAGATCTTGCAGAGATTTTTAAGCCTATTTTAGGCGATAGATTAATTTTCGGAATGTTAAACAAGCGCGAGATTACGGCAAAAGATTTTGAAACGGACGCGGGGCGTATTCGATTCGGTCGAGAAGCGGTGCAAAAGATCGAGCTAAAAATGATTGAGAAACTATCATCCTGCGCGAACGTAGCGGGACAGAGCTTAACCTGGCGTCAAATTATCCGTCGCGAGGCCAATCAGATTAAAAAATACGTCTGCGAAGGCGTGCCTTACGAGGGGTTGGTATGGCGGTAGGCTGGGGTTTTAAGCTCATTCGTGCTTTTGAAATTTTGACTAGAATCACTTGTGCCTATAGATTGCGCCCTCTTAAGATGCATGTCTTTTGAAATAAATTTGATCTGAAGCACGGAACGGCGAACGAATTGGCTTTAAAAACGCATATGCTTTTAAAATTTCAGCTTTTTTTGTTGTTCATACTTCGATTTTTGAATATCTTATATTGAGATTTTAACATTTGCACTCACGATACATATAGATAGCGATAAAGTTGTTTTTAAGATTCTGAAATGCCGAATTTTGGGCATTTAACAATCGGCGCTTTTTTAAATTTAGTCCATTTTAAGGCATAAAAATATATACTCCTAACACTTTCTACCTAGAAAAATGGCAAAATTCGTGCTGTAGAATTCCATCCCGTTGGGAATTGAAACTGTGATTTTGTCGCTTTCGTTTTTTGCGGTCAAGTGTAGAATTCCATCCCGTTGGGAATTGAAACTCGAAGTTCCTAAGCCCTCTTTGCTTGATAAATTTAGTAGAATTCCATCCCGTTGGGAATTGAAACGCTTCCTCAAGCTTTCTTTCCGCCTCTTTGATCTGTAGAATTCCATCCCGTTGGGAATTGAAACTCACCTGTTGCGACTTGAAAATCGTCTATCCAGTTCGGTAGAATTCCATCCCGTTGGGAATTGAAACAGGAAGTACCAAAATCCCCGATGATGCTCTCATCGAGTAGAATTCCATCCCGTTGGGAATTGAAACGGGTTGAAGTTTCATTCACCGGGGTCAAATTTCCAGTAGAATTCCATCCCGTTGGGAATTGAAACACACATCTTGCCGTAGTAGAACCCTCAGCTATTGTAGAATTCTATCCCGTTGGGAATTGAAACGCATCGTAGTATATCTATGAAACCCGTCCACAATGTAGAATTCCATCCCGTTGGGAATTGAAACTCCTATATTTTGGCTCTATCATTGTCCTGCCTCCGTAGAATTCCATCCCGTTGGGAATTGAAACTTCTGTCACTGCATTTTATAGCGTCCCGCAGGAATGTGGAATAATTCTATCCTTTGGGAATTGAAATGCATAAATGGGCTTATTGCACGATTTGCGTAGGCGATAGAATTCTTCTTATTGAAATCAAAACGGATTTATGCGATACACCTTTTGCGGCAGGAATGGGTAGAATTCTCATCTCGCTATAAAATTTAAAAAGATTAGTTGTGGCTGAGATAAGATATGGCATGGTGCACTTATGCGAATTTTATTCGGTTTCAATTTGCCCACCAAATATATTAAATTTATAGGTTACGAATAAAATTTTGAAGTTACTTATAGATTAAAATTTTAACGAGCTGTATATTTGCCATAATATAAATAGATTTAAATGCAACTCATTTAATAGCAATTCAAAATATTTATAAAAATGCACGCTATGGATCTTAAAAGCTAGGTTAAAGAAGGAATTCCGCATTAATTTCAATTAAATTTACGCTACAAATTTAAGATCATGTGCCAAAGTTAGAATTTAAAATTAAATTAGATGATACCAAAGAGGCAGAAAGATAGTAAAATTTTTATAAAGCAGAATTCGCTAGCATCCTCTGAAACTGCAAAACAAAGAATATCGGCGTGCTCGTCATAAAAAGGAAAAATCATCTAAATTTAATGGATACTACCGCCTTTGCCACATAAAACATAATAATTAAATGCCTCCGCCAATTATTTTTTAAAATTTCTAAAAAATTTCTTCAAAAGTGCCTTGTAAAAAATCGCGAATTTCGACTCTTTTTTCTCATAAATCACGCGAAAAACGCCCTGCAGATCCAGCTTTTCTTGCAAAGTAATGTTTTGCACTCTACTCTCCTATAAGTTTTTTTATCTTATGTAGCACAAACGCAGCGTCGTCGCTATCGAGCTCGCACAACATCTGGCATATCGCAGTCGCAGCTTGCGGCTTGGTCGTGCCCAAGCGCCAGTCCTGATACGTCCGCATCGACACGCCTAACCTCTGCGCCATCGCGGCGTGCGAGATCTTTTTGCCGTTATTTTTGGCTTCGACGGCATTGTGCAAAATGTTGAATATATCGCTCGTTTCTAACATATGAAAATTATACAAATTTATTCGTTAATTATACATAAAATCGTATAAAATGAATAAAAATCGTGTTATTCATAAGTAAAAATAGCAAAATACTTCGTTTATCCGTATAAATTATACAGAATACTGCATAAAATAAACATAAAATTTTATAAAATTTTGCATGTTATGCCGTAAAGATGAACCGGCTTGCACAAACAGGCATCTTATAGAACGGCACATTAAATTTTAAAACGGGGATAGATGAAATTTTACACATCGAAGCTTTTGGGGTTTGATTTTTTTGATCGGTTCTGGCAGCAATTACAAACAAAATGGAATTTTACCCTATGTCGAGCCATATCTGCCGGTACAAAGAGCGTTTCAATTCCTAATGGAATAGAATTCTACGGAAAGGCGGTGAATGCGGGATATGTGAATTTCGCATTTCAATTCCCGTTGGGAATTGAAACTATGGGCGACAGCCGCAGAGAAAAGCAAGCGACGAGGTAGAATTCTATTCCATTAGGAATTGAAACGTGATATACTTCATCACGTAGCCCGTGGCGTTGTGTAGAATTCCATCCCATTAGATAGAATTTCAAAGAATCTTGAGGTGCACAATCATAGAATTTAATGCGTTTCTATATATTAGGAAATAAATCCCTAATGAAGCAATTCCTAGCAAGCCTCCCTAGCGAGTAATCTTCATTGGCAAGATTTAGCCCTTTTTCTTATCCTTTTTACTCTTGCGAGAGGGGCTCTCCAGCTTGCGCCAAGCCTCGCTTTTTTGGCTATCCTCCATTAGCGCTATCTCCCTGGCGCCGTTTCGCACGAGGTTTGGATCCACCGCAAGTTCCTTCGCATCAATCTTTTCGGGATAGTCTATGCGCGAGAGTATGCAGCGGAAAGCGTTTAGTCGCGCGATCTTTTTGTCGTTGCTATCAAGGATCGTCCACGGCGCAAACTCGGTATTTGAAGCGAGTAGCATAGAGTATTTTGCGAGCGTATATTGATTCCACAGCTCCTGCGATCTCGCATCCACCGGCGAAAGCTTGTATTGCTTCAGCGGGTCGGTACGGCGCGATTCGAAGCGCCTTTTTTGCTCCTCTTTGGAGACCGAAAAGTAAAATTTAAACAAAATTATCCCCGCACTTACCAAAAGCTCCTCAAATTTAGGCACTTGACGCAGGAAATCTTTATGTTCGGCGTGGGTGCAAAAGCCCATCACGGGCTCGACCATCGCGCGGTTGTACCAGCTGCGGTCAAAGATCGTGATCTCGCCGCCGCTGGGTAGGTGCGCGACGTAGCGCTGGAAATACCACTGCGTCTTTTCGACATTGCTCGGCTTTTCGAGCGCTACGATGCGGCATCCGCGCGGGTTTAGGTGCTCGGTTAAACGCTTGATCGTGCCGCCTTTGCCCGCCGCGTCGCGCCCCTCCATCAAAATCAAAATTTTTAGCCCCTTCTCTTTTACGAATTTTTGCAGCTTCAAAAGCTCAATCTGGTATCTTTCAAGCAGCGTCTCGTAGTCTTTGAACGAGATTTTTTCGTACTTTGAACTTTTAAATTCTATCTCTTTCAGCGCTATTTCACCCGTTTCGGTTTTGATCTCTTTGCTCATATTGCCTCCTAAAATTTTAAGGAATTTTACAAAAAAGTTCTTTATATTACACTATAAATTCATACTTATTACGTTAGAATGTAGGAAAAAATTTCAAAGGATAAAATTTGATAAGATCACTGATTTTGGCAGCGTTTTTTCTTTTAGGCTTGGGCGCCGAGCCCCTGAAACCCTCCGATGCGTTCAAGCTTAACGTGGCGGCGCAAAGCGATAGCGTAACGCTAAGCTTTGATATCGCGGACGGGGTCTATCTCTATCAAAACGAGATAAAAATTTTCATTGGCGGCGCGGAGGTGACGAATTTAATAAATCTGCCCGCCGCGACCGAATACAAGGATTATAAAATTTATGAGGGCAAATTTAGCATCGCCGTGCCTTTAGGCCTCGTGCTTGCAAACACCGCAGACAGCGATGATTTCGTGCTTAACGGCGATTTTTTGGGCTGCACGAAATCGGGCTTTTGCTATCAGCCGCAGCAGTTCGGCTTTAACTTCAAGCGCGTGGTGGAGGGCTATGAGATCAGCAAAATTTCAAACTCCGAGCTGAAAAAATACCGAAGCGGCGCAAATTTCGCGCATATTTCTGACACGTACAGCGCACAGAGCGGGAATTTAAATTTTGAAAGCAATACCGCAGCTTCGGGCGCAGAGGCAAATTCTGAGGCAAACTCGCACGCGACGGGAAATTCCGCGGCGAGCTCGGCGGAAAGCGCTGCGGTAAATTCCGACGAAACCTCCGCGCAAAAAACTTCTCGCGGCGCAAATTCCATCTCCGAGCAGGATAAAATTTTAAATGTTCTCGGCGGCAAGAGCTTCATCGCGGCGATCGCGCTGTTTTTCGGCTACGGCGTGCTGCTCTCGCTAAGCCCTTGCGTCTATCCGCTCATCCCGATCCTCTCGTCGATCATCGTAGCGAAAACTTCCTCGAAGCCGAGCGCAAAAAAAAGCCTCGCCGTAAGCCTCGCGTATATTTTTGGGATGGCGAGCTCGTATGCGATTTTAGGGGCTTTCGTGGCGGTTTTCGGGCAAAATTTACAGGGCCTGCTGCAAACTCCGCTCGCGCTGATCCTAACCTCGCTCATATTTGCCGCGCTCGCGCTTTCGATGTTCGGATTTTACGAGATCCGCCTGCCTGCGCGTTTTCAAAGCTTCTTAAATAGCAAAAGCGAAAATGCTGGCGGTCTGATCGGAGTTTTTTCGATGGGGCTTATCTCGGCGCTCGTCGTATCGCCGTGCATCTCCGCTCCGCTTGCGGGCGCGCTCGTTTACATCGCGGGCAGCGGCGACGTTCTGCTGGGCGCGGCGGCTCTTTTTGCGCTCGGGCTCGGAAGCGGTGCGCTACTGCTTGTGGTGGGGCTCGGCGGCGCATTGCCTAGGCCCGGAGCTTGGATGGAGGCGGTGCCTAAAATTTTCGGCTTTTTGCTGCTTTTTACGGCGGTGTGGATTTCGCGCACGCTTATCGGCGAAAATTTAAGCCTGCTGATTTACGCGGTTTTAGGCGCGATCTTTGCAGGATTTTTGGGGCTGTTTGACGACGGCGCGGGCGGCATCAAGCGCGCTTTGGCTCTCGTAATCGCGCTATATTCGGCGCTGCTGCTTGCGGGCTTTGCCAGCGGCGCGAAAGATTTTTCCAGACCGCTTGGTAATCTAATCCCGCAAAGCACGAGATATTCCAGCGGCGGCCCCGGCGGCGAGGGCTTGCAAGCGAGCGAAATTTCTCGCGCTAAAAATTTTAGCGGCGCGCATTTTTCGTTTGTGCACGATCTGGCGCAGCTGCGCGGCGAAATAGAAAATTCCAAAAAGCCTGTGATAGTAGACTTTTGGGCTAGCTGGTGCAAAAATTGCGAGCAGAGCGAGCGAGCATTCGCAGATCCCGCTCTTGCTGGCGCGCTTGATAAATTTAGCCTTTTAAAGATCGATCTTAGCGAAGATAGCGAGCAAAATAGGGCGATAAAAGCGCATTTTAACGTATTCGGTCCACCTACGATTCTGTTTTTTAAAGAGGGCGCCGAGATTACGAGCCTGCGCCAGATCGGCAGCGTAAATTCCGAAAAGCTGGCTGAGATTTTAAGCGAAATTTAGTGAAATTTAGATAGATTTCAAACAAAATTTAGTTTTAAGGATTGCGCGATGATAAGCAAAAATAGGGCTACGAAAGAGACCAAAATCGAGCTGGAGCTGGAGATTTACGGATGCGGCGCGGCGCAGATACAAACGGGCATCGGCTTTTTCGATCATATGCTTAGCGCGTTTGCCAAGCACGCGTGGATCGATCTGAACTTGCGCTGCGAGGGCGATTTGCAGGTCGATTTTCACCACAGCGTCGAAGACTGCGGCATCGTGCTCGGAAGCGCGATAAAAGAGGCGATCTATCCCGCGCAAAACATCGAGCGCTTCGGCGATAGCGTCGTGGTGATGGACGAGGCGGCGGTTTCTGCGGCGCTTGATTTTTCCAACCGCGCGTTTTTGGTATTTAATTGCCCGAGCCTGAAGCGCGGCAAGATCGGCGAATTCGACGCCGAGCTTGTGGAGGAGTTTTTCCGCGCTTTGGCTTTCAACGCAAATTTCACGCTACATATAAGCCAAATTCGCGGCGAAAATCTGCATCACGTAGCAGAAGCCGCGTTTAAGGCGTTTGCCGTCGCATTTCGTCGCGCGATAAGTATCAATGAGCGCGCCGGCGTGCCTAGCACGAAGGGCGTTTTATAGCGGCAAATGCGCGCTAAATTTAGCAAAATTAGCAATTTGCGGTTTTGTAATTTTATCGGCGTTTGAAATTTTACTTTCGCCGCTCGCTTAAAATCCGCGAAATTCCGTCTTTGCTAGAATTGATTTGCAAAGGCGCGCCGCTTGGCTGAAATTTTAAACCAGCGGCGTGCGTATAGGCTGTCTAAAATTTTGCGCTCGCATTGCGTCGAAATATCGCTTTGCGTATTAAATTTTGAAGGTGAGATATGGATTCTTTCTCGATTTTTATTTTCCTTTTATTCGCGCTGCCGATAATTTCGTTTATTTTCCTCATCGTGTATTTAATAAAATTTATTAGATCTGCTAAAAGCGAGCCCGAGCGCCACAGAAGGATTAGAAATCTCCTGATCCTCTCCGCGTTTTTATTCATAATCTTTTCAGCCGCCCTAATAGGCTTTTTATGGCTGCTTAATAGCGCACTTGCGCATATGTGAGGCATAGATGAGCGATGAAATTTTTCAAAAAACGATCGTCGTAATATTGGCGGCTTGGGCAATCAGCGTTTGTGCGCTAGTCGCAGCGGCGCTGTATCTGCAGAGCAAATGCTCGATCATCTCCTATATCGCAAACGGAAACTAAGATGAAGCGTGCAATTATCGCCATTTTGCTGGTGTTTATCTTGGCGGCTTTCGATTTTGCGTTTTACCGCCTTGTCGTGAAGCGATACGTCAATCAAAGCAGCGCCGAGATGCAGGCCAAATCGATCGAGCTACATAAATTTCTGCCGTTTGATGAGGGCTCGCAGATCGTGCGCGTTAGCTCCAGTTTAAAACTTAGCGGCGATCTGCCCATAATCGACGGCGCAGCGGCTTTGTATCCCGTATTTTCGGCATTCGTCGCGGCGAGCTATCCTAAGCAAAGCGTGGAGTTTGACGGACAAAATTTCACGAATGCTAGCAGGCTTAAATTTAGCAACACTCGCGGCGCATACAAGGCCATAAGCGACGGCGAGGCGGATCTGATCTTTGTCGCCGCCCCTTCGAAGCAGCAGCTTGATTACGCGCGAGAAAAGGGCGCAAACTTACGCTTCGTGCCGATCGGGCTGGAGGCGTTCGTCTTTATCGTAAATGCAAATAATAAAATTTCAAGCTTAACCGTGGATCAGGTGCGAGGGATCTATTCTGGGGAGTTTGACGACTGGTCGCAGCTAGGCGGCGAGCACATGCGAATAGATGCCGTGCAGCGAAACGCGGGCAGCGGCAGCCAGAGCGCATTTTTGAAATTTATGGGCGAGACGCAGCCTAAGCGCAAGATCACGGGCTTTTTCGGTAGCGCGATCGGCTTTTCGTTTCGATACTATGTCGAGGGGATCGTGCAAAACGGCGGCGTGAAGATGCTTAGCCTAAACGGCGCGTATCCGAATAAAGAAAATATCTCTAGCCGCAAATACCCGCTCGTAGCCGAAATTTACGCGGTTTACGATGAAAACAACAAAAACGAAAATATCCGCATCTTGATAGATTGGATCCTTTCACCGCAGGGGCAAAGTATCATCGAAAATAGCGGCTACGTGCCGATTAAGGGCTAAGATCGCGGCTTAAATTTATACGGCGTTTGCCAAAAATTCAGCCAAATTTCGTTAAAATCACAAAATTTCAAAAAACGGAAAACGAAGTGATAAAGATCATATTTTTAGACGTAGACGGCTGCCTTAGCGACGGCGGGCTGTACCATTCAAACGGCGGCGAAGAGATGAAGAAATTTAACGTAAAAGACGGGTTCGGCATCCAGGAATGGCAACGGCTGGGGCTAAAGGTCGCGATCATCACCGGCAAAAGCTCGCAAATCGTCGCAAACCGCGCGCGCGAGCTAAAGATCGATACGCTCTTTCAAGGCGAAAAAGACAAGCTCTCAAGGGCGGAGCAAATTTTAAAAAATTTTAACCTAAGCTTCGATGAGGCCGCCGCGATCGGCGATGATATAAACGATGCGAAGCTTTTAAATGCGGTCGCGATCAGCTTCAAGCCCGCCGATGCGCTAAGCTCGCTAAAAGCGGACGTCGCGCTAAGCAAAAACGGCGGCTGCGGTGCAGTGCGCGAGATGATCGAAATACTCGTCGATAAAAACGGCATGCGCGAAGAGTGGAATAGCAAATGGCTGTAATTTTGCAAGCGCGCGCGAGGGGCGAAATTCTGCGTAGATCAAAAGGAGCCGAGCGATGGTGATAAAAATTTTTTACGTCGCGATTGCGATCTTTTGCGTCGCAATGGTGTTTTTAAGCGTGCAGACGCCGTATTTTAGCGATATGTTTAGACAGGATCTAAGCATTGCGAATATGGAGATGAAAAAGATCGTCGATTATCAGATCGGCGAGCGCGTGGATGCTAAATTTACCGCGGACGGCGGCACTCGCTATAAGGATCGCGACGAGTTTGTAAATTTTAAAGCCGAGGAGATTAGCGCAGATCTAAATCACACTTTGGTTTCAAAGACTGCGACGCGCGCAGGCGAGCTGATAAAATTTAACGGCGACGCGCATTACGTAAATAGCAGAGGCTTTGATTACACGGCGCAGGAGATCATCTACGATACGAGCAGCAAGATCGTCCGCTCCGACGTGCCGTACGTGCTGCGCCAAGGCGGCGACCGCATCACGGGCGCAAGTATCAGCTACGACACCAAAACCAAACAAACAAACTCAAAAGGAATCCACGCATGGTATTTAATAAAAGATCAAAATTCCACAAACTAATATTCGCATCTGCGCTAATTGCGGGCTTTGGCGCGACTACTCTTAGCGCCGCGCAGGAGCAGGTCGAGGTCACGGCGGATAATTTTTTCGCCGACGAGATTAAGCAGATCAGCGTCCTAACAGGCAACGTCCGCATCAAAAAGGGCGCTTACGATACGCTAAATTCCGACAAAGTGACGATCTATTTCGACGCTAAGCGTCAGCCTACCAAATACGTCGCGACGGGAAACGCAAATTTTAAAATTTTACTCAATCAAAAGCATTACGACGGCAGAGGCGGCGTGCTGACCTATGATCCGACTATCGAGGCTTATACGCTCGAAAACAACGCCTATCTGCATGAGGCCGAGACCAAAAAGGAGGTTTACGGCGATAAGATCATCGTAAATCGCCAAAAGGGCACCTACGAAGTAAAAAGCGGCGGCGGCGAGAAAAAGCCCGTGCGGCTGATCTTTCAGGTCGAAGATCAAAACAAATGATCTATCCTAGCAGTGCGCAGTTTATCACCTCCGCCGCAAATATCGCGGGTGCGCCCGAGTTTGCGATGAGCGAAGTGGCGTTTTTGGGGCGTTCAAACGTCGGCAAAAGTAGCCTGATAAACGCGCTTACCGGGCGCAAAAATCTAGCCAAATCAAGCTCGACTCCCGGCAAAACGCAACTGATAAATTTTTTTGAAGTTAAATTTAAACAAAAGCTTGCCGCAGATTCGGACGGCTCGCAAGCTGAAACGACGCCCGATCTGGCGAGCAAAGGGGCTTTGAGCTCGGATGCAAATTACGCGCGAGAGCGCGCGGACGTTGCGACGTCTGAGCGAAATTTAAAGCAGGACTCTATTTTAAATTTAAAAAGCGTTTCGGCGGATTTTAGATCGGATCGCGAGGTGGATCTTGCGGCAGGTTTTACGTCAAATTCCGCACAAAGCTCCGAATTAAATTTTACAGACAAATCCGCGCTAAGCTTAGCGGGCAATTCCGTTTTTTTGGATATTGCGAGCTTGGGAGAAAATATCTCTTTGATCTTCGTGGATCTGCCGGGGTTTGGATACGCTAAGGTTTCTAAAAAACTGCATTATATCTGGCAGAAAAATCTCGACGAGTTCATCAAGGAGCGCCTAAATATCAAGCTTTTCGTCCATCTCATCGACGCGCGGCAGTTTGATCTTGCGATAGATAAAAATTTGCAAAACTATCTCGCTAGTTTTCTGCGCGGCGATCAAAAGGTCGTGAGGCTCTACACCAAAGCCGACAAGCTCAATCAAAGCGAGCGCGCAAAGCTTTTGAAGCACGATCCGCAGGCGATTTTGGTCTCTACGCTAAAAGGCAGCGGGCTTGCAAAAGCGCGCGAGATCATTGTGCGCGGGGCGTTTGGATTATGAAATTTCTAAATTTAAATACGCAAAATTTTACGGCGCAAAATTTCAAAATAATTAAATTTAGCGGATATAAAATGCACCGCGAAAATTGCGCGAAGATTAGGGAAAATTTTAGATGATACGGCTAAAAAAAGCGCGCCTTTGCGACATTTCGCGTATGCAGGAGCTCGTAAAAGAGGAGGTGCAAAACGGCGTGATCTTGCCGCTTGAAAGCGATGAGATAGCTGCCAATATCCGCTCATACGTGCTGGCGTTCGGTTGCGATTTTAAGGCGGATAGGAGTTTTGATTCCAAGGAAAATTTGAGTTTTAATTCTAAAGAAAATTCCGATTTAAATTTAGCCGAGAATTCCGATTTAAATTTAGCGCGCAATGTCGATTTAAATTTAATCCAAAGCTCCGCCGCAAATTTTGCCGAAATTACTTCTGAAAATTCCGCAGAAAATGCCGCGGGTAATTTTGCGCCGCAACTAGCTACGTCTCAAAATAGCGTGTCACGAAATAGCGCAGCGCAAGCCGTATCCGGAGCGAGCCGCGCGCAAGCGGGCAAAGAGCAAATTTTACGGAGCGAATATTCGCAAGAAGCGAGCGTTTTTCAAACCGAACGTTCGCAGCCCTGCGAATCCCAGTGTCTAAAAGAAGCCGAAATTTTAGCGGGCTTTGCTTCGCTTAAAATTTTTAACGCAGATCTTGCCGAGGTGCGCTCGCTCATCGTCGCTCCGCAGTTTCGCAGGCGAGGCATTGCCAGAGCTATCGTAAATGAGCTGCTCGGTGAAGCGAAATTTTACGGGCTAAAAAGCGTATTTACGCTCACCTATCAAAAAGAATTTTTTGAGCGTCTGGGTTTTATCGAAATCCCAAAGGACGAGCTGCCCGCGCAAAAAATTTGGGCCGATTGTATTAAATGCAAAAAGTTTCCGGTATGCAACGAAATCGCACTTATCTATACGTTATAGCTGACACGCTTTTTAGCGCGGGGGTTCTTTTCTACCTGCTTCTAAGTGCGGTGTATAGGGGGCTGCCGCCGCTGATCGGATTTTTTTTCACGGCGATGGTGGTGCAAAAATACGAAAACGACGTGAAATTTAAAAAGTTCGGCTTTAGCTGGTTTTTCTCTATTTTTTATCTGTTTTGCGCCGAGCAGATCCACGGATTTAACCTATTTAGCGTGGCTATCGCGTATTGTATATTTTATTTCGTGGTCTATGAAAACTCATTTAAATATATTAAATTTAGAAATTTTTTGATCTGCTTTTACGTGATGATCAGCTATGTTTTGGTCTTTGTGGTGAGTAACGCGATCTCGGCAATCAAAAAGAGCGAGTACCTGCCTCTAAACGGCGAGTATTTAAATTATATCGTGATCGAAATTTTGCTCGCTCTGCTCTTTTTTAAGGGGCGATTGGTATGAGGCTGAAGTTTGTATTTGCTTTCGTGATACTATTTTTTAGCATGCTTTTGGTTAGAATTTATTATCTTTCGATCAAATCGAACGAATTCTACGAGCAGGTCGCCAAAAATAACGTCATCTCTACCGAATACATCCCGCCGGTGCGCGGTCAAATTTTAGACGCCAAAGGTCGCCCGCTCGCGATAAACAATCTCGGCTTTTCTCTATCGATCGCGCCGCATCTAAAAGACGCCGCGCTGCAAAGCGAGCTAAATAATATCTCGCGCTACTTCAAAGATCTCAACGTCACCGCGATGAGCAAGAGCTACAAGGACGCGAATTCCGCTTATAATCAAGATTTTATCGAAGTCGTGCCGTTTTTGGACTACAACGCCACGATAGAGCATTTCGCGAGCTTGAGCCTGCACGAAAATATTAAAATTTCGCCCGCTTCGCAGCGCTTTTATCCTTACGGCGCGCTTGCTTCGCATATCATCGGCTACGTAGGCCGCGCCAATAAAAAAGATATCCAAAACAACCCCCTAAGCGCGCTTACCGGATACAACGGCAGAAGCGGCGTCGAGGGGTATTATAACGAGCTTTTGCAGGGCAGCAAGGGCGAGCGCAAGACGAAGGTTACGGCGCTAAATCAGGTCGTAGAGGAGATCTCGATGCAGGAGCCCAGCAGCAGCGAAATTTCGCTTACCATCGATCTTGAGCTGCAAAAATACCTCGAGGAAATTTTTAAAGATAAAGACGGCGTAGCGATCGTGATGGATCTGCACGACGGCGCTATCATCGCGGCGGGCAGCTTCCCCGAGTACGATCTGAACACCTTCGTGGGCGGAATTTCACAGGCGCAGTGGGATGAGCTGATAAAAGATCCGCGCCATCCTTTTACGAATAAGCTCGTAAACGGCCTCTATCCGCCGGGCTCGGTCATTAAGATGGCGGTGGGGATGAGCTTTTTAAACAGCGGCAAGATCAACGAGAACTGGAGCGTGTTTTGCAGCGGCGCGATAGAACTTGGAGGGCGTAAATTTCGCTGCTGGAAGAGCTGGGGTCACGGCCGTGTGAGCTTAGTAGAAGCGATTAAAGGCAGCTGCGACGTGTATTTTTACGAAGGCTCGCTGCTGGTGGGGATCGACTATATGTCCGCGTATCTGCAGCGCATGGGTTTCGGTAGCAAAACGGGCGTCGATCTGCCCAATGAGTTTGTAGGCACGATGCCTAATAAGGCCTGGAAAATGCAGAAATTTAAGCGCGCGTGGTATCAGGGCGAGACGGTCAATGCCTCGATCGGTCAAGGCGACGTGCTCGTAACCCCTATGCAGGTGGCGAAAAACACCGCGCAGATCGCCTCGGGCAAGGCTATCACGCCGCATTTTTTAAAAAGCATCGACGGTAAGCCGGTGGAATTTACCCCTACCGAGCTTTTCACGCCGAAAGAAAAGGCGCAGCTGCCCCTCGTGCGACGCGGTATGTATGAGGTCGGCAACAATCCCGACGGAGGCACTGCCTACAAGCTCATCCATACCGCAGTAGTGCCTCTAGCGGTCAAGACGGGCACCGCGCAGGTCGTAGGCATCTCTCAGACCGCTAAAAAGCGAATGAAAGAGGCCGATATGGACTACTTCCACCGCTCGCATGCCTGGATGACGAGCTTTGGTCCTTACGATAAGCCGCAATACGCCGTAACCGTGCTCGTAGAACACGGCGGCGGCGGCGGAAGCGCGGCAGGTCCAGTGATAATGCAAATCTACGAAAAACTCGCCCAGATGGGCTACATCGACGCCAACGCAACGACTAACAAAGATACCGCAAAGAAAACGAAGTAGGATGGGATTTTAGAATTCTGTCCATGCTTGGCTTGCTTTAAATTTTAAAATTTAGCAAGCCTTTGCGGGTTTAAAATTTTGAAATTTACCCCGCTTCCGCAAGTTTGAAATTTTAAAATTTAGCGATGAACGTCGGCATAGAATTTTAAAATTTTATGAAACTTGGAGGAGATAGAATTTTATTTCACTATTACGGGTTTGAAATTTTAAAATTTAGCGCAGTGCGGAGGCTTTGAAATTTAGAATTTTACCCGTCCTTTGCAGATTTTAAATTTTAAATGCACCATAAGAATAAGGCGGTAGAATACGCTAAAATATTTTTTATAAAAATGGGGAAATTTATGAGGGATTATGATAAAGAACCGATAGTGATAAAAAACGACTATTTGCTAAAAAGTAGATTAACAGTAGGAATTTTTTTCTTGATATTCGCATTAGTATTTGCCATTAGATCTATTTTTCCCATCGAAAGTTTCTTTAATAGTATTTTGAGAAAAGGCGAGCTAGCGCTTTGCGTATTTATATTTTTTAAAACGATTTTTGGAGATTTTGCAATGCTGAAAAGCATGCTAGTAAATGACTTACAAATTAGAATTTTTGAGAAAATAATAGAATGTGACTATGTGGATTTTGCAGGGAATTTAAAGGTACTAAAAATCCAGCTTACGGAGCATACAAAGATAACGTATTCATACTTTCCATGTTTTGGAGAAACTGCAAAACTTGATAGTAAAACTTTAATGGATAAAATTACGTATATAACAAATCTTGCAATGGCTATCGTCATAAACTTTATATCTATAATTATCTTTCAATGCTTAAATTCCTTGAGGATAAAAAAGTACTATATTTTTAATGATAACGGTATTGTGATATCGGCAAAACAAAATAAATTACTTATTGATAGATTTGGCAAAGTTCCTTTTAATAAGCGAACCCTGATGATATCTTTAACTAACTACAATTCAAAATTTTTTGATAAGGATAAAAAATAATTCTAATTTTAACGGTATCAAATTAGGTGAATAAGTAGAATGAAAATTTTAGCTTACGATCGCAACGGGCAATATAGACGATGGCAGCCAAGGCTTAAATTTGATGATAGATTACGACAAAGAATTTTAAAAAGCGCCGAAATGAAACGCGATAAAAGCCAAATTGATCTTAAAAGCTATAAATTAGGGGCTAGGGTTATAAAGGAGTTCATTAAAAAATGTTTTGAGCTAAAAGGAGTAAGAATTTTATTCTGGATCGCCTTGCTCTTTTTTACTATAGACTGCCTGGGCGTTATATTTGCCAGCATAGATGCGGTTTTTTTGGCGGAGTATAGCGGTTATGATATCGCGCATCCGTTTTCTATCGTTTTAAAAGCTTTTGAACTAACGTGGCGTGAAGAGGCGAGCGATAGCGAAAGCGATATTTTTGGCGCTATGGTATTGTATCTATTTTGCGCGACGGTAATTTTGCCTCTAATCATCTGCTGTTTTGTATTTTCCAAAATAAAGGCTTTTATTCTGCTGGATAAAATATCCGCCGCATCTGCATTTTTTATAAGTTTATTTTATGCTTATCCGCTAGCTGTGATAATCCTAGCAAAAGCGGGTTTTACTTGGTTGGGTCATCTATTTGATCGCTCAAATTTTAATTTTAGCATAATGATGATAAGCGCTTTACCGTCGCTAATAATCGCGTCTGCGATGGTTCTTATTCTAAAAAGAAGAGATAAAATTTAATGCAGATAAGTTTATGAGACCATCTTTTTTTGACCAAATTTCGCGTAAATTAATACGTAAAATTTTATGAATAGGGCTCGAGATATGTGAATTTAAAAGAGGCAAATTTTGAAACGATCTTAAAATTTGCTTCCGTTTCGGATTTAAAATTTTAGGTTTCGAGGTTTGGAATTTCGATCATCGACTTCGAATTTTAAAATTTTAATCCTGACGACCTTTTAAAATTTTATGATCTAAAATCCTTGCGCTTTTGAATCCTGCAGCTCAAAGTCGCTGCTTCTTAAATTTAAAATTCTAAGCTCTGAGATGCGGAGCCTTGCTCGATAAAATTTTAAAATCTAAGCCGGAATTTTATTTGGTAAAAATTTTATCGGGCAGGATTTGGCTCGATAAATTCTATAGAATGCTATTATGAAAGGGGAAAAGATGAAATTTTAAATAGAGCATTTTAATTCCCAACGGGATGGAATTCTACCGGGCAAAACGACGGGAGTAACGATAAAAATAAGCGAGTTTCAATCCCCAACGGGATGTAATTCTACTACGATACGCTTTCGGCAAGCGAGATGAATTTGCTGTTTCAATTCCTAATGGGATAGATTGCCCGTTCCCACTCTTTGCTTTCGCCGTCGCTGATTTCGTTTCAATTCCCAAGGGATAGATTACCCACCAAATTTACTTAGCTAAGGCGTGAGATTTACCTCGCCAAATTTACTCTGTCGAAGCGCGGAATTTACCCTGCAGGATAAATTCCGCCCGATTTTACTTCACTCTCTTTATCTCGATCTTGTCGTCATGCGCGCCGATTTCGATCCGATCGCCCGTTTTGATCTCGTCGCTTAGGATCATATCGGCGATCTTATCCTCCACCAGATCGTAGAGCGCCCTTCGTAGCGGTCTTGCGCCGTATTCGATATCAAAGCCCGCCGAGGCGATGAGCTTTTTGGCATTTTCGCTTAGGCTTGCGTTAATGCCGCGATTTGCTAGCGTTTTTTGCAGGCTTTTAAACATAATGCCCACGATTTTTATAAGATCGTCCTCGCTTAGGGCGTTGAAGATCACGATGTCGTCCAGGCGGTTGATAAATTCGGGCTTGAAATAATTCTTAAGCTCGCTCTTTACCGCCTCCTCGCGCTCGGCAAGCGCGACCTCGCGCGGCTTGTCCGCATTTTTGGCGTCAAGCTCCATAATCTTAGCCGAGCCGATATTGCTCGTTAGGATGATGATCGTATTTTTGAAATCAACCGTAACGCCCTTGTTATCGGTCGCGCGCCCGTCGTCTAAAATTCCAAGCAGGATGTTAAAAACGTCCTTGTGCGCCTTTTCGATCTCATCAAAAAGCAGCACAGAGTAGGGCTTTCTGCGCACAGCTTCGGTAAGCTGTCCGCCCTCATCGTAGCCCACGTATCCAGGAGGCGCGCCGAGCAGGCGCGAGACGCTGTGTTTTTCCATATACTCGCTCATATCAAAGCGGATCATCGCCCGCTCGTCGTCGAATAAAAATCTAGCTAAGCTCTTTGCGCTCTCGGTCTTGCCGACGCCGGTAGGGCCCAAAAACAAAAAGCTTCCGATCGGGCGATTTTCATTCACAAGCCCCGCCTTATTGCGCTTGACGGCGCGAGCGATGGCGTGCAACGCCTCATCCTGCCCCACGACGCTTTCTTTTAGATGCTCCTCGATGTGGAGGAATTTCTCCTTTTCGGAGGAGAGCATTTTGCTTACCGAGATACCGGTCCATTTGCTTAAAATTTCAGCCACGCTCTCCTCGTCCACGCGGTTTCGCAAAAGCACGCCGTTTTCTTTCATCGCATCCCACTTCGCCTCAAGCTCCTTGACCTTTGCCTGCGCGGCGGGGATCTTGCCGTATTCGATCTCGGCAGCCTTGCTAAGATCGCCGTTGCGTCTTGCTAAGCTCGCTTCGTTTTTAAGGCTGTCGATCGCTTTTTTCTCCTCGCTGATGCCACCGAATACGGACTTTTCGTTTTCGAATTTAGCCTGAAGCGCGTTTTTCTGCTCAGTTAAATTTTCGATCTCTTTATCGATCTGCGCGAGCCTCTCGTCGTTTTTGCCGTCATCCTCCATCTTAAGGGCTTCCTTTTCGACCTGAAGCGTGAGGATGTCGCGCTTGGCCTTGGCAAGCTCGTTTGGCTCGCTTTCGATCTGCATTTTAAGCTCCGCCGCCGCTTCGTCAATGAGATCGATCGCCTTATCCGGCAGAAATCTATCGCTGATGTAGCGGTCGCTTAGCCTTGCAGCCGCCACAAGCGCGCTATCGGTGATGGTGACGTTGTGATGCACCTCTAGTCGCTCCTTTATGCCGCGCAGGATCGCCGTAGCCTCGCTCACGCTAGGTTCTGCGACCGTTACGGGCTGGAAGCGGCGCTGAAGCGCGGCGTCTTTTTCAAAATACTTTCGGTACTCTTTTAGCGTCGTAGCGCCGATAGCGTGCAGCTCGCCGCGCGCGAGGGCAGGCTTTAGGATGTTTGCGGCATCCATCGAGCCTTCGCTTGCGCCTGCGCCTACGATGGTGTGAATTTCATCGATGAAAAGCACGATGTTCGCGGCTTTTACGACCTCGTTGATGACGGCTTTGAGCCTATCTTCAAACTCGCCGCGGTACTTCGCGCCTGCAATCAGCGCACTCATATCAAGCGCGATGACGCGTTTGTTTTGCAGACTAAGCGGAACCTCTTTTTTAGCGATCAGCTGTGCAAGACCCTCGACGACCGCGGTTTTTCCCACGCCCGGCTCGCCGAGTAGGATCGGGTTGTTTTTCGTCTTGCGGATTAAAATTTGCATCATTCGCGAGATCACCTCGTCGCGACCGATGACCGGATCGAGCTCGCCCGCGATTGCCTTGGCGGTGAGATCGACGCCGAATTTACTAAGCGCCTCAAGCGTCTCGTCGGCGGTTTGCGAATCGATGCTTTTGCCGCCGCGAAGCGCCTCTAGCTCCTTTTTGATCTCGCTAAGATCTGCAAATTTAGATAGAATTTTCTTTAGCGGATCGGCGTTTAAATTTGCGATCAGCCAGGTATCTACGGCGATAAATTTATCGCCCGAGCTCGTCATCAGCCCTTTTGCGATCTCTAGCGAGTTCATCAGCTCGCGCGAGATTCGCACGTTTTCCTTCGTGACGTTTGAGCTCGTAGGCAAATTTGAAATTTCGCTTTTGATCTCAAGCTCGACCGCGGTCTTTTCGATGCTAAATTTATTAAAAATTTGATTTAGAACCGAGCCGCTATCGGCTACCAACGCCCAGAGCATGTGCAATACGCCCACTTCACTATTTTTGGAATGGATCGCCAAAGAAACGCTGCTTTCGAGCAAAGAGCGCATTTTATCGGTTAAAATTTCAATAGTTTCGTTCATAAATTTTCTCCTAAAGTTGAAGTTGATTGCATTATATAACTTTAGTGTCTTTATGTCAAGGTTTTTTAGTGAGATTTTAAAATTTTCGCTTTAAATTTATCTGTAAACGCGCAAATTTCGTATGAAATTTACCTTATTTTTAGCCAATTTTCTATAAAATTCACTCCATTTTACTTTCAAGGATAAACTTTGCGACAAAAACACCTCTTCTTCGGCTTGGGATTTATTTTCTCTTTATTTTTAGGCGTTAGTTTTTTTACCGGAAATTTACAAGCCAGAGAGGTCAATGCGACTAAAAAACCAGACAGCGAAAAAACGCGTCTGGAGGCACTAGCTAAGCTTACCAAAACGCTTGCGATCGTCGAAAACAATTATGTCGATGAGATGAGCTTCTCGGAGCTTGTGGACAAGACGATCTCGGGGCTTATGAATAATCTCGACGCACACTCAAGCTACATGGACGAAAAGGCGTTTAACGACACGAAAGTCCAGACCGAAGGCGAGTTCGGCGGGCTTGGAATTCAGGTGGGTATGAAAGACGGCGCTCTGACCGTCATCTCGCCTATCGAGGGCACTCCTGCCGACAAGAAAGGCATTCAGGCTAACGACGTGATCTTGCGTATCGACGGCAACGCGACCTTCGGCATCACGATCGACGATGCGGTCTCAAAAATGCGCGGCAAGCCGAAAACTAAAATCACTCTAACGATCGTGCGCAAGGGTGTTAGCAAGCCTTTTGACGTCGAGATTATCCGCGACATAATCAAAGTGGAATCGGTCTATGCCAAGATGATCGAGGATGATAAAATTTTATATCTGCGCGTTACAAATTTCGATCAGCACGTAGTTCCGGATGCGAGCAAATTTATAAAAGAGCATAGAGACGCCAAGGGCATTATTTTGGATCTGCGAAACAATCCGGGCGGGCTTTTAGATCAGGCGATCGGGCTTGTAAATTTATTCGTAAGCAAAGGTCTTATCGTCTCTCAAAAAGGGCGTGCGAAAAACGAAACCGAAGCACATAACGCCGATCCTAAAAAGAAGATCACCGATCTACCGCTTGTGGTTTTGGTTAATGGCGGCAGCGCAAGCGCAAGCGAGATTGTAAGCGGATCGCTTCAGGATCTAAAGCGCGCCGTGTTAGTTGGTGAAAAAACTTTTGGCAAGGGAAGCGTGCAGGTGATCCTGCCGATAGAGGATAAAGAAGCTCTGCGACTAACCATAGCGCGTTACTATCTCTCAAGCGGTCGCACCATCCAAGCGGTGGGCGTGACGCCTGATCTCATAGTGGCGCCGGGCAAGGTGCCAAGCCGCGACGAGGATGAATTCTCGCTAAAAGAAGCTGATCTTAAAAAGCATTTGCAAGGCGAGTTAGCCAAGGTCGAGACCAAGAAAAAAGATGCTCAGAAAAAGGATGAGAAAAATTTCATCACAGCAGAGCAGATTAATAACGATATCCAGTTGAAAACCGCAATAGACGCGATAAAAATTCTAAACATCAAGTAAGGAGAGTGTGATGCAAGCTACCAAAAAAGAGCTCATCTACGAAGGCAAGGGCAAAAAGATGTGGTCGGTTAACGAAAGTGACGACCTTTTGATCTCGGAATTTAAAGATTCGCTGACGGCGTTTAACGGCGTCAAAAAAGCCGAAGAGAGCGGCAAAGGCGCGCTGAATTGTAAAATTTCGACGCTGATTTTTGATCTGCTTAAAAAGCACGGCATCGCCACCGCGCTTGTTGAGACGATCAGTCCGACCGAGCAGCTCGTGAAAAAATGTAAAATTTTCCCTCTTGAAATCATCGCTCGTAATATCGCCACCGGCTCGCTTACAAAGCGCCTGGGCATCAAAGAGGGCACGAAGCTTCCGTTTACGCTGGTGGAGTTTTGCTATAAAGACGATGAGTTGGGCGATCCGATACTAAATGACGAGCATTGCTTGCTGCTCGGCGCCGTAAAGAGCCAAAGCGAGCTTGACGAGCTCAAAAAGATCGCGCGCAAGATCAATGAAATCTTGATTAAATTTTTTGATGAGCGAAATTTAAAGCTCGTGGATTTCAAGATCGAGCTTGGCAGAGATAAGGACGGCAATATCCTGCTTGCAGATGAGATCAGCCCCGATAGCTGCCGCTTTTGGGACAAACAGACCGACAAAAAGCTCGATAAGGACGTATTCAGGCAGGATCTTGGTAGCGTAAAAGTGGCCTACGAAGAGGTCTTGCGTAGAATTTTAGGATAAGCGATGAAGGTGATCGTAAACGTAAGGCTTAAGCAGGGCGTGCTAGATCCGCAGGGCAAGGCGGTTTTGCACGCCCTCGCTTCGCTTGGATTTAGCGGCGTGCGAGATGTGCGCGTAGCCAAACAGATCGTACTTGATATAAATGGCGAGGATAGGGATAAAATTTACGCCGACGTCGCTAGAATGTGCGATGAAATTTTGGCAAACACCGTCATCGAAGACTACGAGATCGTGATATGAAGGTAGCGATCGTCAATTTCCCCGGCACCAACTGCGAGCGCGACAGCAAATACGCCTTTGATAAGCTTGGTTGCGAAACGCAGATAATCTGGCATAAAGAAACCGACATAAATGCCGAACTGATCGTGCTTCCTGGCGGCTTTAGCCACGGAGATTATCTGCGAACCGCGGCGATTGCTAAATTTAGCCCGGTGATGAAGGCGGTTCTCGCTCATGCTGCGCGCGGCGGCTATATCTTAGGCATCTGTAATGGCTTTCAAATGCTTTTGGAGCTAGGCTTGCTCGCAGGCGCGATGAATAAAAATATAAATTTAAGCTTTATCTCAAAATTTCACAATCTGCACGTCGTTTCAAACGATAATAAATTTCTGCACTGTTGCGATAAGGGCGAAATTTTAAATATCCCGATCGCGCATGGCGAGGGAAACTATTATGCGCCTGCGGATACGCTAAAAGCGCTATACGACGAGGACTGCGTGCTTTTGAAATACTGCGACGCAAACGGCGCGGATCTAAATCCAAACGGCTCAGTGGACGCAATCGCAGGGATTTGCGATAAAAACAAAAAGATTTTCGGCCTGATGCCGCATCCTGAGCGCGCGATAGAGCCTATTTTGGGCGGCACGGACGGAGAGAAAATGCTAAAAGGCTTAATTTGCTAAAAAAAATTCTTACTATTTTAGGTGTCTGTACGCTTGCGTTTGCTGCGCCGGAGATTGAGATCGATTCGCTTGACGATCTAAGTAAATATGCGCCGAAAAAAGCTGAGGATAAGCCCGACGAGCCGCAGACGCGCGATAATTCCAAGGTGATGCTGAAGTATAATAAAAAAGAGGTTATGTCGATGGATAATCTAAGCATCGACGATCTTAAGGCTCTGGCGCCTACTAACGAAGTCGATCTGGACGTATCCGACGATAAGGTCTATCAGGACATTAAGCCCAAAGAGCTTACGCTAAAAGCTAGCGGGATGCCTAGAAAGGTGTATTGCAATCAAATTTTTAAGATTGATTTCGCCGTATATTTGGGGCAGAAAATCACCGTTAAGCCAAAGCTAGAGATCAGCCGCACCAATGGTATGAAGTGGCTTAATGCCGACAATCTTACGTGGATTGAGGGTGACGAGATGTTTGAGACGACGCTGTGGTTTGCGGCAAGCGATAAGAGCGATAAGATAAATGAGCTCGTTTTGACCTTGCAGCGCAACGGAGAATTTTTTGAAAAAAGCTCTATCAAACCTGATAATCCGGAATTTATGAAGCTTGATACGAAGCCTAATTTTTCGCATATCGTAGCCGACGAGCTGAAACTTAAAAACTACAAAACTACAAAATTTGACGACGCTTCAAATTTACTCACGCTCGATCTTGGTATCCGAAACGGCGCAATCAGCGCTTTTAGTATCGATAATCCAGCCATTATCAAGCAGGGTGTGGACTCCGTACGCGGCACATACGCAAGTCAGAGCGGATATTATTTCGCCGTCGTAGATAAAAATATCACAAATTTAGACTTCAGCTATTTCAATCTCCAGACGAAAAAATTTGAAAATTTCGGGCTTGAACTCAATCCGCGCGCCGAGGATCTTAGCACGCAGATCGGTCTAAATCCGAAAGAGAGCAAGTTCGAAGCCTACAAGCAGATCGCGATCTACACGCTAGCTGCCGTGCTTTTGGTGATGTTTCTGCTTAGTAAAAATATCACGCCGCTCATCTTTGCAGTGCTGATTTTGGCGGTAAATTTCTATGCGCAAAGGCCTTACGGCACGGGCAGTATCGCGCAAAATTCTCCGGTTAGAATTCTGCCTATGCAAAGCTCCACCGTGTTTTATGTAACCAAAAATGCCGAAAAGGTTGAAATTTTAGGCACTAATAAGGAATTTTATAAAATCATGCTGGGCGGTAACAAGATCGGCTGGGTTAAAAAAGATGAGCTTAGCAAGGATTAGAGCGTTATTTTACGCGATTTGGTTTATTTTTACAGTCGTTTGCGTCGTGATCGCCATGGCGGTGAAAAACTCATCTCATCGCCGCTTTCGCCGCATTTGGGGGCGCTTCCAGCGCTATGGCATCGGGTACGATATCCAGATCGTAGGTACTCCCGATCCGCGCGCGCAGCTAGTAATCGCCAATCACCAAAGCATAATGGATATCGTCGTGCTCGAAGAGACCCATCCCGGCGATATCTGCTGGATCGCCAAAAAAGAGATCGCCGACATCCCTATCATCGGTAAAATCATCACGCTTCCGAAGATGATCCAAGTCGATCGCTCAAATCCGCGCGATCTGGTGCGGATCGTGCACGAAGTGCAGCAGCGCGTGAGCGAAGGGCGCGTCATCACGATGTTTCCCGAGGGCACCAGACATCGCGGCACGCAGCTTTTGCAATTTCAAAGCGGCGCCAAAGCGATCGTTAGCAAGCTCGGTCTGCGCGTCCAGCCCGTGGTGCTCATCGGCACGCAGCACATCGCAAACTCTCACGATTTCACCGTCCACAGCGGACACGTCAAAATCATCTACCTAGACCTGCTCGACACGAGCGATAAAGATTGGCTGCAGCACGCCAGAGACACGATGCAAGCCGTAATCGACGAAAACGAAACCGCCGAAGCGTAGGCGGAATTTATAAATTTACCACCGAGATTAGAACGCGACTTTTGTTAGTTCGCGCGATTTCTGTGCGCTAGCGCGTTTATTTGCGCTTTGATTTGCGGCGTGGAATTTTAAAATTTCGTTCGTGCGCGCGGACGGCGAAATTTTAAAATTTACGCGGCGCGGCAAGATGTGGAATTTAGCGTATATTTAGCCATTTGCGCAAATGGCTAAACGATTTGTCGCAAGAGCAAAAGACGGCGGCAACCCGCAAGCAGTCTTAAAATTTTAATTCTTAAGGAGGAGAGAATGGCGTTTGTTATAGAGGAAATTTCAAAAGAGGATGTCGAGAAATACGATTTGCTAAAACCGTGCAATGAGATATGCAATAAGTATTATCAGGGTGAGCTTGATTGGGTAGATTTAAATTCGAGAGATTGGTGCATAGATCGAGAAAGAGGTATTTGGCTTTTTGTAGTACGCAGTATCACTATCGGGGATCCTAGAGATATGAACTATAGCGGCGAAGATATATGGATCTTGCACTACAAGGGTAAAGATATAGAGATCGATCTGAGGAATATACATAATGAATATACAGGTAAAAAAGATACGGATAATCCGTTTATACTAATATATGAACTGGAATCTATAAGAAGCGATCTTGGGGATATAACAAAGCAGGAGATTGTAGATATTTTAAAAGAAATTTTAAATGAGTTTAAGGGGGGAGAGGTTATAACAAGCTCTGTACCTAAAGAAAATATTCGAGTAACTTTCATATCAAAAATTTAAAGAAAAGGATAGAATATGGGCTATACGGTAGAACAAGCAAATGCTGAATTAAGAAAAATAGTAGAGGGGAAGTTGCCTGTAGCGCAAGCAAAAAACTAGCAAATTTTAACCAAAAACCGCGACGCCGCAGGCCGCCTATAACGCAGCGACCCGAAGCAAAAAGCCTCGCTGAAATTCCATTTGACGCGGCGGCTGTAAAAACCCGAGCCGTCGCCGAGCCGTTTAAATTTTACTTATTTTCGCAGGTAGCGCCTGTCTGGCGCAGGTGCCCACCAGCCAATCGTTGAGACTAAATTTACCCTCCCTTTTCGGATCGAGCAGACCAAGCTTATTGTGATTGAGCCCGCCCTCGGCGCCCTCCAGCCTAAAGACGGGCTCGCCGTCTACGAAGTGTGTCCTAGCGCCGAACTCATCGTGCCCAAAGCCGTGCTCGAGGCTGATGACGCCGCTAGCGACGCCGTTTGTTACGAAGGCCTCGCCCGTTTGCGAGCCATACGGCGTCGTGATCTTGACCGTATCGCCCGTCTTGATACCCTGCTCGCCAGCCACGTCCTGCGCGATCCTGACGAAATTTTTCGGATGTATCGCCCGCAGCTTTGGGCTTACGATCGTGTAGTAGTGCTGGATGTTTGATTTGCGCGAGCTTACGAGGTATTTCCACTCTGATTTTGGGAAGTACTTTTCTAGCGGAGTGCCGTCGCTGGCCACAGGCAGAGCGAGGCTAGGAGTGCCAGGCATGTACTCGCCCGTGATCGAGTGCCTATGTCCGCCAAGAGGCTCGTAGTAGATCGCAGCAGGCGTAGCGGCGGGCACTTTTACCGTCATTTTATCGCCCGCATACGCGCTTTCATAATCGTCAAATCTACCGCCCTTTGCCAGCACGTGCGCGACCTTTGGCTTTTCCTCGTCTTTTAAAAACGGATCGAGGATCGCCATAGTTTTTGAAATTTTACTTAGCTTTAGATCCTCTTTGCTGATATCCTTCACGCCCGCACCGTCAAAGGCCAAATTTGCCAGCGCCGCAGCGTAATACTGCTCCTTCGTATCCAGATCCATCAGCTTTCCGTCCTTGTCCTTAAAGGCGCCCTTGCCAAATCCTTTGAGCCCGAGCCTCTTTGCCACCGCGATATAAAAGGCCTCCACGTCGATTGGCGTGCCGTCTGCGGCGCGGTCTTGTTTAGCGGCGACGGCCGGATAGCGCACAACGGAGGTTTTAGCTATCGTGCCCCAGAGCGAGTTTGGAAGCGCCCAGTTTTCGAGATTTAGCCCGTCCGGTACGATGTAGTCGGCGTAGGCGTTGGTCTCGTTCATAAAGGCGTCGATACCTATGAAAAGCGGCAAGCTTTTGCTATCTTTTAGCGCGTCAAGCACCGCAACCTCGAGCCCCGCCTGTCCGTAGATCACGTTCGTCATGTAGTTTATGAGCGCTTTTACCTTGTACGGGTAGCCAGCGGCGTGGCTAGTGAGCGTTTCGTTTACCAGCGGCATCGAGATAGGATACCACGGCTGCTGCGCCGGATAGCCGCTGCCGCCAGCTGCGAGCTTGCGCTTAAACTCCGAACTAGTTTCGTAATACTTACCCGAGCGGGATAAATTTAACCCGTTTGGCTTGTATGCGCC
The DNA here is from genome assembly GCF_938045345.1 of uncultured Campylobacter sp. GTDB lineage: Bacteria > Campylobacterota > Campylobacteria > Campylobacterales > Campylobacteraceae > Campylobacter_B. Next base: position 47,504 of record NZ_CALIMS010000037.1, read on the forward strand.
CTCGAAGCTTTCCAGATCGTATCTGCCTTTTAAAAACTCGTGAGTGCCGGCGCTTGCGTTTACGCTACCGCCTTTGTAGCCGTATGTGCCCATAAGCGTGTTTAGGCAAAATATCGCGTACGTGCTCATCGCCGCTTGCGTGTGCATCATGCCGCCGTGGACGTTGGTGCTGACCTGCCTGCCGTTTTTGGTGAAATTTTCGCATAGCCACAATATATCCTCCACGCTCACGCCGCAAATTTTAGAGTACTCCTCGAGGCTGTGTTTATAGGCCGACTCTTTTAGTAGCTGCATCGAGCTTTTGACCTCGACCTCCTCGCCGCCCAGTAAAATTTTACCCTCGTAGTAGAGTTTGGCGGGCTCGTTTATCTTGTAGCTTTGGATTTTGCCGCTTTGCGAGCAGACCTGCCATTCGTCGCCCGCAAGCGCAAATTTGCCGTAGTTTGCGTGGCCTTTTTGCGTGATGACTAGGTGGGTGGCGTTGCACCAGTGTATCTCGCCCGCTAGCTTTGCCTGCTCAAAATTTGGCTGCATGAGGTAGTTTGCGGCGTATTTTTCGTTTTCGATGATCCAGCGTATCATCGCCATAGCGAGCGCGGAGTCGGTGCCCGGCTTTATGCCGATCCAGCGGCCTTTATCGGAAGCTGCAAATTTGACGGCGTTTGTCACCGTAGGATCGATCACGGCGTAGGTGAAGCCATCATTTACGCTTCTTGCGTGAGCGACCATTTTGGCTTGCTTTTGGAAGGGATTTCCGCCGTTTGCGGGAGAGGTGCCCCAGTAGATGCTAAATTTGGAATTTTCGTAATCGGGCTTGGTGTGGGCAAAGCCCTTTGCGTTGTGCGCGATCTTGCCGCCCACTCTAAAACCGCCGCCGCAGATACCGCCGTGCGAGTAGTGATTTACGGTGCCGAAAGATTTTTTGATAAAGCGATCGACGATATCCGAGCGTCCGTCATAGAGATAAAAGCTCAAAAGCTGGTTGCGCTTGGTACCGTATTCAGGATTTGCCTCGTCGATGAGCTCGTCTGAGAGTATAGCCCTAAGCCCGTCCACGTGTCCCTCGCCAAAAAGATCCCCGCCCTCGACGACCTCCTCTATGAGCTGTTCGAAGCTGATCTTTTTCCACTTGCCCTCGCCTCTTTTGCCTACTCGCTTTAGTGGCGACAAAATCCTAATAGGCGAAGCTATCATCTCCGGTAGCGCCGCGCCTCTAGCGCATACGGTGGCGCGTCTCTCGTCCTCCCCGCTAGCCGTAGTCGCTAGCAACGCGTCGTTTATCGAGGTATCAAAGCTCGCCCAGTGCACGTTTGATAGCGGGTGATAGGGGTTGCCCGTGCATCTTAGCACGCGGTCTTCTTTTTCATCCACGTGCAGCCTTAGCCCGCACTTCGCCACGCAGCCGTGGCACATCGAAAACACCACGCTATGCCCGTCGTTCATCGAAATTTTGCCGTCTTTTACGCTAAATTCGGGCTGCAGTGAGCTACCCTGCGGCTTGTAGTCGTCTTTTGTTTTTCCCGCGTCGTCCGCTACCGCAGCGGTCGCGCCCGCAGCCGAGATCATCGCTGCGTTTTTTAAAAATTCTCGTCTTTTCATCGTTTCTCCTTACAACGCGAGCTCTTCGCTCCAGCTGATCGCTTGCTTGTAGCCGTTTTTAGCCAGCAGCTCCTTGTCGTTCTTAGCCAAAATTTCGCTCACGCCGTGATAAAAGACCTGCGGGTGCGTATTTTTCGGACTGTCTAGCACCATCGTCTCGTGAGCGGCTAAAAATTTTCTGATATTTGAGTTTTCGTCGTTTAGATCGCCTATTATGCGGCTTCCGCCCACGCAGGTCTCCACGCACGCAGGTAGCAGGCCCGCGCGCAGTCTGTGGTCGCAGAAAGTACATTTATCGACCTTGTAGGTCTGCAAGCTAAGGTATCTGGCGTGATACGGACAGGCCTCGGCGCAAAGCGCGCAGCCGATGCACTCGGCGCTATCTACCTTGACGATGCCGTTGCTTCTTTGGTAGCTCGCTCCCGTCGGACAAACGTCGATACAGGCGGGATTTTCGCAGTGATTACAAAGGCGCGGCAGCGAGGCGATAACGGCGTGGTTGCCCTCTTTGTCGCTAGTTTCGTACTCCGAAACGATCGTCCTAAAGGCGCCTGCTTGGACGTTGTTTTCCATCGCGCAGTTCATCGTGCACGACTGACAGCCGATACAGCGCGTGAGATCGATGACCATGCCGTAGCGCGGACCTTTGGTTTTTTCAAATTTACTCGGAGCGGCCCTGAGTGCGGTCGCCGCGATAAAAACACCTGCCGCAGCGATAAAGCTACGACGCGAACCTAGCGTTGATTGCATTTTTTCTCCTTTTGAATCAAAATGGTTTCGCAACTTTATCATAACTTAACTTAAATGATAATATTAATATTTTAATTAAAAGTGTTTTTCAGATTACCCCAAAATTTATTTTTTAGAAGCGTTTGGTTATAATGCTTTTCAAATTTTTATAAATTTAAGGAAAATATCTTGAAATACGCGCTTGATTGCAAGGATAGTTTTGAAAACTCGTTTATATTTTGGTTTATCAGGTATATCAAATTTAAGCTTAGCTCGCTCTCAAATAAAGAGCTTCTCAAAATAATCTATGAGCTAGAATCCATAAGAAGCGATATTGGGAATATACCAAAACACGAGATTGTGGATATTTTAAAAGAAATTTTAAATGAGTTTAAGGGAGGAGTGTCCGTAACAACCTCTGTACCTAAAGAAAATATTCAAGTAACTTTCGTATCAAAAATTTAAAGCAAAGGAGATAAGGTGGCGTTTGTTACAGAGCGTATTTCAAAAGAGGATATTGATAAATACGATTTGCTAAAACCGAGCAATGATATATGCGAAAAATATCATCAGGGCGAGCTTGATTGGGCTAACTTAAATTCAAGAAGTTGGTGTATAGATCGAGAAAGAGGTATTTGGCTTTTTGTAGTGCGCAGTATTATTATTGGGGATCCAAGAGATATGAATTATAGCGGCGAAGTTATATGGCTTTTACACTATAAAGGCAAAGATATAGAGATCGATTTAAGAGATATAGACAACGAAAATACTAGTAAGAAAATTACGGATAATCCGTTTAAAATAATCTATGATCTAGAATCCATAAGAAGCGATATCGGGGATATACCAAAGCAAGAGATTGTGGATATTTTAAAAGAAATTTTAAATGAATATGGCGATGGAGGATCTATTATCCCAAAAGAAAATATTCAAGTAACTTTTATATCAAAAATTTAAAGTAAAGGATGAAATATGGGCTATACGGTAGAACAAGCAAATGCTGAACTAAGAAAAATAGTAGAGGGTAAGTTGCCTGCGATTAAGAAAACTATTTGCTTTATACCGATCATCAATATGCAGTCGATTTAAAATTTTACCGTCGTAATAGGATAAATTTTAAAACCCCGTTCGCTTAAATCAGCGTCGGCTTTAGTTTGCGTACCGAAAAGTCGGGTCTCTCGCCGCGAGCTAGAGCGATGAGTTCATCCGTCGTAATTAGATAAAACCCCGCGAGGTCTCTACCGAAAAGCCTTTGAATTTCATCGCTTCTGCCGTCTAAAAAATCAAGCGCAAGCTTGGAATTCAGGAGTAAAAAGTCGCTTCCGCTATCAAACGCGTCAAATAAAATTTCGCCCCCCAGCCGCAGCGCGCACTCCCGCTCGCGCTCATATATCTGCGCTCCAAGCGGCGCGCCTTCGCAGCCAAAGTGCACGATCTGCGCACCCAGCCTGCTAGCTAGCTCCTCCGCAGCCTCGTCGTACCACACGGCGACATTAAAGCCGCTAAAATTGTGCTTCGCGCCCGTTGCGTCAAATTCCGCCATGCTCTGCGCGCTTAAAATTTTATTGCTGCGCGCGGGCTCGTATTTTAAAATATCGCAAAACGCCCTGTATGCCGCGCGATCGTCAAACTCCATCCCCACGGCGTCACACTTCGTAAAATACGCCATCTGCGGCTCGATGATCTCCAAAATCCTCATACGCTCGCTCGGGTGCGTCTGCATCAGGCGGTGCGCGAAGATAAAGGCGCTATTGCCCAAAAACTCCCGTGAGCATGCGGGGATTTTCGTCGAGTAAAAATAGGGCGCGAGGCTTTTGTAAAACTCGAAATCAGAGACGTCCGCGATGCTCTCAAAGGCTTTAAATTTATCCAAAAACGCTCGCGGCTCGCAGCGCAGATCTTTAATCGCCTCTTTTTCACTAAGAGGCGCGATGATTAGCTCGCTTCCAAAGTGCGCTATAAGCGTATCTAGCGGCTCTTTTACGCTTACGGTGGTGCCGCCGATTTTTACAAATTCCACTCCCTGCGCGCTGAAATAGGGATCGTGCGCGCAGATGTCGTCAAGCAGCGCCGCAAGATCGGCAAAGGGCGCGCTTTCATAAACATAGGGCTTGAAGTAGCTTGCGACGTCGCAGCGAGGATCAAAGCGAAAGAGCCTGATTAGCATTTTTTATCCTTTTTTTATGGCGAATGATACTAGAATTTGCCTTAATAATGAGTTTTTTAGGCTCAATTTTATAAAATTGCGCCTTAGATTAACGCAAAGGCCGGCTATGAAAAATTTATACACCCTAAATCACGCGCCGATAAATGCGCATTTTAGTAAAAACTCAAGCGATTTCGTCGTGCGCGAAGTACCGCTTTACGAGCCTAGCGGTGAGGGCGAGCACTGCATTTTGCTGCTACAAAAAAAGGGCATCAGCACGCACGAGGCGCTGCGGATTTTAAGCGAGCGCACGGGCGCTAAGATGCGCGAGTTCGGCTACGCGGGGCTTAAAGATAAGCAGGGCCTTACGATGCAGCACGTTAGTATGCCTGCTAAATTTGAGCCCGCGCTGGGCGGATTTTCGCACGAAAGCCTTAAAATTTTAAGCGTGCAAAGGCACAAAAACAAGCTTAAAATCGGCCATCTTAAGGGCAACGACTTTTTCATCCGCCTAAAAAAGGTCCTGCCGCCCGACGCCGTCAAGCTCGCAGCTGCGATAGATACGCTGGGGCGCGAGGGCTTTGCGAACTATTTCGGCTATCAGCGCTTCGGCAAGTTCGGCGACAACGCGGCGCAGGGCGAGGAGGTGCTGCGCGGACAGAGGCGGCTTAAAAACCCCAAAATGCGCGACTTTCTAATCAGCGCCTATCAGAGCGAGCTTTTCAATCGCTGGCTTAGCAAGCGGGTCGAAATTTCAAAATTTGCGGCGGAATTTAGCCTTGGAGAGTTTGCTAAAATTTACGGGCTAAGCAAGGAGGAGGCGCGCGAGATCGCGGCTCAGCCGCAGTTTTTTAAGCTTTTAAGGGGCGAGATTTTAGGACACTTTCCCCACGGCGCGTTTTTTAGATGCGACGATCTTGGCGCTGAGTGCGAGCGCTTCGCAAGACGACAGATCACGAGCGCAGGTCTAATCGTCGGGCGAGCGAAGTTGCGAGCTAGCGGGCTTGGCGGTAGATTTGAAGATGAGATTTTCGCGCCTGCTCGCGAGCTTGAGGCGCAGATGAACGGCTCGCGCAGGTTTGCGTGGAGCTTTATGGAGCGCGTGCAGCACGCCTATGATGCGCAAAACGCGCATTTTAGCTTCAGCTTTTACCTGCCGAAAGGCTCTTACGCGACGGTCGTTTTGGAAGAAATTTTGCACCGAGATATATTCGAGGGCGCCGCGACGGACGAGGATTGAGCCTCATCATGCTGCAGAATAGGGTTCACGCCGCACTTGCGCTACGTCGTAGCGTGCCACGCCGCGGATTTAGGGCTCGCGCCACGCCCTACGCCAAACCACGCCACGTCGCGGTGCACCACGCTGCACGGAATTTTAAATCTTGGCTGCGTGGATTTAAATTTGCGCGGTAGATAAAATTTTATGAAATTTTATGAAATTTTATGAAATTTTATGAAATTTTATGAAATTTTATCGCAGTAAGCGTGACGCTTTGTCTAAACCATAGAATTTAAAATTTTATTCGGCTCGGCCGTAGGTGAAATTTGATAAATTTCACCTTTTTATAGTTGTCCAAATTTATTTTCGTCAATAACCAGCAAAATATTATTAAGCTTAAAATCGCTTAAGTCTTTTATCTACTATCGCTCGTTTACCATATTTTCAAAAAAATTATTCTCTTCCCAAAAGTAGCATTCTAACATTTTTAAAATTCCATTTTCCAAAAGAACCATTGCTCCTCCAATGTTTTCACCAGAAAGCGTTAAATTTGCATTGCCGACAAAGCCGTTGTTTTTGCTTTTTTCTAATATTTTTTTACACTCGAAATGGCAATAATATCCGGCTGTCGAAACCTCTCTTTTTGTAATTTCTGAATTTTCAAACTGCTCATAAAGCGCATAATCGCTTAAATCATCACTTATTAGCTTAATAATTTTAGCTTCGATATTTACAATATCTGTAAAATTATCTAGGGATAAACATCGTTCCGATTTTTGGTTTTCCATTTTTTATAACTCCACGTATAGTAATTTCATAGCCTTTAATATTAACTTTATAGCCATTAGTAAAATTATTTAGCAACTTACCATTTGCCATATCTCTTTCAAGTTCTTTAATTATAGCATTATAAGCTTGTTGTTGATTATTTTCAAATTTATTTAAAAATCATCTAATTTATGCTCTTTTTTGTTAAAGATGTGATTTAATTTATTAGCTTCTTTATCGTCGTCATCCTCCGGAGGTAATGGTGCAGGGGCGGGAGTTTATACTTACTCGCGGCGTAAAATTTCAATCCTTAAATTCCGCGAGCCCTGAAATTTAAGCCAAAAAAGCTATAATTGCGCTCGGGTGTGGCGTGCGGTCGCTCCGCAAGGAGAGGAAAGTCCGAGCTGCGATAAGACAAGGTTGCGTCTAACGGACGCCGGGGGCAACCCTAGGGAAAGTACAACAGAAAGCAAACCGCCGCGCAAGCGGTAAGGGTGAAAGGGCGGGGTAAGAGCCCACCGCGCGCGTGGAGACACGAGCGGCAATGCAAACCCAACCTGCAGCAAGAACGGGTGGTTTCGTCTTATATTCGAACCGTTCGCTCGAACCGATTTGCAAAAATCGGTCTAGATAAATGACCGCTGTAACGGAACTCGGCTTATAACCACACCTATTTTTACGCCGAATTTATTTACTTGGAATAAGGAAAGAATTTTGAAAAGCTTAATCTTATGCAGCGCGCTTTGCGCCGTCGTTTTAGGGCTCGGAGGCTGCGCGAGTGCGGGCGCTGATAAATCTATAATCTTGCAAGGTGACGCCCACGATCGCGCCTGTGCGGAGGTTTATGAGCACTATAAAGAGCTTGAAGCGGAGCTCTTAGCGGTCGAGGATCGATATGCAAACCCAAGCGTCGCGAACGATTATATACAGACTTACGACGAGTACGAGCGCACCATCGCCTACTACAATAAAAATTGCGCAACCTATAAATAGGCAGCGCAGATTGAGCGTGATTTGGTATAAGCATGGCTGCGGGCAGCAGTGCAAAGCACTTAAAATTTTATAAAATCTCTAAAAAATATTGAAAATTTTACGCGAAGCAGAAAGCGTCTAAAATTTATTGCGTACGCTTGGATCTAGCGATACGAAGTCGCGGTGTGAAGCATAGTGTGGTGCCTATTTATGCTCGCATTTAGCTTGGTGCGCCAAGTTTCGGTAATCGTATAACGGCGCCACATACTCGCGCATTGGCTAAGGAGCGCGCAATTTATTAGTCGAATCGGCCCGAAGCCTTGAAGTCGCGAAGTCACGCTCAAAAATTCAGCCGCGCGGATTTGAATTAGTGACTTAAAGTGGCAAAGCAATACCCCAAAATTTAGCCGCGAGGCGGACGACGAACGATTTATTAATTAGATCGGTGCAAAGCCGCACTAAAAATTCCGTCACGTGGAGTTGGCTGTTATGTCTGTTTATGTGTCTGCCTAAGCCTCGCAGCCTCAATATAAATAATTTCATCGAGTGGATTTGAATTGGCGCCTAGGCGCTTGGATCGATCGTAAAATCAGGTCTCAAAAATCCTGTTACTCGGGTTTGACCTGCTGCGAGATTTTCGTGGCATATAAAGGCGGTAAAATGAGATCGTTAGGGTAGCTTTAAGGTGCAGTGCGATTTTTTCGCTTGCGTATGCGGCTTTGAGGCGCTTGGTAATTTCAGTTTACTCGCAGAATTTTAAGATGCGCGGTTTTTTGAGATTATAGCAGCTGGTTTTTTGGGTTTTTAGCGCGAAGGTATTTGGCGAATTTGCAGTGCTATGGCTCTGATTTTTGTCGAGAAATTTTAGAATTTTGCGATTTTGCAAGAGAATTTTGTGTGTTTTGGCGCCGCGTCGAACTTAAAATTTCATCTTCCCGCCGCGTAAGATTGCGCGCCTAATCTTTCTGTTTTTTAAACACGGCATCCGTTTTGAGATTTGCGTCCGTTTTTGAAATTTTACTCTGAATAAACGCCGGATTCACAAAATAAGCCGCTCGGTGGATAATTTTAAAAAGCCTGCAAGCCTGCAATGCAAAAGCTAAAGCTTTATGAGAGGCGGAACTTAAAGCCTTTACCGATAATTTAGCCGCTCAGAATGCTACGACTTTAAAATTTCGCGAGTTAAATTTTAAAATTTACGCCACTTGCTGCGGCTGATAAAATTTCGCGAGCTAAATTGCGCTGAAATTTTACAAACGGCGACAAAAAATATTCGGCGTAGAATTTTATTTGGCTTGTTTATATGTAGCAAGGGTTTGAGTTTGCAAGTAGCCGCGGTTTTTGCTTTACGCTCGCACCAACCGTCCAAAGTAAGCGCGATGTTTATCTTGGATACGCTTTAATGCGCGAGGTTTTTGTGTCGCCGTAAAATACAAATTTATGAGCTTTCGGGATTGCAGATTAATTTTGCGCGCTTGCAGATCGTTTTTGAAATTTTGTCAAAATATGAAATTATATCTGCGCAACGCCCATAAATTTCTCAGCGCTAAACGGATAATCCCGCTCGCAGCGCTATTTTCTTAAATTCGTAGTGCCTATAAGCCGCTTTTTAAAATTTTGCCAAAATACGAAATTTCGCTCATGAATCATGAATTCCGCCTCTGAAATGTAGAATTTGCCCACGACCGCAAATTTACGCATGCAATATGTGGCGTCAAATTTTGTTTCGGTATAGCAGCGCTGAATTTCTTGGGCGGAAAGCGTATCGATTGATCTTGTCACATCGTGATGAGGGCGTGCGTTTAATGCTTGAGCGGATTGAATCTGCTCGCGCGCCCATGAAATTTAGCCGATCAAATTTTATGTGCGTCAGACAGCCTTTAAATTTTGCCTATTATTTTAACAAATCCGTTAAGCTGAGTTTTAAATCTATCTATCTGCCTCAAATGGGAATTTATCTGCAAAATAGGCGAGGCGTAAATTTATTGAATGCCACTCGCCTGCCTATGAAATTCTGCCTCATTACAAGCTTGCTAAAGCACTCCAAGCCTCGTTGTGTACGACGGTTTGCCCACCTTACAGCTCGCCGAAACGCTCAAAACGGGCTTTTAGAGATTTTGCATTTTTGTTTAAAAGCTCCGCTTGCGCGGCGAGCTTATCTGCGTATGTTTGAAGCGCCGTCGCATACTTAGCATGCGTCTCAAAGTCCGATTTTAGTGCGTAAATTTCATCTTTTACCGATTTTATATTTTGCGCGAGTGCCTCGTCTTTTACGAAGGTTCGGATCGTGCCTAAAAGCGCCAGTAGCGTCGTGGGTGATGCCGCAAAAATGCCGATTTGCGCGCAGTATTCAAGCACCTGCGGCAGCTTCTCGCAGACGTAGACGAAAACCGCTTCGCTGGGCACGAATAGCACCGCAAACTCCGTGCTAAGAGGCGGTATTATGTATTTTTCCGCGATATCTGCGGCGTGCTTTTTCATATCAGCGGCGAGTTGCTTATCCGCACTAGCAAGCGCTGCGGCGTCGTTTGAGGCGGAGGCGGCGATGATCTTTTCATAGCTTTGAAGTGGGAATTTTGAGTCGATGCAAAGAATTTTTTCTTTTGCGATATGCAGCGCGCAGTCCGCAATCCTGCCGTTTGGTAGGTGCTTTTGCAGCTCGTAAAATGCGGTGTTTTGCCCATAAATCATCGATAAAATTCTCTCTAATCGATACTCACCGAAGTTGCCACGCAGCTTGACGTTGCCTAAAATCGAGTTTAGCCTTGCGATTTCGTCACGCACCTGAAGCGAAGTTTTATTTTGCTCGCTCATTCGCGCTAGATTTTCCGCTATGTCCTTAAAGCCACGATCCAGCGAGCTTAAATTCTCGCTAAGTGCGCTGTTTTGGCGTTGCAAGCCCTCGTCCAGGGATCTATTAAGATAATAGAATTTATCACTAAAGCCGTCATTTAGGCTTTGATTTAGCTTAAAAAGCTCGGCATTTGCTCTCGCACTTTGAGCTGTGAGCCTTTCGCTTAAAAGCTCACTAAGCGCGGAGTTTGCATCGCTTATGCGGCGGTTTTGCAGCACGAGCGCGATCAGCAAGGCAAGCACTAGCGCAGCAAAAAACGCAAACGCCGCGAGCAAAATCCCATCAGTGCCCATTTTCTTGCACGCTTTGCGGATCTAAAATTTCATTTTTATAGCGCAGATATTCGATGTCGTTGTTAAGCGCGCGATTTTCCTCAAGCAAAACCTCGTGCTTGGTACGAAGCGCGGCGATGTCGCGGCTGATGTAATAAATTTCGTTGCGGATATAAATCGCCGGCACCGTCAGCAAAAACGCAAATCCGATCAGCAGATAAACGACTAAAAGCTGATAAAGCGTGAGATTTTTCTCCTTTTTTTTCTCGGCATCGTAGTTGCGTAGTAGCTCGTCCTGTGCGCCAGCAAAACTGCCGTAACCGCGCCCTGCGGCAAGGCTTGCATAATCATGCGCGCCCATATCCGCGTAATTTTGATTTTGCGTGCCTGTAAAGCTTGCATCTGCAAACGCCGCATAATCCACCTTACCGGTAAAATTGGCACCTGCGAAATCGCCGTAGCTCGCTCCGCTGGAATTATCGCTGCCGCGAGCGGCTGAAAGATTTGCGTCGCCACGTCCTTTGAATTTTACTTTGCTGTTTTTATTAAATTTTGTTCCGCCGCTTTCGGAATTTAGATAGTTTTGGGTATTTATAAAGCCTGAACTTTCGAATTCCAAGCCGGTAAAATCGTCGTAACCGCCCGCTGCGCCCGCGTAGTTTCGTTTTACGGAAAGATCTGCGGCAAGCTTATCCTCTAGCTCCTCATCCGTCAGATCCTCCATAGCTCGTCTTTTCGCAAGCTCTATACCCGCTAGATCAGATGTTCCTGCGAAGTCGTGCCCGTCATCGTCGTCGGCAAAATATTCATATTTATTCATCTAAAATCTCCATAAATTTAAAACCACGATCTTATCTTTACTCGCCGCCAAGGCGCCTGCGTCAAGATAAATTCAGCTCGAAGCCCGCAGCTCGCGTGTACCCAGCAATGAGCCGTTAAGGTGAAATTTAAAAGTCAAAGTTACGGGCAAAATTCTTCTTTGCAATTTTACCTCGGTAAATGGAATTTTATCTTAACTCGCAAAATTATATCTCGGCCAGCAAAAGCAAAATTTCACTTTAACGGGCTATTTCGTTTATTTGGCTGGCTCTTTGCATGATATTGTATAGCAGCAGAAGCTTCAAAAGAAGCATCGCGTTAATTTTGCTCGTTTTTTGCACCGGCAGGCTCGTGGAATTTAGGTAAAGATCAATTCCGCCGTAGCGGGCAAGATTATGCTGCTTTTACCCATTTTATACGCTGCCGGCTTGCAAAATTTATATCGGCAGCAGAGTTATCTGCTGAGTCTCGCTGTCTAGTTTAAAATTTTTACGTTGACAGTTTTTGCATTTGCGGCGAAATTTCATTTACTTTACCCGCTATCTATCTGCAAAATTCTATCTTGGCGAGCGAAATCTAAAGGCTTCGCCTATTTGCATCGCCTGCTTGGGAAATTCATTTTGACAGGTAAAAATCGAGCTCACTTTACCGAGATTGACTATTTATAAAATTTTGTCAAATCATCTGAAAAACCGCTTAAAATTTTTACTGCGTCTTCGATGCGCCTTAAAATGTTAAGCGTAGATATTTATTTGCAAGATAAGCTCTATCATTAAAATGTCAATGAAACTACTGCTCGCTTACAAAATTTCGTTAAAGCAAAGGGCGAGATTTGGCATTACGCCGCTTGCTTTAGGCGCCAAATTGTAACTCTCGCTCGGTTCTGTATTGCGATGTCACTTAGCTTTTAAAATATGCAGCAGCTAAATCTCATAAAATTATACATTAAATTTAGCGTAAAATTCAACGTTAAATTTTATGATTTAGACATTGCGCGTTCGAAGTAACGCTGAAAATATCATAAATTCTAAAGCGAATCTTTGAAAGCTGAATTTCAAAATTCCGTAAAATTTTAAAATTTAATGCCTGCAAATCTATAAATTTTACAAAATTTCGTCAAAATTTAAAATTCATAGCAAGCAAAGGTGGTTATTTTAGCCGAAAAATTCTAAGCTTCGCGCTCGCTGCTCGAGAATTTTGCGCGAGTTCCTGCGCATCCGTCGTTATAGGGCTTTTAGTTAGGATTTTACCTAACGAATGCCCGCCGCCGCATTCGCAGCGCATAAATTCTCTAGGACAGACGCAATCGCGCTCCCACGCTCTAAATTGCTCCTTTACTATGCGATCTTCAAGCGAATGGAATGAAATTATAGCGACAGTTACATTAGTTAGAATTGAATCGCGCGATTTTTGCTCAATGAACGCGAGCAGGCGCTTTAGTTCGCCAAGCTCGTCGTTTACCTCGATGCGGATCGCCTGAAATGCTAGCGTAGCCGTGCTGATGCTGCGCCCTTTAACGGGCTTCGTTCCGATTAAATTTGCCAAAGCTTTGGCGCTTGTTAGTGGTGCGTTAGCCCGTGCAGTAGCTATTTTAGCAGCGATTGCGTTAGCATTTGTTAGCTCGCCGTATTCGCGAAAAATGCGCGCCAGATTCGCTTGCGAGTAGCTGTTTACGACATACGCCGCATCTAGCGCTGCGCCTGCATCCATTCGCATATCCAGCGCGTCGCTTTTAGTGGAAAAGCCGCGGCAGTTTTTATCTAGCTGAAGCGACGAAACGCCGATGTCGGCTAATATCCCGCGAACTGCGCGGAGCTTTTGCTCGGGCAGAATTTTTAAAATTTCGCTAAATTTAGCCTTATGAATCTCTACGCGATCTTTAAATTTACTAAGCCGCTCGCGCGAAAATTCTATCGCTTCGGCATCTCTGTCGCAAGCGATAAGTTTAAGGTGCGGATTAGCGGTTAAAATGCCTTCGCTGTGCCCTCCGTAGCCTAGCGTGCAGTCGATAACATAGCCGTCTTCAAGCTGCGAAAATGCTGCGATCGTTTGCGAAAAAAGTACCGGAATATGTGGAGCTTGCACCTGAATTTATCCTTTTGAAATTTCTAATCTTATATAATAGCGAAATTTTTTACAAAGGCGAGAGATGGACGAGTATTATTATGAAATTTTGCGCAAAATTTCGCTTTCGATGTTTAGAGATAGGCTTTTTGGGATCTTTCACGGCTCGATTTCAGCAAAAATTAAAGAAAATCAGTTCTTGATCAACAAAAAAGACGCGATTTTCGATAGCCTGGATAGAGATGATTTTATAACGCTGTTTTCAAAAAAAGACTACCGCTGGCAGGATGCTAGCATCGATAGCGACATACATATAAATATCTACAAAAATATAAAAGAGGCGAAATTCGTAACCTACGCGACACCGCCGTATCTCGTCGCATATACGCTGGAGCATGATTTTATTTTGCCGCGAGATTACTTTGGGGTGAGCAAATTTAAGCGCATTGAAATTTACGATCCTAAGAACTACGACGACTGGCACGAGCGCGCGCCGTACGAAATTTGTAACTATATGATAAATGAAAATAGCGATATAATGGTGATTCGCGGCTATGGGGTTTTTGCCCATGCAAGGAGCGCGCAGCAAATGGCAAAAAAAATAGCGATTTTAGAAATGAGTTCAAAGCTGCTTTTGCTAAGCTAAGATTAATGTATACCAAATCATTTACTAACGCGTTATAATTCGCTAAAAATGCCTATTTTTCAGCCTTACATAAGGTTTTATCTGTATAATTACTAACAAAAATTTTCTTTAGTTAGCTATTTAAGGATTTAGATGATAGAATGGATGCAAAAGCATAAGAAGTCGCTTATACCGACTATTTGGATAAGCACGATAGCTTTCGTGGGCGCAGGCTTCGTCGGCTGGGGCGCATATGATATGAACGCTAACCGCGCAGGCTCAATCGCTAGAGTAGGGCAGATTTCCATAACCAATCAAGAATATAAGATAAAATCAACCGAGTTATACAATAGATTAAACGCTATGAGCGATGGGCAATTTACTCAAGAACAAGCCAAAAATATGCATCTAGATCAGATCGCAGTAGATCAGTTAATCGGCGAAGCGTATTTTCTAAATTTTGCTAAAGACTTAGGCATTCAGGCTAGTGATAAAGATGTGGCGGAATTTGTGCTAAACTCGCCGAATTTCCAAGAAAATGGCGCATTTAGTAAGGAACTTTACGATAATGTCGTAAGGAATTCAGGACTTACTAAAAAGGAATTTGAGCGCAATCTACAAAAGGTCCTAACTTTAGAAAAGCTCGGCAAAGCACTAAAAATAACGCCTAGCCCTAAGATCGTAGAAGTATTTGCAGCATCACAGCTGATGCAGGATAAGGTTTCTGCAGAGATAATCTACGCCGATGCTAACGTCACTTTTAACGACGACGAGCTAAAGAAATTTTGGGAAGGCGAGAAATCGCACTTTATGACCGAGAAAAAATATAATCTAGGGGCCTATTTCGTGGCGCCTAGTAAAGCCGACGTGAATGAGACGGAACTAAGTAAATTTTATGAAGAGCACAGAGGCGAGTATAGAAGCCTGGATGATAAATTATTGGATTTTGCAGAAGCCAAACCTAATGTCTTAAAAGATTACCGAATGGATCAGGCTAAAAAAATTGCAAAAAAAGATTTTCCAGATATTAAAAAAGGCAAAATCGATACTAATGAAACCATAGTTGCTACGGCTAGCAATTTTCCAATATCTGAGATTGAGGTGGCAAAGCCAGGAGATGTCATCAAGCCTTTCGAGTACAAAGGCGGATATCTGATTGCTAAACTGAACGGCGTAGAGCAGCCTAGGCAGATGAGCTTTGAAGAGGCTAAGTCTTTAGCTTCTAAAGAATTTGAAACGAAAAAACGTAAAGAGCTACTTGAAAAAAGAGCCCAAGATGCGCTTAAAAATTTCAAAGGCGAAGATTTCGGCACCTTATCTCTAAATAGTAAAAACAACACCAAGCTAAGCGATGACGAATTTTATAAATTTCTTATTGATATGTTTAATAGGCCTGCCAAAGAAGGGATAGTGATGTTTGGTAATAAAGCCGTAGTGTATAAAATTTCACAGCAGAGCCTAGGTAGCAGCGAAGAGATAGATAAAGAAAAAGCGATCGTCGCCGATAGAATAACCACGTTATTAAATTCTAATCTGCAAGATGATCTAACCAAAATGCTAGAAAAGCGCTATAAAACCGAAAGATATTTTAAAGGTAGAGACAGTGAGTGAGTATATTTTAGGTCTAGATATAGGCTCAACTAAAATTCGCGCGATAATCGCTAAAAATGATGGCATTTTTACGGTCTTAGGCGTTGGCGGAGCCGATACTTTAGGTATCAAAAAGGGCGTCATAACAAACATAGAGCAGGCCGCGGGCTCAATAAAGCAGGCGGTGAAAGCAGCAGTAAAAGGCGCTGGTAGAAGCTATGATAAAGCCATTATATCTATCTCGGGCTCATACGCCAAAAGCGTTAAATCTCGCGGTGTCATAACTATGGAAAATGAGATTGGACTGGATGAAATCAAGCGCGCTATGCAGGTTGCCGAAGCGCAAGCAAATGTGCCTAGCGATAGCGTAATCTTGCATGTGCTTCCGTATGATTTCAGAGTTGATGAGCAGGAACACATCGAGGATCCCCTCGGTATGAGTGGCACCCGCCTGGAGGTATCTACCCATATCGTTATCGCGCCGGAAAGCTCTATTAAAAATTTAAAAAAATCCGTCGAGATGGCGGGCGTTAAGGTCGATAATATCGTCCTTTCAGGCTACGCATCATCTATATCTACGCTTAGCAAAGATGAAAAAGAGCTAGGCGTCGTGCTGATTGATATGGGCGGCGCTACGTGTGATATAGTCATCCACCTGGGGAATTCCTTGCGTTATAACGATGTTGTGATGTTTGGCTCCAATAACGTTACTAACGATCTATCGCGCGCACTACATACGCCGCTTCCATATGCGGAAAACATAAAGATCACCTATAACGATCTGATTAATCAAGGCAATAGTGAAGTTGAATTGCCTGCTTTAGGAGATAGCGAGTCGGAAAACCACATCATAAGCCTCGAGATCATCTCTCAAGTCATCCTCGCTCGTGTTAAAGAAACCTTCGATATGATAGCCGATAAGATCGAAAGAAGCGGCTATAAAGACCGCATAGGCGCAGGTATCGTCATCACCGGCGGCATGGCGAAGCTAGACGATGTGCGCGATTTAGCGGCAATAGTTTTTGATAATACTTCCGTTAGGGTTGCGAGAGCAAAGAGCGTGGGCGGTCTGCACGAGATTGCTGATGATATTTCAAATTCTTGCGCACTAGGACTTTGCATGTATGGTTTCGGCGAATTCACCCCTTACGAGATGGACTCTAACGGCAAACTCCGCTACAAAGACGAAGTTATAAACAAGGCTCCGAAACGAAATGTGAACGAATATTATGAAAAAGAGGTCAGCAAGGCGATAGAAAAAGAGGGCGTCAGGGCGGATAGCGGTGCGGCTAAGAAGGAGGATCTAAATATCCAACTTCCCAAAAAAGACGGACAGAATTTTTTCAATAAAATTTGGTCATCTATGAAAAATTGGTTTTAAATTTTAAGCTAAGGAGATACTCGTGAAAGGATACAGCATGGAAGAAAGAAAGGGCATCTATGGTGCTAAGATGAAGGTGATCGGCGTCGGCGGCGGCGGATGCAATATGATCAATCATATGATTCGCGAGGGTTTTACTAAAACAGACGTCGAACTAATGGTGGCTAACACCGATGCACAGGCTTTAGAAAAATCGATCGCAAATACTAGAATTTTACTAGGCGAAAACACCACCAAAGGCCTTGGCTGCGGTATGGATCCGGCGCTTGCTAAGATGGCTGCGGAGGAGAACTACGACGATCTTAAGGACCGCTTGGACTACTCCGATATCGTTTTTGTGGGCTCAGGTCTAGGCGGCGGTACCGGCACGGGCGCTGCGCCTATCGTAGCTAAAGCTGCGAAAGAGAAAAAAGCGCTAACTATCGGCGTCGTTACCACCCCTTTCGGTTTTGAGGGTAAAAAGCGCATGCGATTAGCACAAGAGGGTCTTGAAGAGCTTAAAAAAGAGTGCGATTCCATAATCGTTATCCCAAATCAAAATTTATTAAAGATCATCGATAAAAAAACCGGCCTAAAAGATGCCTTTAAAATCGTAGATAATGTCCTATTTCAAGCCGTAAACGGTATGATCTCCGTGATCTTAGAGTCCGGCGATAGCGATATTAACGTCGATTATGCCGACGTAAAAAAGGTAATGACGCACCGCGGTTTGGCGCTTATGGGTATCGGCGTTAGCGAAGGTGATGGCGCGGCAGAAGAAGCGCTAAAAAGTGCGATCCAATCTCCGCTTTTGGACAATACCTCCATCCACGGCGCTATGGGTGTGCTAGTGCATTTTAAGATGTCGCCTGATTGCTCCTTGCTTGAGATCGAATCCGCGATGAATATCATCGAAGATACCGTGGATAAGGATGCCGACGTTACCTGGGGCACCACCACCGATCCTAAGATGGAAAATAACCGCGTCGAGGTTACTCTCATTGCCACCGGCTTTGAAAGGAGCATCGAGGAAAAAAAGCAGGTCGCCAGCGATAACGTAGCAGATCGCAGGAAGGCGCTTTTAGAGAGCATGGGTCGAAATTCTATCTTTTCTAGACAAAAGGTAAGTAGCGGCGATTTTAACGGAGACGAAACCTACGACGAGCTCGATGAGCCCGCATTCTTACGCAACCAGATGGACTAAATGCGCAGACGAGATAGGCAGCTAAGCGAAGATGAGGCGTTAAAAATCATCGACGAGAGCGAATATGCTACGCTTAGCTGCATAGATGATAGCGGCGAAATTTTTAGCGTGCCTATCTCGCTGGTGCGCGATGCGGACGTTATTTATATCCACGGCGCTCCTGCCGGCACAAAGGCAAAACTCTTTCAAAACGGACGCGCGGTAACGGCGGTTTTTGTTAGCTATAACCGCGTTCCTACCCCAAGCGACGAAGAATACCGATCTATCGCAAACGACGCTGCCGCTTTAGGCTCTAGAGTTTATACGACGGAGTACCGCAGCGCGATCGCCATTTGCGAAGCAAACGAAGTGTTAGATGACGAGCGTAAAATTTACGCCCTGCGGATACTTTGCGAAAAATACACCCCAAACTACATGTCGCGCGTGGAATTTGCCTCCAGAGCATCATTAAAGCGCATGAAAATTTACGAACTCAAAATAAAATCCGTAACCGCAAAGGCTAAAATTTTATAGTATTAAATTTAAGAAATCTAAATTTAAATTGCTTGATTTCTTAAAATTTCAAGTTTGAATGCTAGGCAAATTTTAATCTGAAATTTCGTATCGCCAAATTACAAAGCTTCTTGTGGGCGCGAGTATCGGCACCACCGCGGCGATCGTGCCGCTTACTATCGGCTCAGCGCCCTTTATCGCGCGGCTCATCGAAAGTGCGCTGCTGGAGGTCGATAGCGGCGTGATCGAGGCGGCGAAGAGCTTCGGCGCGAGCAAGACGCAGATTATCTTTCGCGTGATGTTCGTCGAGGCGCTACCTAGCATCATCGGTGCGATTACGCTCACGCTCATCGTCATCATCGGATTTACGGCGATGGCGGGCACGGTCGGCGGTGGTGGGCTCGGCGACGTGGCGATCCGCTACGGCTTTCAGCGCTTCCGCCCCGATATAATGACATATACAGTCGTGATCCTGATCGTGCTCGTGCAGATCATACAAAGCATCGGAAATTTACTCTATAAAATCACAAAAAAGTAGGCGGCATATGGGCGGCGGAATTTTATGATGAAATTTTATCTGCTTTACTTTTGCTGCGGGATTCTGTTCTTACTGCAGGATTTCATCTTTGCTTGAGACTCTGCGTTTGCTTGTGAGACTCTACTCTTACTAGCAAATTCGACATTCACTCGCAAGGCTCCGCTTTCACTCATTAGATTGCACCCTCGCCGTGAAATTTTGCCGTAAATTTTAATCTGAAATTTTGTATTGCAAATTTTAAAGCGGCATAGAAAGCATAGAATTTTATGAATTATCTTACGCCGCTTGCGGTAAAATTTTACGCGGGCGGATACGGCGCGTTTAATAAGATCATTATCTGCATAAGAGCGAAGCTATGAAATTTATCTAGTGCGTAGCATCTAAATTTAAAAAGGGGCGAGAAATCTCTCGCCCCTGAAATTTTAAGTATAGGATTTGATTTTATAGATGTGTGAGCTAGGGCTTGCTTTCCTCTTAAAATTTAAAACATAATCTCAAACCCTGCATTGATAGCGCCGCCTCTTGTTTTACCTACGTAGCCCTTGCCTCCTAGGCTAAGGATAAGGTTTT
>NZ_CALIMS010000038.1 GCF_938045345.1 uncultured Campylobacter sp.
AAATTTTAATATAGATTTTCATTTAATTAAATTAATATAATATACCGACAAATTAGCATTAAAATTTCATAAAAATTTAATCGCGCTTTGAAATAAAACGGAGCGTAATATAATTTCAAAATTCTATTAAAATTATAAAACTTAGCTTAAAAAGCATCTTTTGCGATAAGCGATAAATTTTACGCTAAAACGCCGCCATTACCGAAGTAAAAGCGTAAAATTTAACTATTCAATTTAATATGCGATATTTGCATATTGCTTAAATTTTGCTTAAAAAAATTCACTAATTTAAAAATTCTTTTATAATCTAGAAAGTATAATAGCCGTGCAAACCAAAATTCTTGAAAGGAATATTATGCAATCCAGAGAAAAGATTGTCAAAACGACTTGTCCTTACTGCGGCACCGGCTGTGGTATCGATCTTATCGTAAAAGACGGCAGGATCGTAAACGCGCGCCCTACGCAGGCCCATCACGTAAATGACGGCGAGCTATGCTTAAAAGGGATGTTCGGCTGGGAGTTCGTAAACTCTCCAAAACGCCTTGCCAAACCTATGATCCGTAAGAAAAACGGAGTATTTGATAGAAGCGGCAAGCTTGAGGAGGTAAGCTTTGAAGAGGCTTACGATTTTGTAGCGTCTAAATTTAAAGAGACCGTCGCTAAATATGGCCCAAGCTCAATAATGGGCTTTAGCTCGGCGCGTTCAAATAACGAAGACAACTACGTTTTTCAGAAATTTTTCCGTGCTCAGGGCAGCAATAACGTAGATCACTGCGCCCGTCTTTGACACGCTCCTACAGTGGCAGGTCTTGCCAACACGCTAGGAAACGGAACGATGACGAACGATTTGGTCGAATTCTCTACCGATACGGACGTATTTTTACTCATCGGCACCAACACGAGCGAGTGTCACCCGATCATCGCTATGCAGATGCAGCGCGGGCTTCAGCGCGGCGCCAAGATGATCGTCGTAGATCCGAAGCGCACAGATATGGCGAAAAAAGCCGATATCTATTTGCAAATCCCGGTGGGCGCGAACATTAAGACGCTAAATACCATTATGAATGTTATCATTGCCGAAAATTTGCAAGATGACGAGTTTATCAAAAACTACGCTCACGGCTACGAGTATCTAAAAGAGGCGGTTAAGGACTTTACACCTGAGCGCTTCGAGCGCGAGACCGGCGTGAAAAAAGAGCTCGTAATCGAAGCTGCTAGAATGTATGCTAAAGCAGGCGCAGCGGCGATCTGCTATACGATGGGTATCACGCAGTTTAGCGACGGCACCTCAAACGTCTTTTCGCTTTCAAATTTAGCCATTTTGACAGGCAATTTAGGCAAACGAGGCGCAGGCGTAAATCCTTTGCGCGGTCAAAACAATGTCCAGGGCGCATGCGATATGGGCGCGCTACCTAACGTCATCCCGGCAGGTGCGGTAAATTCCGCTTATGCTCAGGAGCAGGCGCGCAGAGTATGGCACTTCGAGCTAAATCCAACTCCAGGCTTTAAACTTACGATTGCTCCAGATAAGATGGATAGCGGCGAGCTGAAGCTACTCTACGTTTACGGTGAAAATCCCGTAATGAGCGATCCTTGGACGGAACACTTTGTGCATGCAACGCACCATTTGGATTGCTTTATCGTGCAGGATCTTTTCTTTACCGAGAGCGCACAGAAGGCCGACGTCGTACTACCTGCTGCCGGCTGGGGTGAGAAGGACGGCACCTTTTTAAACACTTCCCGTCGCGTCCAGCGCACGCGCAAGGCAAGCGAGCCGGCTCCTGGCGTAGAGCCTGATTGGAAGGTAGTTTGCAATATCGCGCAAAGAATGGGACTTGAAGGGTTTGATTTTTTAAGCGCGGAAGAAATTTGGAACGAAGTGCGTGCATTAATGCCTAAATTTTTCGGCGGCATTAGCTACTATAGGCTAGATAAGCTAGGCGGCATCAGCTGGCCATGTCCTGATGAAGATCATCCGGGTACACCGGTGCTTTATGCAGATCATAAATCGATGCTGCCTGACGGTAAATTTAGAATGGTGCCGGTGCTTTACGTGGATGATAAAGAGGAGCGCGCTAAAGCTGAGGCGGATTTCAGAGCCAAGATGAAAATTCCTGATGATTATCCGGTGGGAAGCGGTGCGCTTAGTGAGATACCGGATGAAATTTATCCGTGCTTATTTACGACCGGGCGCAAGGTTTATCACTACCACACTGGCACGATGACGAGAGAGTGCCGCGCGCTAGAGTACGGTGCGGGCGCAGAAGGCGCGCTCATCGAGGTAAGCCCGGACATCGCACGCGAACGTGAGCTTACCGAAGGCTGCTACGCACTTGTTAAAAATAAGCGCGGTCAGATCGCTGCGAAGCTTCGCATAAATCCCGATCTGAAAGAGGGCACGATCTTTACGACCTTCCATTACAGCGAGGCCGACGGCAACGAGCTCGTTCATGCGGGCGATCTAGATCCGCTATCAGGTATCCCGCCGCTAAAAATGACGATCGCAAATATCAGAAAGCTTAGCGAGAGCGAGTT
Source organism: uncultured Campylobacter sp. (assembly GCF_938045345.1). Taxonomy (GTDB): domain Bacteria; phylum Campylobacterota; class Campylobacteria; order Campylobacterales; family Campylobacteraceae; genus Campylobacter_B. The sequence goes on from NZ_CALIMS010000038.1 coordinate 2,536, forward strand.
TATCGAGTTCAGAAGACAAAACGAGATGTCGATGCACTCTGAAAAACCTTATCTATCGCCGGTTCATAAGTAGTTTGGGCGGCAAGCTCCGCCCGCTTTGCAAGGATGAAATTTAATCGCGGCTGCACGTAGCGGCAAAATTTGATGAAATTTTATCTCTGCGGGCGCTTCAAGGCCGCTTGCAATTTGCAAGCGGCTCGTGGAATTTTCCACGCGATTTTTTAAATTCAAAAATGCGAGCGATTTAAATTTACGCACGCCGCTTCGGCTTTACTTCGGCGAATTAAGGCTATTTAAGCAAAATTTCACTACGATACGGGCGAAATTAAAATAAGGAAGGTCTATGGAGCCGATTTATAGGGCGGAGATAGTTAAATTTAAAGGGGATGAAAGAAGGAACGTAAGCGATATCTTGGTTCGCGAGATCAAGCTTGAAATTTTACTAAACGGCAAGCGTTTCGGCGCGCTGATGGCGACTCCGAGTGATTTAAAGGCGCTTGCGGTAGGCTATTTGCTGAGCGAAAATTTGATCTCGGATCCAAGCGGCATAAGAAGCATTGAGCTCGCGCCGGACGGGCTTAGCGTGAATGTCTGCGGCGAGATAAACGAAAAGCGGCTAAATAGCTTCGATGCCGAAAAGGTTATCATCAGCGGCTGCGGGCGCAGCTCTACCGCAAATATCGATCCAGAGGCGATGGCGGCGCGCAAAGTCCGCTCGGACGCTAAATTTCATAAGAATGAAATTTTAAATTTGATGAGCGAGTTTTACACGCAGTGCGAGCTTTACGAGATGACGGGTTGCGTGCACACCGCAAAGCTCTTTACCGCGGGCGGCGAGTATTTTATCGGCGAGGATATCGCCCAGCACAATACCATCGATAAATCCGTCGGCAAGGCGGTCTTGGCGGGGCGCGATACGCAGGGCTCGCTTCTTTTGGTAAGCGGCAGGCTAAGCTCCGAAATGGTCGCCAAAGCCGTGATGAGCGGCATTAGCGCGCTTGTTTCGCGCGCGGCTCCTACGAGCCTCGGCGTCGTGATCGCGCGTAAATTTGATCTTACCCTTTGCGGCTTCGCGCGCGGCGAAAATTTAAACGTCTATAGCGGCGAAGAGAGAATTTTGAGTTAAGAAGGCGGCATGGAGATAGATATCAAGATAGACGATAAAAAAGCAAGCGAGATCAAAAGGCTGATTTTAAATTTACTAAATCCAAGCGGCAAGCTCGATTGCGGCGCGGCGTTTAAGATCGCCGCCAAATTAGGCGTAGACGCGAGCGTCGTAGGAGATCTCGCGGCACGCGAAGGGATACGGATAGATCGCTGCGAACTCGGACAGTTCGGCAAGCTGCAATGTAGCGGAGGCAGCATAAAGGCTCTGCAGAAGCTAAATCCGTTTTTGGATGAGAAAAGGCGGATTTTTTGCCGCGACGCCCGCGCCGTAGCTAGCGGCGGAGTGGGGTTCGATACGGTGCGCTCTACGCTTAAGGAGCACGCCATAGACGTGAAATATTGTCAGTTGGGCTGCTTTAAGGAGAAGAAAGGCAAAAGAATGAGGGTAAAAACGAAAACTTGGATCGAAAATGCGCAGGGCGAGCTCATTTTTGGCAAGGGCAAAACCGAAGTGCTGGACGTGATCGCTCAAACGGGCTCCATCTCTAAGGCCGCCGAGGTTTTGGGGATGAACTATAAAAAGTGCTGGAGCCATCTGCAAATTTTACAAAAAAATCTGCAAGAGGAGCTCTTTAGTACCAAGCAAGGCGGCGGCAGTGCCGCGGGTACGACGCTAAATGCACGCGCCTATGAGCTGATTGCTGCATATAAGCAGCTGCAAAGCGATATAGAAAACTACGCAAACGAGCGCTTTAAGGAGCTGTTTTTGAAAAAAGAGGGCGAAAAAGACGCAAGTAAAGCGGCAGATAAAAACCATTAAATTTAAAGGAGAAAACGATGTTTGTAAAGCTAAACGAACGAACCTATCTAAACAAAGACAGGATCACGCGCATCAAGGTAGATAGCGTCCAAGACGGTATCAGAATTCGCTTTTATGAGGGGCAGTTTCAAGTCGCCAAAAGCGGCAGATTTGAAAGCGAAGAAAAAGCGATGGAGTGGCTGCAGAAAAATTTTATCGGCAAATAGGCGCGAAGCGCACTTCATAGCCGCGCGAGCAGCTTGAGAACAAATCCCGCAAAATACGCTTTTGGTGATACGGTAGCGGCTTGCCGCTCATTAACACTACGATAATTCGGTGGTTTGTGCTTTCAAGAAGAGCTTGCGCAAAGATGTTGCGGTAAATTTACGGCGAGCGAGCTTCGGATATAATGCCTAGCGTAGGTGTAAATAGAAGATGTAGCTACGCAAATAAGGTCTATGACGACATTCGTTCGCCAAATTTACTCGAAAGATTTCATCATTCAAACCCGACTTAACCGCATTTCTCAGCTAGCTTTGCCTATTTCGCCTATATAGTATTTATATTTTATTAAGTACTCATTGGATATAGTCGCGGGCAAAATTCTAAGGGGAAATTTTGAAAAGCTTTAAACTTCGGTTTATTTATGCCGTCTGCGTGGTAGTCGTATGTGCGCTGTATCTGCTAGCCGAAAGATTAGGTCTTACAGAACGCAAACAAACCCATTTTACCGTTACTTCAGATACAAATGTCTCAAAAGTGCCGGGTCTTAGCAAATACGCAACCCAAGAAGAGGTCGATAGCTTCGCATTTCGCTACTGGGATATAGATTACAATTCAAATCCAGAAAACGTATTTAAAGAACCCGCCATAGACGTAGAGCTAAAAAGACTTTTAAAAAGCAAGCAAACTGATGAAATTTTAAAATTTATGAAAGATAATAATCTATCCGTCGATCATACTATGGACGGAGGGGTAACGCCCGTGATGTATTCTAGCTTTTGGGACGATACGAATACTACTCAAGAGCTTATAAAGCTAGGCGCGGATATACATAAAAAAGACGAATACAAGCTATCCGCTATGGCTTATGCGATAGAAAATAACTCCACCAAAGCGGTAAGACTACTTTTAGACAACGGCGTTAAATTTGAAGAAGCCAAGGTGGTGCAGATGTACCTATATCCGCCAAATATAAAAAAGATCTATATTAAAAATAACAAAGTAGATCATATCGATTATACCAAACACAATAGGGGCCCGGGTTCAAGTGATGCAAGCCTGCTTCTTGAGTACGTTATTCGTAATAATTTTGTAGAGCTAGCGGAAATGATATTGAAAAATGGGTATGTGACAAAATATTATTACGGCTATGATAATAATGAGAATGTAATAACAAGCGATGAGTTTACGGATATAGTCCCTGAGGAAAGCATATTAGCGACAAAGAAGAATACGGAAGAGGAACGCTATCAAAAATTTTATATAGAGGAGTTTAGATACTATTATACGTATTATAGACTACTTGATTATGTGCCGCATTATGAAAAAATGCTAGATTTACTTTTAAAGTATAATGTCAAAGGGCAGCCTCCCAGGGAACTGCTTAAAATAGAATATGATAAATGCTATAGTGATAGAGAATTTTTTCTGCGTAATACATATGAATCATATTGCAGAGGAGTAGAAAGAATCAATCAGATATCTGAACGATATACCGTCCCTATTTCGAAAGAGAGATTTGAAAGACTAAGGCCTATGAAAAAAGAATTTTATGATAAGCATTGCCCTGATGCAAATTCTACATTTAAAGATACCAAAAAATTTATAGCTTGGCGAAGCGGTGAAAAAGAATTCGAGATGGTATTGGCATATTTGAAGAGTTACTTTGAAAATGGCGATACCGAAACGGTAGTAAACTTAGATGAAAATACGCAGCTTGATACAAACAAATAGCAATAATAATTCCAAATAAGGAGAGGCGCAATGGCGAAGTTCGATAGAGAAAAGTATAAAAACCCGAACATTGTAGGCGAGGTCATTTTAAAATTCTCGTTAAAATTTCTCCCAGCTAGGACGTAAAGCCTTAAATTAATCCAAATTTCACTATAATTAATCACTTAAATTTTAAAGGCCACAAATGCTAAGCTTAGACGAAATTCGAAAAAATATCATCCTAAAACCTGGCGTGCATTATTTTGATTACACCGCTTCGGGGCTTGCTTACGAGCCCGTAGAGCGCGAGATAGGCGAAATTTTAAAAACCTATGCCAATACCCATTCCGACAGTAGCTCAAGCGCGATCATCACGCAGAAGCGCTATGAGGGCGCGCGCGAGAGCCTAAAAAAGCTACTTGGGCTTGACGAGCGGTTTTGCCTCATCGCCTGCGGGCAGGGCGCGACGACTGCGATCAAGAAATTTCAGGAGCTACTAGGCATCTACCTACCGCCTGCGACCAGAGGCGCGATCGGCGAGGCAAATTTACGCGCCGCGCAGCTTCCGCTCGTGCTCGTTTCGCCATACGAGCACCATTCAAACGAGCTTAGCTTTCGTGAGGGGCTTTGCGACTACCTGCGCGTGCCTCTTAGCGAGGGTGGAGAGATCGATTTGCTCGCACTTGAACGCATCCTAAAGCTAAACACAACACGCCGCATCATCGGCTCGTTTAGCGCCGCCTCAAACGTCACGGGCGTCATTAGCGACTACAAAAAAATCAGCGAGCTAATCAGAGCCGCGGGCGGCATTGTTGCCTTTGACTGCGCGGCGCTGAGCTCGCACGCAAATTTAGATTGCGACTATTTCGACGCGATTTTCCTCTCGCCGCATAAGCTATTAGGAGGGCCTGCAAGCTGCGGGCTTTTGGCGGTCAAAAAAGAGCTGCTCAGTAGCGACGTGCCGACATTTGCTGCGGGCGGGACGGTCGCCTACGCCAGCCGCGAAGGGCACGTATTTTTGAAAAATCCCGAGCAGCTAGAGGAGGGCGGTACGCCGCCTATCATCGGGCTTATGCGGGCAAGCTTAGCCTACGCGCTGCGAAACGAAGTCGGTTTTGAGAGGATAAAAAGCGCCGAGGACGAGCTTACGCGGCTTTTTGAGAGCGAGCTAGCGGGCATTGACGAGATCATAAACTACGCTCCAAAGGGCGCGCCGCGGTTGCCGATAATTTCCTTTAACGTGCGCGGCGTCTCGGCGTATGATTTTGCCGCGAGCCTTAGCAACGACTTCGGCATCCAGACGCGCGCGGGCGTGATGTGCGCAGGCCCGTACGCTCACGATCTGCTCGGTATCAAGGAGGGGCGCATGCCAGAAGCCAAGCCCGGCTTCGTGCGCGTGAGCCTGCACTATACGCACACCGAGCGCGACGTGCTCTATTTAGTTGGCGCGATAAAATCCTGCATCAAAAAGCACCGCGAGCTTTGGGGCGAAGAAAAGGCGATGTATGAGATGTTCGGCGGGAAAATTTAAGTAGCGTGAGGTTAGAGCTCTGCCGCTTTTTTGAGCTCTCGTGAAATTTTGTAAAATTCTGCGCCGTTTTTAAAATTTATCGGAATTATGCGCCGTTTCTTTGGAATTTTACGCTGGTTTTGCGCCGCAGAATTCTTACCATCGTTCCGCCTTTGCGCTGCAGGCGAAATAAACGACAGGCTTTGCAGAGTTAAAATTTAGAATTCTGAAATTCCTCGCCTAGAAATTTTAGAATCGCAAAGTTCCGCTAGCTGTATTCGCGGCTAAGTTTTAAAATTCCTAGCGATAGAATTTCAAAATTCCGCGCCGCGCCGCTAGGTAAAACTCTGCCTGTAAATTTCAAAATTTAAAGGCGCAAATTTTTATGCTCTGTTTCGCCGGATACGCCGCGCTAGATGGTTCGCAGTAAAAATTTGAAAATAATATTGGTGCCGCGCAAATAAAAATTCTAAAGCAAAATAAAGCTTATCCGCACTTCGCGCAGAATTACTCCAGTCCCAAAAACGCGCCGTTTTCAAATCCGAAATATATCCTCTCGCCCGCGCTCCAGCGCCGCTCATCCTGCGCCGTGACGCATTTTAGCAGCACGTCGCCCACCTTGATCTTGATGAGTAGCGAGGAGCCGTACTGAAGCGAAACCGAATGTAAAATCCCCGCAAAGCAGCGCTCAAACGGGCTTTGAGATAATAAAATTTTACTCGGATTTATCGCGATTTTGCGAGCGCGTGCGAGCCCGTCTTTAAGGCGTAGCGAAATTTCATCCGAAAATTTTAAAACTCCGTTTTGCACGTCAAAGATATTTTTGTATTCAAACTCGCATATCTTGCCGCGATGCAGAAATACGCTTCTTTGCGCGATCGCGCTGAGCCATTTCTCATCGTGGCTGGCGATGATAAAACCGCAGCCGTAGCGGCTTCGCATAAATAAAATCGCGCGCGCAAAGAGCTTGGAAGCGGCAAGATCGAGGCTGTTGGTCGGCTCGTCGAGCAGATAGAGCTTTGCGCGCTGCGCCAGAGCGAGCGCAAACGCGATGCGCTGCGTCTGCCCCGAGCTAAGCTCGAAATGCTTCTTTGATAAAAAACTTCTATCAAGCCCCGTTAGGCTGAGCGCCTCATCCACTCGCTCGTCAAATTCCGCAAGCGCGCCGCGGCTTTTGAGCGCAAATTTAAAATTTTGCTCTACGCTGCGTTTTAAAAGCACGGGCTCGGGCAGCAGCAGGCAGATCTGCCGCAACGTCTGTAAAGAGGGCGCCCGCTGCCCCCAAAGCTCCACGCTGCCGCCGCTCGGACGCTGCAAAAAGGCCAAAATCCGCAGTAGCGTGGATTTGCCGCTGCCGTTGGAACCTAAAAGCGCCGTGATGCCGCTCGTATTCAGATCGAGGCTGGAGATATTTAAAATTTCGCTCCGTCCGTAGCGCAGCACTAGATCCCTCACAGAGATTAGCTCGCTATGGGGTACAGATCGCGCGGCGGAATTCTTATCCGAGAATTTCTCACTCGCGAAATTCTCGGTAGCAGAATTCTCATTCGTAGAATTTTCTGAAGTAAAATTTTTACTCGTAGAATTCTCGCCTGCAGAATTTATGTCTGTGGAATTTTTGCTCATAAAATTTTCGCGCTCCCGCTCCGCCCGGTTTTTGTCCGTGAAATTCTTACTCGGATGCTTTAGCTTATCTGCATTCATCGATCTAACCTTTTTAGCGCGTGGATGGCTAAATTTACCGCAAACGCTATTAAAATCAGCACCAGCGCGAGCGCTATACCCATCGCAAACTCGCCCTTGTTGGTCTCAAGCGAGATCGCCGTGGTGATCGTGCGGGTAAAATATTTGATATTGCCGCCGATCATCATCGCTACGCCTACCTCGGCGACGATCCGCCCGTAAGCGGTGGCGATGACGACCAGCAGGGCGTAGCGCAGCTCGTAAAGCACACAAAGGATTAAATTTAGCGGGCTTAGGCGGTAGTTCATAATGTTTAGATAGTGCTTCTTATCCATATTTTCGATGACGCTGGCGCTTAGTGAGACGATGATGGGAAGCGCCAGCACAAACTGTCCGAGCATCACGGCCTTGAGCGTAAAAAGTAGCCCCAGCTCGCCAAAAGGACCGTTTCTGGAGATGAAAGCGTAAAGGATCAGTCCTATCGCTACCGTGGGCATCGCAAGCGCTACGTCGCTTAAAAGTCTAAGCGTTCTGCGAGCGCGAAATTCGTAAAATCCGAGGATAAATCCTATCGGAAAGCCGATTATGATGGCAAAAAGTATCGAGATGCTCGAAGTGTAAAGCGTCGCTTTAATCGCCGAAAATGTCTCTGCGTCGCCGCTAAGAAGCAGCCCGAATGCGCTTAAAATTCCTTCTAAAATAAAGTCCAAGATTGTGTCCTAAATATTCTATTCTGGCATATTTATAAACCAAATTTATATGCTATAATAGCATATTTTTTAAAGGAGATAACATGAAAAAAATATTTTTTGCTTCGCTCGCTCTTAGCGCGAGCCTTTTTGCCGCCGATAACGATTTGGTGATGGCAACTACAACGAGCACCGATAATACGGGCTTGCTAGACGCGATCTATCCTGCGTATAAGGCGGAAACCGGCGTCGATATCAAATGGACGGCAGTAGGCACAGGTGCTGCTCTAAAGCTTGGCGAGAACTGCGATGCAGACATACTTTTCGTGCATTCGCCGAAGGTCGAGAAAGAATTTGTAGAAAAAGGCTTCGGCGTTGATCGCACGCCCGTTATGTATAACGATTTTATCCTCATCGCCGATAAATCCATCGCGCCTAAATTTAAAGGCAAGGACCTTAAGGGCTCGTTTGAGCTGATCAAGGCGGAGAAGATTAAATTTTTCTCTCGCGGCGATAAATCGGGCACCGATAACAAAGAGAAGGGTATTTGGAAAAAGGTTGAGGGCGCCGTGCCTGAAAACGAGGCGTGGTATAACCAAACCGGTCAAGGCATGATCGCCACGATCAACGCAGCCGCCGAGCAAAAGGGCGTGACCTTTACCGATCGCGGCACCTACATCAAATACGAGGACAATAAAAAGGGCAATCCCGATATGGTTATCATCAATGAAGGCGATAACGATCTGAAGAATTTTTACTCCGTAATCGCGGTCAATCCGAAGCACTGCCCAAAAGCCGACTATGAAAACGCGCAGCGCTTCATCAAATGGATCACTAGCGAGAAGGGGCAGAAGTTCGTAGGCGATTTCAAGCTGCTAAATAAGCCGCTTTTCACCCCTGATGCGAATACTCGCAAGAATTAGCTCTAGCTAAATAAAGCTAAATTTAAAGCCCAAAGGCAAAGCGTCGCCTTTGGGCTTTTGCTTTTTCATAAATCAATCCGCGCGCCTTTAAATTTAGCTATTTTGCTTCTAAAATTTAGCCGGCGTTTTTTACTGCGTCTTTTTACGATACATTTTTTACTTTCTAGCCATGCGTTTAAATTTATCGCAGCTTCGTTTGTAGGCGATAGGCTTAAAATTTCAGCTATATTTGAGATCGGTACGGAGAAATTTCGATCGCGTTCGGATATGCTCTAATGTCTAGCGAGATTTATACAGCGCAAAATTTAGTAGTATTTATGTGTGACTCAAAATTTTTAGTTTGTTGGGAATTTAATTTGAAGTAGCAGTTAAGCTCGGGCGTATGAAAAACGCCCAAGCTTGTGAAGCTATGAAATTTCATGTGCGGTTTATGGGGTCGCTTCTGCCGCGCGCCGGTAAAATTACTTTTCAAGCGCAGGCAAAACTACCGGGCATACGGCTATAAAATTTCACTTTGCGTGAGTGTTATTCGACTTCGGCGTCGATGACGTCGTCGTCTTTTTTACCGCCGCTTTGCGATCCGCCTTGTGCGCCCTGATTTGCGCTGGCAGCCTTGTATAGATCCTCGGCGACCTTGCTTAGGGCTTCTACTTTAGAGTTTATCGCTTCTTTGCTCGCGTTTTCATCCTTTAGCACGGCTTTTAGATCGTTTAGCGCGCTCTCGATCTTAGCGCGTAGATCGCCCGGTACCTTCTCGCCCATCTCGCTTAGGCTCTTTTCGGTTTGATGTGCGATGCTATCGGCTTGGTTGCGCGCCTCGACGGTTTCTTTGCGCTTGTTGTCTTCCTCTTTGTGAAGCTCGGCATCCTTGACCATCTTATCGATCTCGGCGTCGCTTAAGCCGCTTGAGCCAGTGATGCGGATGTCGGTTGCCTTGCCGGTAGCCTTGTCTTTTGCCGAAACGGTTAAAATTCCGTTCGCATCGATGTTAAATTCCACCTCGATCTGCGGTACGCCGCGAGGAGCGGGCATGATACCTTCAAGATTGAAATTTCCTAGCGATTTGTTATCCTTTGCAAACTCGCGCTCGCCCTGCAAGACGTTGATCGTAACGGCGCTTTGGTTATCCTCTGCTGTCGAGAATGTTTGAGATTTTTTCGTAGGTATCGTAGTTCCCTTTTCGATGATCTTGGTCATCACGCCGCCTAGGGTTTCGATGCCGAGGCTTAGCGGAGTGACGTCGAGCAGTAGCACGTCTTTTACGTCGCCTTTGATGACCGCGCCTTGGATTGCAGCGCCGATTGCTACGACTTCGTCGGGGTTCACGCTCTTATTTAGTTCCTTGCCGAAAGCCTTTTTGACCTCCTCTTGCACTAAAGGCACGCGCGTCGAGCCGCCCACCATGACGACCTCTTTTATATCGTTCATGCTTAGCCCCGCGTCGCTTACGACCTTTTTAAGCGTGCTTATGGTCTCATCTACCAAAGAATCGATCATACTTTCAAATTTAGCTCTAGTGATGGTTTTCATTAGGTGTTTAGGACCTGTAGCGTCAGCGGTAATGAAAGGTAAATTTACCGTAGTTTCCATCGCGCTGCTTAGCTCTTTTTTGGCGTTTTCCGCAGCCTCTTTTAGACGCTGCATAGCCATGACATCGCCACGCAAGTCGATACCTGTTTCAGATTGAAATTCCGAGGTTAAAAAGTCGATCAGTTTGTTATCGAAATCATCGCCGCCCAAAAATGCATTACCGCCGGTAGCTAAAACTTCTACGACGCTATCGCCGGTTTCTAGCACGGTTACGTCGAACGTACCGCCGCCTAGATCGTAAACGACGATCTTTTCGGATTCTTTTTTATCCAGTCCATACGCAAGCGCCGCCGCGGTCGGCTCGTTAATGATACGAAGCACGTTTAGGCCCGCGATTGTTCCTGCTTCTTTTGTTGCTTTTCTTTGGCTGTCGTTGAAATACGCAGGCACGGTGATGACCGCATCGACAACCGGCTCGCCCAAAAACGCCTCAGCATCCTCTTTTAGCTTGATTAGCACCTTGGCTGAAATTTCTTGCGGTGTATAAATCTTGCCCGCGATCTCTACCGCGCACGCGCCATTTCGGTCTATGATCTTATACGGTAGGCGCTTTTTAGCCTCCTGCGCGTTTTTCTCATTCATCATAAGACCCATGATGCGTTTGATCGAGTAGATCGTCTTTTCCGGGTTAGTGACTGCTTGGCGCTTGGCGCTGTCGCCTACTAAAACCTCGCCTTTATCGGTGAAAGCGACTACCGACGGAGTGGTGTTTTTGCCCTCTTTGTTCGGTATGATCTTGCTCTCGCCACGCTCGAATATGCTTACGCACGAGTTTGTTGTTCCTAGGTCAATGCCTATGACTTTTGCCATTTGTTATCCTTTGTATTGAATTTAAAATTTTAAAATTTGAGCGATTATTTCGCCACTACTACCATAGCGGCGCGTAAAACGCGCTGCTTATACATATAGCCTTTTTGATATACTTGAACGATATCGCCTTTTTTAGCACCTTCGGCTTCAATCATCGAAATAGCGTTATGCACGCTAGGATCAAATCCCGCATCCGTCGCTATCGGCACGATACCGTATTTTTCAAAAGTCTTTGTAAAAAGGCTTAGACATTGTTTTACGCCGACTTCGATTTTATCCGCAAGCTCATTACCTTCCACATCAATTTTGGCGGCCTCCTCAAGCGCGTCGATTATCGGCAGCAGATCCTTCGCAAAGCTCTCGCTAGCGTAAGCAACAGCGCTATCTTTTTCTTTTTCCAAACGTTTTTTGAGATTTTCAAAATCCGCATTGGCGCGGTAAAATTTATCGGTGATCTCACTCAGCTCGTTTTGAAGCTTTTGTATCTGCGCGTCGGTATCATCGCATGTCTGCGCCTCTTGCGGCTCGCTCGCCTCTGACGCGCACTGTTCGCAAACCTCTTTTTCTTCACTATCGCACACTGCATTTTTATCGCCGTGCTCTTTAAATTTATGGCTCATGCTACTCCTTTAGCGTAGTTAAAAAATTTCTCGTAATTCTCGTAAACGCTGCCTGCACAGATCATCGTAGCGTCCTCGCCTTCGAATTTTACGGGGCGTTTGATCCCCATAAATCCGTGCTCAAAGTAGGGCGCGAAGATCAAATTTTTAGTAAAATTTACGGCGATCGAGGGGTTGAGTAAAATTTTAAACCGCTCGTCTTTGAAAATTTTATACGCTACGACCTCGTTACAAAGAAATTCGATTTTAGAATTTTTTAGCTCTTTAATTTTGGTGCTAAGCTCGCGCAGACCGATCTGCATCGAAGCTAGCTCCAAATCTCCGAGTGAAATTCCTATTAAATTTGATAGGAATTTAAAAACTCTAAAATCGTATTTTAAGATAATCTCGTCTTTTCTAAATGCAAGAATTATAAAGCGATCATTGTGATTGATAACTTCGCTTAGGGCTTCATTTTCGGCGTTGAAAATCATACAGTAAATTTCAAAATCCTCAAGCACCGCTTCTAGCTCGCGAGCATCGTCTATTTTTAACTCATCGTCGAAGCTAAGTCTAGCGCGCCAGTAATCCTGCATCGTCGCAACCGTCGGAATTCTACCACCACTTACATGAAGCTGCGTCAAAGCCCCCTCGTCGCTTAAGCGCTTAAAATAAATTCGAATGCTAGACGCGGACATCGCTACGCCCATACGCTCACCCAGCTCGGAAGATCCGATCGGGGTGTTGCTATCGAGATAGGCGGAAATGATGGATTCCAGGATCATATCACGTTTATTCGTTTTCACTTTTAGCACTCTTTCGGTAAGATTGCTAGTATTATACAACATTGAGTGGTAGGATGTCAAGGTTTTTATATAAATTTTATAAAATTTTAGCAATCGGGTCTTGAGTTTGCTAAATTTTAGCTATGATTTTTGAGGTGAGCGTATTTCTTGGAATTCTTGGAATTCTTGGAATTCTTGGAATTCTTGGAATTCTTGGAATTC
>NZ_CALIMS010000039.1 GCF_938045345.1 uncultured Campylobacter sp.
TCTGATATAGGTTTTCCTGTATAGTTTTAGTATTATATCTAAATTCACATTCCTTAAGATGAAGCAAAAAATTCTCTTTCTTAATCCCTTTAAATTTAGCCAGTCTATGTTTAGCATATCCCCAGAAATTCTCAATACCGTTGATATGGTTTTTACCATTAGCAAATTCATTCTTTGAATGTTTTACTCTATAGTGAGCTTTAGCTCCGTAATCAACCAATCCATCATAAGCCTTCCAGAAATCAGAATAGATAGTAGAGCTATCAAGCTCGCTAAATTGCGATAGTATCGGTATCAGTTCATTAGCAGAGCAGTTTTAACTATCTGAGTATAGACCTTACCATCTCTTTTAAACATACCGAATACCGGCTGCTTTCCGCTTGCTCCTCTACCTCTTTTACCTCTTACTCTCTTAGCTCCGAAGTAACTTTCGTCAATCTCTATCTCGCCATTAAATTTGCTTATCTTTTCACATTCTTGAGAGATCAAAACTCTAATGCTTTTTAGAATCTTATTAATGGAAATTCTAGAAATCCCGGTTAAATTTGCTATTTTAGTAGCCTCTATATCCTCTGCAAAATACTTTAGAATTTTTCTAAATTTCTTTTCCGAAATTCGGGAACGAACTATATATTTATTTTTCATCGGCAGGATCATAGTTAAAAACTCCTTTGAAAGTTTTTAACTTATCTTGAGCCAAAATTTATAATCTTTGTTAATTAACAAGGCAAATAATTTTACTAAACAAGCAAACAAATTTGATAAAATCAAAAAAATCCCGCAATAACAAAACCAAGTGGTGCAAAAATTTTTTAAACCGAGTTATCTGGTATCTTACCGAGCACAGGATAAATACTTTTTTTAACCCAAACAATATTTTGTTTTTCTACTGTTGTATCTCGTTTATCCCAATAAACTTTATCATTATATAAATATACTTTTTCGGGTTTTCTAAATTTTCTAATAAAATCAATAAAAGCCCAAATATTGACTATTGGAAATGCTACAACCACAGAGCTAAATCTTGGATTTCTCATTTCATTTTTTAAAATTTCAAAAAACTCGCCACTATTCCAATCGACAACACCAGTAAAAAATACAATATAAATCATTATAGTGTTACATACAAGCAAAAATGTAAAACCATACATTATCATTATAAAGTTATTTTTAATGATGAGTGGAGCTTTATCATAATCTCTCATTTTAATCCTTTTTATTAAAATTTTTTATATTTAAATTTGCTAGGTTTTTTCTTATTTCGTTTTCTTGTTCAGAAGTTAAACTAAGAATTAATATTGTTGGGAAAATTTTAAATCTTCTTTTTCTAAAAATAGCCATCAATTCTGTAACTCCACAATATCCATACGAAAAAAATCTATCAATTTGTTTTGCATGTAACATAATTTTAAAACCAAAAATATCCTTATAAACCATTTTATCTTCATAAATTTCAAAATAATCAAAAAAGATTATCGAATATAAAATTTGTAAAACTATAAACGAAATATAGGCACAAAACATATTTAAAATCAGACTAAATATGCCAATATCAAAAACAAAATTTGGTATAGCAAATATTATCGGTATCCAAGCTATCAACAAATAAACAATTAAATCAAAAGCCACATAAAACGGATTTCTTTTATCAAGTCTATAAAGTAGTTTTAGTTCGTTTTGATTTTCCAAATTCGTATTTTCATCTAAATTTTGATTATTTTCCGAATTTTCTTTTAGTTTTTCCAAATTTTATCCTTTTTATAAAATTTTATTGTAAATTCAATCTCGGTCAGTATCGTTTGATACTGAATTTTATGAATTTACAAATTTAAACTTACTTTACAAATTCACACAATTAGTAAATTTAAATTTGCAAATTTGATATTTGGATCTGTTTGATCTGAATTAGCCCTCAGTTAACCCAAAATCCATGGCAGTCTTTTTTGTACCACAGCTTGTTAATTGTTCAATCCCCTATACCCCGCCCATGCTAGCTCTGCATATGTTTTTAGCGCCTCAAACTTTCTCATTTTCTATCCTTTCTGAAGAATTCTTCTATCATCTTTTGATTACATATATCCAAATACTTCTCCCTGCCGCTATCGCAAGATATCCCGTATCCTCTCGACTCGCTTCCAAAAGCCTTTATAAAGCTTTCGCCTAACGCTCCTTGGTATCTTACGTTTTCGTATATATTATCGGCTAGTATCCTACCCGTTTTTCTATCTTTTATGATTCCGCCGTAGTTAAAGCTTAGACCGATTAGGTCGTCAAGAAAGGTTTTGATATTTGGTGCCGGCTCTATGCGCCAGTCCGTCATCCTATTTTCTTTTTCCAATACCAACTCTATATCGGCTATCTCATCTTCATTGATTTCTTTACGAGCTACGCATTTGTCTTTGTAAATTTGCTTGAGATCTTTCATATTGTATTTTATGTAGCTTAATATTTTAGACGGTTTTATATTTATCATCGAGGCGTTTCTGTCATCAAATAACGATTTTATCTCTCTGATTATCTTATCATCACTTTCATGATTTGGTTGCAGTTGATTAAAAAATATATTTAATTCTTCATACGTTATCGGGATACTCTTTAAAAAGCCTCTTGTGCTTAACTTGGCTGATAAAAAGCACTCTTGTGCGGTATAGTCATCCAGATAAATTCTAAAATATTTACCGTTTGTGACAGGATTTTCGCTTTTTTCTTTATAATCTATGAAATTTACGTAGCCGTTTATCAAAGATATGAAATTCGCATCGGTCGTATTTGCAGGGAAATTTAGCCAATTGGTTGGATCTATCAAAGGAAAACCGCTTATATTCCATTCGACTATTTCTCTTTCTCCGGCATAGTAAGCGTGTATGGCGGGCTTTTCATAGACGTTTATCTTGGCATATTTAAAATCATAATAGGCCATAATTGCTTTAAGTACGACAATATCCCCGAAAAACACCATAAACCAAACAAAAAGCCAAAGTAGCTTGCGTTTGCCTTTAGGGGCGATTAGGGCGACAAAAAAGCTTATGGTAAAAAAAGCGGGTATTATGAAAAGAAATACTATACTGCGCATATCTAACCCTTATAAAAATACATATGCAAATTTGTAGAGCTCAAAGAGCTTTTTTAGTAGCAATATTTTATTGCTCTATATCTTAGCTCGTCATTAAATTTCATATAAATTCATCTGCTTGAATTTATGTGAAATTTTAAAAACTAGCTTGAGCATCTTAAAATTATTTTCGGTTTTTAAGTCTTTTCGGCTCTTCAAACTTCTGTTTTAATCAAGCTCTTTATAAACGGAATTTCGATGCATTCTATACGAAAGGGAATTAAGATTTTATAAAATGGCGTTTGAAATTTTGTTTTTATCGCCGCGACAAACGGGCGGTTTGATCCGCGATTTTCGGGAGCAAAAAGAGCGCTTTAAAAGCCCGCGAGGCGGAGCGAAATTTAGGCGTAACGGCGGCGTTTTGCTTTGCAATTTGAGTTAAAATTTGATATGATTGTGCGAAATTTATATTGAACGGCTTTTTAAAATGAATAAATTTATAACCCAAAAAATAGGCGCTCTTGCGGGCTTTAGCGATGAAATTTTAAAAATTTTAGCATCGTTTGGCGCGGACGTTTCGGACGTCGGGCTTGCTTTGCAAATTTCAAAAAATGCCCCCCTTGCGGATAAAATTTTAGATTTAGCCTTTTGCGGTTTGTCTAAATTTAGCGCCGAAGGGCTCGCGAGGCAAAATTTCGCCACCGTAGATGAGCGGTGCGATCTCCAAGGCACGGAGCCTATAAAGCACGGCTTGCAAGATGCCGCAGACGAGTGGCGGCAAAACGAGTGTACCTCGAGCGAGCAGAAAGGCACAGACTTAGCAGGGCAGGGCGACAGTCTTAAATTTAATCATTCAAATGACGCAAGCGGCGTGAACTGTAGCGACGAGAATTTTAAATTTAACCCCTCGCAAGCAGCAAGCGATACGCAGCGGCAAAATCAGCACATCGCCGCGAGGGCTGATTGCACGCTAGGTTCAAGCATTTCCGCGCAAGCCGAACGAGCGCATGGACGAGAGCCGATACAAGAGCAGGGGCAAGGACAGCAGCAAAAACAGGGGCAAGAATGGGGAGGGGCGCCGCAGCAGGGGCAAGAGCAGGGCGACACGGCGCTAAAAACGCTAAATTTACAGCGAGCGTTTGAGCTTTACGGGCGCGAGCAGATGCGGGCGTTTTTTCTATTCGCCGTATTTGACGCGATGCTAAAGCCGAGCCTGCAGGCGTATCGCATCGACCGCGAAAAGCTCACGCAGGTCTCGCTGCTGCGAAATCTGCTTATGTTTTCGTGGATCAAATCCTACCCGCAGATCGAGCAAAACATCCTTTCAAGCGTGATTTTAGTGGAGTTCGGGCGGGTTTTTATCGACGAGCAGGTGTGCGCGGCGGGCAAGGCGGAGGAATTTTACCACGCCATCAAAGGCTCGATCTTTCCGCAGGATTTTACCGACGTGGAGATGAAATTTTGCGGCACGAACCGCGAGAGCGTTTCGCACGCGCTATTTGCGCATTTCGGGCTAGAGCAGATCGCGCAGGACGCGCTGTATTCAAACGCCCCCGACGACGCGCCTTTTGAGAATAAATCCCGCTACGCGATGCTAAAGATCGCCAAAACCGCGGTCAATATTTACCATCATTTCGACGAGCTTAGTATCGACAACGCTTTAAATTTACTAGTCGAGTTCGGCTTCGAGCAAGAGGCGTTTTTAGAGGCGAAAGGCGAAATTTCGATATGAAAGAGCTCCTGCGCGCCTTTAACTCGGGCGTATTTGAAAAGGATCTTAGCGGCGAGCAAAAGGAACTCGTGCGCAACCTCCTAAATATCGGTGCTATCAGCGCGCACAAGGGTAAGCTCTATCTAAACGACGGCTATGTTTTCGGCAGGCTCGACATCGCGCGCGACGGCACGGGCTATCTGCAAAGCTTCGACGACCGCTTCAAAGCTGATCTCATCATCGAAAACAGATATTTAAGCGGCGTGCATCTGGGCGATCTGATCCTAGTAAAAATTTTAAGCTCAAGAAAGTCCCGTCTGCACGCAAAGGTGCTGATGTGCGTTAAACCTGCGTTCTTAACGAGCGTGGTTTATACCAAAAGCTTCGGGCGCGAAATTTTAGGCGTAAATGTCAAAACCGGCCTCGCAAATCCGCTCAAAGCCACGCAAAAATCGCTAAAGCAACTGCCGCCGAATACCCTTTTAAAGATCGATAATCTAACGAACGAAATTACCGAGGTGATCGGAAGCCTAGCCAATCCCTTCGTCGATGAGAAAATTTCTTTAGCGATCTACGATAAAAACGACGAATTTAACGAAGCGTGCAAGCAGCAAGCCGCGAGCTTCGGTAGCGAAGTGGACGAGGCGCTGTATCCGCAGCGCGTGGATTTGCAGCATCTGCCCTTTTGCACTATCGATCCTATCGACGCCAAGGACTTCGACGACGCGATCTATTTTGACGTAAAAGAGCGCACGCTTTACGTCGCGATCGCCGATGTGAGCGAATACGTAAGCGAATACTCGCCGATCGATAAGGAGGCGAAATTTCGCGGCTTTTCGATCTACTTCCCGCACCGATCCGTACCGATGCTGCCGCGCGAGCTTAGCGAAAACATCTGCTCGCTGATGCCTGATCTGCCGAGGCTGGCCTTTGTTTTTAAAATCTCTTTGGATGAAAATTTAAACCCGCAAAAGCAGGAGCTTTTCGAAGCGATCATAAGATCAAAGCGCCGCTTTAATTACGACGAGGTCGATGAAATTTTACGCACTCACAAGGCGTGCGAGCCTGAAATTTTAAGCTGGCTCTTGCCGCTTAATGAAATTTGCGAGCGACTGCGCCGCGCGAGGCTGAAGCGCGGATTTGATTTCCGCACCAAGGAGCTTCGCATCACGCTTGATGAATACGGTCTAATAAACTCCACTCGCTTTGAGACCGACACTCCGTCGCACAAACTCATCGAGGATTGTATGCTGCTAGCCAACAAAGCCGCTGCGGCGCGTATCGAGCGGGGCGTTTTTAGAAATCACGGCTCGGCCGAGCTTAAAAAAATTTACGCGCTGCTTGACGATCTGGCGCTGTTCGGCATCGACGCGCCGTATCAGAGCAACCTTGCCAAAATGATCGGCGAAATCCAAGCACAAGCCGATACTATGGGTATCCGCGAGGAGGTCGATAAGCTCATCATCAAGGCTCAAAAGCGCGCCGAGTACGGATCCGAATCGCGCGGGCATTTTGGGCTCGGATTTGATAACTACACGCACTTCACAAGTCCGATCAGGCGCTATTCCGATCTCATTTTGCACCGCCTGCTAAAGGCGCAGATGAGGGGGGATGAGAAATTTTATAATTACCTGCTTTTAAACATCGACGCGACGTGCGCGCGGTTAAACGAGCTCGAGCGCGAGGCGGATAAGGTTGCGTTTGATTTTATGGACCGAAAATTTGCGCGCTGGGCCGCGGAAAATTTGGGCAAAAAATTCCGCTGCTACATCGACGAAAACGGAAATTCCGTCACCGCAAAGCTAGATGACAAGCTAAAGGGGGCTAAAATTTTGATTTCAAATTTCGCCGGCGACATTTTAACACCCGTGCTAGTTGAGCTTACGGAGGCAAACATCGCTAGCGGAGTGATTTTAGGCAGGGTGGTGAGAAAAATCTGATGTATAGGAAAGAATTTGACGGGCTTATCGCAAGCGGCAGGGTGCCGAATTTCGTGCTTTTGCGCGGCGGAGACGATTTTTCAAACGAGCTTTACGTGCAGCGCCTGAAGCAAATTTACGCCGCGGAAAATTTTTTGAGTTTGTATTTTTTAGAGTATGATTTTGAGCAGGCGCGAAGCTTCTTGGAGCCCTCGCTTTTCGGCGGCAGCAACACGCTTCACATCAAAACCGCCTCGCTCATCAAAAAAGAGGAGCTGCGAAGGCTCATCGCGCTGTGCAAGGCGGACGCGAATAACCATCTGATCTATGAGCTAAACGATAGCGAAATTTCTGTGAGTGCGGATTTTATCAAGGAATTTGAACGAAATGAGGTTAGATTTTTCAAACCCTCGGGCGTGAATGAAGCCATAGCGCTGCTTGCGCAAAAATGCGAGATGTGCGGGCTTTTTGCAAACACCGCCGCGCTTAGTAGGATCTATGCCATCCACAACGAAAGCCTGAGCCTAAGCGCAAGCGAGATAGAAAAATTTGCAAGTCTGGGGCTTGAGCTTAGCCTGCAAAACGTAAATTTAATGGTTTATGGCCTTAGCGAGGTGAGCTACGACGAGCTTTTCGATAAAATTTTTGGACTAAGCGATTTTCGCGTAGATTTTTACAAAATGGCTCTGGGCGGCGGATACAACGAGATGGAGCTGATAAATTATTTCTACCGCCTGATTTATAGAATTTTTCGCCTACATGCTTACGTGAAAATAAACGGCAGATTTGATTTTAAGGCGGTTTTAGGCTATCAGCCGCCACCTTCCGTAGCCGCACAGATGCAGCGCTACGCCACTAGCTTTTCTACTCGGACGTTTTATAAAATTTTCGCTCACTTAAATGATTTGGAATTTGAACTCAAAAGCGAAAAGAACGTAGCGAAGGACGAGCTTTTGCTTGCATCGTTTTTGAGGTTGCAGCGCATGCTGCTAAGTTCGCTCGGGCAAAAAGCAAACATTAAGTGAAATTTTAGTAATATCCCTTCGCATTTTTTGCAAAATCCTTGCCCGCAGACCCCGTTTGCGAGCTAAAATCCATAAGGAGAATTTATGAGAAACTACGAGGTTTTATTCATCGTTAAGCCCACGCTTACAGACGATGAAGTTAAAACAAAAGTCGATTTCGTCAAAGAAATCATAACCAAAAACGGCGGAGAGATCGCTTCCGTAATCGAAATGGGCGCTAGAAAGCTAGCCTATAAGATCGACAAATATGAGCGCGGAGTTTATTTCGTAATCTATTTTAAGGCCGAGCCGAGCTTGATCTCCGAACTTGTTAGAAATCTGCGCATCACCGAAGATATCATTAGATTTTTGACCGTCAAATATGAGACTAAGCGTGAAATTTCCGCTTGGGACAAGCTAAGCAAAGGTATCAAACTAAGCCCTGCGAAAAAAGAGCGCGAGCCAAAAGCGCCGGTAGAGCCAAAAGAGCCTGAAGAAGCAGCCAAAGAGGGCGAATAAAGGATAAAATATGTTCAATAAAGTAGTTTTGGTAGGTAATTTGACTCGAGATATCGAGCTTAGATATCTGCAAACGGGTACCGCCGTAGGCAAAACTGGCATCGCCGTCACGCGCAGATACAATAGCTCAAACGGCGAGAAACGCGAAGAGACGTGCTTTATAGACATAGATTTTTTCGGTCGCACGGCCGAAATCGCAAATCAATACTTGCGAAAAGGCAGTAAAATTTTGATCGAAGGCCGCTTAAAGCTAGATCAGTGGCAGGATCAGAACGGACAGAACCGAAGCAAGCACTCCATTAGCGTAGATACGATGGAGATGTTAGGAAGCAATCAAGGTGGAAGCGGCGGCTATAATCAAGGCGGTAATTACGAGGGCGGCAATTATGGCGGAAGCTCCGGCGGCTATGGCGGCGGAAATTCTAACTATGGCGGCGGTAGTAATTACGGCGGCGGAAATAGCTATGCTAACAGACAGAACTCAAATCCTAGAGGCGCAAAAAACGATTATAACGCGCCTAAACAAAAAGAGCAGAGTTACGAAAGCACGATTCCGGAAGTCGATGTCGATGCCGATAAATACGATGACGGCAACGACACGATCCCATTTTAATTAAGGAAAAATCATGGCAGATAAGAGAAAATATACTAGAAAGTATTGCAAATTTACGGAGGCAAAGATCGAATTTATCGATTATAAGGACACGGCGCTGCTAAAGCACTGCCTAAGCGAGCGCTTTAAGATTATGCCGCGCCGCTTAACCGGCACTAGTAAAAAATACCAAGAGATGGTAGAAAAGGCTATCAAGCGCGCGCGCCAAGCAGCCCTTATACCTTACATCGTCGATCGCAAAGACGTAGTCACAAACCCATTCGAAAATCTTTAAATTTTAGCGGTGTAGAGCCGCTAAAATTCCCCCTATTTTAAACTCTAAATTTTAAAATTTAAGCCCGCTCTTATATATATAATTCCACCTATATTTTTTCAAAGGAGAAATTATGGCAGAGAATGAACATCCGGATCATTTAATGTGCCCATTTTGTGGCAAAGACGACATCAAATACGGAGCAATCGTATGCGGTGGGTGCCAGGCGGAGATATCTTATAGTAGAGCATGGTTCTTGAAATTTTTAATAGGCGTGGTATGTCTTGTTTTTGGAATACGTGTCCTTATAAGATTTGGTTTTTTAATTCAAGATGTTTTTCTTATCTCTATCGGTACGATTTTGGTTTTATATTCTTTTGCGCTAGCAAGAGATCATAGCCCGGAATTTCATAGGACTATGGAACATGTCGAATAGTCTTGCATATTTTTCATCGCCTAATCGGCGGTTAAATTCTAAAACTCTCCGATTGAATTTATAATCGGAGAGTCTCGCTATTTAAATTTTTAAAGGTTGCTTATGGACTTTTTATTAGGTCTCATTATTGCGGTAGCTACTTCACTTGAAGGGCTTGCGGTAGCGATTTTAATCGCTGCCGCTATGGTTATTTTCAGCGCTTTTAGTGCCACTATTGCTTTTGCCGCAGGATATATAGTATTTTGTATCGCGACCTGGTTATTATATGTAATTATTATATGCAATACGAATAATAGATTTATGATAATTGCGTCTCTTGCGGTAAGTTTGACTATGGGGTATTTAGCGGCTGATGCCGTTTATGAGAGAGAGCAGGCAAAGGATGCTGAGCGCAAAGTGCAGAAGCAACAAAATATGACGTAGCAAGATAAAGTCTATTATATCCAACGTAATTTGATGTTTAGCGGCTACGGCGTGACGATTGACGGTAAATGGGGCAAAAAGACTATGCAAGTGGCGCAGAAATATTCGGGCTCGTCCGCAACCTCGATCGACGAACTTTATGAGGCGGTCAGGGCTAAAAAAGAGGGCGAAAGATAAAATTTAAATCGCGAACAAAGTTCGTCTGGCTAAATTTTAAAATTTGCTAGTTTTTTTATATCTCTTATCTAGCGCGCTTTTAAATGCAACGTAGTGATTTCCAAAATTCTTTAGATTCGCTTGGAAGTTCAAATTTTAATATGATTTGAATGCTTTAAGGGCAGAAGGAAATCTGCTTGCATATGATGTCCAGAACTTAAATTTAGAGATTTTGCCTTAGAGGGTTTGGCGAATAACACTGCCGCCGAATGATTCTGGCTTAAATTTAATGGATTTCAGCTACAAGACACAGCGAAATTTACGTTACTTTGTGCCTTTTCTAAAAGCATAATGCCTCAGCACTCGAGCGAGCAAAATTTTATCTCTCATTGCTATTCTTTGACCTGAACATGCGACACATTCTAAGTCACGAAAAACTAAAATTTTTATACCTCCGAGGCTCGCATAGTTTGTCAAAAAGCTCGCGCCTAAATCAAAATCCATACCTCCCAAAACTTCGCTAGCTAATATTTTTAATTTTGGATTGTAAATGAGATAAATACCGAGGCGGCAATCTTTAGCGGATGAAATTTTATACGTAAAAAAACCGAGGTTTGGATTTGCTATGAAAGTTTCAATTTCTTAAACTCGCGGCTATATTTTCTTTGCGAAATCGCGTTAAATTTAAGGCTATCTATACTGGAGAAATTAACGGCGTATTCCTTCAAGCAAGCGAGAATGAAAGAGAAACGGTAATTGCCATTTTCGTAAAATATCTCACTCGTTATTATTTCGCCGGGCGCTGCGTCGCATCTTTGATCTGAGCTCATAACGCATTTTAGTTCATAATATCCATTTTGCAAATCTCCGATGTAAAATTTCAAATGCAACTTTTCATTAATTTGCTTTTTGGGTAGCAATAGCGCATCGTTGAAGCTTATGCCCGCAAAAATTCTTTCTAGCGTATGCATATTTTTATGCAGCCCTGCTAAATACGCCTCGTATCGCCGCTGCCTTAAGGTATATTCGCTATCTTTTATATTGCCCTTAATCCAATCTAAGTCAAAATATAGCACTTCAATCTCTTAGGTTTTAAATTTATCGCTGCCTGTTCGCTACAGCCCCAAGAAATTCTCATCGTTTTTGATCTTTTCGATGAGATCAAGCGTGGCGTAAAATTCGTCGTAGAAATATGGCATCTCGAGCTTGAAAAATTTAAAGCTTAGCCCTTCCAGCACCTTGAGCGAGTGTTTGTTTTTGAGCAAAAATATGAAAAACACCCCATCTTTTTCCAGCGCGTTGAGGTAGTTTATTTCGCTTATATTGGCGCGCAGGATCTCGGCGTCAAGGATGACGACGTCGGCTACGTAGATGAAGTCGTTTAGATGTCTCTTTGCGCTCTCCCAGTTGGAGTTTGGCATCACGTCGCAACCAAGCCCGTTCAAAAAATCTCGCAGCTCCTCGAAGATCGCGCGGTTTTTATGCGTGATGATGACGTTGTAGTCGTATTTTTTGGCGCTAAAGCTCTGCTGCGCGAAGCAGCTAAGCACGGCATTCATTTTGATAAAGGTTCCGCGCCCGTCGGCTCCAATACTCGGATGCGAACCGAGTGCACGCAAATGGGTCTGCGCCGAAGTAAGATACTCATCATCCGTCGTGCTAGCAGCGCTTTCTAGTGTACTTTTAAGCGCATAGGTGCGCGGATCCTTTAGCTCGCGATCGATACCTACTCGCACATCGAGCTTGATAGAGCTCATATTCGCTCTAAGTTCCTTGCTGCTAAATTCCACGCTTACGCGGATTGGTTCAGCGATATTTTGCAGGAAAAACTCGCACGCGTCAAAGACCGCGCTAGTGAGATTTAGCACCTCGCCGCCGTAGATACGCGGTAGCTGCGGTGGGAAGCTAAGATAGAGCGTACTGTCGTATTTCGTGCACTCCTCAAATAAAATTTCGCTTTGGAATTTTAAAATTTTTAAAATATCGATCTGCGCGATATCCTCACGTCTGGGCACGACGGAATCGCTTTCTTTGGCTTTAGGCGCAGCGGAGAAAATTTTGCCGCTTACGGCGGGCTTTTTAGCAAAAAATTTTCTTGCCGCAAAGCCTGCCGTCGCAGCCAATATTGCTAGCGCGCCTAAAACCACGGCTTTCATAGCACAAGCATCCCATCGCCATAGGAGTAGAAGCGGTATCTTTGCTCCACTGCGATGCGGTAGAGCTCAAGCGTGCGCTCAAGGCCGATGAAGCTCGCTACGAGCATTATCAGCGTGGATTTGGGCAGGTGAAAGTTCGTAAGCAGAAAATTTTGTCTTATCGGTGGATTGCCCGGGTGCAAAAACAGCTCGCAGATCCCGCTGCTTTGCCCGTTGCGCGCAAAATTTTCGATCGTTCGCGTAACGGTCGTGCCCACACCTAAAATTTTTCGCTCGCTTTTTAAAATTTGCGCGGTCTGCGGCGGGATGGAGTAGAGCTCGCCGTGCATTTTGTGATCGCGCAGATCCGCTACTTCCACGGGCTTGAAGGTGCCTGCGCCCACGTGCAGCGTGATGAAGTGGATCTCGTGATTTCGGCGTAAATCCGCGATCATCTCGCTATCAAAATGCAAGCTCGCGGTGGGTGCGGCGACGGCGCCTTGCTCGCGCGCGAATATGCTTTGATACCAGCTTGCGTCCTCCTTCGTATCTGCGCGCTTGATATACGGTGGCAGCGGCACGTGGCCGATACGTTCGCAAATTTCAAAAACATCATGGGTGTTTAGAGCCTTACCGCCCTGCTCAAACTGCACGATGCGAAGCCCGCCTTCCATCAGCTCGCAAACGCGCGCATTAAGGCCCGCCTCAAAGCTAAGCTCGCTGCCAGCTTTGACGCTGCCGCGAATATAGGCGCTAAATTTATTGCCCTCAAGCGGCGAGTTTAGCAGAAGCTCGATCTTGCCGCCGCTGTTTTTATGACCGAATAGGCGCGCCTTAATCACCCGCGTGTCGTTAAAAATAATATCGCAGGGCGGCAGGGCGTCCGCTAGATCGCCGAAGTGCGCGTGCGTGATCTGCTGCTTGGCGCGGTCATAGATCAGCAGGCGTGCGCTTTGTTTGGGCATCGCAGGCGCGCTTGCGATGAGCTCGCTAGGAAGCTCATAATCGTAGCTGCCAACTAAATTTAGATCCGCCATCTCACGCCTGCGCTACGTCCGTGGAATTTTCGCCTTCGTCATCCTCAGGCTTATACGGATTTATCATTTTGGCAATGAAGATCGAAAGCAGATAAAGCGCAATTAGCGGAGTTGCGAGCATAAACTGACTAAGCACGTCCGGCGGCGTCATCACCGCTGCAAAGATGAAAATAATGACGATTGCGTAGCGAAAAAAATCGCTCAGGCTTTTGTTTGTCACAAGCCCGATCTTAGCGAGGAAAAAGGTTACTATAGGAAGCTCGAAGCTGATACCAAATGCGACGACGAGCTTAGCAAAAAAGCCTACATATTCGCCGATTGTAGGCATCGCAGTAAATTGCTTGGCGCCAAAATTTACCAAGAAATTAAACGCGACAGGGATTACGAAAAAATAGCAAAACGCCGCGCCTAAAAAGAACATAATGCTCGCGCCGCTAACGAAGGGGATGACGTATTTTTTCTCGTTATCGTAAAGCCCAGGCGCTACGAAAAGCCACGCCTGCCAGAAAATTATCGGCATCGCTAGAAGCAGCGAGGTGAAAAACGATACCTTCATCGCGGTAAAAAACGTTTCGCCAAGCTGGGTAAAGATGATCTCACTGCCCTTAGGAAGCACGCGCACTAGCGGGCGGGTCATAAAGCCTAAAATATCTTCCCAAAAGCCGAAGCACGCGACGAAAAGGACGATGACGGAAAGCACGGAGATAACTAGGCGCTTGCGAAGCTCAGCTAGATGGGGTTTTAGCTCTTCAAACATTAAATTTCTCTCTCATTATGATTTTTGCGTATCGCTATTTTGTGCGGAATTTTGCGTAGGATTTCGCGCATCGCCGTTTAAATTTGCATTCGTATTTTGCGCGGCGCTTTTCGCTTCACTGCTTGCATTGGTATTTTGTGCGGAATTTCCCGCGCCGCCGTCCGTGCTCGGCATAAAATTTTTGCCTTTGTTTTCAGTGCCAGAATTCGCACTTTTGCTTTCAACGCCGGAATTTGTTACGATGTCGGCGGAGCCTTGCGTAGAGTTTGCGGCGCCAGCGGAGCTTTGCGCGGAATTTTCACCGCTTGAATTTGCTTTTAAATTTGCCGTCTCGCTCTGTTTTTGTGCCGAGACCTCCGCAGAGTTTAGCGCGTCTTTGGTGGCGTCCGAGCTAAGCGTTTCTTTAAGCGAGCTTTTCGCGTCTTTTAGCCCCGCATTTAGCGTCTCCTTGACCGAGTCGATACCGCCTTTTATCTCGTCGAGCTCCTCAAATGTGAGCTTTTTGCGCACGCCCTCGCTTGCTTGCGTGATACTCTCTTTATATTTTTTGGCATCCTCTTTGAGCTCGGCGATGCGAAGCTCCTGATCAAAGCTCGATTTTGCGTCGTTGATAGTTTTTTTGATGACTTTGAAGTATTTCGCGAGCTCGACCAACACTTTCGGAAGCTTTTCGGGCCCCAGCACGATTATCGCGATGATTAAAATGACCGTAATTTCAGGCATACTGATACCAAACATAAAATTTCCTAACGTAAAAAGTGGCGTATTGTAACTAAAATTTCATTAATCTTAAATTTAGCGCCCGCGGCGGCTTTCTTGCGTGATAAAAAGCGCAATCTCGTCGGCGAGCAAAAAGTTAGGATTATAAAATTTACCTTCGCCGAATTTCAGCTTTTTTGCCCGCACGAGCAGCTGCGCGTTACTTAGCTCCGCGGCGTCTAAAATTTGCGCGTCCACGCCCAAAACGCAGCGCAGCCCGAGAAATATACGCTCAAGCTTTTTGTCTTGCGCGCTTAGAGCTTCGCGCTGTTTTTGCAGCGGATCTGCAATGTAATCTCGCAAATTTTTAGGCGAGCTAAGGCGCACCTGTCCGCTAGTTCCGACCGCAAATGCCCCGAATCCCGCGTAATCCTCGCCGCGCCAGTAAGCCAGATTGTGCTTACAGCGCAGTCCGCGCACGGCAAAATTTGAAATTTCATACTGGCTAAAGCCGTTATCCGCCGCAAGAGCAAAGAGAAATTTAGCTAGAGCCGCGCTTTCTCTTTTAAAGCTTTCGCGCCCGAAAAAGGGCGTGTTTTCCTCGAGACTTAGCGCATAAGCGCTTAGATGCGGCACTTCGCAGCGCGCAAGCTCATCCATTTCAAATTTTAAATTCCTTTTATCGTCAAATTTGCTCGCATAGATTAGATCCAAATTTATATTATCAAAGCCCGCTGCTTTGGCATTTTGCACCGCGAGAAAAATCTGCGCCGCACTGTGCGCGCGACCGAGGAACTTTAGCTTGGCATCGTTGAAGCTCTGTGCGCCGAAGCTGATGCGATTTACGCCGAGACCGCGCATCGCCCTAAGCCAAGCCGGGTGAGCGGAGTTTGGGTTGGCTTCCGAGCTGATTTCGGCTTTAGCGGCGAAATGCGGCGCAAGCAGTGCAAAAATTTCGTCGTAAATCCCCGCATCTACGGCGCTTGGCGTGCCTCCGCCGATGAAAAGCGTGGAGATTTGTGCGTGCGGATTTTTCGCCAAAAAATCGCGCACTTCAAGCTCTAGCGCGTGAAAGTAGCTTTTTGCGAGGCTAAACTTATCGCTGAAGGAGCCAAAGGCGCAATACGGGCATTTTGAGGTGCAAAACGGCACGTGGATGTAGATGTGCAAGGGCAGTCCTATGGGCTAAATTTACGTCGCAAAATTTAGCGAATTAATTTGAAAATTTATATAAATTTTAAGCCTCTTAACGCAAATTTTAATATTTTTAGGTAGAATTTTGAGAAATTTTTTGTGAGAAAACGAGATGGAAAAAGAGAAAAATTACAGACCGAATGTCGCTGCAATCGTACTTTCGCCCTCGTATCCGTTTAATTGCGAAATATTAATCGCGCAACGAAGCGACATCAAAGGCGCTTGGCAGTTTCCTCAAGGCGGTATCGACGATGGTGAGACGCCTAAGATGGCGATCCGCAGAGAGCTAGGCGAGGAGATCGGAACAAGCAAAGTCGATATCATCGCTGAGTGCCCAAAGTGGCTAAGCTACGATTTTCCCGATGGAGTAGCTCAAAAGATGCGCCCATACGACGGGCAAATTCAAAGGTATTTTTTAGTACGATTGCGAAATTTGGCTGATCTGAACATCAATACTAAACTTCCGGAGTTCGACGCATTTAAATTCGTAGGCGCAAATGAGGTTTTAAGGCACGTAAATCACTTCAAAAAGCCGATTTACGCGACGGTTTTAAAATATTTTAAAGAGGAGGGCTACATTTAATGCTGATCGTTCAAAAATACGGCGGTACGAGCGTCGGCACGCTAGAGCGGATCGAGGCGGTCGCGCAGCGCGTGATAAAGACTAAAAACGAAGGACACGATGTCGCGGTAATCGTCTCTGCGATGAGCGGCGTTACCAATCAGCTCATCGAGCAGGCGGAATTTTTTACTAAAACTCCCGTAGGCAGAGAGATGGATGTGCTGCTAAGCTCGGGCGAGCGCGTCACGAGCGCACTTTTAGCTATCGCGCTAAACGCCAAGGGCTATGCTGCGATCGCATTTAGCGGGCGTGGTGCGGGCATCGTGACGGATAATTTTCACACCAAAGCTCGCATCGTCTCGATCGATCCAAAAAGCATGCAAGAGGCGCTAAAGCAGGGCAAAATCGTCGTCGTCGCGGGCTTTCAAGGTATCAGCACCGCAGGCGAAGTAACTACGCTCGGGCGAGGCGGAAGCGATCTTAGCGCAGTCGCCGTCGCAGGAGCGCTGAATGCCGATCTGTGCGAAATTTACACCGATGTAGACGGCGTATATACGACCGATCCGCGCATCGAGCCCAAAGCCAAGAAGCTTGATCGCATCAGCTACGACGAGATGCTTGAGCTTGCGAGCTTGGGGGCGAAGGTTTTGCAAAATCGAAGCGTTGAGCTTGCGAAGAAATTAAACGTAAATTTGGTGACGCGAAGCAGTTTTAACGATCATGAAGGAACACTCATAACAGGAGAAGAAAAGATGGAAGATGCGGTAATTAGCGGCATTGCACTGGATAAAAATCAAGCAAGAATTACGATTAGAAACGTAGAGGATCGCCCCGGCGTCGCGGCTGAAATTTTCTCCGCGCTTGCAAGCAAGGAGATCAACGTCGATATGATCGTGCAAAATATCGGACGAAACGGCGAGACGAATTTGGGCTTTACCGTGCCGCAAAACGAGCTAGAGACGGCCTATAGGGTAATGAAAGAGGTAAATCCAAATCCGAATTCCATCATCGAATCGGACGCCGATATCGTAAAGGTTTCTTTGGTAGGCGTGGGTATGAAAAGCCACAGCGGCATAGCCAGCAAGGCGTTTAAGACGCTTGCGGACGAAGGGATAAATATCCAGATGATCTCCACGAGCGAGATTAAAATTTCGATGATCGTAGAGGCTAAATACGGCGAGCTCGCCGTGCGCGCGCTGCATAAAGCCTACGATTTGGATAAATAATGCAGGATCTGCACACTTGGAGCGTTACGGCGATGCGCTCCGAGCCTGGACTTGAGTGGCTTGAGGATCGCAAGGAGGACTGGACTCCGCTTTTGGCTTCAAAGCTCAAATTCCTCCACGACGGCTTTGCTTTCATCGTCATCTGCGACGATGAGCGAAGCTGGTTTAGCGAATACATCATCAAAAAGATCAACTCCTCTACCAACTCACGCCCGCTGCTACCGTTTTTTTCGCTGCGCTCGCTTTATCGCGGCGGCGTAAATAGCCTAGAGGACGCGCTGCTGCTAAACGATATGCTAAGCCTTGCGTTTGCCAACGGCTTTATATATTTTTACATCGGCAACGGCAACCATCCGCTAGCCAAGATCGCCAAAAGCCACGAGGATAGCTATCTGTGGCTCATCGACGAGAGGCTGCAAAACAGCTTCTATATGAGCGAGAGCGATCCGAGCCTGGATCTCAAACTTATCCAGCTTTTTAAAATTTTAGACAAAAGCATCGACGCCGTGCTTTTTGACGAAGTGGTGCTTTGAAAATCATAAATCAGATCATTTTAACGGGCGATTATGAGGGCTTTAAAGATAAAATTTTAGCCGAAATTCCGCGCAAAAATTTAAGGTTTTTCGAAAGCATCGAGCTTAAGATCGACGAGGCGCGAAAGATTATAGACGAAGCCTATGTCGCCGAGCGTGAGGATAAGATCATCGTCATCGCCGCTACGAAATTCGGCGAGGAGGCGCAAAACGCCCTGCTTAAAATTTTAGAGGAGCCGCCTAAAAATACGGTATTTTTCCTGATCACCCCTTTTATCAACGCCCTGCTGCCTACCATCCGCTCGCGCCTGATCGTGCAAAATCTCTGCGTGCGAAAGCCGAGATACCGCACCGGGCTAAGCTTAGCCAGACTTAGCCTAAAGGAAGCGGTGGAGTTTATCGACGCACAGATTGCGCTGGAGCGCAAGGGCGAGCTGGATAAAACAGCGCTAAAAGCGCTCATCGGCGAGATCGCGCTAGAGTGCTTCGAAGCGGGCGTCAGGCTAAGCGGCGATGAGCTGCAGCGGATTGACCGCCTAAGCTACCTCGCCGAGCACAACGCCAAAGCTCACGCCGTGCTTACTCCGTTACTGTTAATGATAGAGGAGAAAAGATGAAAATTTATAAAATTTCAAACGAGGCCGATTTCGCGCTGATTTGCGAGCGTATCGGCGTGCGAAATGCGGGACGGGCGATAATGCAGAAAAAATCGCGCCTAAACTTTTTCTATCTAAAAGATCTGCGAGCGCCCGCGGCGAATATTTTAAAACAAGATGCCCTTAGTATCGGCGCCGAGCTTGCATGCAACGAAGGGGTGATCCTGGGGCGCGACGATACGGACGCGGTTTTGATCGCAAATGACCGCCAGATCGAGGCTTTGGCGCAAAAGGAAGCGCTGCAGGATTTCGGGCTAAAAGAGCTCGCGAAATTTCTAAGCGAGAAATTTGCTAAGCCGCAAAGCTGCGAAATAATGGGTGTCGTCAATATCAACTCCGATAGCTTCAACCCCGCAAGCCGTGCGGCAAGCTTAAAAGAGGCGACCAATAAGATCGAAAAGATGATCGAGCAGGGCGCCGCTATCATCGACATCGGCGGCGTGAGCTCGCGCCCGGGCAGCCAGTACTGCGGCAGGGATGAGGAGTTTGCGCGCATAAAGGATGTCGTGAGCGAAATTTACCGCCTGCGTCTG
Organism: uncultured Campylobacter sp.; assembly: GCF_938045345.1. GTDB lineage: Bacteria > Campylobacterota > Campylobacteria > Campylobacterales > Campylobacteraceae > Campylobacter_B. Next base: position 19,419 of record NZ_CALIMS010000039.1, read on the forward strand.
CACGAAAAGGCTAAATTTAGCCTCGATAGCTTCGATGAGTATTGTTTAGAATTTGCGCTAGATCGGGGCTTTAGCATCATCAACGACATTAGCGCGAACCTCGCTCTTGCCCCTCTTGCGCTTCGCTACGACGCCGCTTACGTGCTGATGCACATGCAAGGAAAGCCGCAAAATATGCAGCTTGCGCCAAAATATGACGATCTGATGGGCGAGATCGATGAGTTTTTTGCGCAGAATTTGCAGCAGCTGCAAAGCGAGGGACTTAAAAAGATTATCCTTGACGTAGGCATCGGCTTTGGCAAGACCGCCGAGCAAAATTTGGTGCTGATTAAAAATTTGCAGCATTTTTTGCACTTCGGCTGTCCGCTGCTCGTGGGCGCGAGCAGAAAGAGCGTTATCGATTTTTACAGCCCCTCTGCGGTCGCGGATAGGCTCGCAGGCTCGCTGTATCTGCACCAAATCGCCGCTTTAAACGGCGCCGCGATCATCCGCACGCACGACGTTTTCGAGCACATTCAAATGCTAAATCTAATGCGCGCGATGGATCGGATTCTGCTATAGTAAAATTTCAAAAAACTTATCGGAATTCTGTGGAATTTTCTTGAAATTTCATGGCTTGGCAAGATTTTTATAAAACCCGCTTTTTATAGAATTTTAAAATTTGTCCGAGTCAAATCTTTATAATTTTTATAAATTCTACCAAAGAGCATTTTGCAAAATTTCATTAGAATTCTTTCGTGCTTGGTTTTTTTCTTGGAATTTATTGCGTGTCCGCTTCTAAAATTTTATCAAATTATGCGTTGGTGCTTAAATCTTAACAAATCTCGCGCTGAGGATTATTGTGGCCGATAAAAATTCTACGTAGCGAGCTATGTATGCGAACAGGCACAGCGCGTGAAATTTGCAAGCGGTGTGTATATTTTATAAAAAACGCCCACGCTGATCTACATTGCAAGCGAATCACGTGCATAAACAAAATCCTAAATCGCGCCACTATAATTTGCACCGCAAGCTTGCAATTTGATCAAATTTAGCGCGTATCAGCGGAACGACAAAACCGAACGAAAAGCGTGCGGCGCGGCAAATTTTAAATTTATTTTACGCGATGGCGTAGAGTTTTAAAATTTATTTTCTGCGATGGTGCAAAATTTCAAATTCATCTGCCGCAAAAACAGAGGCCTACCGCTTAAGTCGCAAATTTTAGTAACGGTAAAAACCGAAGCCTCCTACCGCTTGAAGTCGTGGATTTGTATATTCGCGCCATATTTTTTGCAAAGCTGCTGCACCTTTTCTTTCAGCTTCTCCTCGTCATAGCAGATGAGATCAATGTATGTGTGCTTCTGCCCGGTTGCACCGCCGATTATCTCCAGAAACGAGCCGCAGCTCTCCAGCTCCTCGTCCTCGATCTTGTTTCGCAGATCAAAGCCCGCCTGCATGTCGCCGCCGTTACCTACGCTAAGAAAGCAAAATTTGATGCCGAGCTCGAAGGCTTCGTTATAGATGTCGCGCTTGCCGCCTAAGTACTCGCCTATGAGATTTCGCAGGCAGGTTGTACCCACGACCACGTCCTCGCGCACCTCGCTACCGCGCGGCTGCATCTCGTAGCTGAAAAAATTCTTTAGCGGCTCTCGCGAAGCTCGCTCGCCGAATTTCTCATCGATCAGATCGGCAAATTCACTTAGCGGTACGCCTTTTTCCTCGGGCCCGGCCAGCACCTCAAGCTCGCCTAGCGTATTTATGATCGCCGTTTCGCCGATCATATTGTCAAGTAGGATAAAGCTAAGGTTATAAGCCTTGCCCTCATCCTGCGCGAGCAGAGCCGCTAGGTTTTCGTTGTAAATTTTAATATCCACGTCGCTTTCGTTAAACTGCGCGTAGATCATCGACTCCTCGGCGTTTACGTGCGTATCGTACATCTCGATCCCGCCGATACCTCGCGGCGCGCGCGGCTTTCCGAGCGTGCAGAGCATTTTGGACTCGAGCTGCCTAGGCATAGCGTTTTTGATGAAGCTTAGCCAAAATAATCGGTGTCTCATACCCTCCGGAGTTAGCACCAGATCGAGCCGCTCGCCCGCGAGCCCTGTCATAAAATAGGGCTCGGCAAGGCAGATGCGAAGCTTCTCGTCAGTCTTTTGCATCGCCTTTTCAAACTCTTCCGCCGCCAAATCGGCCTTTATCTCATCTACCATGCCGCTAAATTCCGCCCAAAATTTATCCACTCTGCCGGCAAAGGTGCTTGGAATTTGCGCTTTTTCAGCTTTTTTTTCTGAGCTAAATAACCCCACGGTCTCTCCTTTAATTAAATTTAAACGCAATTATAGCTAATTTTTGCGCGGGTGCGGAACGCAAGCCGTAAGACTGCTCTGCTCTTCTGCGCTCCGCTATACGGCTCGCGCGGTGAAATTTTACCCGCCATTTTAATCAGGCAAATGAAAGTAAATTTAAAATACAATACGAATCTCAACTAAATTTAAGGAGGGCAAATGGGACTATTTAAAAAACTATTCGGCGGCGATGACGCTGGCTCGAAAGATAGCGATAGCAAGGGCGCACAAGGCGGAAACGCCGCGAAAGAGAGCGAGCCCGTGTTTTACGCGGACGGCGAAGATGAGGCGATGCTAAAAGCATTTGAGCAGGCACGAAAGAGCTTTCGCTACTTCTGGCGCGAGCTATACTGGGAGCGCCTCCGCATCGTCCCGACACTTAGCTTTGCCTGCGTCAAAGTCGCCTTTTCGCAGGAGCTAAACGGCAACACCGAGGTCGAGCATATGTGGGTAAACGACGTGTATTTTGACGGCGAGCGCGTTTGCGGCGTGCTCGTAAACGACCCGAACGTGCTAAGCAACGTCAAAAACGGTGAGCAAGTCTCGGTGCCGCTAGAGCAGATCAGCGACTGGATGTTTGCGATAGAGGGCAAGACCTACGGCGGCTTTAGCGTGCAGGCGATGCGCAAAGCTATGAGCCAGAGCGAGCGCGCCGAGCACGACGAGGCGTGGGGGTTAAATTTCGGCGATCCTGACGTCGTGCTGGTGGCGTACGAACAGCAGGAACATCCGCAAAATTTAACCGAGCATCCGATGAGCGTCAATACGAAGAAGAATTTCGAGGAGCTTTTGCGTGAGTACCCGGAAGAGATCACGCGCACGGACGATGAGGGCTACACGATGCTGCACCACGAGGCAATCGCGGGCAATCTGACGAGGCTTGAGCTTTTGCTTGCTAAGGGTGCGGATAAAAACGCTAAAAATATCCACGGCAAAACCGCGCTTGATTATGCTAGAGCGCTCGGCTGGGATCACGTCGCGGAGGCGCTTAGCGAGTAGATAGCGTTTTGCAGTTATGCGGGCAGGCTAAATTTAGCTGTAAATTAAAATTTAGCCTGCGCCCTGTGCCTTTTTTTTACCCAAGCCAATAACCCGCAAATTCCTTTTAATCAAATTTAGGCAACATGAAGCTATTTTAAAATTTTACGAAAGCTGCATTTTAAAATTTTTTAGTAAAATAAAACGCAAAGGAGCTAAGATGGCGACGATCAATATACAGACACAAAACGATAACACCATAAAAGCTATAAAGGCTTTGCTACTACTTGATCCGACGGCGACTATAGTTTGCGACGAACCTATGCTAAGCGAATCCGATCAAAAAAAGCTCGACGAGATAATAGATCGATCGGACAAAGGCGAATTGAAGCTTTATAACGATGATGAGATAAAAGAAAGGCTAGCCGAAAAAGGGCTCGCGTGGTAATTTTATACTCTGAAAATTTCGTGAGCGAACTCGAAAATATCGCCAGTTTCATAGCTTTGCACAGCGAAGCTCGGGCTGATGATTTTATGCGCGAGCTCAAAAACTAAATCGAGAAAATCCCCTTTATGCCGTATCACTTTAGAAAAAATTTAAAACAAAACAGAAACGACGTCAGAGAGATGATCTTTTTCAGATCAAAAAGGACAGCATTATAATTCTATCCATCTTTAAATGCAATTTGACGCGCTTTAGCTAAAATTTTGATTTTACCCTCACGTGCACTGAAAGCGGCCGCCCAAAACCTTGCATTTCTCGCAGATCTGCACGTATATGACCCCCTCGCCCTGCACCAGCTCGCCGAATGGGATCTGCGCTAGGTCGTGGTCGGCACGGCAGAGCTCGACAGCCACGGCACGATCAGGCAGGGATTCGTCGAGATGAGTAACGTCCGGCTGGTCGAGGATATGACCGACCTCATCACGGCTCAGCGCGCGTATGAAGCCAACTCAAAGGCGATCACGACGAGCGACGATATGCTCTCGATCGTAAATAGCCTAAAAAGATAACCTAAAATAGGCTAAATTTACGCCGCTGCGCCTGAAACTGCCTTGCGGATTTCGGGTTTGGCGGCTTTTTAAATTTTGCCCGCTTTTGCCGTTAGGGAGTTAAATTTGAGCGGTGATCTTATACTGCGGCTCGCGAAAGCTAAATTTGAGCAAAATTCGGGCTCAATTTTACGAACGGCGCGGTTTTTATTTAAGGCGACTAAATTACCGCCTTTTAGCGTCCTAACTCACAATCCTTGCTCGTTTAGGATTTTATAATTATTACAACCGCCCTGATTGCCTAAATCGCAAGCCTTGCCGAAATACTCTTTTGCCGCTCCTTTATCTTGCCTTACGCCCTTACCATCATAATATAAAACCCCGAGATTAAAGCAAGCGTCTGCATATCCCATATCGCAAGCTTTAGAAAATAGTTCGCTCGCTTTTTTATAGTCCTGCTTTACGCCTTGTCCGTTAACATATAAAAGCCCGAGATTATGGCAACTGCCTGCCTCTCCCATATCGCAAGCTTTAGAAAATAGTTCGCTCGCTTTTTTATAGTCCTGCTTTACGCCTTGTCCGTTAACATATAAAAGCCCGAGATTATGGCAACTGCCTGCCTCTCCCATATCGCAAGCTTTAGAAAATAGTTCGCTCGCTTTTTTATAGTCCTGCTTTACGCCTTGTCCGTTAACATATAAAACCCCGAGATTAGAGCAACTAATTGCATTTCCGCTATCGCAAGCTTTAGAAAATAGTTCGCTCGCTTTTTTATAATCCTGCTTTACGCCTTGTCCGTTAACATATAAAAGCCCGAGATTATGGCAACTGCCTGCCTCTCCCATATCGCAAGCTTTAGAAAATAGTTCGCTCGCTTTTTTATAATCCTGCTTTACGCCTTGTCCGTTAACATATAAAAGCCCGAGATTATGGCAACTGCCTGCCTCTCCCATATCGCAAGCTTTAGAAAATAGTTCGCTCGCTTTTTTATAGTCCTGCTTTACGCCTTGTCCGTTAACATATAAAACCCCGAGGGAACCGCAACTAATTGCATTTCCGTCGTCGCACGCTTTTTGTAGTGCCCCTATATCCTCACCCGCCGCAAACAAAACCATAGCGCAGGCGAGCGCCGCGATTAATCTTTTCATAAATTTACTCCTGCCAAAATTTTTATCGGTATTTTATAAAATTTAACATTAAAAAAAAGGTAAATTGACGTTAAAGGTTTGAAATTTGAGCAAGCCTTTTTTGCCGAGTTTGCTCAAAATCGTACCGTAAAGAAAGCCGTCAAATTTAGCCTATTTAGGGTAAATTGAGCGCCAAACGCCGCCGCAAAAACCCGAATAGCCGCCCTAAAACCCGTAAATTTGCTCGCTTGCACCCAGAAATTTACCGCCGATAAACCACGGAAAATTTGCCACGCATAAGATCGCATCGCTACTGCCATCATGTTTCCCCAAATCTTAGCGTAAAATTTCGCGATAGCGGTGCCGCAGCGACATAATCTCGTTGCCGCCACTATGCCGCGCCGCCCGCAGCGATATTGCGCCGATATAATTTCATTGCCGTAGCCTCGTTGTCGCAGCTATAGTTTCGTTACGATGTCGATAGAATTTCGCCACCGCCGATACTCTCATCGTCGCAGCAATGTCGCCTCGCTACCGCGCCCGTCGCAAAGTTTCAAATTTTACTTTTTATCGTGGTTTTTAACCAGATACTCGATGATATTTACCGCATTATCGATGCCGCAATACGACGTATCAATGCAGATATTGTAGTTTGCGGACGCGCCCCAGACTTGGTTGGTGTAGTATTGATGAAAGCTCATCCTGCCCGCGTCGCTGTTTTCCATATACTCTCGTGCGTCGGTATGGCCCTCTTTTTCTAATCTGGCGAGCTTAAACTCATCGCTCGCGCGTAGAAATACCGTCAGCAGATCCGGATGTCCGCGCAAGAAAAATCCCGCGCAGCGCCCAAGCACTATAACGTTGCCGCCCGAGACGATCTTTTCGTAGATTGCTACGATGCGGTCGCGCTTTTGCTCATTGGCTAGCTCGTTGTGCGAGATTGCCTGAAGTAGCGTATTTACGGGCATTTCGTTGTAGAACTCATACATCTGCTCGAAGCAGCCAAGCTCGTCTGCTTTGCGGAGCAGATCCGCCTTGGCTAGATAGGTATAGCCTAAGCGCTCGGCTAGTTTGCGCGCGGTTTCGCGCCCGCCTGCGCCCGTTTGTCTAGCGATCGAGATTATCATATTTTCTCCTTAGATGAAATGTGCAAAAATACCGGCACCGATGACGGTAAGAAGCCCCGTAACCGCCATCGCCAAAGAAGCCATCGCGCCCTCTACGTCACCGATCTCAAGAGCGCGCGCCGTTCCCATCGCGTGGCTTGCGCAGCCTAGGGCGATACCTTTTGCCATCGCCTTTTTGATGCCAAAAATTTTAAGTAGTGCCTCGCCAAATACACTGCCGATGATGCCCGTAGCGATGATGCAGGCCACCGTTAGTGTCACGATGCCGCCTAAGCTTTCGCTGATACCCATACCGATAGGCGCCGTGACAGATTTCGGTAGTAGCGTGACATACATTGTGTGATTTAGCCCAAATATCACCGACATCGCGTAGATGCTGCCTAGTCCTGCGATCATACCCGAAATCAGTCCTGCAAAAATAGCTAAAAAATTACTTCGCAAAAGCGCCAGCTGCTCGTATAGCGGTACGGCTAGACAGACGGTAATCGGCGTTAAGAAAAAGCTAATGTGCGAGGCGCTTGTGTTAAATTTCTCGTATGGAATTTTAAAGATTAAAAGCACGCAGACGGTAAGCACGATACCGATTAGAAGCGGGTTGAAAATCGTTAACTTAAAGCGCTTTTTTAGATAAAGTCCCAGCTCGAATGAGCCTAGGCATAAAAATACGCCGAAAAAAGCGGAGTTCATTAAAATTTCTCTCATTTTTTGTCGTCTCCGGATAGAATTTCGCGCTCCAGTTTCGCATCCACGCCCTTTGTATTCGCGCCGTCTTGTTCGTGCGCGGCTGCGTAAAGCCTGCGCTTAACGCGGGCGAGGGCGATTTTATAAAAAATTTGCGTTACCGCGCCACTTGCACCGATGACTACTACCGTAGAGACTGCCGTAATCGCGATGATTGCGAAAAGATGTTGGCGTAGCGCGTCGCCTGCGATGATGATCGCAGCGCCCGCAGGGATGAAAATCACTGGCATGATCTGCATAAAAAACGACACGGTTTCTCTGATCTGCGATACTTTGATGAGTTTGAAGATCAGGGCTAAAAGCATAATGACTAGCCCGTAGATGCTAGCGGGGATCGGCACAGGCACGAGCGCCGCCAAAATCTCCGCAACAAAAGATATTCCTAAAATCACGCTGAATTGGATTAAGTAGTTCAAAGCTTACCTCGGATTAAAATTTAGGGCTAAATTTAGCACTTTGCAGTTAAAATAGATATTAATCTTGCTAGGTTTGGGCGAAATTTTGCGGCAAAATTTAAAATTTTGATCGCAAGCAGGAGCGAGATTTCACTTCTAAAATTTCAAATTTTAATCGCTAATTTGTCTTTGTCGCCGCTTGAGTGAATTTTGATTGGGATTTCAAATTTTAAGCGGTTAGAATAAATTTTGATCGGAGTTTAAAATTTGGAGCTGCCTGTTAAGCTATCTGCGAGCCACTTGCGTGAATGAAATTTTATACACAATTCTGCGCCGAACTCTGCTCTCGACTTCAAGGCGCAAAAACACATCGCGCGGAGTAGCCAGGCGCACATTGGGTAGTACGAGTCGTGTGGAAGCTGCGCGAGCTGATGCAATCGTGCGGTAAATTTTAAAATTTCTGCGATCGAGCGTTTAAATTTGAGTTAAATTTCAGCAAATAAAAAAGCGCGCTTAATTTTAAAGAACGGGCAAGCGGGTGCTTAAATTAAGAAGTTCGCGCCGCTCGAGTTTAAATTTCACGATCCGCGTCTCGCGGATATGGGTGCTGTCGCTACTAAATTTTACGGCGCTGTTAAAATTTAATACCGCGTAAGACACGTCGCTAGCAAATTTTGCGGCGGGCGCGGTCGTATGAGCGACGGCTCGTTTTAGTCGGCTCGAAATCCACGTGTAGCAAATGACAAGTGCGGCGCGAATGCCATGCGCTGCGTATTTTAAAGGCTGGGAGCGGCCGCGACTCGCAGTACGATCAGCGTCGCAGTGCAAAGCCAAATTAAATAAAATTTCAAAAACCGATTTAGCGCCGCCGCCCGAGCAAAAAGCGCAGGCAAATCCCGCGCGAAGCTTAGCCTAGCTCGATTTTGACGCCGAGAGCTTTGCAGACCAGATCAAAAATTTCAATATCGACGTTGGGCGCGTATTCGTCCAAAACCGTGTAAACTTCGGCGCGCATATCCTCGTCGTGCCCCGGGTGCGAGCGCGAATACAGCTCGTCCGTGCGGCGCACGAGCGCGAGATTGTCGATATCTCGCTCGCGCATCGCCTGCTTGAGCCGCTTTGAAATTTGCCATTTGAAACTTTGCATTTTCGCTCCTTTAAATTTGTGCGATACTAGCCAAAAGGGCTTTAAAATTTAATTTCTTAAATCCGGCGACGCGTTTCGGCGCGATCAGCGAGCCTGCGTCGCTCGGTCTTGCGCTTGCAAATATAAACGAGCCGGGTTTAGATTAAGGTTTTATCGGCTAAATAGAAGATTATCTTTGCGTAAATAGCGCTAAATCTTGCAAAGCCAATGGGATTACTTCGCCGTGCGAAGCGCCTTCGTAGAGCTTAAACTCGCAAGAAAGCCCCTTTGTTTTTAAAATTTCAGCTAGATCGGCCGCTTTTAAAATTCCCGCTTTATCGGTTTTTCCTTTACGCATTTCACGTGAGCCGGCAACGAGCATTATGAATTTTGCTTTTAAATTTGATCTAAGCTTTCCCTCGTCTAGGGCATCTCTGATCAGCTGTGATTCGCCCCACCACAACGAAGGTGAGGCGATAAAAAACTCGTCGAAAATCCCATCGTCGCGCAGCAAAGCATAAATCCCGAATAGCCCGCCAAAAGAATGTCCGAAGTAAATTTTATCGCTTTTTGCCGTAGAGTATTTTTTCTCCACGAGCGGAAATAGTTCATCTTTTACGAAATCGTAAAATTCTCCCGCGCCGCCGCCGTTTGCATATTCTTCGCCGCTCGCCGCGGGCGTTAAATCTCTCGTGCGACGCTTAATATCATACGCTAGCGGGCTGTCGTATCCGATGCCTACTATAAGGACGGTTTTGCTTAATTTCGGCACCGCTTTTGCGTTTTGCTTTGCGCCATTCGCATAAATTTTCGCATAGGAGTTTAAAAGTATCGGAAACTGCGCGTTCGCATCAACCATAAAAACTACCCTATCGTAGCGAGCGACATTTTTTTGGCGAGCTATAAAAATTTTATATTTTTCGCCGCTCTTGCTTTTTAGAATAAAATCGCTCACGTTAAACATTTCGTGCGCAGCTCCACTTGCCTGCTCAATCTTTTGCGGCGGTTTTGCCCTCAGATCGCAAGCAAATAAGCACGCCAAAAATAGCGCGTCAAATACCGCAAGAAAACTTTTTGGGCTTACCATTTAGCGTTTACCTTAAACCAAAACCTCCTGCCTTCCTCGGGGTACCAATAGTAATTGCCGTCGTCTGCGAGACCCTCGTCGTATCGGACGTTATCAAAGATATTATAAGCGGTTAAATTTAGGCTCAGATTATCGTTTAAATCGTATTGTGCGCCCAAATCCGTAGTAAAAAGCTTTTTGTCGTTTTTGCTGACTCTATTGCCCGGACCGAATTGCACGCTTGTAAGCTCGCTTTCGTAATTAAGACCGATAAAGGTAGAAAACGGAGCGATAGGCCTATAACTAAGTGTCGCATGTGCGGCATGCTTCGGAGTAGCGGTCAGGGATTTGCCATCTAGCCTACTAAGATTGGTTTGACTAAATTTAACGGCGCCGTTTGGCGTATAGATCGTAGGATCCCCGGTTTCGATTTCGGAGTGGCTATAGGTGTAGTTCGCTTTGAAATTTAGCTTTTTAGTAATATCGTAATCGCCACTCAGCTCAACGCCGTAAACCTCGGCTCCTTCTATATTAAAATACGTTCCCCAACCAGGACAATTAACGCTCGGTGCGCTGGCGCAGCCTCTGTAAGCGGGAATCCTATTAATATTGCTGCCATCGGTATCTAAAATTTTATCTTTGAAGTCGTTTTTAAATAGCGTGATATTGCCGCGCAGATCGTCTGCATTGTCGTAATAAAGCCCGATCTCGTAGGTCGTGCTTTTCTCGGGCTTTAAATCCTCGTTACCGAAATCTATAATCCTCCAGCCGCCCTGAATCGTGCCTACTTCAGGCGAAATTTGATTGACGTTGGGAGTTTTATAACCGGTTGCGACGCCGCCTTTGATCGTCCAAGTGTCGCCTATATTAAACGTCGCGTAGGCTCTAGGAGAAAAGTGGTTGCCGAAGTATTCGTTATGCGTGAGCCTGCCGCCGAGCGTTAAAAATAGCGTATTTTCCAAAATTTCAATCTCGTCCTCTAAAAATCCCGCATGCTCGTTCATAGAAAATCGCTGCGGAGAGCGTAAATTTTGCCTGCTCGCGTTTGAAACGATAAAAGTCGTTCGCACATCTTGCTTGCTAAAATCATAGCCGAAGGTAAGCGTATTTATACCGAGATAAGTCGTAAATTTGGAATTAAAATTTCTATTTTTTACGATTGCGGGCGAAAGGCTATCAAAAATGCTCGTACGGCGAGTCTTATCCCAAAAATAACTTATATCAGCGCTTAAGCTTTCAAACTCGCCCAAATATCCGACGCCGTGATTTTCTCTTTTATATTTATAGTGATTTAATCCGCGCGCGTTGGGATAAACGGCGGTTTTACCAAGAGTTCTTGAATAATCGTGATTTTGCCTTCCGGTTTGAAAGTAAAATTTATTATTTTCATCCGGCGTTAGCCAAAGCTTGGCGTTAGAATCCGATTTATCGCTCTTTTGATAGCCTCCCTTATAGCCGTCCTCGTCGCGCAGCTTTTTATATCCCCACAGCTGAAGCGCCGCATACTGCCCGAAGGGAATATTGACGTAGGCTTCGCCCATCTTACCGTTTCCGATACCCTCGTGATCTTGGATAGTCGTAGATATGGCGGCGCTTCCGCTAAATTTAGAAAAATTCTTTTTCGTAATGATATTTATCACGCCGCCTACCGCATCGCTTCCGTAAAGTGAACTCATAGGTCCTCTAATCACTTCGATACGCTCGATCGCTCCTGCGGGCGGGATAAAATTCGAGTTCATATCGCCCGCTCCGCCTTTTGGGTTCGCCGCCGCAGAACTTACGCGTTTGCCGTCGATAAGCACAAGGGTTTGGGAGCTTTCCATTCCTCTGATGGATATCCCGCTTGCCGGGCCGTCGTCGCCTGCGATGACGCTGACGCCAGGCATTTTATTCGCGATATCGTGCAGCGAAGTGAAGCTGCTGCTTGATATCTCTTTATTATCCAAGGTGGAAATGGAGGCCGGCGCCTGCCTAATATCTTGGCGAAAGCCGCTCGCGCTTACTACGATTTCGCCAAGATTCGTGCTATTTGCGTCACTGCTTAGGTGTGAGCCTTCGACGCCGCATAAAATCGAAACGCTCGCACATATCGACAATGCGATAAATTTCGCCTTTTTAAAATACATATCTTTTTGCATTTTTGTTCCTCTATTTTGAAATTTAATCGCGGATTATAACTCAAAGCGGATAAATTTAATATTAATTATTAAAGTATTTTTATAGAATTAAATTTCACTAATAATTCCCCATTCCATCGATATTTTCATAAAAATTATTTTAAATAAAATACAGCATATAATCAAGAAATTGCTGTAAATAAGTAAAATTTTATAACGCCCGGTCTTAATTATCAAATCGTTTTGAAGAAATTTTGCATAGTTTTTGATTTTATCTGCTTTAAGAATCATTTTCGCTTTTGTGGACGTGTATATTTTAAACTATCGAAGGCATTACAAGCGGCAGCGCGAAAACGGCTTTGCTCTATTGATTTCGTGCATCCTGCGCTTGGAATAATTATAGACTTGGGATTAATATGCGATGTTTTTTAACACAATAGCTTCGTATGAATAAATTTATCTTACTAAGGGGCATAATCGCTTCGGCGCAATTTAAAATTTTGAGTAGTTTATATAGGCGGATTTAAATTTAAACTAGATTTATCAGCATGGCACAATCTGTCGAGGTTTTAAATTTAGAAGTAAAGAGTCAATCCAAATTTAAAATCCTGGCGCAAGAATGCAAAATAAGAAGATAAATTTAATGAGACCCCGCAAATTTATCTTAAAATTTAGCGGGATCAAATTTAGATTTACGCCGCAGGTGCGCTATTTTCGGCGTGAGCATCGTCAGAGTCTTTGGGCCTTAAAAGCCACTGCTTTGCAAAGATCAGCACGTAGATCGCAGCGCCGATGCCATAACTTGCGTATTCACTTGGGATAAACTCTATGAATTTTGCGCAGATATTAGGCACCAGCATTAGCGGCGTTACTAGCAGCAATAGCAGGCGCTCTATCGGGTTACATTTTGTTACGAACCAGCCCTGCAGCGAGGAGCTGAAAGCAAACATACCCACGATCGCCGTGGCAAAAATCAGCACGATTTGCAGTGGATCGCTGATCCAAACGATGCTCTTTGAATCCATCGGATCGCCGATGCTTTGGATCAAAAGCAGCTTATTGTTGAAGAAAAACGCAAACGGAAGCACCGCGGTGCGTAGATCATACACGAAGCCCTGAAGTCCCACGGTTACCGGATTTGCCTTTGCGATACCCGCCGCAGCGTATGCTGCAATACCCACTGGCGGGGTATCATCGGCTAAAATTCCAAAATAAAAGACAAAAAGATGCACTGCGATCGCAGGGATCAAAAAGCCGTTTTTGCCCGCTAGTATCAAAATCACTGGCGCGATTAAGCTTGAAACGACGATATAATTCGCCGTCGTAGGAAGTCCCATGCCCAAAATCAGGCTCATTATCGCAGTCATCAGAAGTATCAATACTATGCTATTTCCTGCGACCGCCTCCACGAGCTCTGAAAGAACCTGTCCCAGCCCGGTAAGCGAGATCGAGCCGATGATGATGCCCGCTAGCGCGGTGGCAACGGCGACCGTGACCATGTTTTTAGCAGCACCTACCATAGCCCAAAAGATATCGACAAAGCCGACGATAAAATCGGACTTGCCAACCTTTTCGCCAAATATCGTTTTTTTAGCGGGCTCTTGTACGATCATTATTAAAAATAGCACGCAAATCGAGTTAAATGCTGCAGAGATCGCGCTTTCTTTTAGAATCAATAGAGTAAAAAGAAGCACCAAAATCGGGATTATGTAATGAATGCCGCTAAATATAATTTTTAGCTTTGAAACCTTGGCGTAATCGCGGCTGCCGCGAAGTCCTAGCTTGCAGCTTTCAAGATGCACGATAAAAAATAACCCCGCGTAGCAGACGAAGGCTGGGATCACCGCCGCGATCATTACGTTGGTGTAGCTCATACCCAAAAATTCCGCGATTATAAACGCCGCAGCGCCCATGATAGGCGGCATAAGCTGCCCATTTACGCCCGCAGCGACCTCGATAGCGCCCGCCTTAGTGGCGGTAAGCCCCGCTTTTTTCATAAGCGGGATCGTAAAGGTACCCACCGTCACGACGTTTGCGGTCGAACTACCGCTTACCATTCCGGTTAGTCCGCTAGCGATTACGCTAGCCTTGGCAGGCCCTCCGCGGAAGCGACCTAAAATCGCAAACGCTACGTTTATAAAATACTGCCCCGCTCCGGCTCGCTCCAAAAGCGCGCCGAATAGCACGAACAGATAAATGAAGCTGGTGCTGACCCCCACTGGTACGCCAAATACGCCCTCTGTAGTTAAAAACATATGCCCTGCAAGCAGTTCAAAGCTTGCGCCGCGATGCGAGATGATATCGGGCATATAAGGACCGAAGTAGCAATACAGAAGAAAGGTAAAAGCGATAATACCAAGCGCTGGTCCCATCATACGACGACCTGCTTCAAAGAGTATGAAAATTCCGATAAACGACGCTACGATATCTCTGGTTAGATAATTTCCCGGGCGCTGCGCTAGCCCGTTAAATTCTATTGCAGGATACAAGATCGCGGCGACTCCGACGATTAATAAAATATAATCGTAAAACGGGATGTAAAAATGTGCCTTAGAGCGCGGGCGAAACGGAAAAAGCGAAAAAATTATAAAAATGGCGAACGCCAAGTGGATTGAGCGCGCGATATTCGTATTTAGCGTAAAATACGCGATGTAAAGCTGAAAGACCGACCACGAGAAGCAGACCAGCGTCACGAGCCAGAAGAGCTTTTTAGAGGTAAATTCTCTACTTTTTACCTCTAAAACCTGCTCGTCGTTTTGTGTAGATTTCTCCATCAACTAGCCTATTTCAGCAGCCCAGCTTCTTTATACACCGCCTCTGCTGCAGGATGAAGTGGCGCACTAAGCCCCTCTAAAAGAGATTCTTTGCTTACCAAATTTAGCGCAGGGTGTAGCTTTTTATACTCGTCGAAATTATCAAGTATAGCCTTAACTACCGCCCTAACCGCCTCGTCGCTTTGGCTAGCGTCGGTTACAAGCACAGCCTTTACGCCGATAGTCTGCGTATCGTGGTCTACGCCGTCATACATTTTCGCAGGGATCACGCCTTTGGCAAAATATGGATATTTTTCTAGAATTTTTTTGATATGCTCATCGTCGATGCTAACCAAGTCGATAGGAAGCGAAGTCGCCGCATCGGTGATATTTGCGGTTGGATGTCCTACGACGTAGAAGTATCCGTCAATCTTCTTATCTTTTAGCGCCATCGGGCATTCTTGCGCGGTTAAGACGCCGTGTTGGGCGAGCTTTTTAAGATCAAAGTCGTAGTTTTCAAAAACTATCGTACTGGTTAGCTCGTTGCCGCTACCTGGGTTTCCGATATTGATCTTTTTGCCCGCGGCGTCGCCGTAAGCTTTGATGCCGCTCTCTTTAGAAACTACGAAAGCTAAAAGCTCCGGATAGATCGAGATTACGGAGCGTAAATTTTTATCCGCCGCGCCTTGGAATTTGCCCGTACCGTTATATTTATCATAGACGACATCGCTTTGAACGAAGCCGAAATTTAGCTCTTTTTTAAGCACGTTATTGACGTTATATGTCGAGCCACCCGTCGATTGCACAGAGCATTTCATATTTTTATCCATATTTACCAAGCGGCAAATCGCGCCGCCTACCGGATAATAGGTTCCGGTCATACCGCCGGTGCCGATATTGATGAACTCCTTAGCGCCAGAAACGCTAGCTAGTAAGGCCAAACCGGCCAAAGCAACAGAAAATTTTTTCATCTTTGCTCCTTTTTGAGTTAAAAGTTTGAAAGTATTGCTAAATTTCTATAAAATTCTAATAAAAATAGATCGAATTTCGCGCAAATTTACGATTTTACACATCGTGGTGCAGGTGATTTAATATCAAATTAGGGTGGCGATCTACTCTCATATGCAGAATTTTACCGCGATAAAATTCTAAGCTTGAAATCCAAACGCCCGTGGATAAAATTTAACGCTATAAATTTCAAGTCTTAATAACTCACGCCGCTAAGATACAGCCCGTTCGGCGGAAAGGGGATTCTGCTAAGAGCTCGCGAGAAGCTGATCTTGCGCCCGCTCTGCACGGACTTTAGGGCATTTGCGACCATCAGCCGCACCTGCGCTCGCAAAAATCCGTTGGCTTTAAAATTTATCAAGGTTAAATTTCTAAAAGAGTAGGCGCGCGCGACGTAGAGCTCGCGCACAGGGCTTTTTATGTCGCTGCCGCTTTTCATAAACTCGCTAAAATCGTGCTCGCCGACGAAATTTGCAAGCGCAGCATTGAGCGCGGCAAGATCCACGCGCGGATAAAACACGCAAAAATCGCTAAGAAAGGGGCTAGGGCGTCCGTGGTTTAAAACATAGCGATAGCAGCGCGTCACAGCGTCGTAACGCGGATGAAAATCGCGCGGCACCGGGCTGATGTGTTGCACAAAAATATAGGGCGCGCAGTGGCGGTTTATGAGCTCTTTTAGACGCGACAGCTCCCAGTGCACGGTGCATTCGACGCAGCTTACCTGGCGCAGCGCGTGCACCCCTTTATCGGTGCGCGAGCTGCTTATCAGCGGCGCAAAGATACCCACGCGCCCCAAAGCCGCGCGCAGCACGTCCTCGACGCCGCGCCCGTGAGGCTGAGACTGCGAGCCGCTAAATTTCGAGCCGTCGTAGGAATAGACGAGCTTGAGCTTCACGCGTTCGGAGTTTACGCTCGCTGCGAAGTCGCTTGCAGGCGCGCTTTCAATAATATTTTTGAGTTCGGACACGTTTGCAGGAGTGTTTGCGGAAATGCCCGCTTTGTAGGCGGTATCTGCTTTGCGGGCGTCTGCGGGATGAATTGTGTAAATTTTTTCTATGCCTGCCGCACAAATATCCAAAGCGGCGGTATCGGCGGAATTTTTGCGGGCGGAATTTAAATTTGCCCCGCGCGCGGTCTTTTTGACGCAAACAGCGCTATAGCTTTGCTCGGAGCTTTCGTGATTCAGCTCACAATCAGGCGCAGTATGGATAGCCGTATCGCTCGCCGAGCTTACGAGAGCGGAATTTTTAAAATTTGAAAACCTGTCGTTTAAGATCAAAGCTTGCTCGCCGTTTTGCGCTTTGCATTTTAAATTTACGCTACGCAAAATTTTAGACGCGCTAGACTTGCTCGTCGAAATTTTATCCGCTAAATTTCGAGCGGACGAGCTTTTGTTTAAAATTTCGCCGCCGCAAAGCTCGGAGTCTTTTTCAGTATCTCGGGGCAATTTTGATCCTGTAATAAAGCAGCGAGCCGATAAGCGTAACGCCGAATGTCACGGGAAGCGCGATGCTTGGGTATTTAGAGAGCAGCATGATCATCGCGAAGTAGCTAAAAAGCACGCCGAAGATCCCCGCGTAAACGAAGCCCTTTTCATAGCGATAGGTCACGATGCCGAGGCTTAGCGCAAACAGGAAGCTCGCCAGCGGAAAGAGCGAGACGAGGGTGTAGATGCTAAATTCCTTCCTGCGCTTCTCGCTGCCGCTCATATCGCTCCAGTATCCGATCACGCCGCCTCCGCCGCGGATATTGCGGTCGCTTTGCGTGCGCAGGGTTAGGCTTTCAAACTCGCTTACGTGCCACTGCTCGCCGCCCATCGTGTAAATTTTGCCGTCGTGCAGCATCGCAGAAAAGCTCGCGTTTTCGTTTTTAAACTCGCCGCTGCGCGCTACGATCATCCGCTCATGATCCTGCGAGTTGCCCGGATTATACAGCACGAGATCCTTATACAGCGTGCTTGTGCCGTTGTTTTCCTGTGAGTCGATAAAAACGAGCCAGTCGGAGAATTTCTGCCCGAATTCGTTGGATTTGATATTTAGCGTCGCGCTGATCTTTTTGTAATCGATGAAATTGTCCTTTAAATTTTCGGCTATCGGCATCATAAAAAGCGATACGAAAAGCAGCGCCAAAGAGCACAGCGCGGCGCTTATGCCGAAAAACAGCGCGATCTTGCGCGTGGCGTAGCCGATGGTAAAAATGACGATGGTTTCGTTCTCTTTAGAGAGCCTAAAAAGCGAGATGCTAAGCGCTACGAAAAACGCGATCGGCACCGTAAATATGAGTATGCGCGGTAGCATGAAAAGATAGAGCTTGACTAGCTCTGAAAAATTTATCTCGATAAACGACGTAATGCGCGCGATCTGAAGGAAAAATACGATCGACATTATGATAAAAAGCGTGCTGAAAAGCGATGCGAACGAGCTTACGAAGTTGCTAAATAAATAGCGCTGCACCCTATCCATAAATGACGTCCAGAAGCCTTAAAATTTGATCTCTAAAAATAAAAGTAAGAAGCAGCCCCATCGATAAAAACGGCACGAAAGGCAGCTCGTAGCCCTTTTTGTGCGCGATGAGATATGCAGGCAGCGTCAAAATCGCGCCGATGTAGATCGAGATGCCGCCCAGCTTCCAGCCCAAAATCGCTCCCATAACGCCCGCGATAAAAATATCCGCGCTTCCCATCGCTTCGCGCTTTAGCACGAAGGTGACGATGAGGCGCAGCACGAAAAAAATCGCCGCGTATCCCGCCGCCGCGCCCACGCCGCTAAGATCAAAATCATACATCAGCGTATAAGCAAGCGAAAGCGCCGTAACTACGTAAAGAAGGCTCTCGGGCACGGCTTTATACTCAAAATCGATCGCCGAAAGCGCCATAAGCAATATGAAGCAAAGCCCGAGCACCGCGGCTTTTGCAAGATCAGGCTCGCCGAAATACGCTGCAAGCGCAAGCGCGCCGCCTAAAAGCTCGACGATCGGGTAGCGGATCGAAATTTTGGTTTTGCAAAAGGCGCATTTGCCGCCCAAAAAGAGCCACGAAAGTAGCGGAATGTTGTGGTAAAATTTTAAAGCGTGAGAGCATTTGGGGCAGTGCGATGCGGGGAAATTAACGCTCTGTCCGCGCGGCAGGCGGTAGATCAGGACGTTGCAAAACGAACCCACGCAGGTGCCGAATACCGCAAAAATCACGCCGTAAACGATATTTAAATCCATCTTTTTCCTTTGGAGCTTTAACTTTTTAAAATTTAATCAAACGCTTTATGGTAGCGAGAAATTTCTTAGTTTTCATTGATTTTTTGCCTCTCGTAAGGGAAAAATTTTACGAAAATCGCCGCTGCGCCTACGCAAAATAAAATAGCTATGAGCCCGGCGATTAGCGGCTCGCCCCATGCCTCATATAATCCGCCGAAAATCAAAAATCCCGCCACCAGTATCACGGCGTCCAAAAGATTGAAGTTCAAAGTATCTACGATCCATAAAAACATAATATATGCGCCTATCCCGCCGCCTGCGGATGCCAAAATCCCCATTTTATCGGGGATGAAAGCAAACGCTAGCATAAAAAACACAAGCAGGCAAATGTAGACCGCCAGTATAAATTTCTTGGGTTTTTTATACACGCTGCCGCATCTTGGGTATCTTAGAGTTTTCATCGGCTTTTTTGTAAGCTTTTTGCCGCAACCGCTTTGTAGTGGGTTAAATAAAAATATGGTTACAAGAATGAATATTCAGCTTGATGTAATGGGAAAATATGAGAAAAAGGATATAATAGGATGGATGAAATTGACAAATTAGAATTTGGAGGATAAAATGAAAAAAATAGTAGCGATTAATGCTGGACCAAGAAAAGGATGGAATACAGAT
>NZ_CALIMS010000040.1 GCF_938045345.1 uncultured Campylobacter sp.
CGGATAGCCAGAGCGTGGGCAGCGGCAGCAAAACTCGGGCAGGGTAATTTTTATCAGATAATCGCGCTTCTGTTTATTGGGCCAAACTTCCATATTTTCTATATCGAATTTTTCAATTTCCTCTTCGCCGTATCTCACTATGATCTCCTTAAATTCGATATATCGTTCGGCTTTTCGACGCAAAATCCCTGAATATAATCGATACCCATTTTATAAAGTTGCATTTGAAATTCCTGCTTATCTACAAAGCGCATTATGGTTTTGACGCCCGATTTTGCGCAGGCTTCGTTGATGCCTATAAATATATTTTTAATCTTTTCATCGTCTAAATTTTTGTTAAATTCTATATCATAAACGATAAAATCCACTTCTAAAAATTTTAAATATTCAAAGCTAGCGTTTGAACCGCCAAACTGCGACAGCGCGAAGCTAAAACCGAGTTCGCGGAATTTAATTAAAATTTCATCAAAGCGCTTAATCTCCGAATAGATAAGCTTTTCGTTAAACTCAAACACAATCTTTTTTGGATCGATCAGATTATTATCGATGAGCTTTAAAATTTCATTGCGAAACTCGTTATTTCGTAGGGTCTGAGGCATAATCTCGATGAAAATTTTAGCGTCAATATCTTTAAAATAGATGATTCTAGAAATTTGTCTCATCATCGAAATATCGTATTTAATATCGTAATGATTTAGAAGCAAAATATCTAAAATTCTACTTTTTGTGATCTTTTCGCCGCTTCTTAGATCGAGCTTCGGGATCAAATTTATATGCGATTTTACGCCGTTTTTATCCGCGACGCGCTGATATTTAAAACTGAAATTTTCGCTATCAATCGCTTCCATTACGTCGGCGGAAAACACGTCTATTAATACTTTCTCTACGTCAATAGCCTTCTCGCCGTGTTCTTCGTCGTTCAGGTGATTGATCTTATAAAATAGCGCATTTACGATATTATGCAGATTGCGATCATATGAACTTGGAAGCATCGTAAATTCACTTTTTATCTCTACGTTTTTGATCGTTTGACTTGAAATTTTATGCTCAAACATCCGCAAAATATGGCTTAAATTTGTAGCTTTTGATTCCACTCCGAATACAAAGTAGCCGTTTATAAAGCGCCCGATCGGAAGGTCCTTAAAACCCTGCTCCGCCATAAAATTTGAAAGTTCCTTACAATACTCATATAAAATTTCATCGCCGTTTTTATATCCGTATCGATCGTTTATGTCGATGATATTTTTAATTCGCAAAAGAACGATATTTATTTGACGATTTTTAGCTAGATCGTTGCTTAAAATTTTTTCGATCTCCTCGCGCACAAATACGTGAGTAACGGGATCGATCAGAGTCTTTTGAAAGCCGAAATAAATTTGATAGATGACATAATAAACATAGCAGATCAAAAGTATCAAAAACAAAATTACGTCATCAAATTTAAACTCGCCATTTCGGAATAAAATAATTCCGAAAACAATCAAAACGCAGGTAAACGGCACCGAAATTTTAAGCGCCGTTATGAAACGGTTTTCACGCTCTTTGGTCTCACTAAATAAAACAGACATTATATATCCAAGTGTTTAACATCTTTGGCATGATCTTGGATGTAGTTCCTACGCGGTTCAACCTCGTCACCCATAAAAAGATTAAAGGTATCACTAGCACTTTGTGCGTCTGCAATGCTAATTTTTAAAAGCCTTCTATTTTCAGGGCTCATAGTGGTTTCCCAAAGCTGCTCCGGATTCATCTCTCCAAGACCTTTATAGCGCTGAATATAAGCGCCTTTTTTCGAGCTTTTTTCGATTTCGTCTAAAATTTCAATAAAATCCTTGCCAAAGCTTACATCCCGCTCTTTGATCTTAGAATAAACTCTGATCGCCTCTTCAAAGATATAATTGCCGAATAAATTCTCATCTATCACGAGCTGTTCTAGACCGCTTGGCGTCTGAACGTAAATTCTAATGCCTTCATCATTTACGTAGGAATTTAAGATATTAAATCCTTCGCTTTCCAAACGCGGTTTTAAAATTTTAAATAGCTCCTCATAATCAAGACTTCGCGCTTCGTTGTTTTCTATCAAAAATCTGATCGCGCTAAGCACGCTGAAGCGCTTTTTAAGCTCATTAAGAAGCGAGCGGTAGTTTGAGACTATTTTTAGATAATCGATCAGATCCTCGTTGCCGATACCTTCAAACTCGCCCATATCGATGCCCGTTTCGATCAAAAACTCACTCAGCGCTTTTTCGTCTTTTAGATAAATTTCTTTTTTACCCTTTTTATATCTAAAAAGCGGCGGCTGTGCCAGATAAACATAGCCGTTTTCGACAACAGGGCGTAAAAATCTAAAGAAAAAGGTTAAAAGCAGCGTCTGGATGTGGCTGCCGTCGACGTCCGCATCGGTCATAATAATGATTTTGTGATAGCGAAGCTTCTCTTCGTTAAATTCCTCGCCGATACCGCAACCAAAGGCCGTGATCATATTTTTAATCTCTTCGGATTGCAAAATTCTATCCAGCCGCGCCTTTTCTACGTTTAAAATTTTACCTCTAAGCGGTAGGATCGCTTGAAACACGCGGTCTCTTCCCTGCTTCGCCGAACCGCCCGCGCTATCGCCCTCGACTAGATAAATTTCGCTGATACTCGCATCCTTACTCTGGCAATCGGCTAACTTTCCGGGAAGGGTCCCTACAGAATTTATATTGTCTTTTCTGCGCGTTAGATCGCGCGCCTTCTTCGCCGCTTCACGACCGCGCGCAGCTAAAAGAGCCTTATTCATAATAGCGCGCGCTTCAATCGGATTTTCTTCAAAATACTTACTAAGCACTTCAAACGCCATCTTTTGCACGATCGGCTTAACGTAGCTGGAGCCTAATTTTCCCTTCGTCTGTCCTTCAAACTGTGGTTCGGGAACCTTTACGCTAATTACCGCGATGAGTCCCTCGCGAACGTCGTCGCCGGTAATCTTCGTGTCCTTTTCGCGCGCAGCCGCATTTGCCGCGACGTAATTTGTTATCGCGCGCGTAAGACCCGCTCTAAAACCCGCCTCGTGCGTACCGCCGTCCGGAGTTTTGATATTATTTACGAAGCTTAATAAATTTTCGCTATACGTTTCGTTATACATCAGCGCAAAATCGACCATAACATCATCCGCGCTATCACTAAACGATACAGCTTTGGATATGGCAGGCGCTTTATTCATATCATTTACGAAGCTTTCCAAGCCGCCTTCGAAGTGAAAGTGCTCGTCCCTGCCCGTGCGATTATCTTTAAAATTTATCGTAATTTTTGGATTTAGATACGCTAGCTCGCGAAATCTTTTTGATAAAATTTCATCGTCAAATTCTAAAATTTCAAAAATTTCGCCGTCGGGCCAAAACTCGATCGTAGTACCCGTACGATTAGTAGTTTTTATCTTTTCAAGCTCGGTAGTAGGAATTCCTTTGGCAAATTCTTGTCTATAAATATTTCCGTCACGTTTGATCGTAGCAACGAGCTTTTTTGAAAGCGCATTTACAACGCTAACGCCCACGCCGTGCAGACCGCCGGAGACTTTATAAGTGTCTTTGTCAAATTTACCGCCTGCGTGAAGCACGGTCAGAACCACCGTCGCGGCAGGAATTTTTTCAGTCGGGTGTATATCGACGGGGATTCCACGACCGTTATCGCTAACGATACAGCTTCCTTCGCTAGTGATCTCGACATCGATCGTGTCACAGTACCCTGCCATCGCCTCATCGATCGAATTATCTACAACCTCATAAATCATATGATGAAGTCCGCCGATGTTGGTGTCTCCGATATACATTCCAGGGCGCTTTCTAACAGCCTCAAGACCTTTTAAAACTTTAATATTACTGGCGCCGTAATTTTGTTTCATATTTTTCCTTTAAATATTATTTATCGGCATGACGACCGTTTTTAAACCATCCGCGCTAAGCACAAACGCCGTATCGGAGCTGTTAAAATCAAGCTCAAAAATTTCGCTCTCGATGCTACTTAAAAAATCGAGCAAAAAGCGATTTTTCACGCCGAAAACTATCTCGCCGTTTATCTCGATCGCTGCTTCAATTTCGGTTTTTGCCTCGGAATTATCCTCGTTGATGCTCTCAAAAACCATTCCGTCCTTTTTAATGGTAACCTTCATCTCCTCGCACATCGCGTTTATCGCTCGCACGCCGCTTACCATCTTATCGCGCGGAATTGAAATTTTATATGCCGTATCGCTTGGGATTACCCGCTCGTAGTTTGGAAATTTGCCGTTAATAAGCTTTGTAAAAAACTCAAAATTTTCGCTCACCGCTAGCAGCACGTTTTCGTCGTAGTAAATTTTAATTTTATCCGAAAATAGCTTTTGAATTTCGCCTATTGCCTTTTTAGGGATTAAAATTTTAGTATCGAGCTCGCCCGCTTTTGATTGAGTGATCAGCTTATAAACGCTAAGTCGCTTCGTATCGGTTCCGACTAAATTTAAAAAGCCCTCTTTTACGTCGATCAAAGCTCCGTTTAGCTCATATTTTGGATTGTTCGTGTCAATCGACGGATAGATTTTTTTAAGACTTCTTCCTAAAATTCCAGCGTTTACGTCAAAGCTGTTTTTACCATCTATTGTAGGAAAGCTCGGAAAATCCCTCGTCTCGAACATCGGAAGCTTGTACTTAGATTTTTTTTGCTTTACGAATAGCGCTCCGTTGACGGTCTCTAAAGTAACGCTATCGTCGCTTAAGCCTTTAATAACGCTAAGAAGTTTGCCTCCGTTTGCCGTAGCTTCTCCTTCCATTTCTATTGAGATATTTTGTAAATTATAGCTTAGACCAATTTCATGATCGGTAGCTTTTATACTAAAAATTCCATCTTTAGCGCTCATCAAAAGATGCGAAGTTATCGAGCTTAGATCTTTCTTATCGAGATAGGAGCTAGTATTTGAAACTATCTCTTCTAAAAGTTTTTTAGTGATTAACACTTTCATATTTTTATCCTTTTAAATTTTTATCGTTGTAGTAGTTGGTAAGAGGTTTTTGTGAAAAACTTATCCTAAAGCTTGTCTTTAGGTAGTTTATCCAGTGAGTAAGTAGCTTTGTTTTATTCACTTTTATTCACCTTTTTTGCTTTATTTTCATAAAGTCTAAATTTCATTCTTATCCTTTTTGGTTATTTTGTTTTTTAGCTCTTCAATTTTTATCTTTAATATCTCATCGGTTTGAATGAGCTCGTTGATTTTTTTGATATTTTTGCTGATGGCGCTGTGATCCTTTAGATTAAAAAATGCGGCGATTTTTGGCATTGAGTTTTGAGTTAGCTGTTTGGTTAAATATATGCAAATTTGGCGCGCTTCGACGACATTTTTACTTCGCGTTTTACTCTTTAGCTCGCTAGGTTTTACGTTTAGTTCTTTTGAGATCACCTCTATGACGTGT
The DNA here is from genome assembly GCF_938045345.1 of uncultured Campylobacter sp. GTDB lineage: Bacteria > Campylobacterota > Campylobacteria > Campylobacterales > Campylobacteraceae > Campylobacter_B. Next base: position 5,418 of record NZ_CALIMS010000040.1, read on the forward strand.
TCGAGGCTCACGCTTGAATATTTTTGGTGAATTTGATCTTGCAGTGTACTTTTGGTAAATTCTAGCGTGATCTTTGTGCGAAGTATCGAGGAATAGGCATTTAGTTTGTTTATTGCGCCCTCGATCTCGCGGATATTATCGCCCATATTTGCAGCGATGTATTCTACGACATCGTGTGGAATTCTAACGCGATTTTCTTCACTCTTTTTATTGATAATGGCGATTTTAGTTTCAAGATTCGGCGGAGTGATATTTGCTATGATGCCGCTTTCAAAACGCGTCGTGAGGCGATTTTCAAAACCTTTTAAAAATTTCGGCGGCAGGTCGTTGGTTAGCACGATTTGGCAGTTTTTGTCTTTTAGCTCGTTGAATGTATAAAAAAGCTCCTCTTGAGCTTTGTCGCGCCCGATCAAAAATTGAATATCGTCGATGAGCAAAACGTCGCAGTTGCGGTATTTTTGTTTAAATTTATCGATCGAGTTGTTTTTGAGATTAAAGACAAAATCATTGGCGAACTGCTCGCTGGTGACGCAGATGACGGTCTTTCCCTTTTTGATGCAGTAATTTCCGATCGATTGAAGCAGGTGAGTTTTTCCAAGCCCGCTAGGTCCGTAGATAAAGAGCGGATTAAAGCGAATTCCGGGCTCTTTTGCGACGGATACCGAACACTCGAAGGCAAATTTATTTGAATCGCCGATGATAAAATTTTCGAAGTTGTAATTTTCGCTTAAAATGGTGCTCTTTGGCTTTTCCGAGATGATTTTTACCTTTTCTTTCGGCGAAATCTTAGTTTTTGAGGTGATTTTAACGATCACGTCATTAAGCCCGAACTGTTTTTTGATAAGCTCTTTTATTTTAGTGCCGTATTTTGTCTGAGCGTATTTAGCGATAAACTCGTTAGTTGCGTTGTATATGAAAAATTGGGGTGTCGAGTTTTTATCGTTAAATTTCAAATTTTTAATGTATCTAGAGTATTCGGTAGGTAAAATTTCCTTCTCTAAATTCGATAAAATTTCTTGTGCTTGCGACGTCGCCATTGAATTCCCTTATAAATTAAGCCGCTATTTTAGCTAAATTTCACTAAATTTGCGGTAAATTTCAGTTTATTCACCGGTGATTAAACTGTGAATAAGTGTGAAAGGTGGTTATGAAAATTTTAGGAATTGATCCAGGAACTAGAAATTTAGGCTATGCGATTTTGGAAAAAGATGTGAATAAGATCAAACTCATCGAGGCCGGATTGGTAAAAATGAAGGCCGAAAACGTTCAATTTCAAATGACGCAGATGAGTGAGGCGATCGATCAAATTTTTAGTGCTCATAAGATCGATGAGGTCGCGATAGAATCGATGTTTTATGCCTACAATCCGCAGTCTGTTTTAAAGCTCGCTCAGTTTCGCGGTGCGCTGGCCCTTAAAATTTTACAAATTTTTGGAAATTTTGTCGAATACACGCCGCTTCAGGTAAAAAAATCGGTCACGGGCAAGGCAAAGGCGGCGAAGGAGCAGGTTGCTTTCATGGTGAAGCGGATCTTGGGGATTAATAAAGAGATTAAGCCGCTTGATATCACTGATGCCATAGCTATCGCGCTTACGCATGCAAATGTTATGCGTTTAGCGCCTAAATAGGAGGGTTTATATGAAAATCGCTATTTTGCAAATGGATGTGAAAGTAGCTCAAAATTTTGCAGATTGTGAGCAAAATTTTATCCGCGCGCGCGGGCTGATAGATCGCGCGTTAAAGCGCGGCGCGGACGTAGCGGTGCTGCCGGAAGCCTTTAATACGGGCTTCAATACGGCTAAATTTAAAGAGCTAGCTGATATGAACGCTACTCATACAAAAAAATTTTTAAGCGAAATTTCGCGAAAAAGCGGCGCTGTTTTGGTTGGTGGAGCGATAAATTCCAAGCAAAATAAAATTTATAATTCCGCTTTTATCTATCAAAACGGAGCCGAAATTTTACGCTACGACAAGATCCACGCCTTCTCGCTCGCTCACGAAAACGAGATCGTAAGCGGCGGAGATAAGCTAGGCATTTGCGAGATAAAATTTCAAAATCGCGCGGTCAAAATCGGCGTCGCGATCTGCTATGATCTGCGCTTTTGTGAAATTTTTCGCGCCTTAGCGCTTCGCGGTGCACAGATTGTTTTTGTGATCGCGCAGTTTGCGCAGAGCCGCATAGAGCATTTTATCACGCTTGCGAGAGCCCGTGCGATCGAAAATCAAATTTTTATCTGCGCGGTAAACGGCTGCGGCGATACGGGGCAGGGCGAGAGTTTCGGCGGAAATTCCATGCTGATCGGTCCGGGCGGTGAGATCGTCGCGCGCCTAGACAAAAAAGAGGCCGTGAAGATTGCTCGAGCGGATTTAAATGAAATTTTAAAATTTCGCGCTAAAATGGATCTTTTAAAAGATATGAAACCTGAAATTTATAAGGAGTTTTGATGAAAACTTTGGTGTTTGTGATCGATATGCTAAACGGCTTCGTAAAGTTCGGCGCGATGGCCGATCCCAGCATCGCAAAGATCGCTCCTGCGGTGATTAGGCAGATTGAGGCGGCGAAAAATGCGCATTTCATCTGCGACGCTCACGCCGAGCGTGATTTGGAGATGAAGCGCTATCCGGTTCACTGCCTAGTTGGCTCGCCCGAAGCGGAGGTGATCGAGGAGCTTGCGCCGTTTGTAAGCGAGCAAAACGTCACTTTTAAGCGCAGCACGAACGGCTTTCATAATTTGGATAAGAAAATTTTGGGTGGCTTCGATCGCTTCGTGATTACGGGCTGTTGCACCGACATCTGCGTGATGCAGTTTGCGCTTAGCCTGCGTACCTATCTTAACGAAACGGGAGAGGATAAAGATGTCATCGTTCCGCGAGGTGCGGTAGCTACGTATGACGCGCCGAACCATGAGCGCGGCTACTACGACGAATGTGCGCTAAGCTTAATGCAAAATGCAGGAATTTTGGTAGTTTAAGCTGTACTTAGATTAAACAGAATTTCAAGCTAAATTTTCTAGATTATAAATTTTAAAATTTAGAGCCGTCCTTAAAATTTTGAAATTTTGTGTTGCTCGTAAAATTTTAAAATTTTAATCTTTTTATGGAATTTAGCTTTGTTTTACCGCGACTGCTTTTGCGACGAAAAATCCCACTGCCCCGGAAATTATCGAGCCTAAAAATACCGCGAGTTTATCGGTGTAGTGATACAGATCGCTGCCGCCGTATGCGAGACCATCGACGAAAAGTGCCATCGTAAAGCCGATACCACAGATAATTGCTACTGCGTAAAGCTGCGGCCAGCCTGCGTTTTCGGGCATGTAGGCGATTTTGGCTTTGATTAAGATCCAGCTAAAGGCAAAAATTCCGATCTGTTTACCGAAAAATAGTCCGAGCATTATACCCATAGGCACCGGACCGAAAAGGAAGCTAGGACTGATGCCTGCTAGCGAAACGCCTGCGTTTGTAAAGGCAAAGATCGGCAAGATGAAGAAATTTACGGGGTAGGCTAGGCCGTGTTCCATATCCTTTAGCATCGAGCCCGAGCGGGTCTTAAGCGGGATACAAAAGCCCGCAAGCACTCCTGCGATAGTCGCGTGGATACCAGAGTTTAGTACCATTACCCACAGCACCACGGCCACGATGATAAACGGAAGCTTTTTATCGACGCCAAGTCTGCTCATCGCTAGCATTATTGCGACACAGGTAGCTGCGCCGCCTAGATAGATTGCGTTTATGGTTGAGGAATAAAACAAAGCGATGATTAAAATTGCACACAGATCGTCCATTATTGCAAGCGTTAAAACGAAAATTTTAAGGCTCGCGGGGATTTTTTTGCCCAAAAGTGCCATCACACCCACGGCAAAGGCTATGTCGGTCGCCGTCGGGATCGCCCAGCCCTTCATCGCGACGGCATCGCCCCAGTTAATGATCGAAAATATAATCGCGGGCATCATTACTCCGCCCAAAGCTGCGAAGCTAGGAAGTAAAATTTGAGAAAAATGGCGTAGCTGCCCTTCGATCTTTTCGCGCTTTAGCTCAAGTCCGATAGCGAAGAAAAATATCGCCATGAGCACATCGTTTACCAAAAAATGCATCGATTCATCGAGCTTTGCAGGGCCGACGCCTATGGTGAAGTTTAGATGTAAAAACGCCTCATAATATTTTGATAAAAAGTCCACATTTTGAGCTACGATTGCAAAAACGGCCGATAGAAGTAATATAACGCCGGCGCTACTTTCACTTGATAAAATTTTCTTAATGATATGTTGCACATGCTTCCTTTAAAATTTTGCTCTAATTTTATGCAAATTTTAATTAAATTTTTATCAAAACGGGCTAGTTACTCGGTAAATTCGGCATTATTAGCATTGCATAAAGTATTATAAACATTATGATCGTAGGGCCTTCGTTGATCGCACGGAAGTATTTTCCGCTCCTGTGGCACTCGTTTTTTTCAAATTTATACATATAATAATACAGCCACAAATGATAACAGATTAGCAAAACTCCGGCTAGTAATTTTATATGAAAATATCCCATTTTCATAAGCCCCGGATTTAAAATAATAAGCATCACGCCGCTAAAAACCGTCACTGCCATTGCTATCCAGCCGATCGCGTGATACAGCATCCGCTCCATCTTTTTAACGACCTTTACGAAATCCGGCTTGTCTAAATTTTCAGCGTGATAAACATACAGACGCGGCATATAAAATAGCATCGCCATCCATGAAATAAAACCCGCAAAATGGACAAATTTAAACCAATAGTAACTCATTTTTTCTCCTTAATCTCTCATTAAAATTTCTTTTCGCGCTTCGAATTCCTCTTTAGAAATCGCGCCTTTTTGATACAGCTCATAAAGTGCATCGACCTTTTTCAGACGCCCCTCGTAGTCGTCTTCCTCCGTCTCACTTACAAAAGCATTTAAATCTTCCACCCAAATTCCTACGAAAAATATATCTAGCAAAATCCAAATTCCCCAAATCGCCCAAAACAAAAAGCCCACTAAAAACCATAGTGTAAAGCTCCCTAGCCAAAATAGCGCGATTTGAGCAAATCCGCTGATAAATTTACCGCAATAAATTCTATGCAGTCCGCCGCCGATCGGCATAGCTGCGATCCACGAAAACGCACCTAAAAACCAAAGTGCGTAAGCGATATAATTATTTCTCTTCATTTTTCTCCTTTTTTGCGGTGCGTAAGCCCTGAAAAATAAAAATCACCACGGCTAGATCGATCATCACGTCGGCGAAATTAAACACCGCAAACTCAAACCACTTATGCCATGCGACATAATCTACGACGCCGTCGCGAATGAAGCGATCGAGCAGGTTTGAACAGCCCCCCGCGAGCATCAGCGCAAACGGCGCCCAGTGCTCGCAAAAGAGCTTTTTATGACAAAATACATACGCCGCAAGCGCCAAGATCAGCACGATCTGGATAAATTTTAAATTTTCGCCCAAAAACGCAAACATCGAAAACGCAACGCCGCGGTTAAGCGTAAGCTCTAGCGAAAAAAACTCGCCCTGCCACGAAAAGCCGTTTAAAAACAGAAGTTTGATCGCTTGATCGATCGCGAAGATCACCACAAAAAGCAGGATAAATTTAATACAGGTCTTAGCCATCTCGCAGCCTAAATTTAAATATGTAAAGCCTGCATTTTTTGTCCGCGCTTTTTGTACCGAGCCATGAGCTTGTCGCGCCGTAAAATTTCACCGCAACGCTACTCATTTAGGGCTTTAGTAAAAAATTTCTCGACCTCGTCCATTCGCTTTTGAAGCATTTTTTCGTTTTTGCCCTCGATTAAGAGGCGGATAACGTTTTCGGTGCCGGAGTAGCGAAAGAGCGAGCGGATTTTGTCCGCTTTGAGGCTTGCTTCAAACTCCTTTAGCCCTTTTAATTTTTCAAGCGGCTTTTTATCCGCGATCTTTAAATTTCGTAAAATTTGAGGATACGGCTTAAGCATTGATGAGAGTTCGCTCGCTTTTTTGTGCGTATCCAGCATGCAGGCGGCGAATTGCAGCGCGCTTGCGATGCCGTCGCCCGTTTTGGCATAATCACCGAAAATCACGTGCCCGCTCTGCTCGCCGCCGAAATTTGCGCCCAGCTCGCGCATCATCTCAAGTACGAATTTATCGCCGACGTTGCAGCGATGAAGTGCGATGCCGTGTTTGGCTAAAAAATCCTCCAGCGCGGAGTTGCTCATCACCGTCGCGATCATCTGATCGCCCGCAAGGCGTTTTTTCTCTTTCAAATAAACCGCTAAAATTCCAAGTAGCGCGTCACCGTGGATGATCTCGCCGTTTTCATCCACGACTACGAGCCTATCGGCATCCCCGTCGAAGGCAAAGCCGACATCGGCGCGTAATCTTTTGACCTCCGAGGCTAAATTTTGCGGGCTTAGTGCGCCGCAAGCATCATTAATATTTTTGCCATTAGGTTCGTCGCCGATGACGATAGTTTCGGCCCCTAGCTCGTTAAATACGGTAGGTGCGACCTTGTAGCTTGCTCCGTTTGCGCAATCAAGCACGACGCGAAGCCCGTGCAGCGTCTTTTGTTTAGGGAAGGAATTTTTAATATGCACGATATATCTGCCGATGACGTCGTCTACGCGTTTTGCGGCGCCTATCTGCATCATTTTGGTGCGCGCTTCGGCGATGAGCTCGTCGTTAAAATAAATTTTTTCGATCTGCGCTTCCTCTTTTTCGTCGAGTTTAAAGCCTTCGCTGTTGAAAAATTTAATACCGTTGTCGTAGTATGGATTGTGGCTCGCGCTTATCATGATGCCTGCGTCGCAGCGCATGTCCTCGGTGAGAAATGCGATCGCAGGAGTAGGCATCGGTCCGATCTGGCGGACGTTGTAGCCCACGGAGGTAAGGCCCGCTACGATCGCGGTTTCTATCATATAGCCGCTTCTGCGGGTATCTTTGCCGACTAAAATCATATTCGTAACAGAATTTTTCCTAAAATAAATCCCCGCCGCCATCGCTACGCGCATCGCAAGCTCGGCGGTTAGAAATTCTCCCGCTTTACCGCGTACGCCGTCCGTTCCGAAAAGTTTCATTATCAAATCCTCAATTCAAATAAATTTTTCTTATTCTAGCAAAAATTTTGTATAATTATCATTTATCAAACAAATTTTTAAGGAGCCAGTGCTTGAGAGGAATCATCAAAACGCATCTCGATCAAAAACAATACGGTTTTATAAAAGGCGATGACGGCAAGGATTACTTTTTTCGTTATTCGTCGTTTGATGATACGGATAAAAGTAAAATATGTGAAAAACTTCTGGTAGATTTTGATCCAAAAGCAACGCCAAAAGGATACGTAGCCACAAAGATACAGGTGGTAGGTAAAGGAGCTGTAGGTTATGCATCACCTGATAAATTTCTCTGTAGTGTAACGGATAAATTTAGAGATTTTGAAATTCTTGAATTTTCGAAATGGATGGTAATGGGTAGCTCTAGAAATCCTAACGAAGCGAAAGAAGATATGATTAATCGAGCTAAAATGATTGGAGCAAACGCACTTGTAAAAGTAGAATACTTTCGATCCACGGGGGAAGAAACGAGCGACAGCGGAAGAGGAACACATTATTTTACCATACATAGTTGTAGAGCAATAGCGGTAAATATAGGTAAAAGAGTCGTTAATGGCAGTATAATTGACGATTTTATTTGTATTGATAAAAGAGCCGCTTATTTAAAAAGTAAACTTGTTGCAAAAACAAGAAGAGCTAAATTGTATAGGCTGATATTTTGGATAGTCATATTGTGTGTATCTTTAGGTTTATACGTTTCGAATAGAGTAATATTTGCAGTTATCCTTATCGTCATAGCGTATATATTTAGTCATGCTACGAATTACGATTGGTGGCTAGTAGAAATTTGAGAGCAAAACAAGTTTTAAATACCGCTTAAATTAAGCGTCGATTAAATATTTTTTACGTATAATCGCAGGTTCAAATTTAACCGAAAAGGAACGTTATGGCAAATCACAAATCCGCCGAAAAACGCGCGAGACAAACCATAAAAAGAACGGAGCGAAATAGATTTTATCGCACCAGAGTAAAAAATATCACAAAAGCCGTAAGAGAGGCGGTCGAGAGCAAGGATCTAGACGCAGCGACTCAGGCTCTAAAAACGGCTAATGAAAGCTTCCACAGCTTCGTAAGCAGGGGCTTTTTGAAAAAACAGACCGCGAGCAGAAAAGTAAGCCGCCTAGCCAAACTCGTAAATTCTTTAAAAACCGCCGCGTAAGCGCTCCTTACGCATAAAATTTAAATGCTAGCCGATAAACTAAAGCCTTTTTTGGATCGCTATGACGAGCTTTCGCGCATGCTTAGCGATCCCGCTGTTACCGCGGATATCGCCAATATGACTGCATTATCTAAGGAGCAGCGCAATATCGAGCCGATCAAAGAGGCGGCTAGCGAGTATCTTAAAATTTTAGATCAGATCGAAGAAAACAAAGCCCTGCTAAGCGATGCCGATCTCGGCGAGCTAGCCAAAGAGGAGCTTAAAAGCTTAGAGACGCAAAAGCCGCAGCTCGAAGAAAAAATCAAAATTTTGCTGCTTCCAAAAGACCCCAACGACGATAAGAATATCTTTTTGGAGATCCGCGCCGGTACAGGCGGCGACGAAGCGGCGCTGTTTGCGGGCGATCTGCTAGGCGCGTATCTGCGCTACGCCGATCTTCGCGGCTATAAATGCGAGATCGTAAGCACTAGCGAAGGCAGCGTCGGCGGCTACAAAGAAGCGATCTTGCTCGTAAAGGGTGCGGGAGCGTATTCGCGGCTGAAATTTGAAGGCGGCACCCACCGCGTGCAGCGCGTCCCCGAAACGGAGAGCCAGGGCAGGGTGCATACCTCCGCGATCACCGTCGCCGTGATGCCCGAGATCGAGGATAGCGAGATACAGATCAATCCGAACGATCTTCGCATCGACGTTATGCGCAGCTCCGGCCACGGCGGGCAGTCCGTAAATACCACCGATAGCGCCGTTCGTATCACTCACATCCCGACCGGTTTAGTCGTCACCAACCAAGACGGCAAGGACCAGCACAAAAACAAAGAGGCGGCGATGAAGGTGCTAAAGGCGCGCCTTTATGATATGCAGGAGCAGGAGCGGCTCGAAAAGGAGCGCAAAGATCGCAAGGATCAGGTAGGCACCGGCGACCGCTCGGGGCGGATTCGTACCTACAACTATCCGCAAAACCGTATCAGCGACCACCGCATAAATTTAACACTTTACCGCCTGGACGCGATCATGGCGGGCGGCTTGTTCGACGAGATCATCGACCCGCTCATAGCGCACTCTCAAGCCGAAGCGATCGCAAACGCGGGCTATTGAGCCTTTTAAAATTTAATTTTAATTCTCATATTTTCAAAATTTCGCTGCAATTTCGCTGCGAAATTTTACTTTAAATTTAACTGCTAGCCTTTGGGGCAACGTGTTTAACGGCTTTTGCCTTGGCAAATTTTACTTTAAATTTAGCCGTAAACTTCGCTTGAAATTCCGCCTTTTTAAATTTAAAATCTATTCGTTGCGCCGCATCGACGCGCTGCCTGGCGTTTTAAATTTCTCTGTTTTTTTAAAATGCGCGCCTCAAACGCCGTTTTAAAATTTACGCAGACACGAGCAGACGAGGAGTCGCTGCGATAAATTTAAGTCAAATTTTATTTCTAGCCATCTTTTAATTTGTTTCTTATCTTTGGACTATTAAAATCCCGCTTCGTTTCATTCGTAAATTTGAAACGTATCTTAAAAACAAGGAAAGCCGATGAGTGAAAGAAATTTACAAATTTTAGGTTGGGCGGGCACATGTCTGTCGGTCATCATGTACGTATCTTATGTGCCGAACATAATGGCAAATTTAGACGGCAACAAAGTCCCGTTTCTCCAGCCGCTCGCAGCCGCGATAAACTGCACGATATGGGTTAGCTACGGTCTTTTAAAGCCTAAAAAGACTATCCGCTCGCCGCGGCAAATTTCCCGGGGATCATCTTTGGGCTACTAACCGCAATAACGGCGCTTTAAACCGCGCCTTTAGCGGCTTGATAAATTTCAAAATCGCCCGCGCCGCACCTTGTCTGCCGCGTCTGTACAGCGCACCCACCTGCCACGCTGAGTCCGAGCTAACTTGTCGCAAGCGTACCCGCACCTCACATATCCATTACGACGCGGCTTTAAATTTCACAAAATCGTCCGTGCCGAATTCAAGTCTGCCGAATTTAAATAACTTTTATACAAAATTTGATAAGCTTATTTTGATTAAAATTTTATCTTTAAAAGGACGAAAAATGAAAAAGGTCATCACTTGCGTCGATCAAAATGCGCTTGCCCCAGCGGTTAGAGATTATGGAATTTATGTCGCTAAAACCTTGGGTGCCGAGCTCGTGTTTATTCACGTGGTTGAAATCCCGGAGCTTGGCGAGAATTTTTATGGGCTAGCCGCAGGCGGAATCGTCCTAGGAGAGAATGATATCCTTACAAACAGCTACGGAAGTCCCACACTAGGCGGCGTGGATGCAGAAAAGGACCACGAAGAAGCCGAAGCGATGCTGGATGAATATATCTGCGCCGCGACTGCTGCGGGCGTAAAGGCGAGTAAGATCATTAAAGATGGCGATTTTATCGACGTTATCGCTGAGTACAAGGACGAAGCCGAAATTTTTGTACTCGGTATCAAGGGCTCAAATAACGAGGACGTAGGCTTTAACGCAAGCGTGCTGATAAAGGAGCTTCACGTGCCGTCGCTGCTCGTGAATAAGGAATTTTCACCTATTAACTCCGTGCTCATTGCGTTTGACGGCACTGACGCGGCGAAACGCACGCTTGAGTTTATAAAGGGCTCAAAGCTTCTTGCGAGCGCGCATAAGCATGTCTTGCACATCAATGCGGGTGCCGCAGAGGGCGAGCGGACGCTGGATCTAGCGCGAGAAATTTTAGGCACTCAAAACGCCACTTTCAAATTCATCCAAGCCGAAGTGCCCGCCGATGAGATCATCAAATATCGCCGCGCTAATAACCTCGATCTCATCGCTACCGGTGCCTTTACGAAGGGGTTTTTCAAAAAGCTCTTTTTAGGCAGCGTCTCCGAGGATATCTTGCACAATGCGCTTGTACCGGTGCTAGTGCTATCGTAATCGCAAGACCAAACGCCGATAAACGCTAAATTCCGTCGCTTACGTTATTTTAAAGCGGCGGAATTTTAGAATTTTAAATTTTTCAATCCTTCGTTTTTCAAATTCATATACTTTTTAAAATTCATAGAAATTTTGCTTGAAAATTCGTCAATATATCTTATTAAATTCCGTTAAATTAGTAATTGCATATATAATTTTATGATTTAGTTTATTAAAAATTTTATTATTATTTAAGAGGAATTGTAAGATAATCCCGCCAGTAAATTGATATAGATTATAAAATCTAAAAAGAATTTTTATGAAAAAGGGTAAAATCTTACTTTCTTTTGCGCTACTTTGCTCGCCATTTTGGCTTGCTGCGGCGCAAAATAGTGGCACTTCTCAAAACTCATCTGTCGCAAGCTCTGCCTCTAAAATTTCGTCATCGCAAAGCTCTGTGCAAAAGCATGGAAGTCGCCCTACCACTGTAAATTCCACGCCGCAGGGCAACATTGTCGTAAGTTCCGCTACTAAAGGCATTGCACAAAATTCCACGTCGCAAAGCGGTAGCGCGGCAAATTCTACGCCGCAGAGCTCAGACGGCGATAATCTCGGCACCATAAACGTCACGGGCAAGGCCGATCTGTCCACTACCGAAGGCACCGGCTCGTATACGACGGGCAATATGAGCACCGCGACGGGACTAAATTTAAGCATAAGAGAAACGCCGCAATCGGTATCGGTCGTATCGAATCAAGTGATAAAGGATCTAAATTTAAACAACGTAGATAGCGCGCTACGCTATACTCCGGGGATTACGCTGCGTAACGACAGCGGGAGGATGCGCATAAACTCGCGCGGATTTGATATAGATAATATCTAAGAAGACGGAATGATTAGCTCGGTTTCCTCCTCTGTGCAAGGTCCTTTGGGCTTTTCAAAAGAATTTACCGATCTTGCTTTTTACGACCGCGTCGAGGTTTTGCGTGGCGTAGCAGGCCTTACGCAAAGCAACGGCGAGCCTGGTGGTACGGTAAATTTAGTTCGTAAGCGCCCGAGCGACGAATTTGGTTTTAACGCAAGCCTAAGCGGCGGTAGCTGGGATAATTACCGTAGTATGATCGACGTAACGGATGCGATAAATCAAAGCGGCACCGTGCGCGGACGCTTGGTTGGCGTAGCGGGCAAAGAGGGTACTTACAAACATTACGCTAACGGCTGGCGCAGCGCGGTGGGTGGGTTATTTGACTTTGACATCGGCGAGAAGACTTTGCTAAGCACGGGCGTGATCTATCAAAAATCAAGAGGCGTTTATGATGTTTTCGGCGTTCCGGTTATATACGAGCGGGGAAATCTTTTAAATTTAAGCCGCAAAAGCTATTTCGGCTCGAATTGGGATAGAAGCGAGTATAGAAAATACAACGCCTTCACCGAGCTAAGCCATGAATTGAGTGACGATACGAAAGCCTACGTGAAAGTGAATTATACCGATAGCAAAGGTATGTTTAAATTTGGCTCCCTAGGCGGAGTAAATCCTTATAACGGCACTACGTCGCATAATGTAAGGAGACAAAAATATGAAAATACCTCCAAAGAGATCGCTGCAAAAATCGGGCTTGAGGGCAAGTATGAGCTCTTCGGCAAGAAACATGAGTTCTTTATAGACGGCTCGGCATCGAGAGAAAAATTTAGCAACAATAGAAAATATCCGACAAATTTAACTCTAAACTCGCTTGGAATGGGTATTTACAACTGGAACAAAGACTTGATCCTAGAGCCTGATTGGAACAATCGAAGCAGCCTTACCCAGGATTATACGCAATACAATAGAATTTATCAATCTGCTATTAGCCTAGGCACCAGATACAATCTCAGCGAGGATTGGCATATATTATTGGGCGGACGATATTCCAGAGTAAAATATAACGCCTATCTGAAAGACTATATCTATCCGAACGAGACCGGCAAGCGAGACAGACCTACGAAAGTACATTTTGCGCCGTATGCGGGGCTAACGTGGGATTTTACGCAAAATCACAGCTGGTATGTAAGCTATGCGGAAATTTTTAAACCGCAAAGTTCTACCGACAGAAACGGTAAGATATTAGATCCCGTAGTTGGATACAACGTAGAAACCGGCGTAAAGGGCGAGTATTTTGAAGGCGCGTTAAATACCAGCATTGCGCTATTTCAGATAATCCAAGAAAATAGAGCTATTCAAGATCCGCTAAATACGAATTACTCTATCGCCGAGGGCAAGGTGCGAAGCAGAGGCGTCGATGTAGAGGCGCAAGGAGAGATAACGGATAGTTGGAAAGTGTTTGCGGGCTATACGTTTAATCGCAGCGAATATCTAAAAAGCGAGAAGGCGAATTCTACGACGGTCGATTATAGCAAGGGCGCCAATGCGAAAAAATATATTCCGAAGCATCTTTTTAAAATTTATACGAATTACGAAATTCCGTTTTCCGCCCAGCGCAAGCTGATATTTGGCGTCGGTATGCGATACCAAAGCGCCACGTCGGGATTTTATCAAAACGTAAATTACGTAGCTCCCGAGCAGAAGGCCTACACGCTGTGGGATGCAAATGTCGGCTATAATTTCGACAAGCACTTTAGCGTAAATTTTGCGGTCAAAAACATCACGGATAAGAAGTATTTTCAAAACACGCAAAATCGCGTCGCTGGGCATAATAACTACTACGGCGAGCCGCGGAATTTTATACTAACGCTAAATTATACGTATTGAGCACGGATGGAATTTTGCGCTTATGCGAACTCGGATAAACTCCTCGCACGCGGTTGCGGATAAATCGGACTTTATAAGAGCGCGGATGAAGCGGGCGTAGAGGCGAGAGGCTAAGCTTTGTCGCAAGTAGCACGTAGCGAGGCGGGTAAAATTTGAACGAAGCCGCGGGATTAAAATTTAACTCGCGATTTGGTTGATTAACGATTGATTGGCGCGGGCGATCGCGGGCGATAAAATTTAATCTCGCGAAATTCCAAGCGAATTAAACGCGCAGACTTGCGAGCATAAAATCCGCTCGCGAGGCTGCGGGATCAAATTTAATCCCGCGATTTCGCTGTAATCGGCGCTAAATTTTAAAATTTAAAGAGAAAATTTGAAAACGCTAAAGCAATTTTTTGAAATTCTACGTCCGCACTGGTTCGGTAAGGGTGCGGCGAAGCTGTGGGCGCTGCTGCTGCTCGCGCTTGGTTTTAGCCTCGCTATCATCAAAATCAGCGTGCTGATGAACGCGTGGGACAAGCGCTTTTACGACGCGCTAAGCGAGCTTAAAGGCGAGCTCATTCCCGCGCTCGTGGGCGAGTTTTTGCTCTACACTGCGCTCATCGTGCTTTTCATCGTCTGCGGCAGCTGGCTTCGCAAACTGCTCGTGATCGTCTGGCGCGAGCGGCTAAGCGCGATGATGGAGCGCAAATGGCTACATAACGCAAACTTCTACCGCACGAGCCTTGATAGAAATTTTAGCGCCAGGGGCGGATCAAATTTAGAAAAACCCGGCGACGTAAATTTAAATGAGCGTGCAGAGTGTTCCGCAGCCGAAGCGGGCAGTGCGGCTTTACATAAAGATGCAAAGGGGTTTGAAATTTTACCGAGCACGGCGGAGCAAAATGCAGCAGAGCAAAGCGGCGCAAGCGAGAATAAAAATTTAAACGATCGTAGCGACGAGAATTTTAAAAATTCAAAAAACGCCGAGAATACTAAAGCATATTTGGAGCAGGATACGGATGGCTTAAACGAATGCGTGGGCTCTGCGAGCGATCGCGCAGAGTATCTTGCAAGCGAGGCGAGTGGCACCGATGTGAACGAAAATTTAAACCAGCAGCGTAAGGAAGATTTTAAAGAATATTCAAGACGAGATACGGGTAATTTAAACGAACGTGCGGCGTCCGTGAGGGCGCGGGCTGGGTGCCCCGCAACCGAAGCGGATGCCAAAGGTTCGTTTAAAGCTTCCGAAGACCGGGGAATTGCAAAGCTAGACAACCCCGATCAGCGTATCGCCGAGGACAGCCTGCTGCTCGTGTAAAAAAGCGTCGATCTCGTAAAATCGCTTGTCTATAATCTCGCCAAGCTCATCGCCTTCGTTGCGATCCTGTGGCAGGTCTCGAAGGTGTTGAAATTTGAAATTTTCGGCATGCACTTTGCGATCGAAGGCTTTTTGCTCTACGTCGCGCTCCTCTATACGCTGCTTTGTTCGCTGATTACGCATCTCATCGGGCGCAGGCTTAGGGGGTTAAATTTTGCTAAGCAGCGCGCCGAAGCCGACTACCGCTCGGATCTGCTACTCGTGCGCGAAAACGCAGAAGCCGTGGCGTTTATGCGCGGAGAGGATGCCGAGCGCGGCCGCTTCCGCGCGAGCTTCGGCGAGATCATGAGAAACTGGCGCAGCATCATGAATACGGAATTTCGCCTCGAATGCTTTTCGGCAAGCTACCTAAAAATCACGAATTTAATCCCGATCTTTGCCTGCTTGCCGCTGTATTTGTCGCGCGCGATGAGCTTCGGCGATATGATGCAGGCGCGCTCGACGTTTTACAGCGTGCAGGACGGATTTGCGTGGTTTATGGACTATTATAAGCAGATCATGGAGTGGGCGGCGAGCGTGCAGAGGATCTATGAGTTCATCTCGCGCATGGACGGCGAGAGCGCAAATCTGCGTACTTGCGTCAAACAAAGCGACGAAAATTCCGCTCGTTGCGAGGGCTTGTCGGTCTTCACGCCTGCGGGCGAGCCGCTGATCGAGGATCTACGCTTTGAGCTTGCGCCCGCGCAGTTTATAATGCTGCGAGGCAAGAGCGGCGCGGGCAAAAGTACGGCTCTGCGCTACGCGGCGGGGCTTTGGCGATATGGCCGCGGCGAGATCAGTCTGCCGCGCACGGGCGTGATGTTTATCCCGCAAAAGCCCTATCTAGCGCCGCTTAGCCTAAAAGAGCTCATTTCCTATCCGCAGACGACGCACGCAGACGACGCGGAATTTTTAGAAATTTTACGCCGCGTAGGACTTGAGAAATTTGCTCGTATGCTAAACTCGCGCGCCGATTACGTTAAAATTTTAAGCGGCGGGGAGGCGCAGCGGCTTAGTTTCGCACGTATTCATTATCACAAGCCGAGCTTTGTTTTTGCCGATGAGATCACGTCCGCGCTCGATCTCGCCTCGGCGCGCGAGCTACTACTTGGTCTGCGCGCGGATCTACCAAGGCTAGGCATGCTAGCGATCGTGCATCAAACGGGGCTTGAGGACATATTCGAGCGTACGATAGAGCTTTAAATTCGGCCGTTGAAATTTCACGCGGCATGGATTTCGCCTTTAAATTCATATCTTTTTAAATCCAGATTTATTAAAATTACTCGTTTATATCAAGTGGCAATAAAATTTAGCCGAGGCGCTAGGTGTTCGCATACATGGGCGTTAGCGCCCGCGTGGCTAGGCGCTCGCACGCAGTCGGCAGCAGGCAAGCACTACGGCGTGACAAGTGGCTTGGAGATCGATAGCTGGCGTGCGATCACGTTCTGTGCGAAAATTTAAGTCAGTAAAATTTAAACGCAAGATGATCCGCCGAGGAGACATCGCCTAGATAAAATTTTAAACCGAGCCGTGATCGGTAGTGTAACGGCGTGCTAAATGCGCGGGCTGCGGCAGCGGCACGATGCGCGGGCGTCGCGATAAGTCGGTAGCGCGTCGGATGGCGCGTAACACATCGGCGGCGCAGACGGCACGCCGTAGTCGAGAAGCGGAGCGGCGATACGTACCTACTCGGCGCCGTATGACATAACCTTCGCTCGGGCAAATCATCATCGTAACGGCGCTACGATCGAAGCGAGCAGCGCGGCCGTGACGGCGGATCGGCAGCACAAGGGCGCGGCGCGATTGCGGCGGCGACAGCATAAAATGCCGCAATATGGCAACCGCGATTGACAGGATGTGTATGTAGGCAAAGCGCAGCGCAAGTAGCGCAAACGCGCGATACGATGATGGCGACGGAGCGTATAAGTGAAGCAGCAGTGTGGGCGGCGCAATAACGCCGAGGCAATACGATAGCGGCGACCGACGAGACGTAGCGCCGCCGTAGCGTTCGCGGGCGCTACGCCTAAGCCGCCAAATTTTAAAACGAAGCAAGGAGATTTTATGCTTAAAGCGGGGATTGTTTATAAATTTGCGCTCATCGTGTTGCTAGGCTGCGCGCTTTGCATTTTAGGCTTTTCGGGCGCCTACTTTGCGCACGGCGAATACGACGAAGCATGGATGAGCCTGCATAAGATCGTGGGATTTGGCCTGCTTTGCGTCGCGATCTTGCATATAATCACAAGGCGAAAGAAGCTCGTAAAGCTCTGGAGCGAGTTTTTGGACGTGGTTTTGAGCCGCAAAAATCCCGGCTTTTGTAATATGGATCGCATAATCGGCGCGATCGAGCGCTATAATATCAGAGAAATCGCTAATAAAATGGGCTTTGAGCCGGACGAGCTCGCTGAGATTTTGAAATCAAACGGCATCAAGCTTGTAAGCGCAGATCAAGGCCTGCGCGAGCTTGCGAAGTTTAACGACGAAAAAATTTTCTTCATCTTGGTGCTTTTGATCGAGGCAAAATTTGGTAAAGCAGGCGGGTGTAAGGTCTAAATTTTAAAATTCCAGCTATATTCGCTTTGCAAATTTACTGTTTTAAGAAATAAAAACCGCTAAAGAGTCTAAATTTAAAACCGAAATTTTACCGCGCTACGTAAAACGCTCAAGATCAAAATTTCATCCAATCTACGCCAAAATTTTAAAAAACCTATCTTTAATCTTTGAAATTTATTATTATTTAATCAAGAGAAATTATAATATAGCATTTGCAAATCATTCGCAAAATTATAATTTTGAATAGGGGAGAGTGATGTTTAAGAAATTTTATCTTTCAAATGCCGCGATCGCGCTAAGTTTGTGCGCCGCATTGCAACTAAACGGAGCCGAAAACAACGCTACGTCTGCAAATATCGGCGCGACCGGCGCGCAAGCGGTAAATTCCGCAGTTCCTAAAAACGCTTCCGGCGCGAACGCCACGAAGCTGGGCACCATCGTAGTTACCGCGACGGGCTTTGAGGATATGCTTAAAAACGAGGTTCGCAACGTCTCGGTTATCACCGCGGAGGATATGGAAAACCGCGGCTACCGCGATCTGCGCGAAATTTTAGAAAAGGCGCCGGGGGTTAGCTTTCACGGCGATACGGTCGATCTGCGCGGACAGGGTCAGAAGGCAAATACCTCCGTTAAGGTCCTTCTTAACGGAGTCGCGCTCAATATGATCGACACGACGCCGACGAGCATTCCGATCGATCTCGTTCCGATCGAGGATATCGAGCGCGTGGAGATCATCCCCGGTGGCGGTAGCGTGCTTTACGGCAGCGGCACCAGCGGCGGCGTGATAAACATCATCACGAAAAAGGGCGCCAGATACCCGTACGCCAATATCTCGACCAAGATCGCATCGTATAATTACAAGGATCTAAATTTGGGGCTCGGCGGAGGCGTGAGCGATAATCTGTTTCTAAAAACCGCCGTTAAGGGCTTTAAGCAGCGCGGATATCGCAAGGGCGAGAAAAATACCGGCTACTACGGCTCGCTCGGGGTGCATTATAAAATTTCGGACGATCAAAGTATCTCTTTCGATCCGAGCTTTTATCAAGCTAGAACCTATTCCGTGCCTACTCTGGGTCTTGCCGAGCTTAAGGCGGATCGCCGCCAGCAGGGAGGCGAGAGGACCTTTACCAAAAGTACGCGATCAAATTTTGATCTAAGATATACGGTAAAATTCGGCGATAAAATCGAAGCAAATTTGTACCCTTATTATCAAGATATCAGGATTATACAGCAGGGATTTGTGATGAAAGACCGCAAAGAGGGGGCAAATTTAAAAGGCAAGCTCGACTACGACAGCGGCGAGTTCATAGCGGGATATGATTATCTCAAAAACAAGGGCTTTCGTAGGATAAATTTCGACGCTGCGATGAATCCTATGATGAGCCTTTCGCAGCTTACGATTTTTGATATGCAAAAGCTTACCCACTCGGTCTATGCTTTAGAAAAGCACAATTTCACCGAGGCGTTTTCGCTTAGTGCGGGCGGTCGGTTTGAGCGCGCCGAATACAAAGTAAATCGCGAGGTCTCTACGACGGTGCGTAGGATGGGGCGCATCTTTCACACACAAGAAAGCACACACGTAACGGATGATAAAAACAACTACGCTTTTGAGATCACGCCGAATTTTAATTATTCTAAAGACGGCAACGTCTATTTCAAATTTGAGCGCGGCTATATCTCCCCGGGCCCTAATCAGCTCATTGATAAGCTCGGTCGCAACGGCCCTTATGTGCTTAATAACCTCAAATCCGAAACCTTTAAAACCTACGAGATCGGTCTTAAAGATCTAATCTACGGGCAATACGTAAGCGCTACGATCTTTTGGACCGATACGAAAAACGAGATCATAAACGAAACTTTGGGTAGCTCGATCACCGACGGTTGGCATTTTATAAATATCGACGAGACGCGCCGCAAGGGCGTGGAGCTGTATGCGGAGCAAAGCCTGCTTTCAAATTTAAAGCTCAGTGAGACCTTTTCATATGTCGACGCCAAGATCCAATCCGGTGCGAATAAAGGCAAGCAGGTTCCGTTGGTGGAGCGCTCGAAGTTCGTTTTGGGCGTCGATTACGAGCCGATTAGAAATTTAACGCTGATGAGCGATTTTAAATATTTCTCATCATCGCACGACGCCAACCACGATAGGATCGACTCGCGCACGATCGTGGATCTGGGCGCTGCGTACCGCTTCGCAAGCGGATTTTTGATAAGCGCGGGAGTCAAAAACGTCTTTGACGAGGAGTATAATTACAACCAAAATTTACGCGCAGACGTCTATACTCCGGCTCCAGGGCGCAACTATTACGCGGAGTTTAAATACACCTATTAGCGTGCGTTTAAATTTAAGCGAGGTTTGAGCTGCGAAATTTAAAATTTACGGGTGGAATTTAAAATTTCGCCGCAGCGTGCTTTGCCGCCGCGAGATTAAATTTAATAAAAGGAGCGAATATGAAACCGGACTATAAAAACTGGGTGCCTAAGGGCATGATCGCGTCATTTGCCGCGGGTGCGGGCGTAGCGTTAGTTTTATTTTTGATTTTCGGCGTTTGCGGCGCCTTCGTGGGCGGCGTGCTGAGGTGGTTTCTTGCGGGGCTTTTCGGCGCAGCGGCGCTAGTTTTGATCGGCTTTACGATCTACTGCGTCGTGTGGTACCGCGCGTTTGATTACGGCGGCAAGCGTCAGCTCTCTCGCGCGATCGTAGAGGGCACGGCGAAATACGTGGATCTACCCGAGGGCGGGCGCGGGCTGGACGTGGGCTGCGGTAGCGGCGCGCTAACGATCGCCGTGGCTAAGCGCAACCCGCACGCATCGGTGCTGGGCGTCGATCGCTGGGGCTTTGAGTACGCGTCTTTTAACAAACAGCTGTGCGAATCCAACGCGCGCGCCGAAGGTGTGCAAAACACCAGCTTCGAGCAGGCCGACGCTACGAAGCTGCCCTTTGAGGACGGCAGCTTCGATGCGGTTACAAGCAACTACGTCTATCATAATATCATGCGCAAGGATCGCCAGGCGCTGCTTTTAGAGACGCTCCGCGTACTTAAAAAGGGCGGCAGCTT
Organism: uncultured Campylobacter sp.; assembly: GCF_938045345.1. Classification (GTDB taxonomy): domain Bacteria; phylum Campylobacterota; class Campylobacteria; order Campylobacterales; family Campylobacteraceae; genus Campylobacter_B. The sequence continues at coordinate 26,235 of NZ_CALIMS010000040.1, forward strand.
CGCGATCCACGATCTTTTCTCGCGCGGAAACTACGGCGACATGGACGCTTTCATCGCGCGCCTTAAGGAGCAGGGCTATGAGCGGGTCGAGCTTATAGACACGACGCAGGGGCTTTTTATGGGCCCGCGCGAAGCCAAATGGCTGATGCTGGGCAGCTCAAAGCTTCTGGCGGGCAAAAAATAGAGAGCATTCGTAAATTTGATAAGTTAATGTTGCAGACATCTTTTTTAGCTCAGCTATTAGTATGTCGTCCAAGACGGCTGGGCTTTTTAAATTTAGCCCAAATCTTGCTCGCGACAAAATGCCCGTCTTTACAAAAAGCTTGGGTTTTGAATCAAAAACATCTATCTAAGTGTTTGCTTGTGAAATTTTATATAGGTTTGCGCGATGACTATGCCGCCTGCGTCGGTATCCTCGTAGTAGATTCGTATTTTCATGTTACAAATACTAATTAACTATACCTTTCTTTAAACCATTAATATTTAATTCCAATTTTTCTAGCAAAACCAGCGCATCTTCTATTTCCTTTTCATACCAATTATGGCTATCGTCCAACTGGGGCGCATGGGAAAGCGGATTCATGATAATTTTTTTATATATGTCCAAATTTAACAGTACATTTTTTATTTCATCAGAAATATCCAAACGATATTCTTTAATTTTACTCTTTATCTCTTCAATAGAATTTAATTCGTCAATCTCGGTTATTAAATCATTGGCAAGTTTAATCTTTTTATCAACTTTCTTCATATATATTGATTGCTGACCACATATCGAATGAATAATATTTTTACTATCTTCAACACCACCAATCATCACAATTTTTGATAATTCATATACCATTCTTTCAAATTTTTGTCTAATCAAATTCCCTATAATCTTAAATTGTGGTTCTGATCCTTTAGCTTGTTCAGAATAATACTTTCTTATTTTCTCAACTGATTTATATTGTGAGTTATTATATATTCTAGCACTATTTCCAATCTCATACAGGTTTGCAAATTGCCACTTTACTGAATATTCATGGCTTTCCCGTTTTATATCGATAATAGCTATAATTAGATTATAAAAATATATATTGTGCGTAAAAATTATTATTTGAAAATCTATAAAATAATCTAAAATATACTTTATAATAAATGCTCTATTTGTATTATCAAGACTAGTCACAAAATCATCTAAGATTAATACATTTTTGCTTTCTTTAGATTTAAAAATTTCAATAATTGCAAATAAAATGGAGAATATAATTAGATTAACCTTTCCTTCGTTAAAATATCTCCTTATTTCTTTAGTATATTCAATACCTCGTTTTGAATTTGCCACTTTAATATAATAGTCATCCTTTTGATCTATTTCTAATTTTATATCTTCTCTACAATACTCCAAAAAATCATTTGATTTTTCTTGAATATCATCAATCTTTAAAATTACCTTATCAAGTTTACAATCACAAAGATAAGTTTTTTTGATTATATCTTCTAATTTAAAACTTTTATCAACCATTATCAAATTTATATCCGCCATATAGCTACTACAATTTCTACTATTAAAATCTTTAAAAGGGACGTTATTTATCTTAATCTCAAAATTCTCTTTAGCCCCTTTTTTGTTGTAGCTCATATAAAAATCATTTACTGCCTGTTCGCGATCCTCATTGGTTTTGATATCAGACGGTACAAATTCATTCACTAACCGTTCCCAAAAAAAAACATAATTTTAATGCTTCATATATAGAACTCTTGCCTGCCCCATTGTTTCCATAAAGCAAAAAATTATCTCCATTTTCTAAGTTTATTTCCGCTAAATCTTCATGAGCTAAGAAATTATTGATTTTTATTGTTTTAATCATATCTCACCTTTAAAAAATTTAATAAGCCTCTCTTTTAATTCAATGTCTCTTTTTTTTAGTTTTTCATACGATATATTATCCATGTCATCAGCTATTGACCTCACTTCTTCTATATTTGATTTTTTTAAATAATCCTTCTTTTTATCTATAGTGATATTTTTCTTGCTTATATCTAAAACAATTATATTACCAAGCATATCTACAACATCAGATATTTGTTCATCACTCCAATCTACAAGATACTTTTTATCCTTATAATTAATGATTTTATCAAAACTAGTTTGCTTCAAAGCCTTATCCTCTATTAAATAAAACGCCAAAAGCGCATATCCGTTTTTAAGAAGTCCCAAATAATCAAAACGCTCAATGGGTATATTTTTCTCAATGAAATCATCAATGTCTCTATCAATACTAATATCTCTTATTATGTTAAATATTTTAAATTTAATGACACTAGTAGAGCCATTAAAATATACCAATCTTATAAGTTTTTTTAAAAATTTAACTGTTTCGATAGTATTTTGTGTATTAATATTTTTAACATACAAATATACTACCAATGCTATTTTAGGAAACTGATTTGTATAAATTTCCAATAGCTGTAACCATTTAGCCAATTCGGTTTCTCCGTTTTTCTCTTTATTTATAAATTCTACAACCTCTATGATATCGAATAGCTCTTGTAAAACTTCATCATAATTCTTCGTTTTAAATGGCGAATATTTTTCCTCAATAAAAAAATCCCTAATATTTATTTCGGAAGTCGTTTTGTTTTCCCTGCCTCTTATTATATGAGAATAATATCTAAACAAGTCATCTATTTTTGTACCACTAATCTCACAACGACTTCTTAGGTCTTTCCATTGATCAATGAAGGCTTTTGCTTCATTGATCTTTCTCGCTTTTTCATATAATTTCCCCTTAAATATGTCTGCATCATTCAAACTTTTACCGCGATTATTAAGAGTTTCGAATATCTTTAGCGCTTTGTTATTGGCTTCTTCAAAATTTTTTCCATTTAATTCTATAGGAAGCAGATATACACTCTCAAACAGAAATCTAATAAAGGCATCTAAATCCCCTCCGTTATTTATATAATATTCAATCCAGTGATAAAAAAATAAAGCATTTCTCTCAAATATATTCATGATTTTATGAACCAAAAATCCCCCTTTTGAATCCAAAAACTCTTTAATTTTGTTATTAAAATCATTTCTATCGTAGTGCAATACTAATGCAAGATTTCTTTCATCATTTACTTCAAAAACTTCGGATCTTATTCTAATATCTTCACGATCACTGTATATATCCTTTCTTATATAGCAGTCATGTAATTTCTGTAACTTTGGTTGGTATATGTACAAGACCTTAAAAAACAGAAGCAATGTAGTAAGCCTTTGTTGCCCATCTACAACTTCTAATCTATCCTTATTTTCGTCGCTTTTTGCAATAACTAGATTTCCAATAAAATACTCTTGATTTTCATGGTGGGCATCCATGATATCATTATACATTTGATAACATTCGTCATACTCCCAAGAGTATCCCCTCTGATAGGAAGGTATTACATACTGCTGCTGAATGTCAAAAATACTTCTTAAGTTTTTTTGCTCTGCTGATAATGATAAACTCATATTTTTACCTTTTATTTCCTAGACATGTTGTTATATGCTATTTCGTATTATAGATTATTTTATATAAATAACTTCTTTATACAAAATATCTTAGGAATAAAAATACAAGGCTTTATTGCTTTTCTATAATTTCGCCCCTCTAGTTATCATCAAGACTGATCGTAAAATGAAATCAGCACCACTGAAACGCCCACGCCTAGAGCTAGCGAGACCGTCGTGGTTGTGATCGCGTTATCGAAAAATATGATTAAGTATTCGTTTTTCTTAGCGATATCAGGCTCGTTTAGAAA